>NZ_LLZG01000081.1 GCF_001509475.1 Streptomyces regalis
GTTCTCAAGGAACGGACGCTTCCTTTGTACTCACCCTCTCGGGCTTTCCTCCGGGCGCTTCCCTTCGGTCTTGCGTTTCCGACTCTATCAGATCTTTTCGATCCGATTTCCTCGGCGCTTTCCAGGTTTCCGCTCTCGCGTTTCCCTTTCCGGCGGTTCCGACTTTATCAGAGATTCTGAGTCGGAATTCCCGCCCCCTGCGGGGACTGGTTCCGGCGCACGAGGTGGCCGGGTTCCCGTTCAGGCGGAGCCGTAAACGTACTGGAGCGGGGCGCCTCGATGCAAATCGAGGCGCCCCGCTCCGGGTTCACACGGTCGTGCGTCCGACGGACCGTCAGACCTCCACCACCACAGGGAGGATCATCGGCCTGCGGCGATAGGTGTCCGAGACCCACTTGCCCAGGGAGCGGCGCACCAGCTGCTGCAGCTGGTGGGGTTCGACCACGCCGTCCTGGGCCGACCGCTCCAGCGTCTCCGTGATCTTCGGGATGACCTCCCCGAAGGCGGAGT
Source organism: Streptomyces regalis (assembly GCF_001509475.1). GTDB lineage: Bacteria > Actinomycetota > Actinomycetes > Streptomycetales > Streptomycetaceae > Streptomyces > Streptomyces regalis. Next base: position 511 of record NZ_LLZG01000081.1, read on the forward strand.
CCTCGATGCCGGAGCCGCGGGCCTGGATGTGCGGGCCGCCCGTGATCTTGCCGGTGGAGGAGTCCACCACCACGAAGACCGAGATGATGCCCTCGTCGCCCAGGATCTTGCGGTCCTTGAGCGCCGGTTCGCCCACGTCGCCGACCGACAGGCCGTCGACGTACACGTAACCCGCCTGCACCTTGCCGGAGATCTTCGCCCTGCCCTCGATGAGGTCGACGGCGACGCCGTCCTCGGCGATGACGATGCGGTCGTGCGGGACGCCGGTCAGGGCGCCGAGTTCGGCGTTGGCGCGCAGGTGGCGCCATTCGCCGTGCACCGGCATCAGGTTCTTCGGGCGGCAGATGTTGTAGAAGTACAGCAGCTCGCCGGCCGAGGCGTGGCCCGAGACGTGGACCTTGGCGTTGCCCTTGTGGACGACGTTGGCGCCCCAGCGGGTCAGGCCGTTGATCACGCGGTAGACCGCGTTCTCGTTGCCGGGGATCAGGGAGGACGCGAGAATCACGGTGTCGCCTTGGACGATCCGGATCTGGTGGTCCCTGTTCGCCATCCTCGACAGGGCTGCCATCGGCTCGCCCTGCGAGCCCGTGCAGACCAGCACGACCTCGCTGTCCGGGAGGTCGTCGAGCGTCTTGACGTCGACCACCAGGCCCGGGGGGACCTTCAGGTAGCCCAGGTCCCTGGCGATGCCCATGTTGCGGACCATCGAGCGGCCGACGAAGGCGACCCGGCGGCCGTACTCGTGGGCCGCGTCCAGGATCTGCTGGATGCGGTGGATGTGGCTGGCGAAGCTTGCCACGATGATCCGCTTGCGAGCGCCCGCAAAGACCTGGCGCAGGACGTTGGAGATGTCGCGCTCGTGCGCGGTGAAGCCCGGGACCTCCGCGTTCGTGGAGTCGGAGAGGAGGAGGTCGATTCCCTCCTCACTCAGGCGCGCGAAGGCGTGGAGATCCGTCAGACGGTTGTCCAGCGGTAGCTGGTCCATCTTGAAGTCGCCTGTGTGGACCACCATGCCGGCGGGTGTGCGGATCGCGACCGCCAAGGCGTCCGGGATGGAGTGATTGACCGCGACGAACTCGCAGTCGAAGGGGCCGATGCGCTCGCGGTTACCCTCCGCCACCTCGAGGGTGTACGGGCGGATGCGGTGCTCCTGGAGCTTGGCCTCGATGAGGGCGAGGGTCAGCTTGGAGCCGATCAGCGGGATGTCCGGCTTCTCACGGAGGAGGAAGGGGACGCCGCCGATGTGGTCCTCGTGGCCATGGGTGAGGACGATGCCCTCGATGTCGTCGAGGCGGTCCCGGATGGACGAGAAGTCCGGCAGGATCAGGTCGATTCCGGGCTGCTCCTCCTCTGGGAAGAGCACTCCGCAGTCGACGATCAACAGGCGGCCGCCGTACTCGAAGACCGTCATGTTTCGGCCGATTTCGCCGAGGCCGCCGAGCGGGGTGACCCGCAGGCCGCCTTCGGGGAGCGGCGGGGGCGCGCTGAGTTCAGGATGCGGATGACTCAAAAGACTCTCCTCACCACGCGCGCCACGTACCGGTTGGGCACGTGGCGCGCGTGACGTTCGTGCAGAAGCAGTTGTCGTTGTGGGGTGCAGGCACCGGTGGCCTGCCTATTCAGTTGTGAAGTCTGGTGCGCGCCCGGGCGCGCGAAGTCTCGTGCTAGAGCTGTACCCCGCCTGCAGCAAGATCGATCTTGAGCTGCTCGATCTCCTCGGGTGAGCACTCCGCCATCGGCGCGCGCAGTGGTCCGGCGGGCAGGCCCTGGAGGGCGAGCGCGGCCTTGGTGGTCATGACGCCCTGGGTGCGGAACATGCCGGTGTAGACCGGGAGCAGCTTCTGGTGGATCTCGGTGGCCTTCTGGACGTCGCCGGAGACGTACGCCTCGACGAGCGCGCGCAGATCCGGGGTGACCACGTGACCGACGACCGAGACGAAACCGACCGCGCCCACGGAGAGCAGCGGCAGGTTCAGCATGTCGTCGCCGGAGTACCAGGCGAGGCCGGAGCGGGCGATGGCCCAGCTGGCTCGGCCGAGGTCGCCCTTGGCGTCCTTGTTGGCGACGATCCGCGGGTGCTCGGCGAGGCGGACGATCGTCTCGGTGTTGATCGGGACGCCGCTGCGGCCGGGGATGTCGTAGAGCATGACCGGCAGCTCGGTGGCGTCGGCGATGGCCTTGAAGTGCCGGTACAGGCCCTCCTGCGGGGGCTTGTTGTAGTACGGCGTGACCACCAGGAGCCCGTGTGCGCCCACCTTCTCCGCCGTGCGGGCGAGCTCGAGGCTGTGGTGGGTGTCGTTGGTGCCGACGCCGGCCACGACGTGGGCACGGTCTCCGACTGCCTCCAGTACCGCTCGTACCAGGTCCGATTTCTCCGCGTCACTGGTGGTGGGCGACTCACCGGTGGTGCCGTTGATGATCAGGCCGTCGTTGCCTGCGTCCACCAGGTGCGTGGCGAGCCGCTGCGCGCCGTCGAGATCAAGTGCGCCGTCCGCCGTGAAGGGCGTGATCATGGCGGTGAGGACCCGCCCGAAGGGGGTCTGCGGAGTGGAGGTCGGAGCCATGGGTTACACGCTACTCGTTGCGCACGGCCTGGTCTGCCCTAGGGGGGTACGGAAAAGTCCGGACAAAGATGGAACCCGGCACTGCCTGCTCGGGGGTTCAAGCAGTGCCGGGTCCGTTTGATCAGGCTAGATGAACTTCTCTAAATGCCGCAATACGGACACTTCGTGAGGCTGGTCCGTGCGGCCCTGCCCGGTCGGCGAACTTGGCTGCGTTACGGCGCCACACGACCGTTCGCATTGAAGGCGGCGTACGTCAGCGGCATGAGCTTGGCCCACTCCGCCTCCATCTTCTCGCCGACCATCTCGATCTCCCGCTGCGGGAAGGACGGGACCTTGGCCAGCTCGTGCTGGGTGCGCAGGCCGAGGAAGTGCATCAGGGAGCGGGCGTTACAGGTGGCGTACATCGAGGAGAACAGGCCGACCGGGAGGACCGCGCGGGCGACCTCGCGGGCGACGCCGGCGGCGAGCATCTCCTGGTAGGCCTCGTACGACTCCCGGTACGAGTCCTCCATGACTCGGCCGACCAGCTCCTGCTGGGCCTGGGTGCCTTCGACGAAGACGTACTTGCCGGGGCGGCCCTCCTGGACCAGCTTGCGGGACTCGCCGGGGACGTAGAAGACGGGCTGGAGCTCGCGGTAGCGGCCGCTCTCCTCGTTGTACGACCAGCCCACGCGGTGCCGCATGAACTCGCGGAAGACGAAGATCGGGGCACTGATGAAGAAGGTCATCGAGTTGTGCTCGAAGGGGCTGCCGTGCCGGTCCCGCATCAGGTAGTTGATCAGGCCCTTGGAGCGCTCGGGGTCCTTCTGCAGCTCCTCCAGGGACTGCTCACCGGCGGTGGAGACGCGGGCGGCCCACAGCACGTCGGAGTCGGCCGCGCTGTGCTTGACCAGCTCGACGGTGACGTCGCTGCGGAAGCTGGGCTTGAGGTCGTCGGCGGGGGTGTCGGTCACGGCTCGGAGGGTCCTTCCATCACTTCGCTGGGCGGCGCCCACTCTACGGCCCGGCACTGACAACGGGGCGTTCGGTGCCGGGTCGCGACATACGGCGGCGAACTTCGGCGAATTTCTGTGAATTCGGCGAAACCGGGCACCTCTTGGGGCGCTCGCCCGTCTGTGTTGGTGACGGTCACCCACACGACCCCGAGAGGAGAAGCCTCCGATGTTCCGTCGGCGCGAGCCCGTCCCGTTCGCCTTCCTTGCCGAGGCTGACAGGTTCCGCAGCGATGTCACTCCCCCACCCCCTGAGCGGGCGTCCATCGGTCAGATAGCCGGGCGCTGGCTGCTGGGACTCACCATCGTCGCCGGGCTGGTGGGCTCACTGGTGCTCGGCATGCCGGCGCTGTCCACCGACACCGCCACTCGGACTCAGCAGTCACAGGCCTCCCAGGGGCGCTGACTCAACCGGACCCCCAAGAGTGGTGACCAGGGACGCCGGTCGATAACCTCACCGGGCACAGCCCACGCATGGATGAGTGAGGACCAGCCGTGCCCCTGCCCTTCCTGACGGCCGACCGCGCATTCGAGGCAGCCGACGATGTCGCGCTGCCCTTCGAGGACCGTGACCGCTGGCGGCGCCCCTACCGTCCCGGTCCCTGGCGGGTGGGCGTGGCAGCACTGTGGCTGCTGCTCGCCTCGTACGTGCTGTTCGCCGCGGTCATCATCGCCCTGACCGGCACGGTGACCGAGGCGGCTGTCGTCTTCGGCATCGCGCTGCTCGTCATTGCCGGTGCCCTGCGGCTGCTGCGCATGGGCGTGTGGGTCAGCGCGCGCGGGCTGCGCCAAGTGGGGTTCCTCATGACTCGTACGACGCCCTGGGAGCAGGTCGACGCCGTGCGGACGGTGCAGCAGCCGGTGCGCTGGCTGGGGCTGCCGCGGACGGTGCAGGGGCAGGCGCTGATGCTCGTACAGCGGGGTCGTGCGGCGGATGACATGCCGGTGCTGATGACCACGCACAATGCGGACTTCCTGGGGCGGGTCGCAGCATTCGACCGGGCCGCCGACGCGATCGAGGCGTGGGCCGCGGAGAGCCCGCGCGGCTGACCCGAGGGGACGTACGTCGAAGGGGCCGGTCCGCAGCGAGTGCGGGCCGGCCCCTTCGCGTATGCCTGAGCAGTCGTCGTACGGCGCAGTCGTCGTACGGCTCAGGCCTCGACGGTCCTGCCCTCGTGCAGGGCGATGGCCCTCTGCATCGCCTTGCGGGCGCGCGGGGTGTCGCGGGCGTCGTGATAGGCGATGGCGAGGCGGAACCAGCTGCGCCAGTCGTCGGGGGCGGCTTCCGTCTCGGCCTTGCGCCTGGCGAAGACCTCGTCGGCCGAGTCACGGTCGATGCGGCCGCCGGGGGTGCGCTTCAGCTCGTCGACGGGCAGGCCGCCCTCGGCGTCGAGGGCGGCGGCGAGGGCGTTGGCCTTGCGGACGAACTGGGTGTTCTTCCACAGGAACCACAGGCCGATCACCGGCAGGATCAGCACCGCCACCCCGAAGGTGACGGTGAGGACCGTGCCGGACTGGATGAGCATCACGCCACGGCTGCCGACCAGGACGAAGTAGACGACCAGGACGGCGGCCGTTATGGCGTAGGAGATCTTCGCGCGCATGTTCTCAGGGCCTCGTGTCAGCCGAGGTCCAGGAAGTGCTCCAGGCCGAAGGTCAGGCCCGGAGTGGTCACCACGCGGCGCGCGCCGAGCAGGATGCCCGGCATGAAGCTGCTGTGGTGGAGGGAGTCGTGGCGGATGGTGAGGGTCTCGCCCTCGCCACCGAGGAGGACCTCCTGGTGGGCCAGGAGGCCGCGCAGGCGGACCGCGTGGACCGGGACGCCGTCGACGTTCGCGCCGCGCGCGCCGTCCAGGGCCGTGGTCGTGGCGTCCGGTGCCGGGGCCGTGCCGGCGGCGCGGCGGGCCTCGGCGATGAGCTGGGCGGTGCGCGTGGCCGTACCGCTCGGGGCGTCCACCTTCTTCGGGTGGTGCAGCTCGACCACCTCGACCGACTCGAAGTAGGGCGCCGCGATCTGCGCGAACTTCATCGTCAGGACGGCCCCGATGGAGAAGTTCGGCGCGATGAGGACGCCGGTCTCCGGGGAGCGGTCGAGCCAGCCGTTCAGCTGCGCGAGGCGCTCGTCGGTCCAGCCCGTCGTGCCTACGACGGCGTGGATGCCGTGGCCGACGCAGTAGTCGAGGTTGGCCATCACCGAGTCCGGCGTGGTCAGTTCGACGGCGACCTGGGCGCCCGTCTCCGCCAGGGTCTCCAGCTTGTCGCCCCGGCTCAGGGCGGCGACCAGCTCCATGTCCTCGGCGGCCTCGACCGCCCGTACGGCCTCGGAGCCGATACGGCCCTTGGCACCGAGGACCGCCACGCGCAGCTTGCTCATCTGTCTTGGTTCCTTACGTCGGATGTTCCGAGGGCGGGCGGGTCAGGCGACCGCGTCGTGCAGCCGGGACGCCTGCTTGTCCTTCAGCGGGCCGATGACCGACAGCGAGGGCCGCTGTCCCAGGATCTCGCGGGCGACCGCGCGGACGTCGTCCGGGGTGACCGACGCTATCCGGGCCAGCATGTCGTCGACGGACATCTGCTCGCCCCAGCACAGCTCGCTCTTGCCGATGCGGTTCATGAGCGCGCCGGTGTCCTCCAGGCCGAGGACGGTGGAGCCCTTGAGCTGGCCGATGGCGCGGCCGATCTCGTCGTCGGGCAGGCCGTGTTCGGCGACGTGGTCGAGTTCGTCGCGGCAGATCTTCAGCACGTCGTGCACCTGCGACGGCCTGCAGCCCGCGTACACGCCGAACAGACCGCAGTCGGCGAAGCCGGAGGTGTACGAGTACACGCTGTAGGCCAGGCCGCGCTTCTCGCGGACCTCCTGGAACAGACGGGAGGACATGCCGCCGCCCAGTGCCGTGTTCAGGACGCCCAGGGCCCAGCGGCGCTCGTCCGTGCGGGACAGTCCGGGCATGCCGAGGACGACGTGCGCCTGCTCGGTCTTGCGGCCGATGAGCTCGACGCGGCCCGCGGTGCGCAGGGCGCGGCGGCCGTCGCGCGGGGCGATGGGCGTGGCGTCCAGGCTCTTGAGGGCGCCCGCCTTCTCGAAGGCCGCGCGGACCTGCCGTACGACCTTGTTGTGGTCGATGTTGCCCGCGGCCGCCACGACCAGGTGGGTCGGGTCGTAGTGCTTCTTGTAGAAGCGGCGGATGCGGTCGGCGGTGAGGGCGTTGACCGTGTCGACCGTGCCGAGGACCGGGCGGCCGAGGGGGTTGTCGCCGAACATGGTGTGCGCGAACAGGTCGTGCACGCAGTCGCCCGGGTCGTCCTCGGTCATGGCGATCTCTTCGAGGATGGCGCCCCGCTCGACGTTGACGTCCTCTTCGAGGATGAGCGAGCCCGTCAGCATGTCGCAGACGACGTCTATGGCCAGCGGCAGGTCGGCGTCGAGCACGCGCGCGTAGTAGCACGTGTACTCCTTCGCCGTGAACGCGTTCATCTCGCCGCCGACGGCGTCGATGGCGGAGGAGATGTCCAGGGCGGACCTGCGGGTGGTGCCCTTGAAGAGCAGGTGCTCCAGGTAGTGCGTGGCGCCGTTCAGGGCCGGGGTCTCGTCGCGGGAGCCGACGTGTGCCCAGATGCCGAAGGTCGCCGAGCGGACCGAGGGCAGGGTCTCGGTGACGACGCGCAGGCCGCCCGGGAGGGTGGTCTTGCGGACCGTGCCGATGCCGCCTGCGCCCTTGATCAGGGTTTGGGTACGGGCGACGGCCCGCGCCTCCGAAGAGGTGCGGGCCGTCGCCGTGGAGCTACTCGACGTCACTTGTCGGCGTCGTCCTTCTTGTCGTCGGCGGAGTCGCTGTCGGACTCGCCCTCGCCCTCGATCACGGGGATGAGGGAGAGCTTGCCGCGGGAGTCGATCTCGGCGATCTCGACCTGGACCTTCTGGCCCACACCGAGGACGTCCTCGACGTTCTCCACGCGCTTGCCGCCGGCCAGCTTGCGGATCTGCGAGATGTGCAGCAGACCGTCCTTGCCGGGCAGGAGCGAGACGAACGCACCGAAGGTGGTCGTCTTCACGACCGTGCCCAGGTAGCGCTCGCCGACCTCGGGCATCGTCGGGTTGGCGATGCCGTTGATCGTGGTGCGGGCGGCCTCGGCGGACGGGCCGTCAGCGGCACCGATGTAGATCGTGCCGTCGTCCTCGATCGTGATCTCGGCGCCGGTGTCCTCCTGGATCTGGTTGATCATCTTGCCCTTGGGGCCGATGACCTCGCCGATCTTGTCCACGGGGATCTTGACGGTGATGATCCGCGGGGCGTTCGGGGACATCTCGTCCGGCGTGTCGATCGCTTCCATCATCACGTCGAGGATGTGGAGGCGGGCGTCACGGGCCTGCTTCAGGGCGGCGGCCAGGACGGAGGCCGGGATGCCGTCCAGCTTGGTGTCGAGCTGGAGGGCGGTCACGAACTCCTTGGTGCCGGCGACCTTGAAGTCCATGTCGCCGAAGGCGTCCTCCGCACCGAGGATGTCGGTGAGGGTGACGTAGTGCGTCTCGCCCTCGATCTCCTGGGAGATCAGACCCATGGCGATACCGGCGACGGGGGCCTTGAGCGGCACACCGGCGTTCAGCAGCGACATGGTGGAGGCGCAGACCGAGCCCATGGACGTCGAGCCGTTGGAGCTCAGCGCCTCGGAGACCTGGCGGATCGCGTAGGGGAACTCCTCGCGCGTCGGCAGGACCGGCACGAGGGCGCGCTCGGCGAGGGCGCCGTGGCCGATCTCGCGGCGCTTCGGGGAGCCGACGCGGCCGGTCTCGCCGGTGGAGTACGGCGGGAAGTTGTAGTTGTGCATGTAGCGCTTGCGGGTCACCGGGGAGAGGGTGTCCAGCTGCTGCTCCATGCGGAGCATGTTGAGGGTGGTGACGCCCAGGATCTGGGTCTCGCCACGCTCGAACACCGCGGAGCCGTGCACGCGCGGGATGGCCTCGACCTCGGCGGCCAGCGTGCGGATGTCGGTGACACCGCGGCCGTCGATGCGCTTCTTCTCCTTGATGACGCGCTCACGGACCAGGGTCTTGGTCAGCGAGCGGTACGCGGCGGAGATCTCCTTCTCGCGGCCCTCGAACTCCGGCAGGAGCTTCTCGGCGGCGAGCGCCTTGACGCGGTCCAGCTCGGACTCGCGCTCCTGCTTGCCGGCGATGGTCAGCGCGGAGGCGAGCTCCGGCTTGACGGCGGCGGTGAGGGCCTCGAGGACGTCGTCCTGGTAGTCCAGGAAGATCGGGAACTCGCCGGTCGGCTTGGCGGCCTTCGCGGCGAGGTCGGCCTGGGCCTTGCACAGGACCTTGATGAAGGGCTTCGCGGCCTCCAGACCGGCGGCGACGACCTCCTCGGTCGGAGCCTCGGCGCCGCCCTTGACCAGCTGGATGGTCTTCTCGGTGGCCTCGGCCTCGACCATCATGATCGCGACATCGCCGTCCTCCAGGGTGCGGCCCGCGACGACCATGTCGAAGACGGCGTCCTCGAGCTCGGAGTGCGTCGGGAAGGCCACCCACTGGCCGTTGATCAGCGCGACGCGGACGCCGCCGATCGGGCCGGAGAAGGGCAGACCGGCCAGCTGCGTGGACGCGGACGCGGCGTTGATCGCCACGACGTCGTACAGGTGGTCGGGGTTGAGCGCCATGATCGTGGCGACGACCTGGATCTCGTTGCGCAGGCCCTTCTTGAAGGACGGGCGCAGCGGGCGGTCGATGAGGCGGCAGGTGAGGATGGCGTCCTCGGACGGCCGGCCCTCACGCCGGAAGAAGCTGCCGGGGATCTTGCCGGCGGCGTACATCCGCTCCTCGACGTCCACCGTCAGGGGGAAGAAGTCGAGCTGGTCCTTGGGGTTCTTGGAGGCGGTGGTGGCCGACAGCACCATGGTGTCGTCGTCCAGGTACGCCACGGCGGAGCCGGCGGCCTGCTTGGCCAGGCGGCCCGTCTCGAAGCGGATGGTGCGGGTGCCGAAGGAACCGTTGTCGATAACGGCCTCGGCGTAGTGGGTCTCGTTCTCCACTAGCGTTTTCTCCGATACTTGTCGTCTTTCGTCCCGTCGCTGCCCGTGTGGCAGGGGGACGGCTGCGGAGAAGCGCTCCGTGCGGTGCGGGCCGGTCTTCGATCGAAGCACCCGGGGCTCGCTTCCCCCGGGGGCCACTACCGAGGACCGGCGGCGGCTAGGCGCGCTTCTCCTCTTCTTGTCGTGCTGTGTCGTCCGTATGGCGTTGTGCTACCACACTACAAAGCGCGTGTGACACTCCGCATGTTTCCGCACGCACGGTTGACGTTCCGCACGTACAGCAAAGGGAGCGGCTCCCGATCTCTCCGGGAACCGCTCCCCTCACGGCGTCTTACTTGGCGCCCGCCGCACCACGGCGGATGCCGAGGCGGTCGACCAGCGTACGGAAGCGCTGGATGTCCTTCTTCGCCAGGTACTGGAGAAGGCGGCGACGCTGACCGACCAGGATCAGCAGACCACGACGGGAGTGGTGGTCGTGCTTGTGGGTCTTGAGGTGCTCGGTCAGGTCCGAGATCCGGCGCGAAAGCATGGCGACCTGGACCTCGGGGGAGCCGGTGTCGCCCTCCTTCTGGCCGAACTCGGTGATGATCTGCTTCTTCGTAGCGGCGTCGAGCGGCACGCGTACTCCTCGTAGTCTTTGAGTGGCCACCGAGTGCCCCCGGTCTGTGTCTCGGGGGAGCTTCCGTTACTCGGGAGGCGGGGATCCGCTGGGCGCATCCCCCAGGCGAACCCGGAGGCGCGTACACAAACGGCCGTTACACAGCGTACCAGCACACGGGCACGCCCCTGACCGGCGCTCCCCCGCGGTGCCGCGCAGGTCAGAGACCGCCGCGGACCTTGGCGTAGATGTCGAGGACGGCCAGGCAGATCGGCACCAGGGACAGCAGCACCAGCGAGTCGGCGAGGTCCAGCATGCGGCCCCAGAAGGGGGAGAGCCCCTTCTTCGGCACGATCAGGGCGATCGCGATCAGCAGCAGCACGCCGGCCCCGACCGAGGCGCCGAGCCACAGGGTCCGTACGTTGACCGGGCCGGAGTTGTTCTGGAGCAGCTCCATGATGATGTCGGCCGGCGGCGAGATCGCGAGGCCGAGGACCAGCAGGGCGAGGGTGACGACACCGGCCACGAACAGGCAGGTCACCTGGGCGGTGTAGCGGAACAGCCGCGCCCGCAGCATCGCGGCGAGGCCGGTGCACAGGGCCAGCAGCTGGGCCCAGCCGCTGCTGCTGAAGCCGAGCACCGCGCCGCCCGCGCCGATGATGACGGCGGCGCAACCGCCGACCAGGCCGAGCAGCAGTTCGTGGCCGCGGCTGGTCTGGGCGACGATGCGCTGGACGTCGACGGCCTCGAGGTCGCCCTCGTCGCCTTCACGACGGGCCCGGGCGAGGTCCTCGGGGTTGCGGAAGCCGATCGGCAGCTTGGCGAAGCGGGCCGACCAGCCGGGCAGGAAGCCGACGACCGCGAGGGCGACGACCGAGGTGCCGGCGGCGATCTCCCGCGGCTCCGCCTGGGTGAGCACACCGCAGAACACGGCGAGCGTGCCGATCGCGGAGGCCAGCGCGGCGGCCACGAACGGGGCGTCTCCCTGCGGCAGCAGCATGATCAGTACGACGGAGAAGAGGAGTACGGCGACACAGCCGACGAGGAACTGGATCCGGCCGGGCCCTTCACCCGCGTCCTGGGCGATGGCACCGGAGCCAGCGATGAGCGCGTGCGGCAGCGCCGAGATGCCGAGCGCGACGGCGGAGCCCCGGTCCTCGTAGACCCGGGCCCGCACACCGGCGAGTGCCGTCAGGGCGAGCGCGGTCACGCCGGCGAGGATGCCCTGGAGGCCGTGCATGTCGTGCCGGATCGGATCCGCGAACCAGAAGACGAAGCCGAGCATGATCAGCAGCAGCGACCCCGCGACGAGGCCGGCCACCCGCATCAGGTTGTCGTTCCAGCTGCGCATGTCCTGCTTGACCGCGGCGGCGATCGCGTCCACCACGTCGTCGTGGACGGCCGGCGGCAGCGAATCGGCGAAAGTGCGCAGCAGCAGCACCTCGCCGTCTCTGACCCGGTGCTCGAGCAACGAACGGCTCGCGTCGAGTACTTGGCCCTCGCGGGTCACAAGGTGATAACCGGAGGGGCTGGTGTCCGACTGGACCAGGCCCGAGAGCCTGATGATCTCAGGAAAGAGGTCCTGGATCGGCAGGTCCTCCGGCAGCGCGACATCTACACGGCTGTCCGGTGCTGCGATGGTGATTCGGCAGAAACCTGTCGAAGTCCCCGTGCTCACCTGGTGTTCCCCCTGCTAGACAAGGCTTCCTCGCGCCGCTCGTACGACGCGGAGCGCCACCATATCCGTTGCGGCACCCGGCACAGGACCTACCTCCCCCATTCCTCCCAGGACCTGCGCCGCATCTCCATCCGCCTGCCTCACTCGGGCACTCCACGCATCAGTAGGATCGACGCCTACGCGAACGACGCCTACGCGAACGAGAACACGTCGCGGTACACGGGGGCGTCGGTGCCAGGACGTATCACGTATCAATCGCGAAGGATGAGTGCATCGGTGAGCGTCGTCATCATCAAACGACCACCGCGGACAGTGCCCCCGGCCGTCCCGGACGGCGAGGTAAAACTCGAGACGCCGCCCGAGATTCCGCGCGAGGGCGACGACAGCATGCTGATGAACATGCTGCCCATGATGGGCATGCTTGGTTCCGTCGCCTTCTTCTTCACAGCCGGCCAGTCCTACATGAAGGTCGTCGGTGGGCTCATGCTCGCCTCGACCCTGGCCATGATGATCGCCCAGTTCGCCAAGGCCCGCCAGGGCCCCGGGGCGGGCATGGCCCAGGACCGGCGGGACTACTTCCGCTACCTCGAGCAGGTCCGCAAGGACGTGCACAAGACCGCTGAACTGCAGCGCCGCAGCCAGCTCTTCCAGCACCCCGACCCGGAGCAGCTGTGGGCGGTGGCGGCGGACAGCAGGCGTCTGTGGGAGCGGCGTCCGATCGACGCGGACTTCGCGTCCGTACGGATCGGTCGCGGTGTCCAGCAGCTGAACACCCCGCTCGTCGCGCCGGAGACGGCTCCCAAGGACGAGTTGGAGCCGCTGACCGCGGCGGCCATGAAGGCCTTCCTGGACGCGCACGGCAGTCTGCACGACCTGCCCGTCTCCATCTCGCTGCGTGCCTTCTACCACGTGACGATCTGCGGAGAAACCGACACGGTCTACGGCAACGCCCGTGCGACCCTGTCCCAGTTGGCGACGCTGCACTCGCCCGAGGACCTGTTGATCGCCGTGGTGGCACACCCTTCCGCGGCGGCGGACTGGGACTGGATCAAGTGGCTGCCGCACAGCCAGCACCCGAAGGCGAAGGACGGAGCGGGCTCGGCCCGGCTCCTCTTCGACGACCTCGGTGAGCTGGAGGAGGCGCTCGCGGACCAGCTGGACGACAGGCCCCGCTGGAACCGTGAGGCGACCCCCGTCTACGACCAGCCGCACCTGATCGTGGTGCTCGACGGCGGCACCGTGCCGCCGGACTCCGAGCTCGCCGGCAGCGAGGGACTCCAGGGTGTCACCTTCCTGGAGATCGCTCCCGGCGAACTGGAGGAGGAGCTGCGCGCCGGTCTGACGGCGTATGTGAAGCCGGACCGGATGCGGCTGTTCGTCGGCCACGAGTCCGCGTACACCGGCAAGCCCGACCTGCTGAACCCGGCGCAGGCCGAGTCGCTGGCGCGGCAGCTGGCCCCCTTCCGGGTCGGCTCCGCGGAGGAGGGCGAACCCCTTCTGTCCAACCTGGACTTCACCGACCTCATGGGCATCGGCGACGCGGGCACCGTCGACGTCTCCCGCACCTGGCGTCCTCGTACGCTGCACGAGCGGCTGCGCGTGCCGATCGGTGTCGGCGAGAACGGCGAGCCGGTCATGCTGGACCTCAAGGAGGCCTCGCAGGAGGGCATGGGCCCGCACGGTCTGTGCGTCGGCGCCACCGGTTCCGGTAAGTCCGAGGTGCTGCGTACGCTGGTGCTCGGTCTCGCGGTGACGCACTCCTCGGAGACGCTGAACTTCATCCTCGCGGACTTCAAGGGCGGCGCGACCTTCGCGGGCATGGCGGACATGCCGCACACCGCGGCCGTGATCACCAACCTCGCGGACGACCTCACCCTCGTCGACCGTATGCGTGACTCGATCATGGGTGAGACGCAGCGCCGTCAGGAGCTGCTGCGCTCGGCGGGCAACTATGCCAACCTGCACGACTACGAGAAGGCCCGGGCGGCGGGTGCCGCGCTGGAGCCGATGGCCTCGCTGGTGATCGTGCTCGACGAGTTTTCCGAACTCCTCACGGCCAAGCCGGACTTCATCGACATGTTCATCCAGATCGGTCGTATCGGCCGTTCGCTGGGTGTCCACCTGCTCCTGGCGTCGCAGCGCCTGGAGGAGGGCAAGCTGCGCGGCCTGGACACGTACCTGTCGTACCGCATCGGTCTGCGTACCTTCTCCGCCGCCGAGTCCCGTACGGCGATCGGTGTCCCGGACGCCTATCACCTGCCGTCGATCCCCGGCTCGGGTTACCTGCGCTACGACACCGACACCATGGTCCGCTTCAAGGCGGCGTACGTGTCGGGGCCGTACCACGGCGAGGGCCCGTCCCGGGTGCACCGCTCGACGCAGCTGCGGCCCGCGCTGTTCTCGGCGGAGCAGGTGGCGCTGCCCCCGCAGCCGGTGATCGAGGAGCCGGAGCCCGACAACCGGGTGGACGACGCGCTCGCCGACACCGTCCTCGACGTCCTCGTCGGCCGGATGATCAACCAGGGCCCGCCCGCCCACCAGGTGTGGCTGCCCCCGCTGGAGGAGGCGCCCTCGCTGGAGCAGCTCCTGCCCCAGCTCGCCGTCAGCCCGGAGCGCGGCCTGACCGCGCCCGACTACACGGCGCTCGGCCGGCTCAACGTGCCGGTCGGTCTGGTGGACAAGCCGTTCGAGCAGCGGCGTGACGTGCTGTACCGGGACTTCGCGGGCGGTGCCGGTCACGGTCTGTTCGTCGGTGGTCCGCAGTCCGGCAAGTCGACCCTGCTGCGCACGCTCATCTCGTCGTTCGCCCTGACCCACACCCCCTCCGAAGTGCAGTTCTACTGCCTGGACTTCGGCGGTGGCGGTCTGATCTCGATGGAGGAGCTGGCGCACGTCGGCGGGGTCGCCAACCGTCTCGACGCCGAGAAGGTGCGCCGTACGGTCAGCGAGGTCGAGGGGATCCTGAACGCGCGGGAGGAGTACTTCCGCGCGAACAACGTCGACTCGGTGCAGACCTACCGGCAGCGCCGGAACGCGGGCCAGCTGCCGGACCAGCCCTGGGGTGACGTCTTCCTCGTCATCGACGGCTGGGCGACCTTCAAGACGGACTACGAGATGCTCGAGGCCACCGTCACGGAGATCGCCACGCGTGGCCTCGGCTTCGGTGTGCACGTGATCCTGACGGCGAGCCGCTACACCGAAGTGCGGCCCGCGCTCAAGGACATGCTGCAGAACCGGATCGAGCTGCGCCTCGGTGACCCGACGGAGTCGGAGATCGACCGCAAGGTCGCGCAGAACGTCCCCGCCACCGTCCCGGGCCGTGGTCTGACCCAGGACAAGCTGCACTTCATGGCGGCGCTGCCCCGAGTCGACGGATCCTCGGAGACGGAGGACCTGTCCGAGGCGCAGTCGATCCTCATCCGCGGCATCAACGACAACTGGCAGGGCAACCACGCTCCGGCCGTACGGCTGCTGCCCACCATGCTGCCGTCGGACCGGCTGCCCAAGGGCTTCGAGCACCCCGAGCGCGGTGTCGCGATCGGCATCGACGAGTCGTCGCTCTCGCCGGTCTTCGTCGACTTCGAGACGGACCCGCACTTCATCGTGTTCGGTGAGAGCGAGTCCGGTAAGTCCGCGATGCTGCGGCTGCTCATCAAGCAGATCTGTGAGCGCTACACGCCGGACCAGGCGAAGATCGTCATGGGTGACTACCGGCGCGCCCACCTGGAGGGCGTCCCGGAGACGCACCTGTCGCGGTACTGCGCCTCGGCGCCGGCGCTCTCGGAGACGCTGGAGGGCCTGGCCGGTTCGCTCAGCCGCCGTATGCCGGGCCCGGACGTCACGCCCGAGCAGCTGCGCAACCGCAGCTGGTACAGCAGCCCGGACGCGTTCGTCATCGTCGACGACTACGACCTGGTGGCGACCGGCGTGAACCCGCTGGCCCCGCTCCTGGAGTACCTGCCCTTCGCCCGTGACGTGGGCCTGCGCATCATCATCGCGCGTGCCTCGGGCGGTGCCAGCCGGTCGCTGTACGAGCCGGTGATGCAGCGCCTGCGTGAGCTCGGCGCCCAGGGCCTCGTGCTCTCCGGCGACCGCGCGGAGGGCGCACTGCTCGGCAACATCACGGCGACGCAACTGCCGCCCGGCCGTGGGTACTTCCACACGCGCCGACGCGGTGGGCAGCTGATTCAGACGGGGTGGCTGCCGAACCGGTTCTGAGTGGCGGCGGCTCGACGACCGGTCGAGCAGGAGGGGCGGTACCCGCGTGGGTGCCGCCCCTCTTCGTTGTCCGTGTGTGTTGTCCGCGGGGGCTGGGGCTCGTCGGGCCGTCGCCGTTAAGCTTGAGCCGCGACAGAAATGACGAGCCACGGGGGGCAGTTGTGCCGTCGGACTACATGGACTCCGATCCTGAGGTACTGAAGACCGAGGGATTCCACATGTTCAATGTCGGCCTGGAGTTCTCCAAGGCCGTGACCAAGCTGACGAACGGGCTGACCGCGCTCGAAAAGGGCGACACCCCGCCGTGGGGTGACGACGACATCGGCGAGAAGTTCGGAGTCGTCTACGAGGGCCTGCGCGACGGCATGTACGACTCGATGGGCAGCCTGGCGGAGCGGATCGCCGGGATGGGGGCCGCCCTGGCCAGGATGGGCGTGGCGCACGAGCAGAACGAGGCCGCGCAGGACGCCATCTGGAAGAAGACGATGGCCGAGTACGACGGTCAGGTGGAGGTTCCGCCCGGGGTCGCGCGCGGCGAGATTCACACCCGTCCGAGCACCTGAGCCGACCACCTGATCCGCAACGCACCTGTGCCGGCCCACCCACGCCAGTAGGGTTGAGACGCACACTTCGTTCGCACGTCAGGAAGAGGCCCAGCAGCATGACCGAGGCTACCGAGCCACAGAACAACGAGGTCGGGACTCAGGCCGAGGACACCAAGGCGCGCAAGGAGCGGGAGCGGGACGAGCTGTACGCCCTCGACATCTCCGGGGTCGAGTGGCAGTGCGCGCCCGGTACCGAGGAGCACGAGGAGCGGGTCGAGATCGCGTACCTGCCAGAGGGCGCGGTGGCCATGCGGTCGTCCCTCGATCCCGACACCGTGCTGCGGTACACCGAGGCGGAGTGGCGGGCGTTCGTACTCGGGGCGCGGGACGGGGAGTTCGATCTGGAGCCGGCTCCGCACAATGGTGGAGTGGTGGCCGAGTAGGTCGGCTTCGGGTGTCGCCTTCGGCGTTCGCGGTGGGGTCGTCCACTCGCCCCCGGGCCCGGCTCGGCGCCTAAGATCAGGGTCGTATGCGAAGGCGTCCGCGAGGGCGGAGGACGGGGACCCATGACCGGCTCGACAGAGGACTACGCACCGCACCCCCACATAGGCGGCCGGATCGCCGCACTGCGCGCGCTCGCCGCATGGCGCGGGGCCGCGCCCGGCGCTCCGCGCGTGGTCGTGGTCACCGGCGGTTCCGGCAGCGGGCGTTCGCGGCTGCTCACCGGGTTCCTGGTGCTGTGCGAGCCGGAGTACCGCAAGCAACTGCCGCTGGACGAGATGGATCCGTCGACGGTGCCGCCGGAGCTGCCAGTCCCGGCCGTCCCCGCCGCCGAGGGGCTGACCGCGGCCCAGGTCCTGTGGCTGCTCGCCGACCACTACGACCTGAATGCCACCAGCATCGAGGGCGTGTACGCCGAGCTGGCAGCACTCGACGAACCGGTGACCGTCGTCGTACCGGACGTCGACCGGGCCGGTCCGGTACGGGCTGCGGGCGAGTCCGCACGGCTCGTGCGGGAGGTGCTCGCCCCCCTGGCCGCCACCGAGACGGTCCGGCTGCTGGCCGAGGTGCCACGCCCGCTTGCCGCCGAGTTGGCCGAGGGGCTGCCGTCCGGCACCATGCAGATCATTGATCTCGACGAGCCGGAGTGGGCCGATCCCGAGGTCCTGGTGCTGCACGCCCAGGCGGCGCTGAACCCGGAGTTCGGGGCGCCCGAGCTGCCGTTCACCGTGGATCCCGCCGCCCGCCTCGCGCTGGGAGCGGCCATCGGTCGCCGGGCCGGGACCAGTCCGCTGGTCGTCCAACTCGCCGTCACCTGCATCCTGATGGCGCCGGAAGGCTTCGACCCGGCCGACGAGAGGCACTTGCCGACCTCTGTCGGGGAGGCGCTGGACCTGCATGCCGAGCGACTCGGCGCCGACCCGCAGACTCTGCGGTTCCTGCTTACACCGCTGGCCCTGGCCGAGGCCGACGGCATCCCTGTCCAGCTGTGGGCGCGGCTGGCGAGCACGGTCGCCGGGCAGGACATGAGCCAGGCCATCGCGGGCGGGATGCTGCTGGCCGGGCCGTTCGTGCAGCCCGAGGAGCAGGAAGCGGAACAGGAACAGGGAGGGGACGCGGCAGGGGGCGAGCAGGGGGAGGGCGGGCGTACGCTGCTACGGCTGCTGCACCCAGCCCTCGGTGACGAGATCCGCGCCGGTCTGCCGAACGTTGCGGCCGCTCAGACCCAGATCGCGATGGCCCTGCTGGAGGCTGTGCCGGAGCAGGACTGGAGCAAGGCCGACCCCTATGTGCGCGACCACATCGCCGGGCACACCCTGGAAGCCGGGCTGCTCCCTCAACTGCTCACGGATCCCGCGCTGTTCGTCCACGCCGACTCGGTGCCGCTGCGCGCCGCCATCGAGGCCGTACCGGCTGAGGAGCTGGGCGCGCCGGCCCGTACATACCTGCGTACGGCGCCCCTGCTGACCCGCACCCAGGCGCCGACCACGCTGCGTGCCGCCCTCCTGGAGACCGCGTTCGTCGAGGACGGCCTGGCCGACTACGCCGAGGCGATACATCAGCGACTCGGTCTGGAACTGCCCTGGCAGACCCTGTGGAGCCTGTCCCTGCTCGGTATCAGCGCCGTGACCGTGGGCAGCCTGCCCCGTGCGGAGGGACCGGCCACCCCCGTCGCCGTCCTCGCCGTACCCGCGGGCACACCGGGCGCACACCCCATCGGCGATCCCCGCGAGGAGTCCCGTTCCGCGGTGCTCGTCCGTGGGCTCGTACGACCGGAGGACCTCGGCGACACCGACACCGACCTGACGCAGGTCCTGCGCCCCTCCGAGGACGAGCGTGCCGCCGCCGCGCTGATCTCCGACACGTCCTTCACCGCCGCCGACCTCTCCCCCGACGGCATCCTCCTCGTCGCCACCGAACGCGGGGCGAAGGCCCTCCGGATCCGCCCGGCGGACCTGGCGATAGCCTCATAGACACGTACGGCGCAGGCCCGCCCCCGTCGTCCACCTTTTCCTCCCGACCGACCACTCCCGAAGGAGCCTCCCCGTGACCAGCCAGGAGCAGGCGCTCGCCATCGCCGACCGTTGGCTCAACCCGGAAGGCTCCGTGGAGCCACGCCGCGAGGTCCGGGTGCAGGAGTTCGACCTGGGCTGGGTCGTGTGGGCGGCTCCCGCGGAGCCCGAGCGTGACCCGGTGACCGGGGAGCGGCGGCCGCCCGCCGAGATCGGCAACGCGTGCGGGGTCGTGGACCGTCGTACCGGCGAGCTGACGGTCTGGCCGTCGGTGCCGGTCGACGAGGTCGTCCGGATGTACCGGCAGAAGCACGGGGGCGCAGCGCAGGGCGCGGGCTCGTCGGAAGGTGCCCGTCCGGTCACCGGGCCGGGCAACACCGCAGTCTTCACGTACGTCGATCCGGCGAACGGCGAGGAGACCACCCTCTTCCGCACCTCCGCTCCGGGCCTGCCCCCCGCCGAGTACCAGGCGTGGATGGAGCTGCGGCGGATGAACGTCCCCGTCGACAATGTCGTGGCCGTCCACACCGACCTGCGTCCCAGCCTGCTCCCCGGCGGTTATACGGCCGAGCTCCTCAACACCTTCCCCAACGCCCAGCTCTCCTGCTCGCAGACGTACGGAGCCCGTCCCGAGGCGCGTGCGGAGGGCATCGCGGCGTTGGTCGAGCAGGTCGAGACGATGCACCGGATCGCCGGTCAGCAGCCGCCGCCCCGCCCGCACCGCCTGCCGGTTCCCGCGCAGGTGACGCCCGCGGAGCCGATGCGTGACGTGGCCCTGGGCCGCCATCTCGTCGAGGTCTTCGGCCAGGACGGCGTACGTCGTCACGACGCCGACGACGTGGCCGAGAGCCAGCTGCCCGAGGCCGCCAAGTCGGCACTCACCTGGGCAGGGATCCCCGCCGACCTCCCGCTCTTCTTCACCGCTGACCGGCCCGACGCGCCTCCGGCCGGTGGCCTGTTCACCGACGTCGCCACGAATCTGCGCGAGCGCCGCAGCCCGGCCGGCGAGGAGAAGATCAGCGTCCTGTCGTACCTGACCCGCATCGGCTTCGACGGCGTCGCGGTCATCGCGGTGCAGTGCCTGCCGGGGACGGGGCAGCCGGACGGCCTCGGTGCGGTCTGGGCGGTGGACCCGGTCACCGCGGCGGCTCGCTACGTCAACGTCTCGGTCGCCGCCTTCGCCCGCTCCCTGGCCCTGCTGGCCACCTCACAGCAGCGAATGCAGGGCCGGGATCCGGTCGCGGCCGGTGCGGAAGTAGCCGCGCTGCAGGAGCAGTTGGCGGCTGTGGACGCGTCTGCGCTGGGGAACGTCGAGACGTGGTGGTCGCTGGTCGTCGAACAGATGTGGCACGGGTTGTTCTGACCGGCCCGGCCCTCTTGGCAGATCCCCACCGGGACAACCAGGACGACCGAGACGACTGGGAGAGCGGCCCGTGACTTCGGACACCCCGGCCACACCGACCACCACCTCCGAGCAGGCCCTCGCCATCGTGCGCAGCCGGTATGCGCAGCCCGAGCTGCCGGACGGCACCCCCGCCGAGCTGCGTGTCGAGGAGTTCGACATCGGATACCTGGTGTACGCGGTGTTCCCGCCTGTCACGGACGCCGCCGGGCGGCCGCAGCCCGCTCCGCCCGGCGGCAGCAAGATCGTGGTCGCCAAGGAGAACGGGGAGACCGTCACCGTCCCCAACTACCCGACCGAGGCTGCCATCGCGCTGTACCGGAAGCAGCGCCAGTCGTGACGCGTACGGCGTCTGCGTGATCAGTACAGCGAGAAGCCGCCGCTGTGCCGCCCTTGGTTCTTCTTCCCGGACTGCGAACCCTCGCCCTCCGACCGCCTCGGCTCGGACGACCCGGAGGAGGGGCCACCGCCGGCCAGCGGCTCGCCGTGCCTGACCTGATCGCGTTCCTCCTCCGACAGCGACTCCCACTGACCGCGCAGGGACGCCATGCCTCCGCCCAGGGCGCGTGACACCGCCGGGTCGTCCAGGGCGTCGCGCAGGGCGAGGCGGCCGGAGAGCAGCTTCTTGGCCGCGTCCTGCAGCTCCTTGCCGGCGCCTTCGGTCTCGGACAGCTTGCGCAGGGCGGAGTTCAGGGAACGGATCTGGTCCGGTTCGAGTGCCTCGTCGAGCACACCGCGTTCCGGCGAAGAGCCTTGCGGGGTGGGTGAGTTCGGTGAGTTCTCGGGCTTCCTGGTCATTCGCTTCTCCTCGACTCTCGACATCTGCAGTATCTCCCGTCGCACACGGATGCCATGCTGGGCCCCGCCAACCGAAGTGGAGAAGGACCGAGGAGAAGGACCGCATCGTCATGGCTCGGACGCAAGGCACAGGAAGCGGCACAGGCATCGACCGTTCCCTCACCGGCCTCGTCGGCGGAGCCTTCGGGCGCCTCGGGCGCGCGGGCGGGCTGGTCTTTCTGCTCGCGGGGCTCGTCCTGAGCGGATTCGGCGCGTACGAGGGGGCGTACGCGGCGGGTTGGGCAGGCACGCAGGGCACCCTGACGGTTCAGCAGTGCGAGGTGAGCTATCCGAGCAACGCCTCCCGCAGCAGCCGTAAGAACCGCCGGCCGGTCCGCTGCGAGGGCACCTTCGTGTCCCAGGATGGCAAGAGCACGGACTCCAATGCCGGGGTGCAGGTCAGGCGACGGTACGCGCAGGGCGCCGAGTTGGCGGTGCAGCAGGCGGAGCCGCCGACGGCGGAGGGCCAGGCGGAGCCGCCGACGGCGGAGGGCGCGAGGGATGCCGAGTACGTACAGGCCGGCATGGACCGGGCCTGGCGCTGGTTCGGCGCCTTCTTCAGTGGCTGGGTCCTCACGGGACTCGGCGTCTTCTGCCTCGCCACCGGGTTCGCGCCGTTCGGCCGGAGCCGTATCTCGTTCGACGCGGCATGGGAGGCGGCGGGGCGGGGAGTGACGCGGTCGGTCGTGATCGGGATGATCGGGGTGGGTCTTGTCGGCGCCGGGGTGGCGTTCCTGGTCAGTTACTTCTCCTGACACTTCTTCTGACACGTCTTCTGAACGGTTCCCACACAGCTCGCACCCGGTGGGCGGTCGGCTGACGCCGGAGGGTAGCGTGCGCTGGTCAACTTCGCGTTGATCTCCATCCGTTCAGCCAACCACGGGGTCTCCCAGGCATGTCTACGCCTCCACCGCAGTACCAGAACCAGCCGCCGTACGGGCAGCCGCAGCAGCCGTACGGATACCCGCAGCAACCTCAGCAGCCGCAGCAACCGCAGGCTCCGTACGGATATCCGCAGCAGCCGCAGCCTCCCCGCGGGCCGCAGCGACCGCAGCCGGGAGGTCTGATGCGGGCTGTGAAGTCCGCCGTCATCGTCATCGCGGTGGTCGGCGCCCTGGGCTACTGGGTCTGGGACTACAACACCAGCCCCACCGGCGGCAAAGCGAAGGCGGAGGCGTCGGAGTCGGCGGCTGCCGAGGAGGCCAAGACGCACGACCCCGAGATCGGCGACTGCGTCAAGGTCGCGGACCCGCAGGGCGATCCGCTGCCGACGATCGTCGACTGTGGCTCGCCCGAGGCCGAGTACAAGACGGGTGCTCTGCTCCCCGGCCAGGACAAGGAATGCTCGTCGCAGTACGACTACGGCATCCAGTACCGCAACAGCCGGGGCTTCGACTACACGTTGTGCTTCACCGAGGTCTGATCTGAAGGGGCTGAGCCGGCCTTCGGCTCACTGACCAGAACTCGAGAGAGTCAGGACAGCGCGTCCGCCAGCGACGCGCCCGCCGCCGCCAGAATGATCGCCATCATGGCCAGGCGGGTGCGTCCGCGACGCGCCAACTCCACGCTGAGACCGGCGGAAGCGAGACTCAGGCCGTACACCACGGTCCCCACGCCCACCTGCGTGCCGCTGCTGAGCTGCCCAACGATCACAACGAGGCAGACCAGCGCCACCAACGCCCCGGCGGCCATGAGCCCAACGCGAGCGCTCCGCGCCTGCTGCGACCGCTGCCTCGCGAACCCCGGATCCGGCTGGCTTGGGAAACTCGCCCTCAATTCGTCCACGCCGGGCGGGACTGCCGTCGGCGCTGGACCCGGATCGCCCTCGCCACCTCGCACCTGCGTCCGTACCTGTTCCCCGCCGCGTTCCCGGCCGTGCATCGTCATGAGGAGGGAGCGTAGGTCAATTCGCTAAGCTCACGCACCATGTTGCCTTCGCACACGTCCTCCCCCGAGCCGGACGCCACCGTCATACGGACCGGCCGCCGCGGCGCCATGACCGGGCTCCCCTGCTCCGTCCTGCTCATCGCGCTGGGCGCGGTCGGCGTCTTCGGCGCGGTCGTGGTTGCTACCGGGAACCAGAAGGGGGAGTCCAACCCGGCAGGGTTCGCGGGTCTCGGGTTCATGCTGCTGCTCGGTGTGCTCGGCGTGTTCCTCTTCATCGCCAACTGGGCGAACCGCCGCAGCCGGATCCTCGTCGACGCCACCGGCCTGTGGGTCGACAACGGCAAGCTGCGCAACGTCATCCCCTGGCAGGGTCTCGCCGGAGTCGGCCTGTACTGGAGCAAGTTCGGCAAGCGCCAGAAGGTCTACTCCCTGGAGCTGTTCCCCACCGGTCCCATCGACGTGGACGACCCGGTCCTGTGGACGTTGGTCCGCGACGAGGAACCGCTGCATCCCGACCTGCCCCGTCTGCGCTACCGCCTCTCCTTCCCTGCCCCCTGCCGTCAGGAGATGGTCTCGGCGGTCCAGCAGTACGTCCCGAACCTGTGGCTCGGCGAGTCCGAGCGCGCGGAGGGCCACGTCGGCCGACCCGACGTCAAGGGGCACCGACAGCGCACCCAGGGCCGTACGCAGTGAACGGCCGGTCTCGAACCACGCCACTCGGCACAACCGTGGGGGCCTGCAACGGACTTGTGACAGCAAACCCCTGAAGTCACCGGCAGGTGAGTCCGTAAACTTTGCGGACGGCTGTACTCCTATGTGATTTCCCTTGGCTGGAGAGGGAGCTGTACGGCCGTGCTGTCCGACGGGGGTGCTTTCTGCTGTGGCGATGATGTTGCCGGACGAGCTCGAGTGGGTCCTCGAGATGCTGGGCTACAAGTGGCCGACGGCGAACGAGGACAAGCTCAGAGACTGCGCCACCGTGTGGCGGGAGTTCGGCGAGAAGGTCAACGAGCTCCACACCACGGCGAACGGCGCCGCCCGCCAGGTCACCGCGCACAACGCCGGTGAATCGATCGACAAGTTCACCAAGACCTACGAGAAGTTCGACGGCGGAGGCGGCAACGACGGCTACCTCCGCAACGCCGCCGAGGCCGCCTTCCTCATCGCGAACGTTCTGGAGGCCTGCGCCTACCTCGTCGAGTTCGCCAAATGGGCGGTGATCGCCCAGCTCATCGCCCTGGCCATCCAGATCGCCGCCGCCGCTGCCGCCGCGCCCTTCACCTTCGGCCTGTCCTCGGTAGCGGGAATGGGCGCCACCCAGGCCGCCCGCCTCATCGTCCGACGCCTCCTCGACGAGCTCAAACAAGCCCTGATCGAGGCGATCATCGAGACGATGAAGGAACCCGCGATCTCCGCGATCGAGGCGATCATCACCGACCTCATCCGCCAGACCGTCAACGTCGGCTTCGGCGCCCAGGAAGGCTACGACGTCGGCGCCACCCTCAAAGCCGGCGGCGAAGCAGGCCTCGACGCCCTCAAGCAGAGCCCCCAGACCTTCGCCGAAGGCATCCGCGACAGCCTGGGCCAGAAGGCCGGCAGCCGGGCGAGGCATGCGGTCGACAGCCGCATCGACGGGTATGACGGGCCGTCGGGGCTGTCCGGGGGTGACATCGGCA
Source organism: Streptomyces regalis (assembly GCF_001509475.1). GTDB lineage: Bacteria > Actinomycetota > Actinomycetes > Streptomycetales > Streptomycetaceae > Streptomyces > Streptomyces regalis. The sequence continues at coordinate 25,448 of NZ_LLZG01000081.1, forward strand.
GCGACTCCGGGCCGGGGAGTTCCGACTCCTCTTCATCCGACTCTTCTTCCTCGGATTCCTCGTCGTCCGACTCCTCCTCGTCCGACTCCTCCTCGTCCGATTCCAGTTCCTCCGACTCCTCTTCCTCGGACTCCTCCACGTCGACGCGTTCGAGCAACGGCATCCCCGGCGCGAACATAGGCAGCGGCATATCCGCCGACACAGGCGGCGCCGACATCCCCGCCCCCAACATCGGCGCGGGGCCCGACTCCGGCTCCGGGTCGGGCTCCGATTCCGGGAACTCGTCCTCGTCCGACAGCCCGTTCTCGAGGCCGACGCCCTCTTCAGGGCCGTCCCTGTCGGACTTCGACGACCCCTCGCCCGGCGGTCCCTCGTCCAACGGCTCCGACTCCAACGGTTCGTCCGGCACTCCGAGCACCTCCGGCCCCTCGCACTCCGGCGGCTCCCCCGTATCCGGCCTGTCGTCGCCGAGCCCGCAGTCCACGCCCACGTCCGGGGGCGCGTCGTCCGGTGGTACGTCGTCTTCTCCGGGGGGCGGTTCGATCGGCACCCAGATCGACGGGCTGGCCGCCAGCGCTCCCACGCAGTCCAACGCGGCACCGACGCCAACGACGGCCGACGCGTCCCCCTCCAGCTCCGGTGGCCGATCCGACGGCGGCTCGGCCATACCGACGTCGCCCACGGCGCCTTCCACCGGGGGTGCAGTTCCGGGTGGTGGGAACCACAGCCCGGGCGCCTCGGGCGGCGGTCCCTCCTCCGCCACGAGCCCGAATCCCAGCTCCGGTCCGGCGAGGAATCCTTCCGCCGGCACGCCCGGCACGCCCTCCGCCGCGGGGACGGGGCCCGCCTCCACGCCGAGCCCCACGCCACCAACAGCGCCTCGGAGTACGCCTGCTTCGACGCCGGACGGGCGAGTTCCGAGTGCGGGGGACAGCCGTACGCCGGGCACGCCTGCACAGAGCACGCCAGACGGTCGAATACCCACCCAGCGCCCCGGGAGTGCGACGCCGGGGGACGGCAGTACGGCACGGAACACTCCCGGGACGACGCCGGGCGACCGCACTCCGCCGCGCAACAACCCTGGGACCGCCACTCCGGGCGACGGCACCACGCCCCGCAACAACCCCGGGACCACAACACCGAACAACGGCACCACGCCCCGCAACACCACGGACTCGAGCGGCGGCAGCCGTACCCACACGCCGGGCCAGAACCCGAGTACGACCACCCCGAACCAGAACCCGGCCCAGTCGACTCCCCCCAGGACCGCATCGCCGTCCTCCAGCACTCCCACGACGACGCCGTCCACGTCGACACCGAGCAGCAATACGCCGAGCTCCTCGACGCCCAGCAACAGCACTCCGAACTCGTCGAACCAGCCCGGCCCCGCCACCCACAGCCCCACCACCCAGGGCACACCCGGCACCCCCAGCACCCCGAACCAGCCGAGCGCCGGTCCCACTCCCACGAGGCCACCCCACCAGCCCGCGGGCAGCACGCCGAACACTCCGAACCAGCCGGGCACGCAGCCCAACACCCAGCAGCCCCCAGCGAACCCCCCGAACCAACAGCAGCAGCCTCAGGTCATCCCGGTGCCGGTCCACCACGTGGTCACGACGCCGAACAACCAGCCCCAGCAGTCCACGCCACATCCCCCGAGCTCCACCCCCAACAACCCCAACCAGCAGGATTCCTCGGACAACCCGAAGCCGAAGGACCCGCCGACCCCGGCCTCGGAGACCCGCAATACCAACCCCCCAGGCGGCGTCACCGACCCCACCCGGGCAGAACAGGACGCCCTGGAGAACTCGGTCCCCCGGGACGAGAACGGCGACCCGACCCGACCGCCGAACCCAGCAGATGGCCGCTGGGTCGAGCGCATCAACGGCGAAGGACGGGACGCCCCCGGCCGCAACAACAACTGTGTCGATGTGGCCCTGTCCACGGTGGACACCTACGCGGGCAACCCCACGGCAGCGGCCAGCCGCACCCCCGACCTGGACGCCGACGGCAACCCCTCGGACCGCGGCGAGAAGGGCGGCCGCGACCGCATCGAGAACACGCTGGGCGCCCGCTTCAACGACATGGGCAACGGGCGCGACGCCTTCAACCGCCTGGAGAACACCCTCCGCAACAGCGGCCACGGCTCCCAGGCCGTGATCATCACGCAGGACGCCAACGGACGGGCGCACGCGTGGAACGCCGTCAACCACAACGGCAAGATCACGTACATCGACGCCCAGACGGGGCAGCAGAGCTCGAAGCCCCTGCACAGTGGGAACAACGGGGTCTTCGCGATTCCGCTGGACTCGAACCGACAGCCGGTGACGACCGACCAGCGCGCCGACGACGGTACGCAGCCGCAGCGGGAGGCCTCCGAGACTCCCACGGGCGCCGACCGCAGGGCGCCCGACGAACCCGCCGGAACCGATCCCGACGAGACGAAGGACTCCTGGGACGACGAGGGTGACAACACCGGTGACACGACGGGCAAGGACCCTGAGCGGCTGGGCTCCACACCGTTCGAGGAAGACCAGAAATCGGATCACCAGCACTACGGAGTCGCCGGCGACAAGGCACAAAGGGACTTCCGGGACCACCGGGACATCCGGCAGATCGACCTGGATCCGGTCTACGACACGCTGCGGGACTTCGCGAACAACGACAACGCCGGGTTGCGTGACCTGCTCGAGGGCAGCAGGGACGGTACGACCTGGAGCCGTGACGACCTCGCCAACCGCATCCCGGGCTTCAACGATCTGAGCCGAGGCCAGCAGGCCGCGACAGTGGGTGTTCTGGCGCGCCTGAGCAACGACTTCCACATGAACCAGGGCGTGGGCGCCAGTCCGTACCGTCGCGAGGGCGACCAGTCCGCTTACCGCTGGTCGGAGTCGGAGGACGCCACAGAGGCACGAGAGGCGCACCGGAAGCGCGACATAAATCGGCAGACGAACTTCCCGGGCAACGACAATGAGAAATACCGGGACTCAAGGGCCGCCGTCGCGGCCGCGAACGGAAAACCCTTCTCCGAGGTGCGCGGCTCCGACTCCCCGTCCGCCAACCCTGCACAGCGCACCCGCCACTACCTCGACCGGACCTACTCTGCAAGCGTGGCCGATCAGATCGTAGAAGCCGCCCAGGACATGAAGCCGAACTTCCTTGGGCGTAATTTCGCGGTCATGGAGGTGTACGACCCGGACACCAAACAGACCCACTACGTGGCCGACAGTTCGTTCAACTACGTGGGGCCACGACCCGACCACTCCGAACCGCACTTGGGCGGCTGGATCGAACGCCTCAACGAGGACCGCGCGGCCAAGGGGCAGAATCCGCTCGTCCCCGCCCACCTGTATACGGAGCGGGAGCCATGTGGCCACCCTTCCGAGTCGAAGGGGCACGCGGACTGCGGAGGCTATATCCGCGCCTATCTGCCGGAGGAGATGGGTACGACCTACGCCACGGCTTACCGAAAAGGCGAACAGGTCGAGCCGTTCGTTCCCAGCAAGAACAGACCCAATGCGATGCAGGCTATGGAAGTCGATTTCCAGGATCACTTGAACAAGGTCGCCGATATTCTTAAGGCGTACGCCTTGCCGACGCCAACAAGCCCTGCATAGAGAAGACCCGACGGTAGGAAAGACCTGACGCAATGAGTACCACCCCGAACCCGGATGAAGTCACGGCAGAACTCGCACTGAACCGTGCGCTGCGGTGGATCGACCGGCCTCGCGAAACCAGCGCCTGGCTGTGGATCGGCGGGCGCGCGGGCAGCGGCAGAACGGCGCTGCTGCGCGAGGTCGTTACCCGCCACCCAGCCGCGGTTCACGTCGACTGCACCGGCAGGTCAGCGGAGGAGGTGGCCCGGGAATTGGCGACGGCCCTTGGCATCCCCGCCACCGACTCCTTCGACAATGACATCGCCGCCGTGGCCGGCCAGATCAAGGGCGACCCCGTGGTCGTGCTCGCGAACACGCAGTGGGCGGGCCGGCTGCGCACCTCGCGCGAACCGGAGCGTGTGCTCGATCAGGTGACGCGGGCGCTGATCACGTTCCATCCGCGCGGGCTGCGGATGCGCCTGCTAATCGAGGTCGACGATGCCCCGGGCAGGGCCGACGAGTTGGGCGGGCGGCATCTGACCCTGCAGGGGGGCTTCGAGAGCATGCCCGCCTTCGCGGAGCCGGACGAGGATGCCGCCCTGTCATCTGCCCTTGATGCGCTGGCGTTGGCCGAGCACCGTTTCGTTCCCCTCCCCGTGTGGTCCCTGCTCTGCTCCGCCCTCGGCCAAGACTTCCCCGAGTCCCGGCTGGAGTCGCTGCTCGGCGACCCGGTGGCCGGGGACTGGATCCACCGGACGGACGACGGGACCGGCACTCCCCTGGTCTCCTTCAAGCAGGAGGCAGCGGCCCGGCATCTGCGTACGCAGATGCCCGCCGAAGAGGCCAGGTCCTGGCACGCGCGCGCAGTCACCGCCCTGTCGGCCGCAAACACACCCGAGGCCGCACGCTGGTACGCCTACCGCGCCCTGGCCGGTCACGCAGCCGCGGCCGGCCAGTTCAACGCGTTCCTTGAGGACACGGCAGCGGTCGCCGGGGTCGGCCACGAGTCGCTCTTCGAAGGGTTCGAGGCCGCGTTCCATACACGGCCCATCCCGCAGGGGAGCGCCGGAGCCCGCCTCCACTACATGGCGCGCCGTGGCGTTCAGCCGTCGTCCCACGGTGAGTGGCTGGCGCTGCTGCACCTGACCCTGATGCAGGCCGGGCCGACGCAGGAAGCAGCCGCCGACCGGCTCCTGTCGGCGGCCGGCCCCGTCACCCTGCCCTGGCGGACCCTCTGGGCCGAAGGCGTCGGTGCCGGCGTGTTCACCACGGACGCAGTGGTCAGCCGCCCCATCGTCCAGACGCCCCGGATCGTGCACACCCCGACCGGCGATGTGGTCACAGCTCGCACACGCCGCGAACACATCGGCACCTGGGACCTGGCCACGGGCGCGCCCCGTCCCGAGCCCGATGAGACCGCGGACACGTCCGGCACCACGCAGGCGGATCAGGGACCTGGAGGGTGGCGCCCTGACGGAGTCGTCGACGGCGAAGTGGATCTGCCTCGCATGCCCGAGTACATCCGTCGAGCCACGCGCTCGGGCCATCACATCGCTCTGGCCACCGTGGACGGATTCTGCGTGGTCGAGATCAACCAGAACGCCGGACACGAGAACGCACCAGGCCTCCTCACGCGCCTCGTGAGCACCCAAACGCAGCTTGCCCGGGCCGACCTGCCCGCCCAGGCCCTGGCCCCCACGACCGATTGGCTGACGGACATCTTCGGATCCGCGGCGGTCAAACGGTTCCCGCAGGAGACCCTGCCGGACACCCTCTCCGACAGCAGCGCACGCGCCTTCCTCTCCGAAGTCGGCTTCCCCTGTGTCACCGGCCTCCTCGAACTCGACACCACCGGCCTCGAGGACACCGGCCTGCACCCCGTTGCCGAACCCTTCGGCAAACCCGACGAGACCGGGACCACGTACTTCTCCCTCGGCGTCTGGCAACGTGCGCGACTCCTCCTCGACGGCCGCGACGGGCGCGTGCTGCAGGACGGCTGGTCGGGGATCGAGGACGAGCTGGCCGGAAGCAGTCTCGCCCAGTTCGTCGCGATGGTCCGCCTCTACTTCTGGTGGCGCGCCTCCTGGTGGTCGATCGAGGACACGGAGTCGGACCTACGTCACTGGCTGAACCTCATCGACCCCGAGGCCTACCAGACACAGGGATGGCAAAGGGTCTTCGAGGACTACAACTTCGACGACCGGGTCTGACAGGACCGCTGCCATAACATCGACGACAACGCGAAGTCTGCTGGAAGGGCGGAAGACGGGATCGATGACCGCCGCAACCGATGGCTACATACCGCACCCCTACGTAGGCGGACGCTCGGCTGCGCTGCGTGCGCTCACGGCATGGCGTGCGGAAGCGCCGGGCGCACCACGTGTCCTCGTCCTCACCGGAAACCCCGGAAGCGGATGCTCACGGCTCCTCGCCGGATTCCTCATGCTCTGCGATCCGGAGTTCCGCAATCGGTTGCCACTTCGGGAGTTGGACCCCTCGACGGTCCCGCCCGAACTGCCCGCACCCGTGGTGCCCGCACCGACCGGGCGGACGGCGAGCCAGGTCCTGTGGCTGATCGCCGACCATCACGAACTGCGGGCGGCGAGTGCCGCTGACGTGTTCTCCCAGCTGGCTTCCCTCGACCAGCCGACGACCATCGTCGTGCCCGACGTGGACCGGGCAGGACCGGTGCGCGCGACGGGGGAGCCCGCACGCGTCGTCCGGGAAGTGCTCGCCCCCCTCGCGGCCGCGGAGACCGTCCGCCTCCTGGTTGACGTGCCGCGTCCCTTGGCCCACGAACTGGCCGCCGGGCTGCCGACCGGCGCGGTGCGCATCATCGATCTCGACGAGCCGGAGTGGGCCGATCCCGAGAGCCTTGCCCTGCACGCGGACACGGCGCTGAACCCGCAACTCGGGGCTCCCCAATTGCCCTTCACCGCTGACCCCGAGGTCCGTCGTACGCTGGCGGCGGCCATCGGCCGCCGGGCCGGGACGAGCCAGCTCGTCGTGCAGCTCGCAACACGCAGCGTGCTCATGGCCCCCGACCGCGCCGCCCCGTCCTCTGATCAGCTGTTGCCCGCTTCCGTCGGCGAGGCCCTGGATCTGCACTCCCTCAGGGTCGACGGTGATCCGCAGACTCTCCGGTTGATACTGACGCCACTCGCCCTCGCCGAGGGCCAGGGGCTGCCGTCGGACCTCTGGGGACGCCTCGTGACCGCGGTGGCCGGCCAGGACATGACCGGGACGATGACGCAGGCCGCGGCCCTGGTCAGCCCGTTTCTCCAGCCTGTGGACAGCGAGGACGGCCGTACGCTCCTACGGCTCCGGCACCCGGCCGTCGGCGACGAGGTCCGTGCGGGCCTGCCGAGCGTGCGTACCACCCAGGCACGCATCGCGGCGGCGCTGCTCGATGCCGTACCCGATCAGGACTGGAGCAAGGCCGACCCGTACGTACGCGACTACGTCGCGGGCCATGCCTTCGAAGCCGGTCTACTCCCGCAGCTCCTCACCGATCCCGGCCTGTTCGTGTACGCCGACCCCGTGCCCCTGCGCGCGGCCGTCGAGGCCGTCCCTCGCGACGCGCTCGGCGCTCCGGCCCGCACGTACCTGCGCGTCGCTCCTCTTCTCACCCGCACCCAGGCACCATCTCGACTGCGCGCGGCGTTGCTGGAGACCGCCTTCATCGAGGACGGTCTGCCCGAGTACGCAGCCGCCGTGCACGGACTCGGCCTCGATCTTCCGTGGCGGACGCTGTGGAGCCTGCCGCTGACGGGCATCAGCGCGGTGACGGTCGGTACGTTGCCCGGGGGCGACGGAGAGCCCCACACTCCCGTGGCGGCTTTCGCCGTGCCCGAGGGCACGGCCGGTGCCCATCCGGTCGGCGACGGCTCCGCACTGGTCGTGCATGGCCTCGTCCAGCCGGTGGACCTCGCCGGTGCGTCGCCCGAGCAAATCCTGCTCCTTTCCGAGGAGGAGCGGGTGGCGGCCCCGCTCATGCTCAGTCGCGGCGCCGACTACGTAAGGGTCTGGGACCGCGGCGGCGAGGCTCTCGTGACCGAGTTGCTCTCGGAGACGCCCTACGTCGGCTCCGACCTGTCGCCCGACGGCGTTCTTCTCGTCGCGACCGAGCGCGGGGCGAGGGCCCTGCGGATCACTGCGGCGGGCTCCGGCGATAGCCTCATGGCCCGCGTCCCCGACCCCCGCGAAGGAGCCCCCGCGTGACCACCCAGGAGCAGGCGCTCGCCACGGCCGACCGTTGGCTCAACCCCGACGGCTCGGATGCTCCGCGCCGCGAAGTCAGGTCCAAGGAGTTCGACCTGGGCTGGGTCGTATGGGCCGCGCCCGCACCACTGGAGCGTGCCCCGGAGACCGGGCAGCGGAGGCCGCCCTCCGAGATCGGCGACGCATGCGGGGTCGTGGACCGGCAGACCGGCGAGCTGACGGTCTGACCGTCGGTGCCGGTCGACGAAGTCGTACGGATGTACCGGCAGAAGCACGTCGCCGAGGAAAGGGCCGGAGGAGGAGGACCGCATCGTCATGGCTCGGACGCAGGGCACGGGAAGCGGCACAAGCGTCGACCGTTCCCTCACCGGCCTCGTCGGCGAAGCGTTCGAGTGCCTCGGGCGAGCGGGCGGACTGGTCTTTCTGCTCGCGGGGCTCACCCTGAGCGAATTCGGCGCGTACGAGGGAACGTACACGGCGGGTTGGGCGGGCACGCACGGAAACCTGACGGTGCGGCCGTGCGAGGTGAGCTACCCGAGCAACGCCTCCCGCAGCAGCCGTAAGAACCGCCGGCCCGTCCGCTGCGAGGGCACCTTCGTCTCCGAGAACGGAAAGAGCACGGACTCCAATGCCGGGGTGCAGGTCAGGCGACGGTACGCGCAGGGCGCCGAGTTGGCGGTGCAGCAGGCGGAGCCGCCGACGGCGGAGGGCGCCGACGGCGGAGGGCGCAAGGGATGCCGAGTACGTACAGGCGAGCCGTATCCCGTGCTGTAGTCCTGGACGACAGCACCGGTGCCGCCATCGAGCAGCACGCGACCGCCGGTCCATTCGGCCAGAGAGTAGAAGGGGCCCTTACTCTCCGGAGGATGCCCATACGCCCGCCGAACGAAGAGATGCCCGCCGCAGCCTCCAATTTTCCAAGATATCCGGTGAGTTCAGCGGTTCGCTCGGTGGCGCATGGCGTTTCCGTGTCCACGAGTCTTCGCCATTTCTGCACCCTTCTCTGCCTGTACCACGAATTCCTGACAAGCCCTTTCTTGCCAGCAGGTCTGAGCGATCCGGATAGTCGGCAGTTCCTGACCAGCATCGGTTGGCCCCACTTGTCGAACCAACCGCCGAATAACCGGGCCCGGTCCGTCAGACCCGGTCGTCGAAGTTGTAGTCCTCGACAACCCTTTGCCAGCCCTGTGTCCGGAAGGCCTGAGGGTTCCGCGCGCGCCCCGGCGAATCCGGGTCGCTACGAAGCGCCTGCGATGTATGCGGAATTCGAGCCTTGTCGATATACGGCCATCCTGGCACCCGCCACTGACAACCCCCGCAGCCCCACAGCCCCCGCTGGGGCCACTAAATGAGCACGCCATTCACCAGGGCACAGACACCACAGCCCAGCAGCCCGCCGAACAGCAGGATGAGGCCGGTGGTGAACGTCCCGCGCCGCATCGGACGGCTCCCGCGGCGGAAGGCAGCGCTCAGCGGGAAGAGCGCCACTCCGAACATGGCGGCAGCGACGCACCAGACCTTGACAGCGTCGACGTAGAACGACGCGAAGGTGCCGCGCTTGTACCGCCACCCCGAGTCGTATGCCACCGCCTCGATCTTCTCGCCCTTGTCGTACGCCGCACCGGGCTCGAAGTCCTTCACCTCGTAGCGGTTCCCGCCATCGTCGGAACGGAAGCTGCCGGAGCACTCCACATCGTCCCCGATGATGTCCTTGCCGCAACGCTCGATGGTGATCGTCCCTTGCGTGCCGTCGGACACCTTCCTGGGGCCTTGCTCATAGCCCACCCCGACGAGAATCAGGCCGAAGAGCAGAGTGAGAATCCCCAGCACTCCGATCCCTATACGGCTGCCGACGCTCCGTTTCGCGGCAACGGCCAAGCCGGGAACTCCCGTTCCGGCCTTCCTCAGGTTCTGCCCGCCGCTCACGTCCGTCTTCAATGCTGTCCCGTTCCCCTACGTGGGGCTCGTGCCCCGACTGACTCAAGAGATCTTGGCGAGGCCGGTTCGTGCAGGTCAAGCTCGTCGAAGTGGCATTGCGGACACCTCACGGGCGACCGCGTCGGCGTTCACGGCGCACCTCCGACACCTCTACACATCCACCACGATCCCGGCCCCCGCGGGGAGTTCATTGCGCATCGAGTCGTCCTCAGCACCGCCCTTCACGCAGCCCGCTCCGGCTCCGACGGCCCCCTCCTGATCTCACTGATAGCTTGCTGCTCCAGACCGTTCACTCCGTGGGAAGTCAATGAGCCAGCCGCCGTTCCAGCCACCACCGCAGCCGTCGCAGCCACCGCAGGCTCCCGACAACCCCTACAACCAGCCCGCTTCGCCCCAGCAGCCACCGGGGTTCGGCCCCGCGCCGGCCCCGGGGCAGCCGCCGATGCAGGCCGGCCCACCGCCTGCCCCCGGCCAGCCCCCGATGCACCACGGAGCGCCGCCTGTCCCGGGGCCGCCGCCGATGCAGCCGATGTATCCGATGCAGCCCGCACCGCACTTCCAGGCACCGCACTTCGGGCAGCGACCGACCGCAAGCGGTCATCCGGTCGGCGCGGTCTTCCTCGCATTCTTCATCTCGGTCATCGTCTCGATGATCTACAGCGGTCTCATCCTGGCCACGTACAAGGACCTCACGCTCACCACGGCCAACGCCCTCTACTTGGGCCACGCGCTGCTCAACGGAGCGATCGTCGGCGCCTTGGTCGGCTCAGTGGGTCACCGCAACACCGGCGCCTGGATCTGGGGGGCCGTCATCGCCGCGCTCGCTGCCTTCTTCGGCTACGCCAACGCATGGCCCCTCATCCTCGCCGACGCCCAATCGCCCGGTGCCGTCTGGGACATGGTGAGGTACGACGCCTTCCTCCCGGCCAGGGCCTGGTGGAACGACGAATCCTCCGGCGGAGTCGACTGGTTCTCCCCGCTCGGCCTCCTGGTCGCCGCAGCCGCCGCTTGGGGTCTCGCCTACCTCATCGGTAACAAGCGCCGTCAGGTGTGACTCCTCTTCAGGTGCCGGCCCGGGCGTCCAACGCCTGGTGCCCGGTCGGTAGCTGAACCCCGGCCTTCAGTCGGCGCCCTCAGTGAAAAGCGGGGCTGTCGCCGAGACCCGCCAGCGCTCCCCCGATACAGGTGACCATCATCGCCCAGCGAGTGTGACCGATCCGGGCCAGCACAAAACCCCAACCACCGAGGGCCGCACCCATGGCATACGTGGCGATCCAGACCCCCAGCGCATCGCCCTGACCAAGGCGTACGCCGATCAGGACCAGACAGACGACGGCGACCAACCCGGCGACCGCCGCGTACACCCCACGTGCCTGCCGCGCCTCGCGCCGCCGCTCCTCCACGAGCCCCGGCCCGCGGCCGCCCTGAGCCTGGAACTGCGACCGCAGCTCATCCGCAGTCACGCCAGAACCGGAAGACAGCGGCTGAGCACCCGCCCCGCCCGTCCCGTCCGGCCTGTTCGCCGCGTTACCGCCATGCGTAGTCATGGCAGCGGAGCTTAGCGACTGATCCCGTCGGCACCGTCGCACGCCCGACCAATCACGCCAATCACGCCACTCGCGTCACAAGCCCTCGAGGTACGCCAGTCCAAGCATCAACGGCAGGGAAACCAGGGCGAGTCCGAACGCCGTAGCCGACATCCCCGTAAGGATTTCCCGTTTGGCGCGGATCCCCAGGTAAGCGGCGATCGGTGGGAGGACGCCACCGAGCAGAAAGCTGAAGTGCCAGCCGACATCACTGATGAGGAAGATCATGAGGCCCCAGCAGGCCGGGACGGACGCGATGCTCAGATAGCACGAACGTGTGAGGAAACGCTCCAGGTCGTCGACCCCGCCGAGGAAACCCATTTCTCCTGACCGCCTTCTCCGCTACACCGCGGCGTGATCGTAACCACTGGTGCCCACCTGGGGAAATCCGTCCGCCGCCGAGAAACCGTTGACGGCCGAGGAGATGGCCACGCCGAGCGCGCCCATGGCCGACGCGAACGTGTCGAACGCCTTGGCCGCCTCGGCCCACAGCTGCATGAGTCGGATGGCCTCTGCCGCGGCCAGGGCGAACATGGCCACCGAAGCGGCCTGCCCGCCGACGGGGATCGCATTGACGGCCTTCGACGACGTACTTGATCATTGCCGCGCATGCAACACACCAGAGCCGACGGAACGTACGGATGACCTGGGCGTGCGGCGCGAGAGCCGGCTGCCGCGCCGCGCACCCTCCGAACCTCAGCGCTGACCGGCCCGACCGGCCCGCCCGCCCCGCCCAGAGGTGTGCACCGGCGCATCCCGCTCGGCACGCTCGCGGTCCAGGTCCGCCTGCTGCCGAGCGTCCCATTCCCCGAACTGGGCCTTGGCCTGCTGGTGTTCCACGTGCGTCTGGTCGTCGGCCGCCCGGCGGATCTCGTGCATCCGCTGGAATACGGCCTCGGTGTAGCGCGGATCCTGGAAGGCGTCCTTGATGTCGACGCTCCCGCTCAGCACGGCACGCGCCATCTCGCGCAGGTCCGGGCCGAGCGATGACGCGTCGGCGATGGTGCGCAGGGAGCGGCGCAGCCGCAGGGCCTGCTCGGAGTCCTGGGCGATCCCCATGAGCACCTCGTCCTGGATCTCCCGGTCCGCGGTCATGGGCGCCGCACGTCCTTCCCGTTGGTGGTTGGTGGGGGCAGCTTTGGTGGGGCCAGTCGAAGCAACGGCAGCGTCATCCGAACTCGCTTCGGGCCCAGTCGTCCGCGCCCCCCGAGGAGCCGGAGGAAGCGGAGGAAGCGGAGCTCGGCGCGGAGGCAGTGGCCGCCGCCGGCCTGGTGGACGCCTGCGTGGTGCCCGAGGAACCGGAACCCGCCCCGGAGCCGGCCCCCGTCCCAGATGCGGTGCCCGTAGCCCCGTCGGACGCCTGCGTGCTCTGCGCACCGTGTCCGGCCAGCGCGTCGACGCCATGCTGGACGCGGTCCCCGGCCGCTCCGGTGACACGCTCCGTCGCGGCGTCCACGGCGTTGTTCACGTGCGTGGTCGGGTCCACGTAGCCGGCGAAGGTCGATCCCTCGCCCCCGGTGACCTCGTTCTTGAGGCCGTCCACATACTCACCGGCCGCCGTCTTGGCAACGTCCGCCGTCTCACCGAGGTCGACGCCGGACCGCGCGTCGAAGTACGTCTCGATGCCCTGCTGGCCGATGTTCTGCGCCATTCCGACGGCGGCCTCTGTGGCCTTCTCCTTGGCGGCGTCGACCACCTTCTCCTGGACGAACTGCTTGCCCTGCTCCTTGAGCTGGTCCTTGGCGAACTGCTTGACCTTCTCCTTGGTGATCTTCTCGAGCTGCTCCTTGGCCATCTTCTTGACGGCGTCCATGGTGGCGTGCTCCATGGCCTTGGTCACCGCCTCCATAACCTCCCGCTTGAGCCTGTCCAGCAGCTCGCGGACGATCAGCCGCGTGGCCTGTGTCGCACCCAGCGCACCGACCTCGGACAGTCCGAAGGTGAAGGGAGCTGCAGCCTGCGCCGCGATGATCTCGATCGCCAGCGCCACGAGTTGTGCGATCACCGCCAGCTTCGCCGTGAGCACCGCCACCGCCGCCGCGTCGAACGCGAAGGCGATCACATCGCACGCGGTCTTGGCGTCCGGCAGATATCTGTCCTCGCCGTTCGCGCCGGTGTAGGCGCCCCAGTCCTTGCTGAATCCCTCAACAGCCATACCGAAGTTGTGGGCGACGACGGTACGGGCGAGGCCTTCGCCGTCCCGCTGGATCTCTTCGAGTTCCTCGCCGAAAGCCCGCCAGGTCTCCGCGACCTTGTGCAGTGCCTCTTCGTCGGCCTCGGGCCAGGAGTATCCGAGGAGGTCGAGCACCCAGACAAGCTCGCCGGGCAGAGTGAGCGACATGCCAATAGCCCCGTATTTGATTAGAGTTCGCCGGAAATACCGTTCAGCAGGCCGCTGTTCGACAATTCCGATGCGTCGTAGTTACGTGCCATGTCCTGCAGGTTGTACCCGATCTTTTGTAGCCGTTCCGCGAGGCTGTCCATCGATGTGAAGATTCCGTCACGAATCGGCGTGTAGACCTGGCCGAAGATCTCCCCGAAATCCGCGTCCGCCCATGGCTCACCAAGCCCCTCAAGGCTGTCCTTGAACCGCTTGGACGCGGTTGAGAAATCGCCCCCGAGGTCGACGAACTTCCCGCCCTGCCTGCGGAGTACGCCCGTGTCCACATCAAAGGTTTCGAACTCCATTGCGCTCCCCCGAACTCCCCTGGCTGCACTTCATATTGCACGACAGACGGATACCTTAGACTCCTCGCGCACGACCCGGCCAACCCGCCAGTCAAGAGATCGTCAAGTTACGCAAGGGGACGACAAAAAGTGGTGACAGTACAGTCGCATCACAGCAACACAGGGAGCCTGTGGGCGGGAAGACTCCTCGGCCTGGGGCTGCTTCTGTTGGCCGCAGTCGTCGCTGCGGTGACCATTCCGGAACTGCGCAGCGAACTCGCCGGCGAGGGCACCGATGGAACCCTCACCGTTTCTTCATGCGAGACACACACGAAGACCCACTACGGCACGCACAGACGTTCCACAGAACTGAAGTTCAGCTGCACCGGAAACTGGAGCGCGCAAGAAGGTGAAGCCACCTACCAAGACGTAGTAGTAGAAACCTCATCGCGTTTCGAAACCGGGGCGAAAATCCCCGTGGTTCAGGTGGACGACACCTTCGAGCAACCGCAGGACCGCGACCCCGGAGACGACGCCGCGATTCTCGCGTTCTGCCTCTCCTTGCTGGCCTTCGGCATCTACTGCCTCCTCACCGGCTTCGGCAGCCGCAACGGCCCGGGATTCACGGCTTCTTGGCAGAGCCTGCCGGCCCGGACCGTCACCGGCCCCGTCCTGGGCGGCCTCTGCGCCCTGGGCGTCCTGGCAGCACTCGTCTGCGCCCTCGTCCTGTAACAGCAGTACCTGCCTGCCACCTGCCGCATCCCATTCCTGAGGAACCCCAATGACACAAGTACACGGGAACGCCTCGCCGAACGCCGCCGCACCGGAAGACCGAGCGAGCCTCGGCCGCCTCATCGGCGCAGGCCTGATCCTCGTAGGCGTGGTCCTCATGGCCCTCGGCGCCTACCTCGGCCCCTACACCTACGCGACATCCACCCCGGGCAAGCTCACCGTCGAGACCTGCACCGTCGACTACAAGTACCGCTCGAGCACGTCGAGCAGTTCGCGCAAGAAGACCAAGACCAGGTGGTGCTACGGCACCTTCACCGCCAACGACGGCTCCGTGAAGGACCTCAACGCCGAACTCAAGAGCGACGCCCTGCACCAGCGCGGCTACGTCATCGAGGCCCTCAAGACCGGCGACACCTCGTACAAGCCGGACCGTGGGTGGGTCGGCGCCATCGCGGTGGGCTGCGCGTGGTTCTTCGTTGGCCTGATGCCCCTGTCGATCGGCGTACTGGGCGCCACCACCGGCTTCTCCTCCACGCAACCGTGGAGCCGGCGCCGGTTCCGGCCCTACCTCATCACGACGTTGGTGGCCGTGGTCGGGCTCCTGGCCAGTTTGCTGGTGGGGGTCTTCGCGTGACGGGAGCCCCGGTGCCCCTGAGAAAGAGGGGCACCGGGGCCGGTCACCGGTCGAGCAGGGTGCGAACCCTTGCTCGACGCCAGACGATTGTTGCGGTACGGCGCCAGACGGACGGCATCACCAAACCCGGTGTCTCAGACCGCGGCTCGTTGCCGCCTGCTCTTGCGGAACAGCAGCAGACCGCCCCCCGCCACGAACAGCACACCACAACCGAGCGCACCGAGACCGGTCGCGAGCAGCTCCGTCTCCATCGCCGGATGGGAGATCTTGTCGGTGCCGGTCGGTGACGCGAAGTGCTCGACGTCTCCCTTGTACGGCTTGGGCGCGGTGTCGATCTTCGGCGGGCTGTCCGCCGCTCGTACTGCCGCCGCGGCGTTGATCTGGCCGGCGCCAACGAGTGCGTTGTGCCCGCCTGCGGGATGATCGGCCGTGCGCATCAGGATCGCGCGAGTCTGGGCCGGGGTCAGATCCGGGTTCTCGGCGAGCATCAGCGCGGTGACACCGGCGGCGAGCGCCGTCGCCGGGGAGGTGCCGTCGACCGGACGGTAGCCGCCGTCCTTGTCGGCGCTGATGATATCGACACCGGGGGCAGCGATGGTGTTGTGGGTGCGCACCGTGGAGAAGTCGGCGCGCTGTCCTCCGGGCTTGGTCGCGGCGACGGAGATGACGTTCGCCAACCCAGCGGGGAAGTTGCCTTCGTTGCCTTCGTCGCCCATATTGCCTGCGCCTGCCAGCAGGGTGACGCCCTTCTGCACAGCGCGAGCAGCAGCAGCCAGCTCTTCGCCTCTCAGCTCGTTGACGACCCCTCCACCGACGGACAGCGAGATCACGTCGGCGTCGTTCTCCAGCGCGAAGTCGATGCCCTTCGCGATCGGGCTGACGCCGTCCTTGAGACTCTCAACGTCCCCGCTGAAATCATCGTGCTCATCGTCGATCACGCGAGCCGTGACGATCTTGGCCTTAGGCGCGACCTTGAGGACGTCCGAAACCATGGCGGTGCCGTGCACGCCGTAGCCGCTGTTCCCTGGTTCGAGACCGGCAAGCTCGTAGAAATCAGGGCCGACCTTGGTCACCCTGTCTTTGAGTGCGGGGTGGTCAGGGTTGATACCAGTGTCCAGTACCGCCACGGTGACGCCTTCGCCCTGAGTGGCCTGATGGGCCGTAGGTAGGTCGAGTGCGGCCGATTCCCAGCTGACCGGCGCATTCTCAGCGGCTGACGCGGGTACCGCGCCCCAAGAGAGGGTCGCACCCATCAGGACCATCAGCACAGCACCGGTGACGGTGGCGTTGCGCATGGATCGGGTGGTCACTGCGTGTCTCCCCTCTGCAGGCGGTCCATATGAGCGCGGAAGAGAGTGACGAGGTCGTCGGCGTTGGCGCTCCAGGACTCGCGGTCCGTGTCGCTGTCGTCGCTCCACTCGCCAGGCAGATCGCCCGCGATGTAACCGTCGACGGAGCCGACGCTGGCCGCCACGACATACGGCATGTTCTCGCCACCCACCGGCGAAAGGGCGGAGCCGTTCCGGTACTTCCACTTGGCGGCCAGCGTGCCGGGCACCGCGTACGGAGTAACTACGCCATCGTCGTAGAGATGGTCCTGGTAGGCCGCGTAGACCTTCTCCCTCGGCCCGCTCTCGGGTCCCTCGGGCAACACCACGACAGCCACGGTGGCGACCATGTTCGCGGTGGGATCGACGTACGTAGCGCGCAACACTGCCTTGCAGCCGTTGTCCTTGGCAGCCTTCAACGTATAACGCGTGAGGCCCTTGTCGCAGTCGGTCTCCGGCGAGATCCCCACGCGATTCCAGATCGCCCGCTTGGGGTCGTACAGCCCGCCGTTGTAGCCGCCACGGCCGCCGAGTGTGATCGGGAAGAAGTCATCCACCGGCTCGTCGCGCCACATCACGTTGCCGTACTCGTCATTCGGTGTCTCCTGCCCGGCGTTGCTGTACGCGTGAGCCGCCAGCGCTCCGCCACCGAGCATACCGAGCACGCCGAACACGGTGAGCAGACCGCCGATGACCTTTCGGGCAGTGCCGCCCCCACCCGAGGGGGGTACTTGCGCCCCCATGGGGTTCCCGGGGACAGGGCTCCCGGGCGGGGCGTACGCACCGTACTGAGACGGCCCCGGTTGGATCGGCGGCGGCCCCGGGGGGCGCGGCCGGGGTGGGCGGCTGCACAGGGCCTGCCCCCTGCCATTGCGGTTGCCAACCACTCTGCGGGGGCGGCTGCCCATACGGGTTGCCGCCCCCCGGGGGCGTGGGATAAGACATCAGTTCTTCCCTCTCACAGGTCTATCTGCGAGGGAGCACGATGGGTGGTCCGGCCTCCGGTGACAGAGCCCGCATCTCAACTGACTCGCCCAGGTTGCTGCGAAGCCCAACTAAAGCCACTCGCATACCTTTCGGCGCCCCCGCTAATCTCACGACAGCTTATGACCTTCGCAGACGCAAGGCGTGTCCCGCCCCCCTGGAACTCGTATAGCGATCGCATTGAAGGCTCCTGCCCTGATGGTCCGGTGTCTGCTCAGCACGAACGCCGGAATCTACCTCGCAAGAAGTCGTGAAAGTTCTGCGAACGGGAAAACCCCGACGGGGCGCCCGAGGCCTGTTGGATAACGTGTCGCGGCGGCAGATGACCCGCGCCTTGCGAGACAGAGGGAGACCGGTGCCATGCGAGCAGGCTGCAAGGTGGAGACCTCGGAGCTGGACGGCCTCGTCAGGAAGCTCCCCCGGAACCGGGACGAGATGCGACCGGCGCTGAACGCGCTGTACGCCACCGGTCCGAAGCCCACCGGGAGCAGGGAACTCGACAATACCTACTCCGCCATGGCCCGGGACTTCGGCATGTCCGGCTCGCCCGGCGAGATGACGGCCCGCGTATGAAGGGCCGGCACACACCCGCCGGACAGCCGCGGCCGGGGTCGGAGGGCACCACACCTCCCGCGCTCCCGAACGACGTCCGCAACGGGAACAACGGGAACGGACCCGGCGTCCAGGAGGACGAGGCGGGGCCCGGCGGCCTTCTGAAGAGGCTGGCCCTGTGGTCCGGACTCGCCCTCTGCATCGCGTTCATCGCCTGGGTGGCCTGGGGGTTCCTCCTGTTCGACCACGACATCGACCATCCCCGCGAAGGTGGCTTCTCCGACTGGCAGTGCGACGCGGGCCGCGACTGCGGTCCCTGATGACGCGCCGCTTCCGGCTGTGTGCTCCCCCGGGCTGGTCGAGCCAACAACACCCTACGGTGCGTCGGTGTCACAACCAGTGTCGGCTTTGAGGTTGCTCATGAACGCCGTGAAGGCTTCGGCCGGAAAGGAGAGCGTGCCCTGAGCCGGGGCCTTCGAGTCGCGTATCGCGACTCGAGTGTAGAAGTTCGCTATCTCCACACAGGCGTCACCTTGGCCACCACCGGAGAAAGATGACTTCTGCCAGGTGTCGGGGGAGGTCATGTCCTTACAGCTCCTTCACCAGCCGGTAGATGAAGTCACGCGAACGCTCGGGTTCAAGTGACACCGCCTCTACCCTACGGAAAAGCGTTCGATAGCGGCTGAGTTGGGCTTCAGCGTCGATGAACACGGGGCCGTTGGGCCCGTCGCGCACCACGGTGTCCAGTTTGGAGACTGGGCCACCCACATACACCATGGTGCTCCCAGCTCCCCCGAAGCCATCCAGCTCGAAGGGGATGACGCGCACGGTGACATGGTCCGCTTCGGAGAGTTCCAGGATGCGGGCGAGCTGAGTCCGTGCCGTGGCACGGTCGCCGGTTCTGATGCGCAACGCCGCCTCATGGATCACGGTCTCGTACGGGATCGGGTCAGGGTGCTCGATGATGATCTGGCGCTTCATCCGGTGTTCCACCCAGCGCTCCACCTCGCTGTCCGGGAACTCCGGATTCACGTAGGAGAAGAGCGATCGGGCGTAGTTCTCGGTCTGCAGAAGGCCCGGAACATGCAGGAAGTCCACGTCTCGCCGGTAACTGGCGTAGTGCTCCAGTTCGGACAGATCCAGGAACTGCGTTGGCAGGATTCCTCGGTAATCCTCCCACCAGCCACGCGTCCGGTCGGTCGCCATGACCACCAGGGCGTTGATCAACTCTGCATCCGGACAAGCATAGTTGGCCGCAAGGCGGCGTAGACGCTTCTCACTTACGCCGGCGAGGGCCGCCTCGATCTGGCTGATCTGAGGAGCGCTCACGCCGAGCAGAGCCGCCGCCTCTCGGGTTGCGAGTCCTGCCGAGTCACGAAGCCTCCGCAGCTCGACGGCCAAGCGCATCTGACGTGCCGTTGGCTCGCTCCTCAATGCCATCTACCGCTCCTCTCAACGCGCCTGGAAGCGCTGCCCGTTCGGGGGCAGATTACGCGACCGGCTTGCACAACTTAAAGAATTAAGTCTACCGTCAGTGACGCAACGCACACGCTGTGGATTTGCTGGGATCCCGGAAGCGCACCGCCCCGTCCTGCCATGACGGCTGCGGCACTGCCACCGCCCGCCCTCCTGCAGCAAGCTGCCAACCCCCCTCTCTCGACAGGAGTTCAGCCATGCCTCAAAACGAACCCTGGGAGTACTCCCTCCACATCCCCAACGACCCCCACGCCGTCACCGTCTGTCGCCGCACCGTCCGCCTGATCCTCACGATGCACGGCTTGATCCACCTCGTCGACACCGCCGAACTCCTCGCGACGGAGCTGGTCTCCAACGCCGTACGCCATACCAAGGGACCCGCCGCCCTGCGCCTGCGATGGCGCGGCGGTGTGCTGCGTATCGGCGCCTGGGACGCCGACCCCGAGCCGCCCGAACCTCCATCGAAGCTGGGCGACTTGGTCGACGCGGAGGGAGGCCGCGGTCTTGCGCTCGTCAGCGCCTGTGCTGACGTATGGGGGTGGCAGCCGCTGTCCAGAAACGGCAACCGGGGAAAGTACGTGTGGTGCGAGGTCATTGCCGCGTAGGTCGCGCGGCAGGGTCAGCAGGAGTCGACCAGCTGAGCCGCGTGCCGTCGCCGCAGCAGACCGTGCCGGCGATCCCGGCCCGTCCCCGGGCAGCAGCCACACCCACACCACTGGCTGTTGCCCATACGGC
Source organism: Streptomyces regalis (assembly GCF_001509475.1). GTDB lineage: Bacteria > Actinomycetota > Actinomycetes > Streptomycetales > Streptomycetaceae > Streptomyces > Streptomyces regalis. The sequence continues at coordinate 45,897 of NZ_LLZG01000081.1, forward strand.
ACCCAACGCGGCACGTGGCCCCTACCTCTACCCGGCACTTTTGCCAGACGTCCGGTGGGCCGTGTTTCGGCAGCCTGCATAGACTCTCGAATCATGTCGACGATCCCTCCGCACGGTCCCGCCCCCACCGCCACAGACATTCCCTACGGCAGGAGAGTCGCCCGGCAAGGGTTCGTGCTCGGTGGGATCCTCATGGCGATGGGTGCCTTCTGCGTGGTCCTGGCAGTGGTCATCACCACCGGGCTCAACGGCAACGAACCCCAGCCGGTGGGACTCGTGGCACTGCTCTTCGCGACCCTTGGCTACTCGGGCTTCAAGATCTTCCGCTCGGCCCTCTCACTTCACCACCTGGCCGTTCGCGTCGACGACGCGGGGCTGTGGCTACGCACCCGCAATGGCGAGCGTGCCATCCGCTGGGACACTCTCGCCGGTGTTGCCGTCCACTGGAGCGAAACCGACAACCGGGGTGGCAGGCAGTACTCGATCGAGCTGTGCCCGACGGGCCCGATCGACCGCGACGACCCAGTCCTGTGGACCCTGGTCCGCGACGAAGAGCCCATCCGCCCCGGCCTCCCGCGCCTGCGTTATCGCTTCCCGACCAACGGCCAATACGCCAGGCATCGGGAGCCCCTGGTTGAGGCGATCCGGCAGCACGCCCCGCACCTGTGGCTCGGCGAGACGCAACGCGAGCCGGGCCACTGTGGCTTCCCCGAGGCCGACGGACACCGGGAGCGCACCGTCGGCACCGTGCGCTGAGGCTGCGTGGCCTGGTTGACAAGGCAGCGGAGGAACAGGATGACTGTGCCAGAACTCCCCGACATGGGAGATCCGATTCCACAAGAGGGGCCTACTCAAAGCCAGTACAACTATTACAGAAACGCGTTGATCTTCTTCGGCGTTGTGTCCCCATGGGTCTTCATCTACGTGTCGACGAGGAACCTGAGCCTTGTCTGGCTTTCCGTGCTGAATCTGATCGGCATGTACACGGGGTTCTACGTCATCGTTCGGGCCTGGCGCCGGAACCAGACTCGGCGAATGTATGTAGCGTTGGCGAGTTCGTTGGCGTGCTTGATCGTCTGCACATCACTGTTCAAAGTGCTGAACTGAACTGCAACTTGGATCCCAGGTCAACTGATCGAACTCGCCAGCCGTCACCCACAGGAGTTCGTAACTGTCGTTCGGGCTAGGAGACTTGGCTTCGAAGCCTGACAGGAGCAGGAGTCCCTGTCAGTGGTCGGTGATGTACGACCCGAACGGCCCCGAGTCCCAGAAGATGCTCGACGAGCGCAGGAGCACTGCCGACGTCGAACTCGCCACCGCGGAATGGGTCGACTGGTTCAACAACCAGCGTCTCCACACGGCGATCGGCAATATCCAGCCCCACGAGCACGAGACCAACTACTACGCTCAACACCAGCCCCAACCGGCGGCTGGAGTCAACGCATAGAGCCTCCACCGATCCCGGAGCGGTTCAGGTTCCGCTGTCCGACTCGCCTGGTGCTGTTCACCACAACATCGCCGACAGCCCGGGACCGATCGAGTCGGTCCCGGGCGAATTCACGGCCAACTGGCCGCTCATCTCAGGTTCGGAATCGGGTCTAGGTGGCTCAACCGGAGCGGGAACGCGTCCGACATCCGGCTCCACCCCTCACCCCAGAAGTGGACCGTGCACCACGAACCATCGACGAAGCCGATCTCGTGGTCGCCGCCCACCACGTCGCCGCGATCCCGAATCCAGGTCACATTACGAATAGCCGTGGCCCACCCCGCTTCAACCAGCCCGGGTTTGCCAGTGAAGGAACGCACGCGAGACACGTACACGATTTGCAGGCGGCGGTCGGTCACCTGCATCACCACGGATGCCGGGTTTGCCGGGTTCTTCGTCCGAGGCACCAGGCCGCGGGCCAGATGGCCGGCCATGCTGTTCCAGCCGCCGTGAAACGGCTTGCCCGGCCTCTTCTTCTCACGCTCTGTAAACGCTTCGACCAGCCGCTCGACCGGGTTCCAGGTGGCAGTAAGGAGTCTCAAGAGCCAGCTCACCGGGAGCAGCAACCAGCCACCAAGCGCACGGCGCTCGGATCGCAGAACGCGCGGACGGCGATAATAGCCGGGCGACGGTGCCCGTACGGCCAAACTGACCCCGTGATCAGCACGCAGCGCTTCACCCGCTGGCGCCAACGCCCTCGCCCGCTCGACCGTCTCACGGACGAAGGCTGCCATGTTCATTCTGCTCATCCGAAATCGTCCCTGATTGTCCTTGCCGCACTCGAAGGAGTCACATCCGTACGCTCGTCGAAACTCTGTGGATCGGGACGCTGGTGGTACTCGTAACGCTCCTCCGCCACTCCCGGCCCGTCCTCCAGCAGACGATCCTGGACCGCCCCGGCCGGGTCCGCGCCGATGACGTCCTTGACAACGCCCTTCACGCCCTTCTTCACAACCCTGTAGCCCGCATACATGGCCAGATCGTTGAGATTGCGCTCAGGAATTGGATTGCCGTGCTCATCTACCTTTTTTATGTAGCGCTTGAGGCCACCACTAAAGTACTTAGGCCCCTTACGCAGTGCATCCCGTGCCTTCTCCATTTTGCGCAGCAGTTGCATGCGCTTGGCGATGTCTGCCAGGGCATCCGCCAGCTTCGCGGTGATCTTCACGGCCTTCGCCGCCTTGTGGGCGATGCCCGCGGCCGCGATGAGCGGGCCGATGGCCGCCGCGGCGCCCGCCGTCAAGAGCGAGAGGATCGCGGTCGTCGCGGCGGCCGCGAGCGCGGTCTCCACGATCTCGACGATGAGATCGAGCATCAACTGCTCGGCGGCGGCGCACTCCTGGGCCGCCATTTCAAGCAGCTCCGCCGTGGTGTCCATGTCCGCGGCTTCGCCCTTGAGAGCCGCCTCGAACTCGGTCATCATCCCGTCGAACTTCCCGAACGCCTCGCCCTCCCACTGGGTGGCCAGCGTGCGGCGATCGGCGACCAGGTCATCAACCACACCGCGTAGGTCATTGGCGGCCCTGCGGTACTTGATCGCGGTCTCGGTGAGGAGCTCGTTGTCTCCGCTGACCTGCTCCAGGAGTTCGTCCAGGTTGAACTGCTTGATGATGCCCCGGATGATCTCGTCGAGGACACCGGCGAGCGGGTTGCTCCAGTCCAGCGCGAAGTTGACCCGGCTCAGGGCATCGCCCGCCGCCTGTCCCGCCCCCATCAGTTGCCCCCGCCCATCATGCCCCTGTTGTCCATCTCCGTGCCGTCGTATGCGGCCGCGGAATCCTTGAGCGCGTCGGCTATTGCGTACAGCGTGTCGACGGCGTCGGTGAGGTCCTTGCCGGACTCCTTGCGCTGAGTGTCGTAGTCAGCCTTCAGGTCGTCCGATTGGGGCAGCTTTCCGAACGTCTCCTGCGTGAGCTCCAGTTGCTGTGTACGCGTCCGGATGCCGTCGATCCGGCCGGCTGCGGCTTCCACAGCCTTCGCATACTTGCGGAGGGCATCGCCCTCGACATTGAATCCCCCGCTCATAAGTCCCCTTCCGTAGTTCGGTACTTGGGTCGGTTGACCAACAACCATGATGAGATCTGTTCAGTCATCGGAGTCGTGGCCGCTGTTCCAACCACTCGCCCCGATGAGTGCCTGGCACTTGCAGCTCAAACGCTAGCCCTATCACTGACGGGCACGATGAATGATCCACCGCACCTGGGCGCCCCTTGCATGCGACATTCGCGCATTTATCCCTGGTGCGGGGGTTGCTGGGTGTAGGGGCCGGGGTGCTGGGGCGGCTGTCCGGGAGGAGCGGGATATCCCTGATGGGGAGTTGGCGGGTACGGCTGCTGAGCGGGTGGGTGGATCGGCTGCTGGGGCGGGTAACCAATGTTCTGGGGGTAGATTCCAGTGCCAGGGCCGACCTGGCCGGTGCCGGAGTTGCGACGGCTACGCGCTACAGCGAAGACGACGACGGCTCCAATTACAGCTCCAAGGCCGACAACGCCAACCGCAAGGACAACGAGGCCCATTGAAGAGGATCCCTTCTCGTTCTTGCTCGTTCTTGGCATCTAGGTCACTGCAAAATCGCGAGTGCGACGAGGGAGAGCAATAGGGTCATCGCGTGAGTCCCTGCCCCCACCTTTTCAAGGCGCGATTGTCGTCGCGGCACCCGCGCAGCATGACCACGAGACCCAAACGCGCGTACCAATCAGATCGAGGGCTGTCAGCCACACGAGCTTGCCAGACATGATCGACGCGACGAAGAGCAACCAAGGGGCGACGATTGCAATCCCGAGCAAGATGCCGACGAAGTAGTTCGCGGTCCGCGATGTCATTTCATCGGCAGCAGATTGTGAATTCAAGTCCGGTAGGTCCGAGTCCACAGCCTCTCCTGGGCGAACTGCTCCTACTGCCCTTGGTGCGGAGGCTGCTGGGTATAGGGGTTGGGGTCCTGCTGTCCCGGGGGAGCGGGGTACCCCTGGCTCGGAGCGGAATTGGGATACGCCTGCTGGGCGGGCGTGTACCCCGGGTACTGGGAGCCTCCGCCGCCGGCACCGGGGCCGCCGTTACCGCCGTTGCGGCGGCTGCGGATTACCACGAAGACGATCGCACCGATTACGACGACCGCTGCGATACCGCCGATGAGGATGAGGGAACTGCTGGAGGAGGACTTCTTCTTCTTTTTTGCCTGGGTCGAAGAGTCCGTTCCCTTCGATGACTGAGTGGACGTCGAACTAGACGACGAGAGTTGGCCAAGAGGGTTCTTCTTGGAGCCGGCGGGGATGTCCATCGTGAGTGCCGAGTAGGGCCGCACGATCCCGTAGCCGTATTCTTCGTCGGGCGCCTTAAGCCCCTTGTGGTGCGCGAAGGTGGCCGTCTTGATCAGGCGGTTGATTACTTGACCTGCGGTGAGGTCGGGGTGCTTGGAGCGGACCAGAGCGGCAGCAGCGGATACGTAGGCCGTGGCCTCCGAAGTGCCACTGGACTCGCCGTACCCATTGGACATGGTCTTATTTGCGCCGACGATTTTCACACCTGGCGCGGTGAGCGTCAGCCCCTTTCCAGTATTCGAGTCTGTCCAGAGGTTGGCGTCTTGATCTACGGCACCCACAGATACAACCCCGGGCAGTGCTGCTGGTTCGCTTACAGCAACAGACGCTTCATTACCTGAGGCTGCAACAACTACAACGTCGTGCGCTTGTGCATACGCGATGGCATCCCGACCCGCACTTAGAGTCTTACCGCCACCATCGTTACCGAAAGAGAGATTAATAACGGTCGCGCCTTGGTCTACTGCATATCGAACTGCAGCTCCCCATGTCTCATCCAGATTCCTGTCTTCTCGCGTCTGGAGAGTGCGCAACGGCAAGATTTTGGCCTTCGGCGCAAGTCCAATTACACCGTCATCATTTCCCGAGCCGTGCCCATGCCCAGCAATGATGCTCGCCATCTTTGTTCCGTGACCGATGATGTCCTCTTGGGCGTTCCCTCCGCCGGTGAAGTCCTTCCCCTTGAGGACCTGGCCACTCAGATCAGGGTGACTGGCATCGACTCCAGAGTCGACAACCGCAACAGTGACGCCTTGCCCTTGGGATTCAGCCCAGACATCGTCTGCTGCGAATGCGTTCAAGGCCCATTGTTGATCTCTGACGTAGTCCGCCGATGCCGTTGGGGCTGTAGTGAGGAGCAAAGCTCCTGTCAGCGTCACGACTCCCGCCGTAGACCAGACTCGCTTGAAACTCACTTAATTGCTCCTCACTCAACTACGACTGGTTCCGCCAGTCTTCATGCGAGCGAGCCGCACGTTTCTCCGTACGGCTCGCTCGCGTGCCTATTCGATGGTCCGCGGTACGTTCCGGTTGCGGTCTTCTTCCGAGATCCAGGTCTCTTCGTCCTCGACCAGGTAGTCGGGACGGTCCCCTTGGCTGTTCTCGTCGTTGGGCCGCCGGCCGCTGCGACCACCCATACCGCCAGCCATTCCACCCGCCATGGCGCCACGCTGAGTTCCACCGCGGCTGCCGTGCAGGCCCGCGCCGCCGCCGGCGCCCTTCCCGGTGATCCCCTTGGCTGCGCCGACAACACCGCCACGGGACTTCGCGAGGGCTCCACGTCCACCAGCGCCAGCACCGCCTCGGCCAGCCGCACCGGCTCCCGCGCCACCCATACCGCCCATACCGGCTCGGCCTCCGGCACCGCGACCTGCTGCCGCACCGGAACCAGCCACACCGCCACGACCGCCTGCAACGCCGATGCCGCCGCGTCCGGCCGTACCGCGTCCGACCCCGGCCCCTCCGCCGGGAGCCATGATGCCCGGACCTTGAGCCCCGCCGGTCCCGACACCGCCCCCGCCGACGCTGGGGCCGCCAGTGCTGGTACCGGGCCCGGTCCCCGTCAGCCCGGGAGAGATGCTGTCTACCTTCGTCTTGGTGGTCGGGAGCTGCGCGCCTCCCGTGATGCCTTGGTCACGGGGCACGTTCGGGGCTGGCTTGACGTTCGTGGTCGGCCCTGCACTCCACGGCTTGGGGGCCGTGCCTGATGCCCCTGGCCGGGACCCGCCTCCCGTCGGTACCGTGACCGGCGGTGGGTACACCACGTCACGGTTCGGTTCCCCGACGTGCCCGTCTCCGGGGTCCTTTACCCGATTCCTTTGCAGATTCCCCGAGATGCGCATGTACTGAGCGCCCAGGTTCTCCATGACAGCAACACCATTGAGTTGGGCTTCACGGCTCGCGCCAATTTTGCCCTCGTTGATTTCCGCTACTTCCTTAGCGGTCAGCTTGCGGTCCTGGAGATCGTTGGCTACTGCTTCGCCGTTGTCCCATTTCCAGTCACTGAGAGCATCACCGACCTTGGCCCAGCCACTGGGCTCCTCGATTTCGTCCAGCTGCGCCTTGAACCTGCGTAGCTGGGAGCCGGCGTCGGCCATTTGAGAGCTGTTGAGATCCGCATGCCAAGCCGCATTTCGGATGCTCTGCGCGATCTTGCGTGCCGCCCGCTCGAAAGCTTGGGCCGCTTCCCCTTCCCAGTGCTCCAGGACATTGTCGACCGACTTGTCGAGCAAGCCAGCAATGCCCCCTCCTTCGCCACCGGAAAGGATTTCATTGACCTTTCCCCAGTGACGGCCCGTCTCCTCAATCAGGCCCGGATTGGTTCCCTCAAGCATCGCCTTGAGCTCTTTGAGCGAGTAGTTGATGAATTGAGTCTTGGTCTGAGGTCGCCCCGGGTCTGCGACGCAGACGTCATTCACGATCTCGGGCTTAGGCAGGTCCTTGTCACCGGCCACTTGAACTCCTCCGTTAGTAGGTGATTCTCGATCGGACTACCTTGCGAACTCGCCGTCCGAGCTTCCCCCGCCACCACCCATTTGGTTCTTGTTCGCGTATTCCTGCTCGGTGTACTTGTCTTTCACCTTGGAGGTACTCTTGCCGAATCTGTCGATCAGGTCATGGAGTCCCTTGATCGCGCCCTCAAGATCACTCTTCGCCTCTTTGTGGGCGCTGAAGAGATCGCCCGCCTCCAGGAACGTGCAATTGTTCCCGAACGCGGCCATTGTGATCTCCGTGTTATACCGCGACGTCTGCCCCGCTTTGTCCATGTCATCCAGCAGCGTCCACAGCTTCCGGATCACCTCATCCAGCGCGCTCAGATCAACCCGCATTCCGTTACTCATACCCCGTTGTCCTCTCCCCTGTTCCTCAAGTTGTCAGCACCCACTCGGTGCCCAATCATCGCCCAAGCCGACTGACGGACTGCCCAGCCCGTCGAGCCCGCCCGGGCTGGCCAACCCGCCGCCCCCGCCAGTCCCGCACAGCCACCCCACTCCCCGCAACCACCAACGCCAGAGCCATCCCCGCGCCCAACACATAGACAGCTACCCGGCGTTCCCGCTCCGCCTCGCTCTCCCCCATGGTCACAGCCATAGGGACGACCCCGCCCGCGCCGGGCGCAACCGGCGGGGCCGGTTCCGGGGACTCGCCCGGTGTGGACTCCTCCTGCAGCGCGGCGACCGGGTCGACGACGCCCCACCCGATGTAGGGGTCGGCCTCGCGTCCCGGGCGTTGGGCGGTTTCCTCGATGCGGGTGGCGATCTGGGCGGCCTTCCACTTCGGGTACTTCTCCTTCAGCAGAGCCGCGACGCCCGCGACGTACGGCGCCGCGAAGCTCGTGCCGTCTGCCGTGCACTGGCCGCCGAGGGGGACCGTGGAGACCATGCTGACGCCCGGTGCCGCGACGTCCACGAAGTCGCCCGACTGTGAGAAGGGGGCGCGTTCGTCGTTGCGGTCGGAGGCGGCGACCGCGAGGACGCCGTCGTAGGCGGCGGGGTAAGTCTTCGCGAACTTGCCGTCGGCGCCGTCGTTGCCGGCGGCAGCCACGATCAGGGCGCCCTGGCCCACCGCGAACTTCACTGCGTCCGCGAGTGTCTGGTCGTCCTGCTTGTTCTGGGTGTCCGAGGAGATGTTGATGACATCTGCGCCCTTGGCGACCGCGTATCGGATCGCGTCGGCCATGGTCCCCGCGTCGCCCTGCTTCTCCTGTCCGCCCGTGTAACGGAGGGAGAGGATCTTGGCGTCGGGTGCGATGCCCACGAAGCCCGTGCCCTTGAGCGGGCGGGCCGCGATGATGCCCGCGACCCGGGTGCCGTGGCCTTCGATGTCCTTGGTGGCGGCACCGTCGACGAAGGTCTTGCTGCCTGAGGCCATGGCGCTGGTCAGCTGGCGGTTGGAGGCGTCGACGCCCGTGTCGATCACGGCGACCGTGACGTCCTTGCCCGTCGCCTGCCCCCACAGCTGGTCCAGGAGGATCCGCTGGAGCGACCACGGCGTGGACTTGATGACCTTGCCGCCGAAGACGCATTCCGAGCTGTCCGCCAGGCCGAATTCCGTGCCGGCCGAGACGGTGCCGCTTGAACCACCGGCCAAGACAGTGCCGCTGGAACCAGAGGCGCCCGCGGCCGTGAGGCGCGTGGGTACCGACCGGTCGGCGGAAGCCGACGACGCCGGCACCGACGCCGACGCCGACGCCGACGCCGACGCACAGCAGATCCCCGTCACCGCAAGCACGCCAAAAACCCGCTGCAGTGCGCGGGTTCCACTGTTGCGGCTACGCGAGCGGGCTGTCCGGCCCTTCACGCTCAGGCCCCCCATGTTCAGGCCCCCAGGGCTTCCTTGCTTCTCTCGAAGCTGGGTCATGTGTCTGTGACGGATGTAGTGGGTGTAGTGGATGTCGCGGGTGTAGTTGGTGTCGCGATCCATGTGAAGATTTGCGGGATTTGCTGCGGACATACCGACAACGGCTGCCCGCGATCCCGCAGAAGTTGTGTACGACCCCGAAGCAGAGGTCGGCCCAGCCGACGCCGTGGCGTCAGCTGGGCCGATTCTCTTCATCTCAGGTCCCACGGGTCGCTGACGGGCTCAGCCCCAGGTCGCGGAGTTGCTCTTCTCAGTGGCCTGGTAGTTCTCGGCGGCGCTCTGCAGCGCCGTGGAGATCTTCAGCAGGGTCGCGTGCAGGTCCGCAGCGGTCTGGTCCCACTCGCGCTGCTTGCGCTGGTAGCCCTCCTGCGCCTCACCTTCCCAGGTGCTGGCGACACGCTTGACCGCGGCCTCGAGGTCGTCGAGCTGCTGCTTGATGCGGCCGGCGGTGGACTTCACGTCCGTGGACGCGTTGGTGATGGTTGCGTAATTGACGAGGATCGACATCGTCATTCCCTTTCAGGAAGAATCGAAGGAAGTCTGTGGAAATCGGGTGGAACCGAAGAACTTCGGACCGAGCGGCTTGATCAGCCGAAGTCGGACATGATCTTGCTGATCTCGGAGTTCTGCTGCTCTTCCGACGCGGAGTAGTTGCTCCGCGTGGAGTCCACGGCTTCCTTGATGTCGTTGAGGATGTCGGTCATCCTCTTCGCGTCCTGGTTCCAACGGTCCTGCAGCTGGCGGTACGACTGGGCCGCCTGGCCCTTCCAGCCTCCGGCGATCTGGTCGATCACTCCGTTGAGGCGGCGGATCTCGCCCTGCAGCTGACCGTTCACGGTGTTGATGTCACCGGAGAGCTTGGTGAGTTCGTCCTCTGTTACCCGGAACTGGCCGGCCATGATGAACCTTCCCCCATGTCGTCGTTGATCCGGGAAACCTGCACTGGTGCCCGGAGAAGCTTCGCACCGTTGAGCGCTGCAAACACTCTATCGTCAGCTTGTCACTCGGCCACAGACGCGGCCAATCAGTTACACGCCTCACACACTTGAGCGATCATCTTGTGACTCTCGCACCGTCTTACTGTCAAGTGCGTCTGTCCGCAGGCGTGTTGGACGGTCACTGGCTCTGTTCCTGCGTCGCGCTGCCGGTGTCCAGCATGGGCCCCTTCGGGATGAACGTCGCCCACGTCTGCGGCACGAACAGGGACTGGGTCGCGTCCTCGTAACCCAGCCGCGTACGCGCCTTGTCCGTCTCGCTCGCGTCACCGTTCGAAGAGCCGGAAGCGTCCGAAGACGAGTCTCCGCCGCTTCCCTTCGCCGCGCTGTCGTTGCCCTTCGGCAGCGCGTACCGCAGGCCCGTGTCCGTCAGCAGGTACTGCCTGCCGCCACCCCCTGCCGCACCGCTGACCTCCGTGAAGAGCAGGCCCGAACCGGACGAGACGTAGGCGCTGAGCGAGTCGGCGATGACCCTCTTCGGGTACGCCGTCCCGGCCCAGGCGGCGAGCTGCGGCTTCTTGCCCTCGTCGATGGTGCCCTTGTAGACGCTGCACGAAGTGTTACGGGCCTCGCCGTTCGCCGTGGTCGCGGGGTTGGCCTGCTGCGGAACCGTCTGGGGCCAGCCCTTGTTCTGGTAGAAGCGGTTCGCCGGGCCGTTGTTGGCCGTGGTGATGACCTGGGGGGCGACCTGGATGGGGGCGATCTCGTCCGTCCCGTACGCCGTCTGGGCTGCGGGCGATGCCTGGATCAGGTCTGCGACGAAGGGTGTGATGGCAGCGACCTCGTCCTTGAGGACGACGTAGTACTTCTCGCCCTGCGCGTCCTGCGCCTTGAGCACCCGGCCCACCGTGCTCGCGTTGGCGGGGAGCCCCTGGACCGTGGTCGCCCCACCGACGTTCGGGATCGTCGGGAAGGTGATGACGCCGCCTTCGTTGAAGGTGCGCAGCCACTCAGGGCTCACCGGTTGCGGCTCGGCATCCCGGCCGACGACGGCGTTGCGCAGCAGTTCCATGGTGACTTTGTCGAGACCTGCCGTGTCGCCCAGCAGGAAGAGGTTGCCCTTGCTGTCGACCAGGAACTGCCGTCCGGTCTGACGCTCGACGACATAGAGAGCCTCGCTGGGGTTGACCTTCCCCGCGTTGTTCAGCGACTTGGCGTCGTCGGCGTCGAGGACGAAGACGGCACGGTCGATGGCGCCGGTCGCCGATCCCGGGGTCGGACGCTCGCACACCGCCCAGGTCTTCGCCGTCTCCGCGTCGTCCTTGGAGGGCAGCCGGTCGGGGGCGTAGGGGATGCCGATCGTCGCGCCGTGCCGGACGCCGCTCTTGTCGATCTCCTTGCCGGGGACCTCGAGGACGGTGCCCTTGCCCTTGTCGAGCAGCAGCTTCGCGGAGGCGTAGTTGAGGACCGGGTGGAGGACCTTCTCCTCCTTGCCGTCCTTCGGGTTCGGGTCGAGGACCACGTACCGCGTCGTGGAATCGCTGTCGACGATGATGTACTCGCCCGGCGTGTCCCAGCCCTTGGGTGCCGTGGGCTTGATCACACCCCAGGCGATGAAGCCGAGCACCAGCACCAGGCCCACTCCGAGGCTGGGCATCACCGTACGAATGGGACGCGGAGCGCCTTCCTCCGAGCCGCCCGGTGACGGCGCCAGGAACGCCGCGACGGTGCGCTTGCGAGCGAACGTGTAGGCGGCGAGCTCATCCCGACGCTTTGCCATGATCCCCGTTTCTCCCGTTTGTGATGCTCGATCGTTCTGCGATGTTCCGACCGCGTCTGTACCGCTCGATCGCTGTCGTGCTGTTTCGATCGCGGTCGTGGTGTTCGATCGCGGTCGTTGTGTTTCGCGGCGCTCGACAGGCCGACTCGACAGGCCCGTTCGGCCGCGCAGGCACCTACTATGCCCTGCGCCACGCGGCGACGATCCATCAGGTGTGTGGCCGACCCTGCATCTTCACAGAGCTTCACGACAGCGCTGCACCATGCGGGGCCGGTCCATGACAGGCTGACCACCTGGGTTTTGGGTGTCCCCTGTGTCGCCCGGTGTTCCGCAGCGGGTACCGTGAGCCACCCGCATGGATGTTGTGGGCCATCGGTGCCCCTGGCCCGTCGCCGGGATCTCGGACCTCTCGGACCTCTCGGACAGAGGATCCCGCCCGGTCAACGGCCACTACTTCGCGAAAGGGATGTCCCGGGGGATGACCAGCGCTACGAGCACTCGGCGCGGACGCCGCGCACAGCAGCAACAGGGGGGTCCGAGCCGCGGCAGACGTACGTCAGCCGCTCCGGCCGCCCAGACCGCCGCCGCGTCGCCGCGCACGCTGCCCCGCCCCGGCGGTCTGGGCCCGGTGCGGCTGCAGCAGCTCATCCTGGTGGAGCTCGCGGCGGCGGTCATGCTGGCCGCCTGGGCCGCCGACCAGTCATGGCTGCTGGTTCCGGCCGGTGTCGTTGCGGCACTGCTGCTGCTCCTGGCGGTTCTGCGCCGGGGTCGCCGTCCGCTGCCCGAGTGGTACGAGACGACGCGTGCGCTCAGGCAGCGCCGACGCGACGCCAAGCAGCCCGTGCCGCCGGGTACGGACGCGATGATGGCGCCGGTCGTGGAGTGCGACCCCGCCCTGCGGACGTACTCCTTCGTGTCACGTGACGACCGCTCGATCGGCATGATCGGCGACGGGTCCTTCCTGACCGCCGTCCTGTTCGTGCAGCCCGGAGACCAGCCGTTGCGTCCCGGCGCCGCCGATCGGCAGCTGCCGCTGCGGCTGATCCAGGACGCCCTCGAGGTCGACGGGATCCGTCTCGCCTCCGTGCAGGTCGTGCAGCACACCCAGCCGGCGCCGGCACCGCATCTGCCGCAGCAGTCGCTGGCCGCGCGGTCGTACGGCCCCCTGCAGGCGCAGGCCGGTTCGCCCGCGCTCCGGCTCACCTGGGTCGCCCTCAAGCTCGACCCGGAGCTGTGTCCGGAGGCGGTCCAGGCCCGCGGGGACGGCGTTCCCGGCGCGCAGCGCGCCCTGCTGCGGGTGGCGGACCAGCTGGCGAGCCGACTGGCCGGGGCCGGCTTCAAGGCGACCATCCTGGACGAGAACGAGCTGGTGCAGGCGCTCGCGACGTCCAGCTGCCTGAACCCGCGCGCCAACGCGCAGCACGCTCAGGACGGGCGGACTCCCCAGCGCCGTACGGTCGAGTCGGTGCGGACCTGGCGGGTCGACGACCGGTACCACACGACGTACTGGGTCTCCCGCTGGCCGCAGTTGGGGAGCGGCGGTGTGGCGTTGCCCGAACTGGTCACGCGGTTCACCTCGCTGCCGGTGCTCGCCACGACGTTCAGCATGACCCTGAGCAAGGCCGGCAACCGGGGTGTCGCCCTCACCGGGCACATCCGCGTCACCGCCCGCGGTGACAGTGAACTCGGCCAGGTGGGACGTGAGTTGGAGCGGGCCGCGAGTGCCGCGAAGGTCGGTCTGGTCCGTCTCGACCGGGAGCAGGTCCCCGGAGCTCTCGCCACTTTGCCGCTCGGAGGTACGTACTGATGTCCCACCCCGCCTCGACCATGCCCCCGGGGCAGCAGGGCCGGGCCCCCGGGCGCACGCCGGCACACGTGGCCTCGCCCACCGACACCGGCATGATCCCCATCATCCGGCAGCCGGAGGCACCGCAGCAGCAACGCCGCATCTTCAGCCCGGGGTTCGGGCTGCGCGGGCCGCGCCGCAATCGTCATGTCGTCTCCGCCGACGAGCTCGCGGCGATCAGCATGCCGATCGGTGACGACGGCGTCCTCATCGGCACCGACCCGGAACAGCAGCCGGCCGTGCTCGGTCTGTCCCGTCCGACTGCCTTCGACGTCGTGCTCGTGGGTGGCCTGTGGCTCGCCCAGGTGCTGGCGTTGCGTGCCGCCGCGACGGGTGCGCGCGTGGGTGTGGAGACCGGACGTCCGCAGGCCTGGCAGCAGTTGGCCCAGGCGGCCGGCGGCGGTCAGCAGTGCGTGACGGTGTATCCGGTGGGGCGGGTGCCCGCGCAGGGGCCGTCCGTCTCGAGTCCGGTGGTGCTGTTCCGGGACTGTGGCATCCGCCCGCCGCGCGGTCGGGTGACGTCCGTGCCGTGGCAGGCCGTGGTGACGGTGCTGCCGTTCGTCAGTGAGCATGCGCCGCGCTGGCTGGCTCAGGCCCATCTTGTCGGGATTCAGCGCATTTCGCCCTACGAGACCGAGGCCGTGCGTGACACGCTCGGGGTCCCGGAGGAACAACTCCAGCACCTGCCGACCCTTCACGACGGCGTCGCCCTGTGGTGCACTCGCAAGCATCAGAAGTTCGTCATGACCGAACCCACAGATGCGGAGACGGGCCTGCTCGGCGTGGCCCGTCGTATGGACTGACACGTCGTCGTCTCCGGGGTGGGGCGCGAACGAGGCCTCGCCCGCGGGGCTTTGCGTCCGCGCCCATGCGGCACTTCCGCCCACATACCTGGGGCTATAGCGTCCGCGCCCATGGGGGCTTTTCCGTCCCGCCATGCGAGTGATTAGGCTTCTGGTGGTGCGGTGACGATCGCAGTCGCGTGGGACTAGCCACTCGGTCCGCCCGGCCGCGACGACGACCAGCTCAGCAGCAGTGGCTGACCAGGAGGCAAGCAGTGAACAGGGATCGGTCCGAGTACAACGGCGGGAGCCCTTCCTCGGACGGGGACGATCACGAGGTGGATCTCACCGGCGAGTTCGAAATCGTCTACACACCTCCCGCCTGGTACGCCCAAAGTACGCAAAGTGGTTCCCCGGCCGGTGGTCAGCAGGACGCCGACCGGCCCTCGCCACCACCGCCGACGGGATCGCCCGTCGGGTCGCCCACCGGGCCGCCAGGCGTTCCCGCACCGGCGCAGCCGCCGACCCAGCCGCCGGCCCAGCCTGCGCCTCAGCAGCCCGCGCAGCCGGCACAGCCCGCGCAGCCCACTCCGGCTCAGGGCACGCCCACCGCGCACCAGCAGGGCCCTGCCACGGGTGGCTACGGTTTTCCGCAGCAGCAGTCCGCGCCGGGTGCCCCCGCGGCCGGCGGGTACGGCTACCCCCAGCAGACGGGAGCCGGTGCGCCCCAGCCGGCGCAGGACACGTCGGGTGGCTTCGGCGTGCCCCAGCCGGGCCAGGACACCTCGGGTGGTTTCGCCGCCCCTCAGCAGCCCCAGCAGCACGCGCCCGCCCAACCGCCCACCGTGCCCCAGCAGCACACGCCTGCCCAGCCGGCCGGCGCACCCGGCTTCCCCGTGCTGCGTCCGGTCGACACGGACGCCCAGGCCGGGCCGCCCCCGACCGCCACTCCGGCGGCCGGGGTCCCGGCAGCGCCCGCGCCCGAACAGCCCACCCCCGCACAGCCGGTGACGGAACCGGAGCCGGAGCTCAACCACGCCGCTGCGGACGCCGAGGCGGCACTGCTGTTCGGCGATGCCGACGACGTGGAGCCGGAGGAGGAGCGGAGCGACGAGGCGGAGTCGGGTGACAACGCCGTATCCGCATCCGGTGCCGAGGGTGACGAGTCGGCGCACGTCCAGGCCGACGCGGACTCCCCCGCGCACACCGAGCCCCCGGCCGCAGCGGCGCCGGCGGAAGCGGAGCCGGAGGCAGCGCCTGCGCCCGCCGCTCCCGCGGACCCGGCCACGGCCCCGGCTCAGGCCCAGGGACTGCAGCCGCAGGCGCAGCCCACCGGCCAGGCCCCCGTGCCGCCCCAGGCGGGGCAGCCGCTTCCTCCGCTGCCGCAGGGCTTCGTGCCCGCGCACCCCGCCCAGGGAGTGCCGCAGCAGGCAGGACAGCCGGACCAGCAGGCCGCGGCCGCCGCACAGGCTGCCGCCGCACAGGCCGCAGCCGCGCACGCCGGGGGATACGGCTACCCCCAGCAGCCCGCGCAGCAGCAGCCCGCCCAGCAGGCGCCCCAGACCCCGCCGCAGGGCGCGTTCGGCCCGGCCCAGCAGGCCGGCTACCCGGCGCAGCAGCAGCCCGAGTACCCGGCGGCGCAGGCCGGACAGCCCGCCCCGGTCGACCCGCGCCAGGCGCCTCAGCCCGCACAGCCGTATCCCGGACAGCCGCACCCCGGACAGCCCCAGGCCGCCGGGTACGGCTACCCGCAGCAGCCGCCCCAGGCCGGACAGCCGCAGGCGGACGGATACGGCTACCCCCAGCAGCCGCAGCAGCCCGCACAGCCCGGCTACGGCTACCCGCCCCAACCGGGCGGTTACGGCTACCCCCAGCCCGCGCAGCCGCAGCAGCCCGCACCCCAGCAGCAGCCCCCGGCCCAGCCCCAGCAGCAGGCTCCGCAGCAGCAGGCACCCCAGCAGAACCCCGCGGTGCCGCCCGCCGCCTACGGCAACCAGGGCCAGGGCAACCAGGGTTGGACCGCCCCGCCCGGCCCCCAGGCCGGTCCCGGCGCTCCCCAGCAGCAGCAAGCCGCGCCCGGAACCCCGCTCGGCTACAACGCCGCCGTGGAGCTCTCCTCCGACCGACTGCTGCGCAACCAGCCCAAGGCCCGCAAGAACAACCAGGCCCCGTCCCGGTTCAAGCTCGGCGCCAAGAAGGAGCAGGCGGAGCGGGAGCGGAAGCTGGGTCTGATCCGTACGCCGGTGATGTCCTGCTACCGGATCGCGGTGATCAGCCTCAAGGGCGGCGTCGGCAAGACCACGACGACCATGGCGCTCGGCGCCACGCTCGCCACCGAGCGTCAGGACAAGATCCTGGCGATCGACGCCAACCCGGACGCCGGCACCCTCGGCCGACGGGTCCGGCGCGAGACGGGCGCCACCATCCGTGACCTGGTGCAGGCGATCCCGCAGCTGCACAGCTACATGGACATCCGCCGTTTCACCTCGCAGGCGCCCTCCGGTCTCGAGATCATCGCCAACGACGTGGACCCGGCGGTCTCCACCACCTTCAACGACGAGGACTACCGCAGCGCGCTCGACGTGCTGGGCCGGCAGTACCCGATCATCCTTACGGACTCGGGCACCGGTCTGCTCTACAGCGCGATGCGCGGAGTCCTGGACCTCGCCCACCAGTTGATCATCATCTCCACCCCTTCGGTGGACGGCGCGAGCAGTGCCTCGACCACGCTCGACTGGCTGTCGGCGAACGGCTTCGCCGATCTCGTCCAGCGGTCGGTCACCGTGATCTCCGGTGTCCGCGAGACGGGCAAGATGATCAAGGTGGAGGACATCGTCGCGCACTTCGAGACCCGTTGCCGCGGTGTCGTCGTGATCCCGTTCGACGAGCACCTCGCGGCGGGCGCCGAGGTGGACCTCGACATGATGCGTCCCAAGACCCGCGAGGCCTACTTCGACCTCGCGGCCCTCATCGCCGAGGACATCGCGCGGACGCAGCAGGGCTTCGGCAACCCGAACATGCAGTACCAGCAGCAGCCCCAGCAGGGGTACGACCAGCAGCCCCAGCAGGGCTACCCGCAGCAGCAGCCGCCGCAGCAGCCCTACGCCCAGCCCGGCGGCGCCCCGCAGCCGGGTCAGGGCTGGGGGCAGCCGCAGCAGCCCGCACCGGGCCAGGGCTGGCAGCAGCAGGCGCCGCCGCCCCAGGATCCGCAGCAGGGCCAGCCGCAGCAGGGGGCCGTACCGCCCGGCTGGACGCAGCAGTAGCCCGTGAACCACGAAGGGCGGCCGGTGCCTTGGAGGCACCGGCCGCCCTTCGGCGTCGTAGGAGAGTCGGTCGTAGGACCGGCTACTCGGCCGCCGCGATCAGCTCCCGGCAGCGCTTGACGTCCTCGGCCATCTGCTCCAGCAGGGCCTCCAGCGAGTCGAACTTCGCCTGGCCGCGGACGAAGGCGAGGAAGTCGACGGCGACGTGCAGGCCGTACAGGTCCAGGCCCACGCGGTCGATCGCGTACGCCTCCACCGTGCGCTCGGTCCCGTCGAACTGCGGGTTCGTGCCGACGGAGATCGCGGCCGGCATCACCTCGCCCTGGGCGTGCAGCCAGCCGGCGTAGACGCCGTCGGCGGGGATGGCGGTGTGCGGCAGGGTCTCGACGTTGGCGGTCGGGAAACCGAGCTCTCGCCCGCGCTGAGCACCCCGTACGACCACGCCCTCCACGCGGTGCGGGCGGCCCAGGATCTCGGCGGCGCCGGTGACGTCGCCCTCGGCGACCAGGCGCCGGGTCAGGGTCGAGGAGAACGGCTGCCCGCCGCCCGCCTCACCGCTCACGTACAGGTCGACGACCTCGACCTCGAAGTCGTAGGTCTTGCCCTGGTCGGCGAGGAAGTCCACGTTGCCCGCCGCGCGGTGGCCGAAGCGGAAGTTGGGGCCCTCGACGACCGCCTTGGCGTGCAGCTTGTCGACCAGGACCTTGACCACGAACTCGGCCGGCGACAGCTTCGAGAACTCGGTCGTGAAGGGGAGGATCAGCACCGCGTCCACGCCCAGCTCGGCCATGAGGTCGGCGCGGCGGTGGTGCGGGGCCAGCAGGGGCGGGTGGCTGCCGGGGCGGACGACCTCGCTGGGGTGCGGGTCGAAGGTGACGACCACGGCGGGAACGCCCAGCTCGCGGGCGCGGTCCACGGCATGCCGGATGATCAGCTGGTGCCCGCGGTGGACCCCGTCGTAGGAGCCGATGGTGACGACGCTGCGCCCCCAGTCCTCGGGGATGTCCTCCAAGCCACGCCAGCGCTGCACTGTGCCTGCTCCTTGTCACAAACTCGTCGAACCCGTGTCCGCCTGTGCCTCAGACGCTCTTACGCAGGACTAAGGGTGCCATGCCGGGCGCCTCCGGCCCGCATCGGCATGGGGGCTGTGACCGGGTGCACGTACGGATGCGCCGGTCATGCGGGAACTCGTACGCCGGCCAGGCTCTCGATCATCCGGCGGGTACTCGGCCCCACCACCGTCGCCCACTCCTGCGGGGTGTCGGTCAGCCAGCCGGCGACACGCGCGGCGAAGCCGGGGACGTGGCGGCCGAGATCGACCAGCCCGCGGTCGAAGCGGGCCGCGCCGTCCGGGGTGCGGACG
The DNA here is from genome assembly GCF_001509475.1 of Streptomyces regalis. Lineage (GTDB taxonomy): Bacteria > Actinomycetota > Actinomycetes > Streptomycetales > Streptomycetaceae > Streptomyces > Streptomyces regalis. Next base: position 65,028 of record NZ_LLZG01000081.1, read on the forward strand.
AGGAGCACGCCCGTGTGGTGGACGAGGTCGCGGAGGCGGCCGTCGCAGCGGTCGCCGCTCTGCCGGACGGTGGCGTGCAGGAAGGCGTCCAGCACGGCGGGACTGCGCTCGTGGTCCAGCATGTGGTCCAGGAGCTCGCGGCGCAGGGCGCGGGAGGCGGGGGTGCCGGCAGCGGCGAGTACGGCGGCGAGGGCGGCCCGCACCTCTTCAGGACCGCCGTCCAGCAGACCGGTGACCAGGGGGAGGAGTACGGCGCGGGCGGCGGGGCCGTGGTCGAGGCGCCGGTCGACGTACGCGGCCACGTCCTCGGCGGTCGCGGGGTGCCGCTCCACCGCCTCCCCCACGAGGGCGGCGACCCGGTGGGCGAGGCCGGGCGTGGTGGCGTCGGCGAGGGTGCGCAGCGCCGCTGAGGCGTCCGGTCGGTGCAGGCGCGCGCGGAAGGCGTCGAGGACCGGCTCGGGGTGTGTGGTCAGGGCGGTGACCAGGGCGCTGGGCGGGAGCTGCGGGTCGCCTTCCGCGAAGTGCCGTACGGCCTGCGGGAGATGACGGGAACGCGTGCTGGGGTCACGCACCAGCATGGCGAGCGCGCCGCCGTGCAGGGTGCAGTCGGCGGGGCGGTCGAGCAGGCCGAGGGCCGCGTAGCGCAACAGCTCGCGGTCGGCCTCGGTGCGGGCGTGGGGCGCGGCGCGCGGCCCGTACGCCACCGCGGCGACGCGTCGTGCGGGCCTCTCGTCGTGCGCCCAGCGGTCGACGGCTCGGCACATGGCGGACGGTTCCTCTTCGGCCAGCACGGCGAGCAGCTCGTCGGCCCGCCGGTGCGCGCTGTCGACCAGCGTCTCCGTGAGGTCGTCCAGCGCGCGGTTGCGGTGCGCGTACAGCAGGGCCTGGGCGGCGCCGGCGACGGTCGCGTGCGGGGTGGCGGGGAGGGGCCGGTCGTCGTCGAACCAGCGGGTGAGGTGGGGCTGTACGGCGGTGGGGGCGGCGGCGAGGAGACGGGACACGGCGTCGAGGTAGCGGGGCTGCCGGGGGGCTGCGGCGTCGGTCGGCGGGCCGTCGGCGAGGACGAGGCGGCGGAGCAGGTCGAGGCGCTCGCCGTCCGGGAGCGGCAGCGCGGTCCAGAAGTCGGGGCCGAGCTCGGGGGGCGCGCTGCGGTGCTGCCGGCTCCAGGCCACGATCCGGTCGGTGAGGAGGTGCAGTACGTCCTGGTACGGCATCGCGTCGGGGACGCGCAGCAGGGTCTCGGCGAGGAGCCGGGCCGCCCACCAGGAGTGCCGGTCGGCGTCCAGGGCATGCATCAACTCCTCCAGGCGGACGGCGAGTTGACGGGCCCCCTGGTGACGTGGCAGCAGCAGGAGGGCCTGGACGACGGGGCCGATGCGGTGGTGCGGTACGGGCAAGGGGTGGGCGGCGTCGGGGTCGGTGCGGCGGCGGTGGACCAGGGCGTGCAGGGCCTCGTCGAGGTCGAGGTGCATGCCCTGGATCCAGTCGGCGAGTTCCTCGTGGGCGAAGCGGTAGCCGTTGCCGGCGGGGACGAGGAGGCCCTCGGTGAGGACGGCGGACGCCCAGCCGGTACCGCTGCCGAGCCTCGCCGGGGCGGGGCCCCAGGGGAACACGGCCTCGAAGGACGCGCGGTCCAGCTCCCCCTGGCCGGGGCCGAGGCTGCGGCGGGCGGCCTCGTGGACCTGGCCGGAGACCTTGGCGGCGAGACGGCGCACGGCGGTGCCGCGCAGGCCGTTCTCGGCGGCGAGGCGGACGGCGATGCGCAGGCACATGAGGTCGAGGTGGGCGGAGAGGACGTCGTCGCGGTCGAGTCGGCGGTGAGGGGTGTCGGGGAGGGCGGCGCGGACCTCGCAGAGGAGGCGCAGGGTGAGGGGGTGGCGGGCGTCCGGGGTGGCCAGGGCGTCGTCGGGGATGCCGTAGCGGGCGCGGGCCTGGTGGGCCTCGTCGGGGGTGAGGTCGCCGAGCCGTACGCAGGGCGGGATGCGGCGGGAGTTCTCGCGCACCGCCCGGTCGGCGGAGCCGTACAGCACTTCCTCCGGGAACTCGGCCCCCGCTCCTTCCCAGTACTCCTCCCGGCACGCCACCACCAGCCGCGCCCCCGTCACCCGCAGCCACTCCGCCGTGCCCTCGGTCCACTCCGTGAGGCGGTGGGCCAGGACGGGGGGCATCTCCTCCGGGCCGTCCAGGAGGAGCAGCAGGGGGCGGCCGGTGATGCGGGAGAGGTGGGCCAGGTGTTCCGGGGTCGTGTCGCCCAGTGCGGCGGGGTCGCATGCGGCCGACGCCGCCACGATGCGGGCCGCCCGGGCCAGCGCCCTGAGCGCGGCGTCCGCCACCGAGGTGTCGTCGTCCTGCAGATCCGCGCCGCGCAGCCACAGCGTGGGGGCGGGTTCCCGGCCCTGGTTGCGGCGGGCGGCGAGGGCCGCGAGTTCCGTCGTACGGCCGCTGCCCGGGGGCCCCACCAGGCCCAGGACGGCCGCCGGTCCCTCGGTGAAGGCCCTGAACTCCCTTGCCGGCCGCGCCCGTTCGACCGCGGTCACGGGCACGCCTCCCCCGGCGTCCGCCCGGCCCACACAGCCGTCCAGTGTCCCCGGCGGACCGTCCTGACCGACCGACGTGGCCGTCAGCTCCAGTACGCCCGCCAGGTTCAGGTCGGCGCCGTACGCCGGCACCGTCGCCGCGTTCTCGGCGAGCAGGTCGGCCAGCGGGCCGTCGGGACGTTGGCTCAGCGGCACGGCGAAGACGGCGTCGCGTTGGCCGGCCTGCAGGGCCGTGCCGAGGACGCCCACCACCGCGCTGGTCCCGGCGTCGAGCACGGGTCCCCCGGCCGCCCCGCCGCCCAGCCGCAGCGCGTCCCGGCCGGCCGTGCCGATCGCCAACTCCAGGGCGCCGTCGGGGAGATGGAAACGGTCCGTCGCCGTGTACGTCACGGTGGCCGCGCCCAGCACCCGCGCCTCCCGCCAGCCACCGGCCGCGATCCGGACGTACGCACCGGTCTCGATCCGGTCCCGCACGCTCACCGGCAGCGGGTCGACGCCCAGGCCTTCGGTGCGTACGAGGGCCAGGTCCAGGGCCGGCAACGGGGTCACCGCACTCGCGGGCACCACACAACTGCGGTCGCCCTCGGCATGCAGGACCAGACGAGGCAGGCCCTCGACGACCTCGTGGCCGGTGACGACCGTGCCGTGGTGGTCGGCCACGAAACCGAGACCGCGGGGCCGACCGGCCAGGTCGTGGATACGGACCAGGGCTGCGTCGCGGGCGGGGGCGCCGATTCCGTCGCCGTCCGGGGGTTCACTTGCGGGGCGATCACCGGTCACGCCCTGCCCCGCGAGGGCTTCCCCGTCCGGACGCTCGCCGCTCCGAGGCCCGCGCGCGTGGCGAGCAGGGTCGTCGTGGAACTGGGAGGAGCGTGGGCCCCGGGTGCCGGCGTCCTGCTCGGACCAGCTGATGCCGTCCGGCGTTACCCACGACCCCGATGAGTCCCGCAGGCCCTGCGCGCCCCGCGCCTCCCCCGCCGCCCACGTCCCGTCCGGCATCCCCGTCATCCCCGGCATCCGGCGGTCGCCGCCCGCCCGCGGACCCCGTCCCGCCATCGTCGAACCTCCCCGCCGCACGTCCACACGCCCATACGCCCGCGCCCTGTTTTTTCGACGGTAGGGGCGATGTGATCAGTGGGACAACTCGCGCTGCGAACGCGCCCCCTTCCGCTCCCTCGGTTCACTCCGAGCGCCTGCACGGACGGGTGAACAGGTAGGGGTCGCTGGATACACCCTAGGGGTGGGGGAACCGAGGGGGACCGTGGAGCGGCGGGCAGAGGACCACCCCGTGACCGCCGCTCCACGGGCGGAGACCCGAAGGAGACCGGAAGGCCGAGCGCCTCGACCGGCCCCTCAGCCGAAGATGGCGAGGCTCTTCGCCTTGCCCTTGTGCTGCTCCACGAGCGCCAGGAAGCGGCCCTCGGGGTCGAAGACGGCGACGGGGCCGGTGCCCGCGTACTCGTCAGGCATGTCGAGGCGGACCCCGTTCGTGAGCAGACGGGCGCGCCTGACGTCCACGTCCCAGCGCGGGAACGCGGCCGATGCGGCCTCGGCGATCGGCATCACGGTGAGCTCCTGCTGGAGCTGGTCCAGGGTCTTGGCGGCGTCCAGCTTGTACGGGCCGACGCGGGTGCGGCGCAGCGCCGTGAGGTGGCCGCCGACGCCCAGGTCGGCGCCGAGGTCACGGGCGAGGGCGCGGATGTAGGTGCCGGAGGAGCAGACCACCGACACGACCAGGTCGAGGACCGCGGTGCCGTCGTCGGCGACGGCGTCCCGGACGTCGTACACCGAGAAGGAGGAGACGGTGACCGGCCGCGCCGGGATCTCGAACTCCTCGCCCTCCCGCGCCCGCTTGTAGGAGCGCACGCCGTCGATCTTGATGGCGCTGACCTTGGACGGCACCTGCATGATGTCGCCGGTCAGCTTGGCGATCCCGGCGTCGATGCCGTCCCGGGTGACCTTCGAGGCGTCGACCGACCCCGTGATCTCGCCCTCGGCGTCGTCGGTGACCGTGGTCTGGCCCAGGCGGATGGTGCCGAGGTACTCCTTCTCGGTCAGGGCCAGATGACCGAGGAGCTTGGTCGCCTTCTCGACGCCGAGGACGAGGACGCCCGTCGCCATGGGGTCGAGGGTGCCGGCGTGCCCGACACGGCGGGTGCGCGCGATGCCGCGCATCTTGGCGACCACGTCGTGCGAAGTGAAGCCCGACGGCTTGTCGACGATGACAAGGCCGTCGGGCGTGGTGTGCTTCTGCGTCATTCCGCGGTGTCGCCGTCCGTCTCGTCCTCGGAGCCCGGCTTGCGGTACGGGTCCGCCTCACCGGCGTACTTCGCGCCCGCGGACACCTCGCGCACCTTCTCGTCGGACTGGCGCGCCTTGTCGAGGAGGTCGTCGATGGTCCGGGCGGTGTCCGGCAGGGCGTCGGCGACAAAGGTGAGGGTCGGCGTGAACTTCACGCCCGCGGCCGCCCCGACGGCCGACCGGAGCACGCCCTTGGCGCTCTCCAGTCCGGCAGCCGCGGCCGCCCGCTCCTCGTCGTCCCCGTACACCGTGTAGAAGACGGTCGCCTCCCGCAGGTCACCCGTGACACGAGTGTCCGTGATGGTGACGTGCGAGCCGATCCGCGGGTCCTTGATCCCGCGCAGCAGCTTCTGGGCCACCACCTCTCGGATGAGGTCCGCCAGCCTTTTCGCCCGCGCGTTGTCGGCCACTGGTCCGTCTCCCGTTCTCTTCTTCTGCGTTCTTGGCTGTTGGTCGTCAGTCGTCGTGGTCACCGTGGAAGCGCCGCCGTACCGACAGCAGTTCCACTTCGGGACGCCCGGCGACCAGCCGTTCGCACCGATCCAGTACGTCAGTGAGGTGCCCGGCGTCGCCGGACACCATGGCGATGCCGATCTCGGCCCGCCGGTAGAGGTCCATATGGTCCACCTCGGCCGCGCTCACCGCGTACTTGCGCTGGAGCTCGGCGACGATCGGGCGGACGACGGAGCGCTTCTCCTTCAGCGACCGTACGTCGCCGAGGAGGAGGTCGAAGGACAGCGTCCCCACGTACATGAGTGCAACCGGTTCACCCGCCGGTACGGGATCGATGGTCCTGCCGGCCGTGCGGCCAGGGACATCAGAACCGTACAACGAAGGGGCCGGGCCGATCGACGGATATTACGCTCCGTGGACCGTGGAGCCCGGCGCCGGAATGCCATCGGACACGCTCCGCAAACGGCGCGCTGGCCGACAGGACCGAAGTCCCGCCGGCCAGCACAAACCGTCGGCTTTACGCCCGCGGCTTCTCCCGCATCTCGTACGTCGCGATGACGTCGTCGACCTTGATGTCGTTGAAGTTGCCGAGGTTGATACCGCCCTCGAACCCTTCGCGGATCTCGGTGACGTCGTCCTTGAAGCGACGCAGACCCTCGATGTTGAGGCTCTCCGCGATGACCTTGCCGTCGCGGATGAGGCGCGCCTTGGTGTTGCGCTTGACCTCGCCGGAGCGGATGAGAACACCCGCGATGTTGCCCAGCTTGGACGACTTGAAGACCTCGCGGATCTCCGCCGTACCGAGCTCGACCTCTTCGTACTCCGGCTTGAGCATGCCCTTGAGGGCCGCCTCGATCTCCTCGATCGCCTGGTAGATGACCGAGTAGTACCGGACGTCCACGCCCTCGCGCTCCGCCATCTGCTGCGCACGGCCGGCTGCCCGGACGTTGAAGCCGATGACGATGGCGTCGGAGCCCATGGCCAGGTCGATGTCGGACTCCGTGACCGCACCGACGCCGCGGTGCAGGACGCGGATGTCGACCTCTTCGCCGACGTCCAGCTGGAGCAGCGAGGACTCGAGAGCCTCGACGGAACCGGAAGCGTCACCCTTGATGATCAGGTTCAGCTGCTGGACCTCGCCGGCCTTGAGCACCTTGTCCAGGTCCTCGAGCGACACGCGGCGCGTGCGCTTCGCGAAGGCCGCGTTGCGCTCGCGAGCGGCACGCTTCTCCGCGATCTGGCGGGCCGTACGGTCCTCCTCGACCACGAGGAAGTTGTCGCCCGCACCCGGGACGTTGGTGAGGCCCAGGACCTGCACCGGCGTCGACGGGCCGGCCTCGGCCACGCTGTTGCCGTTGTCGTCGTGCATCGCCCGGACTCGGCCGTACGCGTCGCCGACCACCATGGTGTCGCCGACCCGCAGCGTGCCGCGCTGGACGAGGACCGTCGACACGGCACCGCGGCCGCGGTCGAGACGGGACTCGATCGAGATGCCCTGCGCGTCCTGGTTCGGGTTGGCCCGCAGGTCGAGCGAGGCGTCGGCCGTGAGGATCACGGCCTCCAGCAGGGAGTCGATGTGCAGACCCTGCTTGGCGGAGATGTCGACGAACATGGTGTCGCCGCCGTACTCCTCGGCCACCAGGCCGTACTCGGTCAGCTGACCGCGCACCTTGGTCGGGTCGGCACCCTCGACGTCGATCTTGTTGACCGCGACGACGATCGGGACGTCGGCCGCCTTGGCGTGGTTGAGCGCCTCGACCGTCTGCGGCATGACGCCGTCGTTGGCCGCGACGACCAGGATCGCGATGTCGGTCGACTTCGCACCACGGGCACGCATGGCGGTGAACGCCTCGTGACCCGGGGTGTCGATGAAGGTGATCTTGCGCTCTTCTTCGTTGACCTCGGTCGCGACCTGGTAGGCACCGATGTGCTGGGTGATGCCGCCGGCCTCGCCCGCGATGACGTTCGTCTTGCGGATGGCGTCGAGCAGTCGGGTCTTACCGTGGTCGACGTGACCCATGACGGTGACGACCGGCGGACGGACCACCAGATCTTCCTCGTCGCCCTCGTCCTCGCCGAACTCGATGTCGAAGGACTCGAGCAGCTCGCGGTCCTCCTCCTCGGGGCTGACGATCTGAACCTCGTAGTTCATCTCGCCCGCGAGGAGCTGCAGCGTCTCGTCGGAGACGGACTGCGTCGCGGTGACCATCTCACCGAGGTTCATCATGACCGCGACGAGCGACGCCGGGTTGGCGTTGATCTTCTCCGCGAAGTCGGTGAGCGACGCACCGCGCGACAGGCGAATGGACTCGCCGTTGCCGCGAGGCAGCATCACACCGCCGACCGACGGGGCCTGCATGGCCTCGTACTCCTGGCGCCTCTGCCGCTTCGACTTGCGACCACGACGCGCGGGACCACCGGGACGACCGAAGGCACCCTGCGTGCCACCACGGCCACCGGGACCGCCGGGACGACCACCGAAGCCGGGACGGCCACCGCCGCCACCGCCGGGACCACCCGGACGGCCGGCGAAACCGCCGCCACCGCCACCGGGACCACCGGGACGACCGGCGAAACCGCCACCGCCGCCACCACCGGGACGACCGGCGAAGCCGCCGCCGCCACCGGGACGACCGCCGCCGCCACCGCCGGGACGACCGCCGCCACCGGGACCACGGCCACCGGGGCCACCGCCGCCGGGACGCGGGCCGGCAGCAGGACGCTGCGGCATCATGCCGGGGTTCGGACGCGGACCACCGGGGCCGCCACCGGGACGAGGACCGCCGCCCTGCGGACGGGGCATGCCGCCCGGCGTGGGACGCGCGCCGCCCGGAGCCTGCGGACGGGGACCGCCGCCGGCACCCTGGGGACGGGGACCGCCCTGGCCCTGCGGACGCGGGGCGCCGCCGGGACGCTCACCGGGGCCACCCGGGCCGCCGGGACGCGGGGCACCGCCCGGGCGGGGCGCCTGCGGGCGCGCCATGCCGGTGGAGCCACCAGAGGTGAACGGGTTGTTGCCCGGACGGGGACCGGCCGGACGAGCGCCGGGACGAGCACCCTGGCCGCCCGGACGCGGAGCACCGGGACGGTCGCCACGGTCACCACGGCCCTGGCCACCCTGCGCGGGACCACCCGGACGCGGGGCGCCGGGACGCGGAGCCTGGCCCGCCGGACGCGGGGCGCCCGGACGCGGGCCGGAGCCCTGGCCCTGGGAGGCGGCCGGCGCGACAGGCGCCGACGGGGGTGCCGTGAACTCGGGCGTGGTCGGAGCCGGGGACGCCGGGGCAGGCCGCGGCGCGGGCTTCGGGCCCGGAGTGGGACGGGGGCCGGGAGCGGCCGGCGCGGCGGGAGCCGCGGGCTTCTCGGCAGCCGGCTTGGGGGCCGGCGGGCGCGGGGCGGCCGGACGGGCAGCCTGTGCCGGAGAGGGGGCTGCCGGCTTTGCCGGAGCAGCCTTGCGTGCGGGGGCGGGCTTGCCGCCACCGTTGCCCTGCTGGAGGGCGTCAGTCAGCTTGCGTACGACGGGCGCCTCGATCGTCGAGGAAGCCGAACGAACAAATTCACCGAGTTCTTGGAGCTTGGCCATGACGACCTTGCTCTCAACCCCGAACTCCTTGGCGAGTTCGTATACCCGGACCTTAGCCACTTCGCTCCTTTTAGGTCCGGGTTGCGTCCGGACCGTCGCTACTTCATGGGCGTACTCATCGCGTGCTCATCGAGTGCTCATCGCAATCTCGACCTACTTCCAACTCGCGGGGTACCAGGGCCGCACGGGGGTTCCGTACGACGCGTCTTACGGTGTTGCCTGCTCAGCAACTGTTGTCTGCTCGACGTGCCGGCGCAACGCCTTTGTGTCGAGCGCTCCCGGGGCGCGCAACGCCCGCGTGAACGCCCGGCGGCGTACCGCCTGGTCGAGACAGACCAGTGCGGGGTGTACGTACGCACCCCGGCCGGGCAGCGTACCGCGAAGATCAGGGACGCATTCGTCCTCGATCGCCACGATGCGCAGCAGATCAGCCTTGGCCGCTCGCTCCCGGCACCCCACACAGGTGCGTTCAGGGCATGCGCGGATGCGTGTCCGGCCAGACACCCTTAAGTCTACCTCCCCGTACCGACCTCACCCCTTTGGGGCAGGATTCGAACAGTTGCTGCGCGGTAACCTGACGTGATCTAAGCGACCTGCGGCCGGGAACTATTCCCCGGCCTGCTCGGTGTCCGGACGGATGTCGATCCGCCAGCCGGTGAGCCGGGCCGCGAGTCGGGCGTTCTGCCCTTCCTTGCCGATCGCCAGCGACAGCTGGTAGTCGGGCACGGTCACGCGCGCGGAGCGGGCCGCCATGTCCACGACCTCCACCTTGGAGACCCGGGCCGGCGACAGCGCGTTCGCCACCATCTCGGCCGGGTCGTCCGACCAGTCGACGATGTCGATCTTCTCGCCGTTCAGCTCGCCCATGACATTGCGCACACGACCACCCATGGGGCCGATACAGGCGCCCTTGGCGTTCAGGCCGCTGCGGGTGGACCGGACGGCGATCTTCGTGCGGTGACCTGCCTCACGGGCGATGGCGGCGATCTCGACGGATCCGTCGGCGATCTCCGGCACCTCCAGGGCGAAGAGTTTCTTCACCAGATTGGGATGCGTGCGGGACAGGGTGACGGACGGGCCGCGGACGCCCTTCGCCACGCGGACGACGTACGACCGGATCCGCATCCCGTGCGGGTAGGTCTCGCCCGGGACCTGCTCCTGCACCGGCAGGATGGCCTCCAGCTTGCCGATGTCCACGAGGACGTTCTTCGGGTCGCGGCCCTGCTGGACCACGCCGGTGACGATGTCGCCCTCACGCCCCGCGTACTCGCCGAGCGTCGCGTCGTCCTCGGCGTCGCGCAGCCGCTGCAGGATGACCTGCTTGGCGGTGGTGGCGGCGATACGGCCGAAGCCGGACGGGGTGTCGTCGAACTCGCGGGCCTCCTGGCCCTCCTCGAGGTCCTCGGGGTCCTCCTTCGCCCACACGGTCACATGGCCGGTCTCCCGGTTCAGCTCCACGCGCGCGTGGCGGCGGCTTCCCTCGGTGCGGTGGTAGGCGATGAGGAGGGCCGACTCGATCGCCTCGACCAGCAGGGGGAAGGAGATCTCCTTCTCCCGTACCAAGCCCCGCAGGGCACTCATGTCGATGTCCACGGCTACGCCTCCTCTTCCTTCTCGTTCTTGCTGTCCTTGCGGCTGAACTCGACCTGCACGCGCGCCTTGTCGATCTCCGGGAAGTCGAGTCTGCGGGAGGTGGCCTTGCGGCCCTTCACTCCGGGCACTTCGAGGTCGAGTCCTTCGTCGTCGACCTTCAGGATCCTGGCCACCAGCTCGCCGCCCTCGGCCAGTTGGAACTTCACCAGCCGGTCGACGGCACGTACGTAGTGCCGGTGTTCCGTGAGGAGGCGCTCCGCGCCCGGGGTGCCGACCTCGAGGGTGTACTCGCCCTCGCCCATCGCGTCCGTCTCGTCCAGCTTCGCCGAGAGCGCACGGCTCACATCGGCGATCTGGTCCAGGTCCGCCCCGGTGTCGGAGTCGACGACGACGCGCAGCACCCGCTTGCGTCCGACGGAGTCCACTGTGATCTCTTCGAGATCCAGCCCCTGGGAGGTGACGAGCGGTTCCAGGAGCTCTCGCAGCCTCTCGCTCTGGGTGGTGCTCATCCGGGTGACTCCTCGGCCGCGTGTGCTGTTGTGGGATGGGTCGCGTGTCTGGTCAAAGGGTATCCGGTCGCGAGGGCTGTTGCCGTCCACCTGTGCACGGGCGGTGCCGATGAGTGGTGCCGTCCGGTTGCGCGGGTACGGTGATCACGGGCCTGTGGCCCGCTGATTCCGTAGCTGCCTTCGTAGCCGCTTTCGTGGCTGCTTTCGTGGCTGCTTCGTACGAGTTTCCCGAGGACGACTGCCGTGCCGTACCCCTCGCCGCCGCGCTCCCTCTCGGGGCCGCGCAGAAGGACCTTGCTCGCCTCTGCCGCCGGGGCCGCCCTGCTGGTCGGCTGCTCCTCCGGGTCCGAGGACTCCGACGGCGGCACGAGCGGCAGCCCGTCGGTCGCCGAGCGGGCACGCGCGCGTGCGGCCCGGGACAGCGAGGGGCTGGTCGAGCGGTACGACGCGGTGCTCGCCGCCCATCCGGCGCTGGCGGGGCTGCTGGAGCCGTTGCGGGCGGAGGCCGTACGGCATGTGGAGGCGTTCGGAGGCGGCCGGGAGGCCTCGGAGAGTGCGTCACCTTCTGCGTCGCCGTCGCCTTCCGGTTCGTCGTCGCCTTCCGCGTCGCCATCGGCCGCCGTGCCCCTCGACAAGAGGGAGGCGCTGGCCGCTCTCGCCGCCACCGAGCGGGCGCTCGCGGACCGGCGGGCCAAGGCGCTGCTGGACGTGCCGGGCGAGCTGGCGCGGCTGCTGGCCTCGGTGGCCGCGGCCGGTGCCGGGCACGCGTATCTGCTGACGGAGGGGGCCAAGTGAGCGAGGCGAAGAAGCGGCAACTGACGGCGCTGCAGGCGGCGCTCGCCGCCGAGCACGCGGCCGTGTACGGATACGGCGTCGTCGGCGGCCGGATCCGCGAGGGACAGCGCTCCGAGGCACGCGCGGCGTACGACGCGCACCGGGCGCGGCGGGACGGGCTGGCGCGCGAGGTGCGCGACCTGGGCGCCAAGCCGGCCGCCGCGAGCGCCGCGTACGCGCTGCCGTTCCCGGTGCCGGACTCGGCCGCGGCCGTCCGGCTCGCCGTCGAACTGGAGGACCGGGTGGCCGGGGTCTACTCCGACCTGGTGCGGGCAACCGAGGGTGAGCTGCGGGGTACGGCCGCCGAGGCGCTGCGCGAGGCTGCGGTGCGGGCGGTGCGCTGGCGGGGCGAGAGCGTAGCCTTCCCTGGGCTCGCCGAGCGGACGGCCACCGCGTCGGCATCGGCGGCGCCCACGGCGTAGACGAGGCCGGAGTACGGGCATACGGGACACGGGAAGGGAACAACTCGCGCATGGCTTTCGAACCGCCGCAGCGTCTGGTCAGGGCGCTCGGTGAGACGGCACCGGACCGTGACGACTGGTTGGAGAAGCTGCCGGAGGCGGCCCACCAGGCCGTCGCGCTACGCGAGTTGACCGTTGAGCGGGTGCAGATGCCGGGCGGCCGCAGCAGCCTGGTGGTGCTCGTGCGGCGCCCTGACGGGGCACCCGCCGTGCTGAAGCTGGCCCCGCCCCGGGCCCGTCCGGAGAGCGAGCGGGCGGCGCTCGCGCACTGGGGCGGTCTGGGCGCCGTACAACTGCTGGAGCCCTTCACGACCAAGGGTGTGCTGCTGCTGGAGCGGCTGCATCCTGATCTGTCGGTGCGGTCGTTGCCGGAGGCGAAGGCGCTGCTGGAGGCTGCGGCGACGTTGCGGCGGCTGTGGGTGGAGCCGCCGGCCGGGCACCCCTTCGAGACGGTGGCCGAGCGGACCGGGCGGCAGGCGGAGGCCATGCGGGCGAGCGCGGAGGCCGATCCGGCGGTGGGGCCGCTGGTGGACGCGGCGCTCGCGGCCCGCGAAGAGCTGTTGGCTGCGCCGCCCGAACAGCGGTTGCTGCACGGGACGTTTCGGCAGAGCAAGGTGCTGGCCGGGGAGCGGATGCCGTGGCTGGCGGTGGGGCCGGATCCGGTGGTCGGCGAGTGTGCGTTCGATCTGGCGCGACTGGTGCGGGATCGAGTGGAGGACCTGATCGCCCAGCCGTCGGGGGCGGCGACTACGCGGCGGCGGGTGAAGCGGCTGGCCGAGTCGCTGGATGTGGATCAGGAGCGGTTGCGGGGGTGGACGCTGTTCCGGGCCGTGGAGTCCGGGGTGCGGGCCCTGCGGGTGGGGCGGCCGAAGGATGCGGAGCTGTTGTTGGAGTTCGCGGGGTGGCTTTAAGGTGCGCCTATACGGTGGGGCGCTTGTGGCTGTTCGGCGACTGCGAGTCGTTTGTGGCTGGTCGCGCCCACGCGGCGGTAGCAGCAAATCGATACAGCCCCGCGCCCCCAGAGGCGTCTCCCGCCCGTCCGTTTGAAGGCGAACGCCGGGCAGCCTGATGCTGCCCGGCGCCCGGCTTACTACGCCGTGAGGCGGGCGATCGCCTCGTCGACCGTGAGCTCCTCGCGCTCACCGGTCCTGCGGTCCTTGAGCTCGACGACGCCTTCGGCCGCGCGCCGCCCGGCCACCAGGATCTGCGGTACGCCGATCAGCTCCGAGTCGGTGAACTTCACGCCCGGCGAGACGCCCGCGCGGTCGTCGCACAGGACGCGCAGGCCGGCCGCGGACAGCTTCTCGGAGACGTCGAGGGCGAGTTCGGTCTGCAGGGCCTTGCCGGCGGCGACGACGTGGACGTCGGCCGGGGCGACCTCGGCGGGCCAGCACAGGCCCTTGTCGTCGGCGGTCTGCTCGGCGAGGGCCGCGACGGCGCGGGAGACGCCGACGCCGTAGGAGCCCATGGTGACGCGGACCGGCTTGCCGTTCTGGCCGAGGACGTCGAGCTTGAGGGCGTCGGCGTACTTGCGGCCCAGCTGGAAGATGTGGCCGATCTCGATGGCGCGGTCGAGCTTGAGGCCGGTGCCGCAGTTCGGGCAGGGGTCGCCTTCCTGCACGACCACGACGTCGACGTACGCGTCGACCTCGAAGTCACGGCCCGCGACGACGTTCTTCGCGTGCACGCCCTCCTTGTTGGCGCCGGTGATCCAGGAGGTGCCGGGGGCCACGCGCGGGTCGGCGAGGTACTTGACCTTCTCGCCGAGGCCCTGCGGGCCGACGTAGCCGCGGACCAGGTCCGGGCGGCCCGCGAAGTCCGCCTCGGTGACCATCTCGACGGCGGCCGGGGCGAAGTGGGCCTCGACCTTGTCCATGTCGACCTCGCGGTCGCCGGGGACACCGACGGCGACGATCTCGCCGTCGACCTTCACCAGGAGGTTCTTGAGGGTGGCGGAGGCCTCGACACCGAGGTGGGCGGCGAGGGTCTCGATGGTCGGGGTGTCGGGGGTGGGGATCTCCTCGGCGGCCGGGACGGCGGAGCCGTCCACCGGCTTCAGCTCGTACGAGATCGCCTCGGTGTTGGCCGCGAAGTCGCAGTTCGGGCAGTCGGCGAAGGTGTCCTCGCCGGCGCCGGCCGGGGCGAGGAACTCCTCCGACTTGGAGCCGCCCATCGCGCCGGCGGTGGCGGCGCAGATGCGGTAGTCGAGGCCGAGGCGCGCGAAGATCTTCTGGTAGGCCGCGCGGTGCAGGGCGTAGGACTGGGCGAGGCCCTCGTCCTCCGTGTCGAAGGAGTAGGAGTCCTTCATCAGGAACTCGCGGCCGCGCAGGATGCCGGCCCGGGGGCGGGCCTCGTCGCGGTACTTGTGCTGGATCTGGTAGAGGATGACCGGCAGGTCCTTGTAGGAGGACGCCTGGTCCTTCACCAACAGGGTGAAGATCTCCTCGTGGGTCGGGCCGAGCAGGTAGTCGCCGCCCTTGCGGTCCTTGAGCCGGAACAGCTCCTGGCCGTACTCGTCCCAGCGGCCCGTCGCGTCGTACGGCTCACGCGGCAGCAGCGCGGGGAGCAGCACCTCCTGGGCGCCGATCGCGTCCATCTCCTCGCGGACGATGCGCTCCACATTGGCGAGCACCCGCTTGCCGAGGGGCAGCCACGACCAGATGCCGGCCGCCGTGCGGCGGACGTAGCCGGCGCGGACGAGCAGCTTGTGGCTGAGGACCTCGGCGTCCGCCGGGTCGTCGCGCAGCGTCTTCGCCATCAACTGGGACATGCGCTGGACCGGTGCGTTCGCCATGGTTCTCGTACTCCTGCTGGTTTGGGTTATGGCAGGAGGTTAGCCGGGCGGTACGGGACGGTGGAAATCGGTTAACGGCGGCGGAGCGGGAGCGGGGCGCCCATGACGGCGTACGGCTTCGGGGCGCTGGGGAAGAGGACCTGGCGGGCGAGGTCCTGGTAGCCGAGGGAGCGGTAGAGGCCGCGGGCCGGGCTTTCGACGTCGATCGCCGAGAGGATCGAGCGGGGTTCGGTGGCGGCGTCCGTGATCGTGGTGATCAGGGAGCGGCCCACGCCGCGGTTCTGGTAGCGCGGGTGGACGTGGAGTTCCGTGATGACGAAGGAGTTGTCGAGCCAGTCGTCGTAGCCCTGGGCTCGGAGGTAGGGCTCCACGACGGTGGACCACCAGTGGGTGCGGTCGTTGGGCATGCCGTAGACGAAGCCGACGAGGTTGCCTCCGGCGGTTGCGCCGAGGGCCCTTGCTCCCGGGTAGGTCATGTGGCGCAGGACGATCTGGCGGCGTACGGCTACCTCGTCGGGGCCGAGGCCGAAGGCTACGGCTTGGACTGCGAGGGCTTCGTCGACTCGGGCCGAGAGGTCCAGGGGGCCGATCACGATGTCGTCGGGTTGGCGGCGGTGTGCGTGACCGGGAAGGCGCATGTGGGGAGCCTACAGGGGGGGTTCGCGCTGTGTTCCGGGTGCGGCTCAGCTGTGGTTGCTCGCGCCCACGCGGCGGAGCCGCATGTCGACAACGGCCCCGCGCCCCTGGAGGGTTTCAGAACAGGACACTCATGAAGGCGCCGACCTCCTGGAAGCCCACCCTGTGGTACGTCCGCCTCGCCGCCGTGTTGAAGTCGTTCACGTACAGGCTCACCACCGGGGCCACGTCCGCCAGGGCGTAGCGCAGTACCGCCGCCATCCCGGGGGCCGCCAGGCCCTGGCCCCGGTACTCGGGGGCCACCCACACGCCCTGGATCTGGCAGGCGCGGTCCGTCGCGGCGCCGATCTCGGCCTTGAAGACGACCTTGCCGTTGTGGTCGAGGCGGGCGAAGGAGCGGCCGGAGCCGACGAGTTCGGCGACCCGGGCCTGGTAGAGGAGCCCGCCGTCGCCCGCCAGCGGCGATACGCCGACCTCCTCGGTGAACATCGCCACGCACGCCGGCAGGATCGTCTCCATCTCGTCCTTGCGGATGCGGCGGACGTACGGATCCGGGGTGATGTCGGTCGGCATGCGGTCGGTGACCATGAGGGGTTGGTGGCGACGGACCTCGCGGGCCGGGCCCCAGCTGGGTTCCAGCAGGCGCCACAGCTGGGCGGTGGATTCGGCGGGGCCGACGATGGAGGAGCAGCGGCGGCCCGCGCGCCGGGCGCGGTCGGCGAAGGCCCGTACCGCTCGGGGGCCCGCGCAGATCGGGACGAGGTTGGCGCCCGCGTAGCACAGGGACGTCAGCATGCCGCCCTCGTACCAGCCCCACATCTCGCCGCCGAGGCGCCAGGGGTCGAGGCCGGCGATCTGGACGCGGGACGTCACGAAGGCGTTCGCGACCGGCTCGCGGTCGAGTACGGCGAGCGCTGCGTCCAGGTCGCTCGGTTCGAGCACCCGTGAGGTGGTCTGGGTCAACACGTACGGGGCCTCACGCTGGGGTTCTGCTGATCCCCGCACTGTACCTGCGGAAGCTGGGCCACGCCGCCCTCTGGCTGCGCCGCTGGGCCGGGCGCCTAGGAGCTCGGGCCGCTGGGAGGGTTGGCGGCTGCGGGTAGTGGGGGCTGGTCGCGCCCACGCGGCAGAGCCGCATATCGATACAGCCCCGCGCCCCTTGGGGGCCTGCGGCCCCCCACCAGCCCGTCCGGCTTCAGCCCGCCACCGCCACCGACGGCTCGCCCGACTCCACGCCGTCCGCCTCCATCTGTTCGGCCAGCTTCATGGCCTCCTCGATGAGGGTCTCGACGATCTTGGACTCGGGGACGGTCTTGATGACCTCGCCCTTCACGAAGATCTGGCCCTTGCCGTTGCCGGAGGCGACGCCGAGGTCGGCCTCGCGGGCCTCGCCGGGGCCGTTCACCACGCAGCCCATGACGGCGACGCGGAGGGGGACCTCCATGCCGGTCAGGCCGGCCGTGACCTCCTCGGCCAGCTTGTAGACGTCGACCTGGGCGCGGCCGCAGGACGGGCAGGAGACGATTTCCAGGCCGCGCTGCTTGAGGTTCAGGGACTCCAGGATCTGGATGCCGACCTTCACTTCTTCGGCGGGGGGAGCCGACAGGGACACGCGGATCGTGTCGCCGATGCCCTGGGAGAGGAGGGCTCCGAAGGCCACCGCCGACTTGATCGTGCCCTGGAAGGCGGGGCCCGCCTCGGTGACGCCGAGGTGGAGCGGGTAGTCGCACTGAGCGGCCAGCTGCTTGTACGCCTCGATCATGATGACCGGGTCGTTGTGCTTGACCGAGATCTTGATGTCCCGGAAGTCGTGCTCCTCGAAGAGGGACGCCTCCCAGAGCGCCGATTCGACGAGGGCCTCGGGCGTCGCCTTGCCGTACTTCTGGAGGAGGCGCCGGTCCAGGGAGCCGGCGTTGACGCCGATGCGGATCGGGGTGCCGTGGTCCTTGGCGGCCCGCGCGATCTCCTTGACCTTGTCGTCGAACTGCTTGATGTTGCCAGGGTTCACGCGGACCGCGGCGCAACCGGCCTCGATCGCGGCGAAGACGTACTTCGGCTGGAAGTGGATGTCCGCGATGACGGGGATCTGGGACTTGCGGGCGATGGTCGCGAGGGCGTCGGCGTCGTCCTGGGTCGGGCAGGCCACGCGCACGATCTGGCAGCCGGAGGCCGTGAGCTCGGCGATCTGCTGGAGGGTGGCGCCGATGTCGGACGTACGGGTCGTGGTCATCGACTGCACGGACACCGGGGCGTCTCCGCCTACCGCCACGGAGCCGACCTGGATCTGCCGGCTCTGCCGGCGCTCGGCAACCCTGGTCGGAACGGACGGCATGCCGAGAGAAATCGCAGTCATCTGCTGTGCAACCCCAAGTCGTGGATCAAGGTCCGGTCCCGTCAGCGGCGGGCTCCAGGCTTCGAGATTACGGTACGGGGCCTCACGCCAGCACTCCCCCACCTCGAATGCACTCGGCGGGGGGACCCCCATCGCCCCGTAAACCCACTCAATGGAAGGCGGCCCGGGACATAGGATCCCGGGCCGCCTCGAACGCCGTATGACTAGGAGATTCTGACCGGGTTAACGACGTCCGCGACCAGCACCAGCAGCGTGAAGCAGATGAAGATTCCGGCGACCACGTACGCCACCGGCATCAGCTTCGCCACATCGAACGGGCCCGGGTCCGGGCGGCGCAGCACCTTCGCCGTGTTGCGGCGCAGCGACTCCCACAGGGCGCCCGCGATATGGCCGCCGTCGAGCGGCAGCAGCGGGAGCATGTTGAACAGGAACAGGGAGAGGTTGAAGCCGGCCAGGAGGAAGACGAAGGTGGCCAGCTGTTGCGAGGCCGGGATGTCCAGCGTCGCGATCTCGCCGCTCACCCTTGCCGCGCCCACGATGCCCATCGGGGAGTCCGGTTCGCGCGGGCCGTCGCCGAAGGCCGCGTCCCACAGGGCGGGGATCTTGGAGGGCAGGGCGACGAGGGAGTCGACGGCGTCGCCGACCCGGTCGGTCATCCAGGTCACCGAGTCGCCGAAGTCCTGCTTGACGACGCCGGTGGCGGCGCTGAAGCCGAGGAAGCCGGCCTGGACGTAGTCGTCCTTGACGTACGACCCGCCGGCGTCCTTCTTCACGACCCAGTTGGTGGCGATCTTCGCGTGCAGGGTCAGTTCCTCGCCCTTGCGGTCGACGACGATCGGGACGTTCTCGCCGGCGCTCTCGCGGATCAGGTCGGAGAGGGTGTTCCAGTCCTCGGTCCGTACGCCGTCGAAGGAGACGATCTTGTCGCCGGCCTTCATGCCCGCGGCCGCGGCCGGGGACTCGGCGTCGGACGCCTTGCAGTCCTCGCGCTTCTCGGTCTGCGCGATGACGCACTTGGAGACCGAGCTGACGGTGGTGGTCTGCTGCTGGATGCCGAAGCCCATCAGCACGGTGAGGAACAGGGCCACCGCGAGGACGAGGTTCATGAAGGGGCCCGCGAACATCACGATCACGCGCTTCCACGGCTTGCGCGTGTAGAACAGGCGGGCCTCGTCGCCGGGGCGCAGCTCCTCGTAGGACTGTGCGCGGGCGTCCTCGATCATGCCGCGCCAGGGCGAGGTGGAGCGGGCTTCCAGTCTGCCGTCGGGGCCGGGCGGGAACATGCCGATCATGCGGATGTAGCCACCGAACGGGATCGCCTTGATGCCGTACTCGGTCTCGCCCTTGTTCCGTGACCAGATGGTCGGGCCGAAGCCGACCATGTACTGCGGCACACGGATGCCGAACAGCTTGGCCGTGGACAGGTGGCCCAGCTCGTGCCAGGCGATCGAGAAGAGCAGCCCGACCGCGAACAGCACTATGCCGAGGATGAACATCAGGGTCGTCATGCACGGGCCTCCGCCGTGTGTGCCGCCAGTTCCTGTGCCCGCCTGCGGGCCCAGGTCTCCGCTTCGAGGACGTCCGCGACGGTGAGTGAAGTTCCCGTCTGCGGGGTGCCGTGCTCCTCCACCACCCTCGTCACGGTCTCCATGATCCCGTTGAACGGCAGTGCGCCGGACCGGAAGGACTCCACGCACTCCTCGTTGGCCGCATTGAACACCGCGGGTGCCGTGCCCGCGAGCTCGCCCACGTGCCGCGCCAGGTTGACCGACGGGAACGCGTCGTTGTCGAGCGGGAAGAACTCCCAGGTCGACGCCTTGCTCCAGTCGAAGGTGGGCGCCGCGTCGGGGACGCGCTCCGGCCAGCCGAGGCCGATGGCGATCGGGCCGCGCATGTCGGGGGGCGTCGCCTGGGCGATCGTGGATCCGTCCGTGAACTCAACCATCGAGTGAACATACGACTGGGGATGCACGACCACCTCAATGCGGTCGAAGGAAATGTCGTAGAGCAGGTGCGCCTCGATGACCTCCAGGCCCTTGTTGACGAGGGTCGCGGAGTTGATCGTGATGACCGGGCCCATGGCCCAGGTGGGATGCGCGAGGGCGTCCTCGACCGTCACGTTCGCCAGCTCGGCCTTCGTGCGGCCGCGGAAGGGGCCGCCGGACGCCGTGACGACGAGCTTGCGTACGTCCGCGCGCGTGCCGGACGCCAGCGCCTGGAACAGGGCGGCGTGCTCGGAGTCGACCGGGATGATCTGCCCGGGTTTGGCGAGCGCCTTGACCAGCGGGCCGCCGACGATGAGGGACTCCTTGTTGGCGAGCGCGAGGGTGCGGCCCGCCTCCAGGGCGGCGAGGGTGGGGGCGAGGCCGATGGAGCCGGTGATGCCGTTCAGGACGGTGTGGCAGTCGGAGGCGGCGACCTGCGTGGCCGCCTCCGGGCCGGCGAGAATCTCGGGGAGCGGCTCCCCCGTGCCGTACTGGGCCGTCAGAGCTTCCCGCAGTGCCGGTACGACGTCCTCGCGGGCGACCGCGACGGTCCGCGCCCTCAGCCGGTACGCCTGTTCGGCGAGGAGGGCGACCCGGCCGCCGTTGGCGGACAGGGCGGTGACCCGGAACCGGTCGGGGTTGCGCAGCACGAGGTCGATGGCCTGGGTGCCGATCGAGCCGGTGGAGCCGAGGATCACCACGTCCTTGGGGCCGTCGCCCGCTACGGGGTCGTAGACCAGATGTGGATCGGCGAGGGCGCGGGGCGGAAGCCCCGTCGTCCGCCCGGAGGGTGGGTCCTGCGCCCGCCGCGGAGCGGCTGATGTCGCCAGTAGGTGCGTGCTCTCGCCGTGCCGGGCGTTGGCCCACGTACTGGATGTACTTGGGTCAGCGCCCGGTGCGGCGAGAGTGCGTGCATGGCGTCGCAGGGCAGACGGGGCTTCCGCCCCGCGCCCTCGGGGGGCTGGACTGTCGCTCATCCCCCCATTGTGGCCGTAACGGCTGTCGGGAAGGACAGGGCGTCCCCATCGGGCGGGTAACAGGATGGTGAGGGGTCGCCGCAGGCTGTGACTGGCGGGCGGTGACCCCTCACCGCGGGTCACCTGATCGGGCGGTGCACGTTCTCCCGTTCGCTCGGGCCCGGGGTCGCGTCGGCGATCCACGGGGCGCCGTCGTCCGACGGGTCGACGATGCCCTGCTCGAGCCACTCGTACGTGCCCGACATCACGCCCTTGACCACCTTGCGGTCGAGGTCGTCGGTGTTGGACCACAGCCGGCCGAAGAGCTCCTCGATCCGCAGGCGGGACTGGTGGCAGAAGGCGTCGGCGAGCTGGTAGGCCTCGCGGCCGTGCTCGCCCTGGCCGCGCAGGTGCTCGGCGCGGACACAGGCCGCGCTCATGGCGAACAGCTCGGCGCCGATATCGACGACGCGGCCGAGGAAGCCCTGCTTGGTCTCCATGCGGCCCTGCCAGCGGGACATGCCGTAGAAGGTGGAGCGGGCGAGCTTGCGCGACGTGCGTTCGACGTAGCGCAAGTGCGCGGAGAGGTCGACGCCGTGTTTGAACTCGCCGTACGAGTACGGCAGTTGGCCCTGGCCGGCGACCAGCTTCGGGAGCCACTTGGCGTAGAAGACACCGGCGTTCGCGCCCGCCTTCGCCTTGTCCTGGAGGGACTTGTCGGGGTCGATGAGGTCGCCGGCGACCGACAGGTGGGCGTCGACGGCCTCGCGGGCGATGAGGAGGTGCATGATCTCCGTCGAGCCCTCGAAGATGCGGTTGATGCGCAGGTCGCGCAGGACCTGTTCGGCGGGGACGGCGCGCTCGCCGCGGGCCCGGAGCGAGTCGGCCGTCTCGAAGCCGCGGCCGCCGCGGATCTGGACGAGTTCGTCGGCGATGAGCCAGGCCATCTCGGAGGCGTAGAGCTTGGCGAGGGCGCCTTCGATGCGGATGTCGTTGCGGTCCTCGTCGGCCATCTGCGAGGCGAGGTCGGTAACGGCCTCCAGGGCGAAGGTGGTGGCCGCGATGAAGGAGATCTTCGAGCCGACGGCCTCGTGTGCGGCGAGCGGCTTGCCCCACTGCTCACGCGCCGCCGACCACTCGCGGGCGATCTTCAGGCACCACTTGCCGGCGGCGACGCAGGACGCGGGCAGGGACAGCCGCCCGGTGTTCAGCGTCGTGAGTGCGATCTTCAGGCCGGCGCCCTCGGGGCCGATGCGGTGGGCGGCGGGGACGCGGACCTGGTGGAAGCGGGTGACGCCGTTCTCGATGCCGCGCAGGCCCATGAAGGCGTTGCGGTTCTCGACGGTGATGCCGGGCGAGTTGGTCTCCACGACGAAGGCCGTGATGCCGCCCTTGTGGCCCTCCGACTTGGGCACGCGGGCCATGACGACGAGGAGGTCGGCGACTACGCCGTTGGTCGTCCACAGCTTGACCCCGTCGAGGACGTAGTCGTCCCCGTCCGGCACGGCGGAGGTGGCGAGGCGGGCCGGGTCGGAGCCCACGTCGGGCTCGGTCAGCAGGAAGGCGCTGATGTCGGTGCGGGCGCAGCGTGGAAGGAACCGCTCCTTCTGCTCCGGGGTGCCGAAGAGCTTGAGCGGCTGCGGTACGCCGATCGACTGATGAGCGGACAGCAGCACGCCGATCGCCGGGGACGCCGAGCCGGCCAGGGTGAGGGCCTTGTTGTAGTAGACCTGGCCGAGGCCGAGCCCGCCGTACTTGGTGTCGATCTTCATGCCGAAGGCGCCGAGTTCCTTGAGCCCGTCGATCACGTCGTCGGGGATGCGGGCCTCGCGTTCGATGAGGGCGCCGTCGACCTTCGTCTCGACGAAGTCGCGCAGTTTGGCGAGGAACTCCTCGCCGCGCTGGGCGGCCTCGTCGGTGGGCATGGGGTGGGGGTGGATGAGGTCGAGGCGGAAGCGGCCGAGGAACAGTTCCTTGGCGAAGCTGGGCTTGCGCCATTCCTGTTGCCGGGCCGCCTCTGCCACCTGGCGGGCCTCACGCTCACTGACAGTGGGTTTCGAGGGTGCTGCGGACATGAGGCTCACCTCGCCGCGAATCGGGATCTTGGGCCGTTTGGTTACCGACGGGTGCTACCCGATCGTATGTACCCGATTCCGGGCGGGGCCACCACCCCGCGCGCAGCCGTTCAGCCGATGTTGACGGAGTACGCCTCGGTGTCCAGTCGGCCCGTGCCCTTGAAGACCTCGGTGCCGGACTCGATGCCGGAGACGTACTTGTCGTGGCCGAGCAGGTTGCGCCGTACGAGTGCCTGGGTGAAGTCGTCGAGGTCGAGGGTGGCCTTGGTGGTGTTGGTGCGACGGACGAAGGAGTGGACCTTCCAGCCGATGTCGCCCTCGCAGGAGCGCGACGAGGTGTGCGCAGCGGGGCCGACGCGCCCTTCCGTTCACGGCCAGGACGGTGACGTAGTACTTGCCGAGCCCCCGGCGAACGCCGGGGGCACTGGGCGGCGGTGCTGCATGGGGGACGGTCCAGAGGTCCCCCCGCTGCATGGCCCCCCACGGCCGGCCATGGTAGGGAGGAGGCCACGAACCCCGGAATGCCGCCCCGGGCATGCGCCGGACAGGATCCGCGCCCCTGCCGAGGCCCGCGTCGACGTTGCCGGGAAACTCACAGTCGAAGCGCTTCGACAACCTATGGACACCCACTCGCGGTGGAGCTACTGTCGAAGCACCCTCACACCTGCCTCTGTTCACACCGCGCATTGTCGAAGCGCTTCACAAAGCTTGGAGAGCTGGATGGTCACCCTCGCCGAGGTCGCCCAGCACGCCGGAGTCTCGGCGAGCACGGTGAGCTATGTCCTCAGCGGCAAGCGGTCCATCTCCGGGGCCACCCGGCAGCGGGTCGAGCAGAGCATCCGCGAGCTGGGCTACCACCCGAACGCGGGCGCCCGCGCCCTGGCCAGCAGCAAGTCGAACATCATCGCGCTGATGATCCCGCTGCGCACCGACATGTATGTGCCGGTGATGATGGAGATCGCCATCGCGGTGGCCACCACGGCCCGTACGCACGGATACGACGTGCTGCTGCTGACCGGCGAGGAGGGCCCCGACGCCGTGCGCCGCGTCACCGGCAGCGGGCTGGCCGACGCGATGATCCTCATGGACGTCCAGCTGGACGACGAGCGGCTGCCGCTGCTGCGCGGCACCGACCAGCCGTCCGTGCTGATCGGGCTGCCCGCCGACACCTCCGGGCTGACCTGCGTCGACCTCGACTTCAAGGCGACCGGCGCGCTGTGCGTGGAGCATCTGGCGATGCTGGGTCACCGCGACATCGCTGTCATAGGCGAGGCCCCGGCTGTCTACGAGCGGCACACCGGTTTCGCCGAGCGCACGCTGGACGGACTGCGGCTGCGTTCCCAGGAGCTGGGGATGCGGCTGCTGCACCGGCCCTGCGAGGGCGGGTACGACGCGATGGCCGTCACCCTCGCCCGGATCCTCGACGAGCGCCCGAGCACCACGGGGTTCGTCGTGCAGAACGAGTCGGCGGTCGAGCCGCTGCTCGCCCTGCTGCGCCAGCAGGGCCGTGCCGTGCCGGAGGACGTGTCGGTGGTCGGCATCTGCCCCGACCAGGTCGCCACCCAGGCCTCGGTGCGGCTGACGTCCGTCTCCATCCCCGCGCAGGAGATGGGCCGACATGCCGTGGAGCAACTGGTGGCCAAGCTCGACGGGCGCGGCAGCAACGAAGTCGTGCTGATCGCACCCGAGTTGACGCAGCGGGCGAGCACGGGCCCGGCGCCGGCCAACACCAACTGATCCTCGTTCCATCACCGTGTCCTTCCAGGGCACCCCCATGTCTGCACTCGCCGCCCTCTTCAGGAGCGCCAAACGTGAATCAGTCTGCCGAAAACCAGCCCCAGCCAGGCACGGTCAGCCTCGCGCAGTCGTCCCCGACCGTCGGCACGTTCCGTGAGCGGGACGGTGCGCTGGAGTGGAGCGGCCGTCAGGAGACCCTGCGCGTCGAGCCGTGGGGGCCGGACGCGGTCCGGGTGCGTGCCCGGCTCGGCGGTCCGGTTCTCGACGGGCTGCCCGGCGCGCTGGTCGAGGCCGCCCCGGCGACCGAGTCGACCGTCAAGATCGAGGACGGGCTGGGGGTGCTGACCGTCGGCGCGCTGACCGTCGAGGTCGACGCCGAGGGCCTGATCCGCTTCCTGCGCACCGAGGACGGCACGGAGGTGCTCGCCGAGGAGCGCGCCCACTTCTGGTGGCCGGGCTCGCGGCTCTACACCGCCGTGGGCAACGGCTACCACCGGCTGGAGCAGCGCTTCGCCGCGTACGACGACGAGAAGCTGTACGGCCTCGGCCAGCACCAGCACGGCCGGTTCGACCAGAAGGGCCTGGTGCTGGACCTGGTCCAGCGCAACGCCGAGGTCGGCATCCCGGTTCTGTCCTCCAGCCGCGGCTACACCCTGCTGTGGAACAACCCGGCGATCGGCCGCGTGGAGCTCGCGCACAACGGCACCCGGTGGGTGGCCGACTCCGCCCGCCAGATCGACTACTGGATCACCGCGGGCACCCCGGCCGACGGCCAGCGCCGCTACAGCGCGGTGACGGGCCGTACGCCGATGCTGCCCGAGTGGGCGGCGGGTTTCTGGCAGTGCAAGCTGCGCTACCGCACCCAGGACGAGCTCATGGCGGTGGCGCGGGAGTACAAGCGCCGCGGCCTGCCCATCGACGTCATCGTCTGCGACTTCTTCCACTGGACCCACCTGGGCGAGTGGAAGTTCGACCCGAAGGAGTGGCCGGACCCGGCGGCGATGGTGCGCGAGCTGGACGAGCTCGGCATCAAACTCGTCGTGTCCGTCTGGCCGTCGGTCTCCCCCCTCTCCGAGAACCACCCGGTCATGGAGCAGCGCGGTTACTTCATCGGCACCCAGTACGGCCCGATGGCGCACGCCGACTGGCCCGACAAGGAGGTGGCGTCGACGGTCCAGGTGGCCTTCTACGACGCCACCAACCCGGACGCCCGGGAGTTCGTGTGGTCCAAGGTCAAGCAGAACTACCTCGACCGGTACGGCATCACGGCCTTCTGGCTGGACGCCTGCGAGCCGGAGCTGAAGCCGGGCTTCCAGGAGAACCTGCGCTACTGGACGGGCCCGGGCCTGGAGGTCGGCAACATCTACCCGGCCGAGAACGCCCGCACCTTCTACGAGGGCCTGCGCGCGACCGGCGAGGACGAGATCATCACCCTCAACCGCTCGGCGTGGGCGGGCAGCCAGCGCTACGGCGCCGCCCTGTGGTCCGGCGACATCGGCACCGACTTCCCGACCCTGCGCCGCCAGATCGCCGCCGGCCTCAACACCGCGCTGTCCGGCATCCCCTGGTGGAACACCGACATCGGCGGCTTCCACGGCGGCGACCCGGACGACCCGGCGTACCGCGAGGTGATGGTCCGCTGGTTCCAGTTCGGCGCGCTGTCCCCGCTGATGCGCCTGCACGGCTTCCGCGACCCGGGCATGCCGCTCGGCCCGCAGATGACCGGCGGCCCGAACGAGGTGTGGTCGTACGGCGAGGAGGCCGGCGCGATCCTGGAGCAGTACCTGCGGCTGCGCGAGCGCCTGAAGCCGTATGTCCTCGAGGTCATGCGCGAGGCCCATGAGGAGGGCCTGCCGGTGATGCGCCCGCTGTTCCTGGAGTTCCCCGAGGACCAGGCGGCCTGGTCGGTCGACGACGCCTACCTGTTCGGCCGCGACCTGCTGGTCGCCCCGGTGCTGACGGCGGGCGCGACGGCCCGCACGACGTATCTCCCGGCGGGCGCGGCCTGGACGGACGCGTGGACCGGGGAGACGTACGAGGGCGGTACGACCGTGACGGTCGACGCCCCGCTGGACCGCATCCCGCTGTTCTTGCGGGACGGGGCACGGCTGCCTGTAGCGGAGTAGCCGTGTCGGTGGGGGGTGGCCGGGGGGTGGAGGTCTTCCGGTCACCCCCTCGATCGCCCATTCAGCTCTCTTGCCCTGATGCGCGCCGAACTTCCTTGCCCCACAAGCAAGTTCGGCGGGATAGAGTCGCCGCGTGTCCTCGTCTCCGATAGCCCTCACCCTGGCCAATGTGCTGCTGCGTCCGACTCTCGGCTCCCGTCATGGGCACCAGCGGATCTTCGACCGGATCGCGGTGGAGGCCGGGGAGACGCCGGGAGACCGGCAGTTCGTCGACGACTTCCGTTCGCTGCTGGGCTGGTGGGCGAAGGCCGAGAACCTGACCCCGGTCGGCTGGCAGTCCGCTCAGGTCTTCGTGCGCCGGCACCTCACCAACCGGGCCCGCGTGCGGCGGTTGATCGCCGAGCATCCCGGGATCGAGCGCGAGCCGATCGAGAAGCCGGTGTTCGTCGTGGGCCTGCCGCGCACCGCGACCACGGTCACGCACGCCGTCCTGTCGCTCTCCGCCGAGCACCGAGGCCCGCTGCTGTGGGAACTGCTCACGCCCGACCTGGAGTTGCCGCCTCGACAGCGTCGTAAGGCCGTCACGGCGGGGCGTCGTCTGGTCCAGGGCACCAATCTGTTCGCGCCGCGCTTCCGCGACATCCACGCGATGGCCGCCGAGGGCCCGGAGGAGTGCACCTTCGCGCTGCCGCACGCCCTGATGCCGCTGTCGCAGGCGCTGATGCCCGAGTACGAGGCGTGGTACCGCGAGCGGGACTTCGTCGACGACTACCGGTATCTCAAGCAGGTGTTCCAGGTCCTGCAGTACGGCCGTCCGCGCCGCCGCTGGATCCTCAAGTCCCCCATGCACCTGGGCAATCTCGACGCGCTGCGCACGGTGTTCCCGGACGCCACGATCGTGTGGTGCCACCGCGACCCGGTGACCGTCGTGGCCTCCTTCTGCAGCCTCATCGAGCACGGCATGGCCGTCAGCACCCGCCCCCTCGACCTGCACCGCATCGGCGCCCTCTGGCTCGGCCTGCTGAGCCACGCCATGACCCGCGGCCTCGCGGCCCGCGCCGCCATCCCGCCCCACGCCCTGGTCGACGCCCCGTACGCCTGGCTCGCCGCCGAGCCGGCCACGGGCGCGCCCAAGCTCTACGATGCGGTCGGCGCGCGCTGGACCGACGCCGACGCCGCCCGGCTCCCTGGGGCCGTCGCCCGCCCGAAGGGCAGCCGCCCGCACCGCTACGACCTGGCCCGCTACGGCCTGACCCGCGACGCCGTGGAGTCCGCCTTCGCCGACTACAACGCACTGCGGGCCGAGGTCGACCGCGCCTGAGAACGGACGCGGACCGACCCCGGCCCCGATGACGCGTCAGCTGCTGCTGACCGTCAGGTTGTTGGTGGTGAAGTCCAGACCGCCGGACGACGAGGTGATCTCGTAGCCGAACTGGACGTCACCGATCGTCTCGTTGCTGGACATCCAGCCCTTGCCCGCGATCCAGCTGAGGATCGGCTTGATGTTCACGGTGCCGGAGGAGGAGTCGGACGTCCGCAGGAACGAGAAGACCTCGTTCACGCCGTTGGTGCCCTTGTAGACGGTCCAGGTGTGGCCGCCGAGCGTGACGTTGCCCTGCGAGGTGCCGAGCGGGCCGACGGCTCCGTTGTAGTTGACCCACAGCATGATCTCGTAGTCGTAGTC
The DNA here is from genome assembly GCF_001509475.1 of Streptomyces regalis. Taxonomy (GTDB): domain Bacteria; phylum Actinomycetota; class Actinomycetes; order Streptomycetales; family Streptomycetaceae; genus Streptomyces; species Streptomyces regalis. Next base: position 93,645 of record NZ_LLZG01000081.1, read on the forward strand.
GGTGTCCCAGATGTCGTACGACGTGTTGTACGCGCCCGACGACGGGACGGTCACGTTGTAGTTGCTGGTGAGCGAGCCGAGGGAGGCGATCGTCTTGTTGATCACCTTCTTGGAGTTGGGGTAGGACTTGATGCCGCCGGTGTTGGGGTGGTTGGCCCAGACACCCCAGTTGGTGCCGGAGTTGGCCCATATGCACTGGCTGCCGGCGCCGGAGCCCCAGATGTTGTTGTAGAGCGTGTAGCCGTTCAGGCTCGTGTTGCCCCACTGGTCGCAGGAGTTCCAGACCGCGGCCGAGGCGGGGGCGGAGGCGAGACCGACGGTGGCGCCGATGGCCATCGCCGGGGCCAGCACGGCCATGGTGATCTTGCGAAGTGCGTTCTTTGCCATGGTGTCCCTTCCATGGGTGGGGGGAAATGCGGGGGGAGTTACCACGTCCCCGACGTGAGGACGTGGTCTTCTCCGGCGACGAGGTCGAGCGATTGCGCGTCGCCGGAGGAAGTCCGGAGTTCGATACGGAGGGAGCGCGACGGCTTCAGGACGGCCGTGGCTCCCTCGGGCGTCCAGGTCAGGTCGACCTCGGCGCCGAACCGTGTGCGTACGCCCCGGAGCCGGCCCTCCCGGAAGGTGGGGGGAAGGGCCGGCAGCAGGACCAGTCGGTGCGGGGTCGACTGCACGAGCATCTCGATCAGTACGGCGGGCAGGGTGTGTGCGGCATCCGCGTTGTAGACGTGGCGGTTCGGGTAGTGGGCGCTCATCAGGGAGGCGTGGAAGAAGTCGCCGCCCAGCACCTGGTCGAAGGCGTGGGCGACCCGGTCGCCGTCCCTGAGGCGGGCGGCGATGAGGGCGTGGTGGAGGTGGCCGTGCGCGGAGTCGTTCTCGGCGCCGCGCAGTTCGAGGGCGCGGTGGGCGGCCGCGGCGAGGCCGGGGGTGTCGTACGGGGTGATCTCGTCGAGCGGCCAGACGCCGTAGAGGTGGCTGAGGTGGCGGTGGTCGTAGGTGTCCTCCAGGCCGGGCCAGGCCCATTCGGCGAGGGCGCCGTCAGCGTTGATCCGGTGCTGCGGGAGGCGGTCGGCGAGGGCGCGCCAGCTGTCGGCCTCCGGGGTGTCCGGGTGGTACTCGGCGGCCGTGAGCAGCGCATGCCGGGCCGCCGAGAGGTCCATCGCGGCGTTGAGAGTGCCCCAGCTCGCGTTCGCCGGGCGGTTCTCGGGTGAGTAGGAGGGGACGACGACCAGGTAGCCGTCGTTGTCGGTCCGGGTGAGGAAGTCCTCGTAGAACAGGGCGACTTCGGCGAGGACGGCGGCGGTGCGGGGGTCGCGGTCGCCGCGTGTGTCGTCGTGGTCGACGAGGGGCTTGAGGAGCCAGTCGGCGCCGGCGGTCCACAGGTGCAGGGGGTATTCGCGGTTGAAGTGGTAGATGTGCCCGGACTCGCCGTCGGTGTGGGCGGGGGCGACGACGCCGCGGGTGCCGAAGATCGTGCGGGCGTTGTCGCGCCAGTGGTCCAACTGGCCGTGGATGAGGGCGGCGTGGGCCTCCGTGACCTCCGGGAGCGCGGCCGCCGCTGCCGATGCGGTCTGGAGGTTGACGTTGGCGTCGGTGGTGAACGCGCCCGACCAGGCCGTGTTCCAGTCGCCGGTCCACAGGCCGGTGAGCCGGGGCGGCAGCATTCCGGCGGCGGAGAGGAGGTGGTAGCGGCCGGCTGCGAAGAGGCGTTCCAGAAGGGCGGGGCTCTTGGGATGGCTGACCAGCTCCGATCCGGGGAGCGCACGTTCGGCGTCGTCGGCGCCGAGGTCGAGGCCTGCGCGGAGGTAGGCCGGGCGGTGCAGGTCGGTGTGGCGGGCCAGGAGGCGGTCGTACGGGTCCTCGTCGCCGTCGGGGAGCAGGGCACGCAGCGCTCGCGCCTCGGCGAGGGCGTCCAGCTCACCGGTGTGGCGCTGGACCCGGGTGAGGAGGAGCAGCGAGCGGGCGCCCTCGATGCGCATGCCGGGCAGGGAGGTGCGGGTACTGCCGCCGGTGACCAGGGCGAGCGTGACACCTGTGTACGCGCGGTCGCTGCCGGGGTAGCGGACGCGGAGGGTGAGGAGTGCGCCGTCGGGGGTGAGGATGGCGCTGTGTCCGACCGCCAAGTTGTAGGGGGCGCCAGGCAGTTGAGGGTCCAGGGTCACGTCGGTGGTGAGGCCGGGCTCGGTGACGTACTGGACGATGACGTCGTCGGCGCGCGAGACGAAGACCTGGCTCCGCCAGCCGCCCCGTATGGCTGTGCAGACGCCGGTGGCGAAGTCGACCTCGCGACGGTAGTCCTCGCGCTCTTCGGCGACCGCACGGCGCAGCCGTATCTGGAAGGCGGGATGGAAGGGCTGCACCCACTGCAGCTCCCGCCCGTCGGTGAAGCGCTCGGCCGCCGTGACGTCTCCGGCGAGCAACCGGTCCTGGAGCTGCGGGAGTTCGGCGGCGAGGGCGGGTGGACGGGCGTGTTCGCTGCCGTTGGGGCGGACCAGGGTGTGGTGGTTGACGATGACCCGGTCGGCGTTCGGATCTCCGCACACCATGACGCCGTGTCGGCCGTTCCCGCTCAGGTAGGCGTCCTCCCAGCGGGCGGCGGGGGCGGGCTCCCAGGTGCCGTGTACGGGTCCGCTCATGAGGCGGCCTCCAGTACGGCCACCCCGTATCGGCCCAGCTCCACCGCGTCGGTGACATCCGTGCCGGTCAGCAGGTCGCGGTGGCGGCCGGGCACGGGCACCGTGACGCCGTCGCGCCCGTGGTTGAGCAGGAACAGCAGCCCGCCCCGGCGGACCGCCTCCACCCCGGCCGGGAGCCCGGTGAGGGTCGGCCGTACGCCCGCGCCGGCGGCGATGTCGGCGAGCAGGGTGCGCAGGGTGTGCGGCTCGGGAAGGGTGGAGACGTACCAGGCGCGGCCCTTGCGCAGGACCGCGGGGAGCCCGTCCAGCTCGCCGCCCTTGTAGGGGATCACGGCGTCCACGTCGTCCGCCGCCTCGATCTCCTCGGACCACAGGGTGCCGTGGAAGCCCTCGACGTCGGCCTTCTCGCCCGCGTCGAGCGGCCACCACTCGTGCAGGACGCGGATGCCGAAGAGATCGCGAAGACGGGCGTCCATACCGCCCGCCCGCACCCGGTCGTCCTCGTCGGCGACGCCGGTCTGGAAGCCGGCGACGAGGGTGCCGCCGCCCTCGACGTAGGCGACGAGGCGGTCGATGGCCGTGTCCGTCACCAGGTACAGCTGCGGGACGACGACCAGCTTGTACGCGGACAGGTCGTGCTCGGGGTGAGCGAAGTCCGCGACGGTGTGCGCCTCCCAGAGGGCGCGATGCCAGGCGCGGACGACCTGCGGGTAGTCGACCTCGGAGGACGGCCGCCCCTCCTGCTGGCTCGCCCACCAGGCGTTCCAGTCGAGGAGTACGGCGACCTCGGCGGCCGCGACCCGGGTGTCCGCCACCTTCTCGCTGAGCAGGGCGAGTTCGGCGCCGATCCGCCTGACCTCCTGGAAGGTACGGCCGTGCTCCCCGGCGTGGCTGACCATGCCGGAGTGGAACTTCTCCGCGCCCTGCCGGGACTGCCGCCACTGGAAGTAGCAGACGGCGTCGGCGCCGCGGGCCACGGCCTGGAGGGACCAGAGGCGGCCCAGGCCGGCCGGCTTGGGGTGATTGACCCCGCGCCAGTTGACCGGCCCGGCGGCCTGCTCCATGACCGTCCAGGGGCCGCCGCGGGCCTGCGAGCGCGTCATGTCATGGACCAGCGCCCCGTACTGCCCGCCGAACGGATCACGCGGATCCGGATAGATGTCGACGGAGACGACGTCCTCCCGCTCGGCCCAGACCCACGCGTCCTGCCCCTGCCAGAACGGCATGAAGTTGGTCGTCACCGGGATGTGCGGGGTGTGCCGGGCGACGATGTCGCGCTCGGCCAGGTAGCACTCCAGCAGCGCGTCGGACGTGAACCGCTTGAAGTCCAGGACCTGGGTCGGATTCTTCATGTAGTGCGCCCGGCGCGGCGGCAGGACCTCGTCCCAGTCGCCGTAGCCCTGACTCCAGAAGGCGGTCCCCCAGGCCTCGTTGAGGGCGTGGAGCGTGCCGTACTTCTCCTGGAGCCAGCGACGGAAGGCGGCCTCGGCCTCGTCGCCCCAGTCGTAGGTGCAGTACTCGTTGTTGATGTGCCACATCCGCAGGGCCGGGTGGCTGCCGTAGCGGGCGGCGAGGTCCTCGGTAATGGCGGCGGCGTAGCGCCGGTAGGTGGCGCTGGAGTGCGAGAAGTGCTGCCGGCCGCCCCACCACTCGGTACGGCCGTCCTCGTCGCGCGGGAGCGTCTCGGGGTGCAGCCGCCCCATCCAGGGCGGGGGCGAGGAGGTCGGAGTGGCGAGGACGACGCCGATGCCGCTCTCGTGCATGAGGTCCATCAGCCGGTCCAGCCAGCCGAAGTTCCGTGCCCCCGGCCGGGGTTCGAGCTTCGCCCAGGAGAAGACGCCGAGGGTGACCGAGTTGACCCCGGCCTCCTTCATCAGCCGGAAATCCTCGTGCCAGGTCTCCTCGGGCCACTGCTCGGGGTTGTAGTCGCCGCCGAAGAGGAGGCGGCCGCGGGTGGCGTCGGCGAGCGTCGGCCGCTGTGACTCCGGCATCACACCAGGTCCCCGTACTGGACACCGCGCCCGTTGGTGGCGACGTAGACGCGGCCGTGGACGCGCGGGTCGCCGGTGATCGTCTCGCCGGTCCAGCCCCACTGGTGCTGGTCGTCGTTGATCCGCACCCAGGTCTTCGCCTCGTCGTCCGAGCGGTGGATGGCGGTGATCGTCTCGGTGGAGCCGACCATGTAGATCGCCGGGTAGTCGGCGCCGTCGGCGGCCTTGCCGAAGCCGAGGGTGTGCGAGGCCCAGCAGCTGTCGACCTTGGTGAAGGCCCCGCCGCCGTCGGTGGACCGGTAGAGGCCGTTCCCCTTCGTGCTCAGCCACAGGTCACCGGAGCGCCCGGGCGCCGCGACCAGCTCGAACTGGCTTTCCCCGGAGGGCAACCCGGTCGCACGGGCCGTGAAGGTACGGCCACTGTCAGTGCTGGCCAGTAGCGTTCCTGTGTCGGTGTCGTACGCGTAGAAGAGCGTCGGGTCGGCCGGGTCGGCGACCGGCGTGGCGCCCTTCGGGAAGGAGGAGATCTCGGACCAGGTGGCACCGTTGTCCGCGGAGCGGTGGGCGGGGTACTTCGTGCCGTCCCAGTGCACGAAGGCCCAGAGCAGCACGCTGCCGTCGGCGTTGGTGGCGATCGGCCCGGGTGCGTCCTTGGCGATAGTGGGCTGGGCCTTGAAGGGCGCCCAGGTCTGCCCGCCGTCGCCCGAGTAGGCGCCGTTGCCGTTGTCGCCCCAGCCGGCCCGGACGACGTACGCCGGCTTGGCCGCGGCCTGGGCGAGCCCCGTCGCCGACCCGAACACGGGGTTCGACGCCATGCCGCGCGAGGGCGATGCGGTGAGCGACTCGTGGTACATCACGCCGATGTCCCCGTTGCCGCTGATCAGATGCGCCTCCCCGACCGGGGGCGAGATCAGCTGGCGCACGGACGTCTCCTCCAGGCCGCGGATCTGCGGGGCCCAGTTCTTCAGGTCCCGGGTGCCGTAGAGAGTGGCGCCGGTGCCGTAGACGATGTGCCGGGAGTCGTACGGGTCGAGGGCGAGGGCCTGGATCCACCAGCCGAACTTCGGCTTGTCCTGGCCCCACTTGAGGTAGGGGGTCTCGGAGACATCGAGGACGGCCGTGTCCTTCAGGGACGTCCAGGTGCGGCCGCCGTCGGTGCTGCGGAACACCGTGTCGACGGCCGCCCAGCGGTTGTTGGTGGAGACGACGAGCGTGCCGGGGCGGCGTGCGTCGACGGCGACGCCGCCGTACCCGAAGGTGTCGGCCGACCCGTCGGCCGTGGTGCCGCCGGGCTTCACGGGCGTGACCTCGGTCCACTTGCCGTTGAGGGTGCACAGCTTGTGCACGCTGCCGTCGGACTGGCCGTTGGGGCCCGGTGCGTTGGCGTACGTCACGTACAGGTGGCTGGTGCCCCGGTCGTAGGCGGCGCGGATCGGGACCTTGGCGGCGGTGCCGGAGGGCTGGCCGGGGACGGCTTCCCAGGTCGTGCCGTTGCTGGTCCGGTACAGGTTCTTGGTACCCGACGTGCCGTCACCGTCGCCCCAGCCGGCGTAGAGGGTGCGCCCGGCGGCGACGAGGAGGGTGACGCCCTGGCCGGTGGCGCTCGCGGAACCCGGGAATCCGGTCACGGCTGCCCAAGTGGCGCCCCGGTCGGTCGACTTGAGCAGCCCGTCGTGCCGGGTGCCCAGCCACAGCGTGTTGCTGTCCCGCGGATCGACGAGCAGCCGCTCACCCGCACCCCGGCCGTCCTCATTGCCGCCGAGCTTCACGGTGAGGTCGGTCCGGGCCCAGCTGGCGCCGCGGTCGTCGGAGCGCAGGACGGCACCGTTGGTCGCCCAGGACTGGGCGTAGGTGCCGAGGGCGAGGTAGACGCGGTCGGGGTGGGCGGGGTCGACGGCCATCGCCTCGACGCCGAGGAGGTTCCAGTCGTCCCAGCCGAGGTGATCGGTCAGCGGGACCCAGTTCGCGGTGCGGTCGTCCCAGCGGTAGGCGCCACCGATGTCGGTACGGGCGTAGGCGAGGCCGCGGACGGAAGGGTGAAAGAGAACACCGGTGATGAAGCCGGTGCCACCCATGACGGCGGTGCGCCAGCGGTACGCCTGGCCGGCGGCGGCAACGGGCTCCGCGGCGGACGCCCGCCCCGCGAGGGACGGAAGGCCGGTGAGCGCGGCGGCGGCCGCGGTCCCGGCGAGAACGGCACGTCTGCTCAGGCGGGACGCGTGCATGACACATACCTCGTTCTACGAGAAAGAGTGGGGAAACCTGCCTAGGGGCGCGGGGCTGTTTCGATTTGCGGCTCCGCCGCGTGGGCGCGACCAACCACGACGAAGCCGCAGACAGCAAACAACCGTGGTCCTACGGCGAGACCTCGTGCGAGGGCGTCAGCCCTTGACCGCCCCCGTGAGCATGCCCTTCTTGAAGTGCTTCTGGACGAAGGGGGAAAGCACAGCAACCGGCAGCAGAGCCATGACCATCACGGCCATCTGCACAGCCAGCCCGGAGAGCTCTCCGGTCTTGATGGCCTGCCCCAGTCCCACCGGGGCCTCTTGCTTCTGCACCAGCTGGATCATGACGTTCTGCAGCGGCATCATGTCCTGGTCGTTCAGATAGAGCGACGCGTTGAACCAGGCGCTCCAGTACCCGACGGCATAGAACAGCGTGATCACCGCGATCACCGCCCGGGACAGCGGCATGACGATCTGCCACAGAATCCGGAAGTCACCGGCTCCGTCAATGCGCGCACTGTCGACGAGTTCCTGCGAGATCCCCATGAAGAACCCGCGCAGCACAAGGATGTTGAACACGCTCACCGCACTGGGCAGGATCAGCGCCAGATAGGAGTCCGTCAGCCCCAGTGTCTGCACCAGCAGATACGTGGGAATGAGCCCGGCGCTGAAGAACATCGTCGCCAGCAGCGTCATCAGAATCCAGCGATGCCCCAGCGACCCGCTCCGGGACAGCCCGTAGGCACACATCACGGACACGGCCATCGAGAACAGCGTGCCGATCAGGGTGACGAGGAGGCTGATGATCGTGGCGCGGGTGACCTGGCCGCCGCTCAGCAGCTCCTTGTAGGCGATGAAGGTGATCCCGTTGGGCACCATCACCAGACCGCCGGCCTCGTCGATGGTCTTGCGCGACGACAGGCTCGTCACGAGGACGATCCACAGCGGGAAGAGCACCCCGAGACAGGCCAGCGTCAGCGCGAGGCCCTTGCCCGTGAGGCCGGCCTTGGACGGCTTCTCCTCCCAGCTCGGCCGGGGCGGGGCCTGCCACCAGCGCGGTTCGCTCACCGGTTTGTCGATGACGGCGGTCACTTCTTGTACACCCCCTGCTCGCCCATGAGATGGGCCACCTTGTTCGCGACGAGGACCAGTCCGAGGCTCACGACGCCCTTGATCAGGCCGGCGGCGGCCGCATAGCTGAAGTCCTGGTTCCGCACGCCGTTCCACCACACGAAGGTGTCGAGGACCTCCCCCGCCCCGGGTCCGACGGCGTCGCGTTGCAGAAGGATCTGCTCGAACCCGACCGTCAGCGCGTCACCGACACGCAGCACCAGGAGCAGGGCGATCACCGGCCGCAGTGCGGGCAACGTGACGTGCCACATCCGGCGCCAGCGGCTCGCACCGTCCATGGCCGCGGCCTCGTACAGGTCCGGGCTCACCGAGGCGAGCGCGGCGAGGAAGACGATGATCCCCCAGCCGGCGTCCTTCCACACGCTCTGTGCGGTGATCAGCAGCGGGAAGGTGTCCGGGTTGGTCATGATGTTGAGGCCGTCGTAGCCGTTCTCGCGCAGCAGTTGCGACAGCAGCCCGGCACCGCCGAACAGCTGCTGGAACACGGCGATGACCAGCACCCAGGAGAAAAAGTGCGGCAGGTACAGCACGGCCTGCGCGACCGCCCGCACCCGGGGCCTGACCACGCTGTTGATGAGCAGCGCGAGCAGGATCGGGATCGGGAAGAACAGCACGATCTGGAGGAAGAACAGCACCAGTGTGTTCTCGACCGCGTTCCAGAAGGCCGAGTCCTCGAAGATCCGCTGGAAGTTCTCCAGACCCACGAAGGGGCTGTTCAGGATGGAGACGATGCCGTTGTCGCTGATGTAGGGGTCGTACTCCTGGAACGCGACGACGTTGCCGAGGATCGGCAGGTAGTTGAAGAGCAGGATCAGCAGGACGGCCGGCAGTGTCATCACCAGCAGCAGCCGGTCGCGTCTGAACCTGACCTTGAGGCTCAGTTTGCCCGATGGGTGCTTCCCCGCCGGCCCGGTGGCGCCGTCGGACGCCACCGGGGTCTCTTCACGCTGGGTCTTCGTCTTCGCCTCGGCACTGCTCCGAGGCACCGTGCTGTGGGACACGGCGTTCTCCTTGCCTCAACCCCGGATCAGTTGGCCGCGCTGCCGTTCTCGTCGAGGATCTTCTGGTACCAGTCGCGCAGCTTGTCGCCGCCCTTGCTCTTCCACTCGGAGGCGAACTGCTGCACGTCGCTGATCTTCTTGCGGCCGCGGACGACGTCGTCCTCGAGCTGCTCCAGGTCGTTGGTGAGGTTGGTGTAGCGGGCGGGCTCGGTGATCTGCATGCCGTAGAAGGCGGTCTTCTTGGTGAAGGCGCCCATCCGCTGCTGCCACTCGACCCGGCCCCTGGCGACGTCCGGGAAGTCCGGGTGGGCGATGGTGGAGGCGGGGCTCGCGACCATCACGAAGGCGTTGAGAACCTCGTTGTTGCCCTTGTCGTTCTTGACGGGGACACCGTCCTTGACCGTGTAGTGGGTGCCCTCGACGCCGTAGTTGGTGAACATGTACTCCTGGGTGCCGTACGGCGCCGCGGTGACATTGGCGACGGCCAGCGCGTCGCGGATCACGGACTCGGAGGCCTTCTTGCTGACGAAGGCGAAGATGTTGGCCGGGTTCGTGGCCCACAGGACCGGGTCGCCGCCGTCGTGGCCGAAGATGTCCATGCCCCAGATCTCGAAGTCGGGGTTCTGGGTGGCCTGGGAGGCGGTCTGGCCGTACCAGTTGGAGCTGTCGTTGTTCCAGATCAGGAACTCACCGGCGGCGAACTTGGGGGCCGGGTCGGTGGCCTGGCTCTTGCCCAGCTCGAAGTCGGGGTGGACGACCCCGGCGGCGAACAGCTTGCGGGTCCACTCCAGCGCCTCGAGGAACTCCTCGGTCTCGAGGCGGTTGATCAGCTTGCCGTCGACCACGTTCCAGGCGAGCGCCTTCTCTCCACCGCCGAGAGAGCCGAAGGAGTTGAAGGCGGTCCACTTCATGTCACCGCACGCCCACCGCTTGGCCTTGGCGTTGGTGATCTCCTTGCACAGGGCCAGGAACTCGTCGGCGGACCTGGGGACTTCGTAGCCCTCTTTGTCGAAGATGTCCTTGCGGTAGCAGGGCACGATGTTCGGGACGTACGAGGCCGGCATCGGCAGGGCGCGCAGCGCGCCGCCGAAAATGGACCGCTGCCAGGCGTCCGTCGGGATCGCCGCGAGGTTCGGGTACTCCTTGACCGCGTCACCGGAGAGGTAGGGCCCCAGGTCGGCGAACTTGCCGATGATGGCGCTGGGTATCTTGCCGCCCATGTTCCAGCCGGGGATCACCACCATGTCCGGGATTTCACTGGAAGCGAGGACCGCGCCGAGTTTCTGGTCGTAGGTGTTGCCGTCCTGGTTCTGCCACCGGACGTCGACGCCGATCAGGTCGTTCATCCCCGTGTAGTAGGGGTTGTCGCCCTTGGGCGGCGAGCCCCAGAACGGCGACATGATGGTGACCTTGCCGCCCTTGCCGAGCTTCTTCGGGACCGAGGTCTTCAGGTCCGCCAGGTCCAGCTTGCTGGTGAAGCCGAGCGACGAGCCGTTCTTCGACGGGATGTCCGGCGTCACCACATTGCTGGCCACGTACGCCGGAAGGATCTTCTTCGCGTCCTTGCCCGACGTGGTGCCGTCTCGCGACCCGCTGTCCGAACCGCCGCAGGCGGAGAGCAGCGGCATCCCTCCCGCCACCGCTGCGGTGGCGACCGCCGTAGAGGCGAGGAAGCTTCTCCGGCTGGGTCCGGAGGAGGCGGAGGCGGCATTCGGCGTCATTGCGTCAACCCTTCATGGCGCACCTGGACACCCGGCGGTGGGCCGTCGGCTGCGGTGTCTTAAGTGGATCTGGCTGAGCTGAAGCGGTGCTCCGGCCACGGCCGAGGACGTACACCCCTGAAGTGGGCGAGCCTCGTAGTCGAAGCGCTTCGATGTTGCTGCGAGGTTAAGTGAAGGCATGGGGGCGCACAAGGGTCGCTTCCAAGATTCCTCCGAGGTGCGGGGGTCGGAACGCTCTCTTACAGGGCTTGAAATAACGGTCAGGCGTCGGAGTTGTTGCGCCGGGGTGTCTTGACACCCACCCCCGGATCGAATGAGCATCGAAGCGCTTCGAAAGCGTCTCGCCGCTCCACCGCAAGGGGAACCCCACGTGACCGCACAAACGCCGCCTACGCCGCCTTTCCGCGATCAGCGACTGCCGTTCGCGAAGCGCATCGACGACCTTCTGTCGCGGCTCACGCTCGACGAGAAGATCGGCTTCCTGCACCAGTTCGCACCGGCCGTCGAGCGGCTCGGCATCGACGAATTCCGCACCGGGCAGGAAGCGCTGCACGGCGTGGCCTGGATGGGCCCGGCCACCGTGTTTCCCCAGGCCGTCGGCCTTGGCGCGACCTGGAACACGGACCTGGTACGACGGGTCGGCGACGCCGTCTCCAAGGAGACCCGTGCGATGCGTGCCCGCGACGACCGCGTGGGCCTGAACGTCTGGGCCCCCACCGTCAACCTCCTGCGCCACCCCCTGTGGGGCCGCAACGAGGAGGGCTACTCGGAGGACCCGAAGCTCACCTCGGCCATCGCCACCGCGTACACCCGCGGCCTGCGCGGCGACCACCCCACGTACTGGCGCACCGCGCCCGTCCTCAAGCACTGGCTGGCCCACAACAACGAGACGGGCCGCGACGTCACGTCCTCCTCGGTGCGCCCGCGCGTCCTGCACGAGTACGACCTGCGTGCCTTCCGCGAGACGGTCGAGGCGGGCGCGACGGCCGGGGTGATGCCGGCGTACAACCTGGTCAACGGCCGCCCCAACCACGTCTCGCCGTATCTGCGCGAGCACCTGCGCGCCTGGACCGACGAGGACCTGCTGGTCTGCTCGGACGCGGGCGCACCCTCCAACCTGGTCGATTCCGAGCACTACTTCGACACCCACGAGGAGGCCACGGCGGCCTCGATCCTCGCCGGCGTCGACAGCTTCACCGACCACGGCACCGACAGCTCGAAGATCACCGCACGGATCCGCGGCGCCCTCGACCAGGGCCTGCTGACCGAGTCGGACATCGACACGGCGGTGCGCCGCCAGCTCTCGGTCCGCTTCCGCCTCGGCGAGTTCGACCCGGAGTACGACCCGCATGCGCTCACCAAGGACTTCGACACCCCGGCCCACCGCGCCCTCGCCCAGGAGGCCGCCGAGCAGTCGGTCGTCCTGCTCAAGAACAGCGGCGGCCTGCTGCCGCTCGCGCCGGACACCCGGCTCGCCGTGGTCGGTCTGCTCGCCGACGAGTGCAAGCGCGACTGGTACAGCGGCACGCTCATCCACCGCTGCACCCCGCTGGAGGGCCTGTACGAGCGGTTCGGTGCGGACCGGGTGGACTTCGCGGAGGGCGTCGACCGCATCCTGCTGAAGACGTCGGCCGGAGCCTTCCTGCACGTCCCCGAGGCGGACGCCGACGACGAGGTACGCGGCGCCGAGGGCGCCCTCGACCCGGCCCTGCTCGCCGGCCGTACGGATCTGCCGCCGCTGACCACCGACCCGACCGGCACCGAGTTCGCGCTCGTCGACTGGGGCGAGGGCGTGCTGACCCTGCGGGCCCCCGACGGCCGCTATCTGTCGGTCGCCGAGGACGGCTGTGTCCGCGCCTCCGCCGACCAGCCCGGAGGCTGGGTCGTCCAGGAGACATTCCGCCTGGAACCCCACGAGAACGGACACCTCCTCCGCCATGTCGGCACGGGTCGCCACGTCTCAGTCGCCGCCGACGGCGTGAGGGTTGCCGAAGCGAATCCGGAAATCTTCGAGCTCATCGTCGTCGAAAGCGGCGAAGACGCAGTGACCAGGGTCACCTCGCAGGCGGACGTGGTCCTGGTGGTCGCGGGCAACGACCCGCACATCAACGGCCGTGAGACCGAGGACCGCACGACGCTGGCCCTCCCCGCGCACCAGGAGCGCCTGTTGCGCGCCGCCCGCGCGGCCAACCCGAACACGGTGCTGGCGCTGGTGTCGGCGTACCCCTACGCCGTCGACCCGGCCGCCCTCCCGGCGATCCTGTGGACGTCCCACGGCGGCCAGGCGGCCGGTACCGCCCTCACCCGCGTCCTGGCCGGCGACGTCTCCCCCGCCGGCCGCCTCCCGCAGACCTGGTACGCCGACGACGCCGACCTGCCCGACCTCCTCGACTACGACGTGATCGGCGGCCGTCAGACCTACCTGTACTTCGAGGGGACCCCGCTGTTCCCGTTCGGCCACGGCCTGTCGTACGCGGCCTTCTCCTACGCCGACCTGGAGACCCGCGTGGCGGACGACGCGCTGCACGTCTCCTTCACGGTCACCAACACCGGGGACGTGACGTCCGACGAGGTCGCCCAGCTCTACACGCGCGCCGTGGAACCGACGGTGCCGCGCCCGCGGCGGGAGTTGGTGGCCCACAGCCGGGTGCGGCTGGAGCCCGGCGAGCAGTCGACCCTGACCTTCGAAGTCCCCTTGTCGTCCTTCGACTTCTGGGACGTGGCGCGGGGCGCCTGGCGCCGTGAGCCGGGCCCGTACGAGATCCTGGCCGGCGCCTCCAGCGAGGACATCCGCCTGCGCACGACCGTGCTCCTGGACGGCGAGGCGGCCGCACCGCGCCCGGTCCTGCGCCGCGGCCTGGACGCGGCCGATTTCGACGAGCAGAGCGGCGTGGCGATCGTCGACCGCACGAAGGCGTCGGGCGACGCGGTGACGCCCGCCCAGGGCAGGTCGGGCGAACTGATCTACCGCGACTGCGACTTCGAAGGCGGCGTCACGGCGGTGACGGCCACCGTGTCCGGCGACGGCGTGGTCGAGGTCTCGCTGGACGGGGGCGCGGTGCTCGCCGTGCTGACGTCGAAGGCGCCGGATGCGAGCCCGTACGACTACTCGACGCAGCGCGCCGAGATCATCGCCGAGGGCGTCCGCGACGTCCACCTCAGACTGCGCGGCCCGGTGCGGCTCGCGCACGTCGGCTTCTCCGGTTGAGGGTCCGGAAGAGGCCGACGTAAAGAAGGGGCCCGGCACCGGAAGGCATCGGTGCCGGGCCCCTTTTCATCCCGGGATACGGACCCAGTCTAGCTGAAAACGATTGTCACAAGCTAGAGCAGATCCCGAACGGTCTCAGATAGCTCAGAGAGCTCAGAGAGCGAGGCCGGTGAGGACCATCACCCGCTCGTAGGTGTAGTCGTCCATCGCGAACTTCACGCCCTCACGGCCCACACCGGACTGCTTGGCGCCGCCGTACGGCATCTGGTCGGCGCGGTAGGAAGGCACGTCGCCGATGACGACGCCGCCGACCTCGAGGGCACGGTGGGCCCGGAAGGCGGTCTGCAGGTCGTGCGTGAACACACCTGCCTGGAGGCCGTACTTGGAGTCGTTGGCGGCGGCGAAGGCGGCGGCCTCCCCGTCGACCTTCTGCACGGTGAGGACGGGCCCGAAGACCTCCTCGCACGAGAGGGTGACGTCGGCCGGTACGTCGGTGAGGACGGTCGGCGCGTAGGAGGCACCGTCGCGCTTGCCGCCGGTGAGCAGAGCCGCCCCCGCCGCGACGGCTTCGTCCACCCACGTCTCGACGCGCTTGGCGGCGTCCTCGCTGACCAGCGGCCCGACGTCGGTCGCGTCGTCGCTCGGGTCGCCGGTGACCTGGGCCTCGACGGCGGCGACGATGCGCGGCACGAGCCGGTCGTAGACGGACGCGTCCGCGATCACCCGCTGCACGGAGATGCAGGACTGGCCGCCCTGGTAGTTGGAGAACGTGGCGATGCGGGTGGCGGCCCAGTCGAGGTCGGCGTCGGAGGCGTAGTCGCCGAGCACGACCGCCGCGCCGTTGCCGCCCAGCTCCAGGGTGCAGTGCTTGCGCGGCACCGAGTCCATGATCGCGTAGCCGACCTTCTCGGAGCCGGTGAAGGAGATCACGGGCAGGCGCGGGTCCTGGACGAGCGCGGGCATACGGTCGTTCGGAACCGGGAGGATGCTCCAGGAGCCGGCCGGAAGCTCAGTCTCGGCGAGCAGCTCACCGATGACGAGCCCGGAGAGCGGGGTGGCCGGGGCGGGCTTCAGGATGATCGGCGCGCCGGCGGCGAGGGCCGGGGCGATCTTGTGGGCGCACAGGTTCAGCGGGAAGTTGAACGGCGCGATCCCCAGCACGACGCCCTTGGGGAAGCGCCGGGTGAGGGCGAGGCGACCCTGACCGCCGAGGTCGGTGTCGAGCCGCTGGGCCTCTCCCCCGTTGAACCGCCGGGCCTCCTCGGCCGCGAACCGGAACACGGACACGGCACGGCCGACCTCGCCGCGGGCCCACTTCATGGGCTTGCCGTTCTCGGCGGAGATCAGCCGGGCGATCTCCTCGGTCCGCTCGACGAGCCGCCTGCTGACGTGGTCGAGCGCGGCGGCACGCACGTGGGCCGGCGTCGCGGCGAAGTCCTCGCGGACGGCGTACGCGGCGGCCACGGCCTCCTCGATCTGCGCGTCCGTCGGCGCACTCACCTTGCCGACGACCCGCCCGTCCCACGGGGAGGTGACATCAAAGCTGTCCTCGCCACTGACCTGGCGACCGGCGAGCCAGAAGGCGTGGGTGACCGCCACATTTTCTTTGGGCATATCGAGTCCCGGCCCTTCCGCGTTGGGGGTGTCCTGTGTGTCGTGGTCCACGGTAGGGGGGCGGTGGCTGAGTGGTGTTTGTCCGGGGTGGAGTGGTGAGGGGAGGGGCTGCGCCGGTTTGGCGGGGTGGGTGGTGCGCGACCCAGGATGCCTCGCCCCCGCCGCCCCTACCCGTCCCATCCCCCAGGGGCTCTGCCCTTTCGACCCCGCCAGGGGGCACTGCCCCCTGGACCCCCGCTCCTCAAACGCCGGAGGGGCTGGACCTAGCCCGTCCGGCGTTTGAGGACGAGGCCCCTTCAGGGCCGAAGCCGGGTCTGGGGGCGGCAGCCCCCAGCGAGGCCCGCACCGACGCCGGCTGTCTACTCCGCCGACGTCGCCTTCAACGCCAGCCAAAGCTCCATCCGCACATCCGCGTCGTCCAGCGAACGCCCCAGAATCTCCTCCACCCGCCGCATCCGGTACCGCAGCGTGTGCCGATGCACCCCCAGATCCGCAGCCGCCGCGTCCCACTGCCCGTGCCGCGACAGCCACGCCCGCAGCGAGGCCACCAGATCCCCCCGCCCCGTCGCGTCATGCTCATGCAGCGCCCGCAGCAACCCGTCCGCGAACGCCTTCACCGCATCGTCCGCGAGCAGCGGCAGCACCGACCCGGCGGCCAGCTGCTCGTGCTCCACGCACACCCGCCCCCGCCGCCGAGCCACCGACAGGGCCTGCTCGGCCTGCTTGTACGCCGCCGCGGCAGCGATCGGCCCGGCCGGCGCCGAGAGCCCCACGACCAGCTCGTCCTCGCCGGCGCCCGCCGCCTGCTCGGGTACGTCCCCCGCCCGCGCCGCCTCCAGCGCTGCCGCGTACTTCGCGCACGCCGCCACCGCCGCACCCCCGTCCGCGGCGAGCACCACCAGCCGCGCCGCTTCACCCTCCCCCTCCGGCACGACGAGCACCGCCTCCCCGGCCCGAGCCGCCGCGGACTCCACGATCTCGGTGACGGCGCCCAGCGGATCCCCGTTCGTGTCGGACGCGGCGACGATCACCCGGAAGGGCGCGTCCAGCAGCTCGCCGTACAGGTCTCCCGCCACGGCCCGCGCATGGTCCGGCTCCCCGGCGAGCAGCATGCGCAGCACCGCCGCGCCCACCCGCTGCTCGGCCGCGTGCAGCGACCGCGACCGCTCGGTGGTCAGCGTCAGCAGCGCGATCGCCGAGTACACGGCGTACCGCTCCGCGGTACCCAGCGCCGCCGCCGTCCCCACGGCCAGCGCCGCCCGCGGCCGACGCCCCGTGCCCAGCGTGTGCAGCTCGACCCGGTCCTCGTGCTCCGGCCCGCCGACCACGGACGACGCCGGCGCGGGCCGCTCCCGCAGCCGCTCCACGTCCGCCGTGAGCCGTGCCGCCCGCCGCCCCGCCCACTCGGGCGCCGTCGCGACCACGGCACCGGACGCGTCGTACAGGGCCGCCCAGCCGTCCACCTGGGAGGCCAGCGCGGCCAGCAGCCCTTCCGGACCGTCGGTCAACGCCTGCTTCGTCAGCTCCCGTTGCGCCGCGAACCCCGCCGTCACCGCCCGGTACTGGTCCGCCGCGATCGCCGCCGAGACGGCCTTGCTGATGGCGAGGAAGGGCGTGCGGCGCGGCACCTCCAGCAGCGGCAGGCCCTCCTCCTTCGCCGCTTCGACCAGCGCCGCGGGGATGTCCTCGTAGTTGACGCCGACCGCGAAGCCGAGCCCGACCACGCCCGCACCGGCCAGCCGTCGCACATAGCGCCGCATCGCCTCGGGGTTCTCCGCGTCCAGCTTGAGCGCGGTGATCAGCAGCAGCTCGCCGCCCTCCATATAGGGGACCGGGTCGGCGAGCTCACTGACGTGCGCCCAGCGCACGGGCACGTCCAGGCGGTCCTCGCCCGCCCGCACGGTCAGCTTCAGCGCGGAGTGGTGGACGAGCGAGGCGAGCGTCGGGGGCATGAGGCCTTCAGTCGGTGTGATCTCGGCGATCTTCGGATTGATCTTGTGATCCGTGTGATCTTTTGGCCGCCATGTATGAACGGCCTGTACCGATTCTGCCTCACCGTACGGTCATGGGGTGACGTGAAGTCCGGACCTACCCCCGCAGATCCACCAGCAACGGCGGCGCGTGCTCCCCGTTCACCTGCGTCAGTGACAGCACCGCATGTCCCGGCGGCACCGCATGCGCCAGCTCGGACGCCGACCACCGCTCCCGCTCGACCTGGCGGACGGTGACCGCTTCCGTGGTCACCGCCTTGCCGGTCACCAGCTTGCGCAGGGCGTGCATGGCCCGGGTCATCGGCTGATCGGCGAACACGGTGTGCTGGGCGACATCGGTGGTCTCCACCCACTCCGTGCCCCAGGCGTCCGCGAAGCGGCTGCCGTCCCAGGTCGTCACTCCGGACAGCGCCATCCGGCAGCCGACTGCCCCGTACAGCGGCCCGTGCAGGGCTTCCGGGACGTCGGAGACCGTGCGCAGCGCCAGCACGACACCGGCGTTCTGCGAGCGCAGCCGCTGAATCCGCCGTACCGATTCGGGAGTGACGGTGCCGGTGGCGTCGTCGAGGACCAGGCCGACGAAGTGGTCGCGTGCCCCTTCCCTCACGACCGCGGCGAACTGGGCCAGCACCAGCCGTGCGATCAGCCGGGACGCCTCCTCGTGACCACGCTCGGGCAGGTCGATACGGACCCGCAGCGGGTGGTGGGCCACGGCTCGCAGCGAGAACGGGCGGATCGTGTCGCCCCCCGAGCCGAAGAAGTCGGCGAAAGCGGGCCGGTCCAGCAGGGCGAGCCGGTCGGCGAGCACCGGGCCGGCGTCGCCGGGGGCGCCGGTGTGCCGGACGCGGGCCTCGAGTTCGCGGCGCATCGCCGTGTGCTGGTCGTCGGCCAGCCGCTCGCGCAGGTCGGTCAGGGCCGCCGGGTCCCCTTCCAGCAGCTGCCGCAGGACGGGCAGGGCGGGGAAGCGGCCGTACGCGGCCAGGTAGGGGCCCAGGAGCTGGGCGAGGGCGGTGGCCGCGCGCTCGGCGCCGACGGTGTCGAGGTCCCCGGCCAGCGCCTCGGCGAGGAACCCGGCTGCCTCGTCGGGGTCGTCCACGTCCGCGTACGGGTCGAGGTCGTGCACAGACGCGGGGTCGCCGATGCGCACCACGACGTCGTACGACGAGTCCGCCCCGACCGCCGCGCCCGCGCCGCACACCACGACGACCGCACAACTGCCGGTGAGGGCCTGGAGCGTGAGGGACTCGGTCACCGGGGCGATCACGTGCCGGGTCTTGCCGGCGCCCGACGGCCCGACGACCAGCAGCGAGGTGCCCAGCGTCTGCGACCCGAGGGCCGCACCCACGCCGCCGTATGCCGGCGGGGTGCGCTCGTCGGCGGCCCACTGCCCGATGCGCACCTGCCCGGTGAGCAGGTCGTGCCGGGCGGCGCGGCCGCCCAGGTCCCGGGCGCCGGAGGGGTGGGTGAACGCGGCGGCCCCGTGCCGCAGCACCGTGTCCGCGAAGGCAGCCATCCGGCCCTGGCTCCGGGCCCGGCCCCAGGCGTACTCGAGGCGGGCGCAGTCCACGTCGTTCATCCGCCCGGCGAACACCTCGGCGGTGAGCAGGTCGGCCACCTGGTGCTGCCCGGCGGCGCGCAGGGCCGGCCACTGGGCGGGGGGCACAGGGGCCGGCTTCGCAGGCCCGTCCGTGCCGGTGGACCGGCGGACGGCGAGCCGCTCCTTGGCATAGGCCCGCCAGTCGCCCGCCCGGGCGAAGGGCCAGATCACGAGGAGGGTGATGACCGTGTACAGGCCGTAGACGAACAGTGGCGACTGGAGCAGTTCGTAGCCCTGGGAGAGGGCGATGGTCAGGTTGAGGAGGGGGTCGACGACCGGGACGGGGTCCCAGAACGCCCCGGGGAACGCGCTGGGGAACACGAGCGCCAGCGCCACGAGGGCCCAAAGGGCAGTGAGCGCGGCACGCCGGGGCTGGGGCTTGCGGGCGAAGTAGTAGCCGGACACCTTGCCCCAGCTACCGAGACGGGCCATGGCCCAGACGAGCAGGGCAAAGGAGATGCCCCGGTAGGCGATGAAGGCCTCAATGCCCCACCCACCGGGCTTGGCATTGATCTCGGTCGCGGTCTCCCACCAGTCGTCCGGTGTGACCAGCCGCAGGGGAGCCCACTGATACGGAATCCCGCCACGCAGCCACAAAGACCAGATGATCATTCCGGCGACCGCCGGGATCACCATGCCGACGATCGTCATCGGGCTGAGCCGCTGTTGCTGATCCGCTCCCTTTGCCGGCCGGTAACCCATTCGCCAGATGCCGGGCCGGGCCTCGGGACGGGGCTCGTTCAGCCAGCCGGCGATTCCCGATGGCGTCGGCTGGTCCGGGGCGTGCGTCGGCCGTGGCGGTGCCGTCGGCACCTTCGGTGGGCCCGCCGGGCGCGGTACCGGGTTCGCATGCGTGCCCCGCGCGTCCCTCGTCCCGTCGCTGTCCATCGCCCTCTTCCCCTGACCAGCCGTTCCGTCCACCGTCAGCGAGCCAATCTAATGCCCCCGCGTGGGGAGTTCACCGCTTACGCGGCCGGGCGCTCTCGTGAACGCCATGTCCACCACGGACAACATGCCTCGCCGACAACGCCCACATGGAGCATGCCCACCCCCCACTCCCCGCCCTAGCCTGCGAGAAAAGACAAGACAAGCGTCCGCAAAACCCCCAGGAGCCCCTCATGAGCGCACTTCCGCAGGAGCGCCGCGTCGTCACCGCCATCCCCGGCCCGAAGTCGCAGGAGCTGCAGGCCCGCCGTACCGCCGCGGTCGCGCAGGGCGTGGGCTCGGTGCTGCCCGTGTTCACGGCGCGTGCGAGCGGCGGAATCATCGAGGACGTCGACGGCAACCGGCTCATCGACTTCGGTTCGGGCATCGCGGTGACGTCCGTCGGCGCGTCCGCCGAGGCCGTCGTACGCAAGGCGACCGCGCAGCTCGCCGACTTCACCCACACCTGTTTCATGGTCACGCCGTACGAGGGTTACGTCGCTGTCGCCGAGGCGCTGGCCGAGCTGACCCCCGGCGACCACGCCAAGAAGTCGGCGCTGTTCAACTCCGGCGCCGAGGCCGTCGAGAACGCCGTCAAGATCGCGCGGTCGTACACCAAGCGCCAGGCGGTCGTCGTCTTCGACCACGGCTACCACGGCCGCACGAACCTCACGATGGCGCTGACCGCGAAGAACATGCCGTACAAGCACGGCTTCGGCCCGTTCGCGCCCGAGGTCTACCGGGTGCCGGTGGCCTACGGCTACCGCTGGCCGACCGGCCCGGAGAACGCCGGCCCGGAGGCCGCCGCGCAGGCCATCGACCAGATCAGCAAGCAGGTCGGCCCGGAGAACGTCGCCGCGATCATCATCGAGCCGGTTCTCGGCGAGGGCGGCTTCATCGAGCCGGCCAAGGGCTTCCTGCCGGCCATCAGCAAGTTCGCCTCGGACAACGGCATCGTCTTCGTCGCGGACGAGATCCAGTCCGGCTTCTGCCGTACGGGGCAGTGGTTCGCGTGCGAGGACGAGGGCATCGTCCCCGACCTGATCACGACCGCGAAGGGCATCGCCGGCGGCCTCCCGCTCGCCGCCGTGACCGGCCGTGCCGAGATCATGGACGCCGCGCACGCGGGCGGCCTGGGCGGCACCTACGGCGGCAACCCGGTGGCGTGCGCCGGAGCGCTGGGCTCGATCGAGACGATGAAGGAGCTCGACCTCAACGCCAAGGCGAAGAACATCGAGGCGATCATGAAGGCCCGCCTCACCGCCATGGCCGAAAAGTTCGACATCGTCGGTGATGTGCGTGGCCGTGGCGCCATGATCGCCATCGAGCTGGTCAAGGACCGCGCCACCAAGGAGCCGAACCCGGAGGCGACCGCCGCGCTCGCCAAGGCCTGCCACCAGGAGGGCCTGCTGGTCCTGACCTGTGGCACCTACGGCAACGTGCTGCGGTTCCTGCCCCCGCTGGTCATCGGCGAGGACCTGCTGAACGAGGGCCTCGACATCATCGAGCAGGCCTTCGCCCGTATCTGAGGTCCCATCAAAACCACTGGTGAGTGCCGGTTTCCCGACCCGGGAACCTCATCCGCCCCAGCCCTGCCGGCGTCCGCGGTTCCGGGGCTGGGGCGGCTGTAGTCAGAGCGTGTGAAGAAGGTGTGCGAGGTGGATGTCAGGACGCGTTTCCGTCTGTCTAACCCCCTTCCGCTGTCGTAGGTTCTAAGCAGATGAGAGATACACCCCGCCCAGAGGGGACTCTGGGCGACAACGGGCCGAGGCCTCCCCAGCTTCGACCTGGTCGTGCCCTCGCGCACACAACCGGAGCCTCCGGCTTCGGATCTCCTCACCGATCGGACAGTCGCCCGCCCCAAACCCCCCGGGGCGGCCGACCATCCGATCCGGACGGGCGCCTCGGAACCACCCCCCCTGTTCCGGGGCGCCCGACCTCCCTCTTCCTCCTTCTCGGTCTTCCGGCCCTCCTCTTCGCCCTGATCACCTGGCAGGTCGTCGCGGACGGGCCGCTCGTGCGTGTGGACGAGCGGGTCAGCCGGGCCCTGATCCACCCGGACCGCTTCTCCGAACTCCTGGCCGACCTGGGCAATGTCCAGGTCGCGGTACCGGTTCTCGCCGTGTTCCTCGTCCACACCGCCTGGCGGTCCCGCCGCACTGGTACAGACCACTGGTGGCTGCCGGCCGCCGCGGCGGCCGTCCTGATGGCACTGGTCCCGGCCCTGATCGTGCCCCTCAAGGAACTCACCGACCGCCCGGGCACCCCCGCCGTCCCCCCGGCGACCGGTTACTTCCCCTCCGGCCACACCGCCACGGCCGCCATCGCCTACGGCTCCGTGGCCCTGCTCCTCCTCCCCTGGCTCCGCTCCGCCTACGCCCGCCGCGAGCTCCTCATCGCCTGCGCGGTCGTCAACGCGGCCGTCGGCTTCGGCCTGGTCCGCCGCGGCTACCACTGGCCACTGGACGTCGTGGCCAGTTGGTGCCTGTGCACGGTGCTTCTGTCCTTGCTCTGGCTGTTTCTCAGCCGAAGTAGCCGTCGAACGTCCGCTGGAACTCCCAGCCGCCGTACCGGTCCCAGTTGATCGACCATGTCATCAGGCCGCGCAGCGCCGGCCAGGTGCCGTGGGTGGCGTACGAGCCGCAGTTCGCCTTCTTGGTCAGGCAGTCGAGGGTCTTGGTGACCTCGGCCGGCGGGACGTGGCCGTTGCCCGCGTTGGTCGAGGCGGGCATGCCGATCGCCACCTGGTCGGGGCGCAGGGGCGGGAAGACGTTGTTCGCGTTGCCGGCGACCGGGAATCCGGTGAGCAGCATGTCGGTCATGGCGATGTGGAAGTCGGCGCCGCCCATGGAGTGGTACTGGTTGTCCAGGCCCATGATCGGGCCCGAGTTGTAGTCCTGGACATGGAGGAGCGTCAGGTCGTCGCGCAGCGCGTGGATGACCGGGAGGTACGCCCCCGCCCTCGGGTCCTGGCCGCCCCACTGGCCGGTGCCGTAGTACTGGTAGCCGAGCTGGACGAAGAAGGTCTCCGGGGCCATCGTCAGGACGAAGTCGTCGCCGTACTTGGCCTTCAGGGTCTTCAGGGCCGAGATGAGGTTGACGA
Organism: Streptomyces regalis; assembly: GCF_001509475.1. Classification (GTDB taxonomy): domain Bacteria; phylum Actinomycetota; class Actinomycetes; order Streptomycetales; family Streptomycetaceae; genus Streptomyces; species Streptomyces regalis. The sequence goes on from NZ_LLZG01000081.1 coordinate 116,787, forward strand.
TCACCGGCGTCTTCGGATTCTTGAAGTCCGTGTCGTCGGCGTTCAGGGACAGCGAGTGGCCCTCGAAGTCGATGTCGAGGCCGTCGAGGCCGTACTCGTCGATGATCTTCGAGACCGACGTCACGAAGGTGTCCCGCGCCGCCGTGGTCGTCAGCTGCACCTGGCCGTTCTGGCCGCCGATGGAGATCAGCACCTTCTTGCCGGCCGCCTGCTTGGCCCTGATCGCCGCCTTGAAGTCGGCGTCGCTCTCGACGCTCGGGCACTCGGTGGCGGGGCAGCGGTCGAAGCGGATGTCGCCCGAGGTGGCCGAGGTCGGTTCGCCGAAGGCCAGGTCGATGACGTCCCAGCTGTCCGGGACGTCGGCCAGGCGGGTGTAGCCGGAGCCGTTGGCGAAGCTCGCGTGGAGGTAGCCGACCAGGGCGTGGGCCGGGAGGTCGGTGCCCCCGCCGCCCGGTCCGGCGGTGGTCGTGGCCCTCACCGTGGCCGATTTCGCGGACTCGCCCGCCTCGTTCACGGCACTGACCTGGAAGCCGTACGCGGTGGAGGGCGACAGCCCGCCGATCGTCGCCGAAGTGCCGCTCACCGTCTGGACCTTGGCGCCGTCGCGGTGGACGGCGTAGCTCGTCGCGCCCGGTACCGGCGACCAGGACAGGGCGACGCTGGAGGAGGTGACCGTGCCGGCCTTCAGGCCGGTCGGTGGCGCGGGCGGCTGACCGGCGTCCACACCCGGTCCGACCAGGGAGATGTCGTCGGCGTAGTAGGCGCCGGTGCCGTACCAGCCGTGGGTGTAGAGGGTGACGCGGGTGGTGGAGGGGCCGGTGCGGAAGGTCGTCGTGAGCTGCTGCCAGGCGGGGGCCGACTGGGTCCAGGTGGAGACGTCGGTGGTGCCGGTGCCGCTCGCGCCGAGGTGGACGTAGGAGCCGCGGACATATCCGGACAGCGTGTACGGGGAGTCCGGTTTCACGGTCACCGTCTGTGCGCATCGGGCGTTGTCGCTCCCGGCCGGGGTCGCCTGGAGTGCCGAAGCGCCGGTGCGCACGGGTGAGTTGACGGTCGTACCGGCCGTGCAGGTCCAGCCGTCCAGGCCGGCCTCGAATCCTCCGTTGCGAGCCAGGTCGGCGTCGGCCGCACGGGCGGCCGACGAGAGCGCGGTGACGCCGGGCAGGGTCAGTGCCGCGGCGGCGAGCAGGGCGAGAGGTCTGAAGCGATCCACAAGTGCCTCCAGGGATGGGGGAATTGGAGGGCGGAGCGCTCACAACTTGGTCCAGACCAATCTTTCTGTCAAGGGTCTCAGGAATCCCGGGAGTTCCCGCAGGTTAGCCCTCCCCCTCCACGGCCAGCCGCGCCGCCGCCTCGTGCATGGCCAGCTCGAGAAGTGCCGGGTCCGTGAGGGTGCCGGTGCCGTCCGGCGGGACCAGCCAGCGGGTGCCCCCGGTGGCGCGGCCCGGATACGGAACGACGATCCAGGTGCCGGCCCCGGCCGTACGGATGCCGGTGCCGAGCCAGCGGGCGGCGGTGCCGGGCGGCACGAAGAAGCCCATGCGCGAGTCGCCGAAGTCGACCAGGACCGGGCCGAGTTGATCGATGATGCGGGTGAGGACATCGAGGGTCGGATAGCCGAGCTCGCCCGGCAGGATGAGTACGTCCCAGGCCTTGCCGGCCGGCAGCAGCGCGACTCCGAGGGGGTTGCGCTCCCACTCCCAGCGACAGGCTTCGGGATCCGGCGCAACGGATGCCAGCCACTCGACCGCCGTCTTCGCCCCTGTCATGACGGTGACCTCCCTTTTCTTCGTGGACGCGAGTCGCGTCACGAGGGAGAGGGAGGTCACCTGCCAGGCATTACGCGAGTTTTCGCCACCAATTCATAGTGACCTGAGTCACATTCCGAGCTGAGCGACCTTCAGCTGTCGAAGCCGAGGCCGAGCCGGTCCATGGTCTTCAGCCACAGGTTGCGCCGTCCGCCGTGCGCGTCGGCCCGGGCCAGCGACCACTTGGTGAGCGCGATGCCGGTCCAGGCGAAGGGCTCCGGCGGGAAGGGCAGCGGCTTCTTGCGGACCATGTCGAGCTGCGTGCGTTCCGTGCGCTCCCCCGCCAGCAGGTCCAGCATCACGTCCGCGCCGAACCTGGTCGCGCCGACACCGAGGCCCGTGAAGCCCGCCGCGTACGCCACCTTGCCCTGGTGGGCCGTCCCGAAGAACGCCGAGAAGCGCGAGCAGGTGTCGATCGCGCCGCCCCACGCGTGCGTGAAGCGGATGCCCTCCAGCTGCGGGAAGCAGGTGAAGAAGTGCCCGGCGAGCTTGGCGTACGTCTCCGGGCGGTCGTCGTACTCGGCCCGGACCCGGCCGCCGTACGGGTAGATGGCGTCGTAGCCGCCCCAGAGGATGCGGTTGTCCGCGGAGAGACGGAAGTAGTGGAACTGGTTGGCGCTGTCCCCGAGCCCCTGTCTGTTCTTCCAGCCGATGGACGCCAGCTGGTCGATGGTGAGCGGCTCCGTCATCAGGGCGTAGTCGTAGACCGGGACGGTGTAGGCGCGGACGCGCTTGACCAGGTTCGGGAAGATGTTCGTGCCGAGCGCGACCTTGCGGGCGCGGACCTGGCCGTAGGGGGTGCGTACGGCCATGCCGGCGCCGTACGGCTTCAGGGTGAGGGCGGGGGTGTGCTCGTGGATGCGGACGCCGAGGTCGAGGCAGGCCCGCTTCAGGCCCCATGCCAGCTTGGCGGGGTTGACCATGGCCACGCCCCGGCGGTCGTAGAGCCCCGCCTGGAATGTCGGTGAGTCGACTTGCGCCCGCACCGCCTCCGCGTCCAGGAACTCGATGCCCTCGGCGAGGCCCTTGTCCCGCAACTCCTCGTACCAGTCACGCAGTTCCCACGCCTGGTAGGTCTCCGTGGCGACGTCGATCTCGCCGGTGCGCTCGAAGTCGCAGTCCAGGGAGTAGCGGGCGACCGCCTTCTCGATCTCGTCGAGGTTGCGGGCGCCCAGCTCCTGAAGCCTGTGGATCTCGTCGGGCCAGCGGGCGAGCCCGTTGGGCAGCCCGTGGGTGAGGGAGGCGGCGCAGAAGCCGCCGTTGCGGCCCGAGGCGGCCCAGCCCACCTCGCGGCCTTCGAGCAGGACCACGTCCCGCTGCGGGTCGCGCTCCTTGGCGATGAGCGCGGTCCACAGTCCGCTGTAGCCGCCGCCGACGACCAGCAGATCGCAGGTCTCGGCGGTGGTGAGGGCGGGTTCCGGGTGGGGCCTGCCGGGGTCGTCCAGCCAGTACGGGACCGGCTGGGCCTCAGAGAGTGACGTTGTCCAACGGTTCATGGCGCTTGGGGCCATGATTTCAACTCCCTACAGTTATGCCTTTTGTTTGTTGCGGCGATTGCCAATGACCATGGAGGCCAGGACGAACAGTACGGCGACGACGAACATGGCCGTACCGATGACATTGATCTGAACGGGCGTTCCGCGCTGGGCCGAGCCCCAGACGAACATCGGGAAGGTGACGGTGGAACCCGCGTTGAAATTGGTGATGATGAAATCGTCGAAGGAGAGCGCGAAGGCGAGCATCGCGCCCGCCGCGATCCCCGGAGCGGCGATCGGCAGAGTGACCCGGACGAACGTCTGGAACGGTCCGGCGTACAGGTCCTGCGCGGCCTGCTCCAGCCGCGGGTCCATCGACATCACGCGGGCCTTGACCGCCGTCACGACGAAGCTCAGGCAGAACATGATGTGGGCGATGAGGATCGTCCAGAAGCCCAGCTGGGCGCCCATGTTGAGGAACAGGGTGAGCAGCGAGGCCGCCATGACGACCTCGGGCATCGCCATCGGCAGGAAGATCAGCGAGTTCACGGCGCCGCGCGCGCGGAAGCGGTAGCGGACCAGTGCGAAGGCGATCATCGTGCCGAGGAGCGTGGCGCCGACCGTCGCCCAGAACGCGATCTGGAGGCTGAGCGACAGCGAGCCGCACAGGTCGGAGACGCCGCACGGGTCCTGCCAGGCGGCCGTGGAGAACTCCTGCCATTCGTAGTTGAAGCGCCCCTTCGGTTGGTTGAAGGAGAAGACCGTCACGACGACGTTCGGCAGGAGGAGATAAGCGAGCGTCAGCAGTCCCGCGATGACGACGAGATTGCGCTTGAGCCAGTTGACGAAGGTCATTTAAACCAGATCCTCCGTTCCCGACCTGCGGATGTAGAGCGTCACCATGACGAGGATGGCGGCCATGAGGATGAAGGAGAGGGCCGCGGCCGTCGGATAGTCCAGGATCCGCAGGAACTGCGTCTGGATGACGTTGCCGACCATGCGGGTGTCGGTGGAGCCGAGCAGGTCCGCGTTGACGTAGTCGCCGGCCGCCGGGATGAAGGTCAGCAGGGTGCCGGAGACGACGCCCGGCATCGACAGCGGGAAGGTGACCTTGCGGAAGGTAGTGATCGGCTTGGCGTACAGGTCGCCCGCCGCCTCGTGCAGCCGGCCGTCGATGCGCTCCAGCGAGGTGTAGAGCGGCAGGACCATGAACGGCAGGAAGTTGTACGTCAGACCGCACACCACCGCCAGCGGCGTGGCCAGCACGCGGTCGCCGGAGGTCATGCCGAGCCAGCTGGTGACGTCCAGGACATGCAGCGTGTTGAGGGCGCCGACGACCGGTCCGCCGTCCGCGAGGATCGTCTTCCAGGCGAGGGTGCGGATCAGGAAGCTGGTGAAGAACGGCGCGATCACCAGGATCATGATCAGGTTCCGCCAGCGGCCCGCACGGAAGGCGATGAGGTACGCGAGCGGGTAGCCGAGGATCAGGCACAGGATCGTCGCCGAGCCGGCGTAGAGCACCGAGCGCAGGAACTGCGGGTAGTACTCGGACAGGGCGTCCCAGTAGGTGGCGAAGTGCCAGGTGACCTTGTAGCCCTCCTCCAGGGAGCCCGTCTGCACGGACGTGGAGGCCTGGTAGATCATCGGCAGCGCGAAGAAGACCAGCAGCCAGAGGATGCCGGGGAGCAGGAGCCAGTAGGGGACGAGACGGCCGCGCCCCCGCGGGGGCTTCTTCTCGGGAGCCGTCGGGGAGAGAGGCGGTGGCGCCTCGGTGAGGGTCGCCATCAGACCGCCGCCTCTTCCTCGGTGCCGGCGTCGATGTCCTGACTGGAGTCCAGACCGAAGGTGTGCGCCGGGTTCCAGTGCAGGACCACCTCGGCGCCGGGCACCAGTCGGGCGTCCCGGTCGATGTTCTGGGCGTAGACCTCGAACTCGGGGCAGACCGGGCTGTCGACGACGTACTGCGTGGAGACGCCGATGAAACTGGAGTCGGCGATCCTGCCGGTGATGCGGTTGCGGCCCTCGGGGATCTCGCCGGCATCGTCGGCGGGGGTGAGGGAGATCTTCTCCGGGCGGACGCCGACCAGCACCTTGCCACCGGTCGCCGTGGCCGCGGAGCAGCGCGCCTCGGGGAGGACGAGCTTGCCGCCGCCCGCCTTCAGCACGATGTCGTCGCCGCTCCTGGAGTCGACTTCGGCCTCGATGAGGTTCGAGGTGCCGAGGAAGTTGGCGACGAACGTCGTGCGCGGGTTCTCGTAGAGGTCGGTCGGCGAGCCGAGCTGCTCGACGCGGCCCGCGTTCATCACGGCGACCGTGTCGGCCATCGTCATGGCCTCCTCCTGGTCGTGCGTGACGTGGACGAAGGTGATGCCGACCTCGGTCTGGATGCGCTTGAGCTCCAGCTGCATCTGGCGGCGCAGCTTGAGGTCGAGGGCGCCGAGGGGCTCGTCGAGGAGGAGCACCTTGGGGTGGTTGATGAGCGCGCGGGCGACGGCGACGCGCTGCTGCTGACCACCCGAGAGCTGGTGCGGTTTCTTGCGGGCCTGCTCGCCGAGCTGCACGAGGTCGAGCATGTCGTCGACCTGCTTCTTCACCGACTTGATGCCGCGGCGGCGCAGGCCGAAGGCGACGTTCTCGAATATGTCGAGATGCGGGAAGAGGGCGTACGACTGGAAGACCGTGTTCACCGGCCGCTTGTACGGCGGGAGGGCGGTCACGTCCTGCTCGCCGAGGTGCACCGTGCCGGAGGAAGGTTCCTCCAGACCCGCGATCATGCGCAGGGTGGTGGTCTTGCCGCAGCCGGAGGCGCCGAGCAGGGCGAAGAAGGAGCCCTGTGGCACGGTCAGGTCGAGCGGGTGTACGGCGGTGAAGGAGCCGTAGATCTTGCTGATGCCGGAGAGGCGGACGTCGCCGCTGGTTTCGTTCGTCATTGGTGTCACGCCCCTGTGAGCTTCGCGAACTTCTCTTCGTATGCCGTCTCTTCCTTCGAGCTCAGTGAGCGGAAGGCACGGGAGGCGGCCTGCATGGCCTTGTCGGGGAGGATCAGCGGGTTGTCCGCCGCGTCCTCGTCGATCTTCGCAAGCTCTTCCTTCACGCCGTCGACGGGACAGACGTAGTTGATGTAGGCGGCGAGCTCGGCGGCGGCCTTCGGCTCGAAGTAGTAGTCGATGAGCCGCTCGGCGTTCGTCTTGTGACGGGCCTTGTTGGGGATGAGCAGGTTGTCGCTGGACGTCATGTAGCCGCTGTCCGGGATGAGGAAGTCGATGTCCGGGCTGTCGGCCTTGAGCTGTACGACGTCACCGGCCCAGGCGAGGCAGGCGGCGAAGTCGCCGCTGGTGAGGTCGGAGGTGTAGTCGTTGCCGGTGAACCGGCGGATCTGCTTGTTGTCGACGGCCTTCTGCAGGCGGGCGATCGCCGCGTCGTAGTCGTCGTCGGTGAACTTGGCCGGGTCCTTGCCCATGTCGAGCAGGGTCATCCCGACGGTGTCGCGCATCTCGGTGAGGAAGCCGACGCGGCCCTTGAGCTTGGGGTTGTCGAGCAGGTCGGAGACCGTCTTCACCTCGACGCCGTCGAGCGCCTTCTTGTTGTAGGCGATGACGGTCGAGATGCCCTGCCAGGGGTACGAGTACGCCCGTCCCGGGTCCCAGTCGGGGCTGCGGAACTGCTGCGACGTGTTGGCGAAGGCGTGCGGCAGGTTGGACGCGTCCAGTTTCTGGACCCACCCCAGGCGGATGAGACGTGCGGCCAGCCAGTCGGTGAGGACGACGATGTCGCGCCCGGTGTCCTGCCCGGCGGCGAGCTGCGGCTTGATCTTGCCGAAGAACTCGTTGTTGTCGTTGATGTCCTCGGTGTACTTGACCTTGATGCCGGTGCGTTTCGTGAACTGTTCCAGCGTCGGATGGTGCTTGCCGCTGTCGTCGACGTCCATGTACTCGGTCCAGTTGGAGAAGTTGACGGTCTTCTCCTCGGCCGAGTGGTCCTCGGCGGACGTGCCGCCCTGGGTCTTGCCGGCCGCGGGGATCCCGCAGGCGCTGAGCGTGCCCAGCCCGCCCAGCGCGAGCGCGCCGCCCGTGGAGGCGCGCAGCAGCGAACGGCGGGTCATGGCGGCCCTGCCGTTGCGCAGGCTGCGCCGCATGGCGGCCACTCGGGCCGGGGACAGGCGGTCGGGCTCGTACTGCTCCATGCGCGTGGTGCCCTTTCGGGAGAGATCGGAAAGGTTGGGGAGGCCGGTCGAGGGTCGGGCGGCCGGCTGCTCCCGCCTGATCTGGCTATCGGTCCCCGAAGACGGTGCGGTGCCAGTCCTTCCTGGCGACCGCGGTGTTGTCGAACATGACGTGCTTGATCTGCGTGTACTCCTCGAAGGAGAAGGTTGACATGTCCTTGCCGAAGCCGGACGCCTTGTAGCCGCCGTGCGGCATCTCGCTGATGATCGGAATGTGGTCGTTGACCCAGACACACCCCGCCTTGATCTCGCGGGTGGCCCGGTTCGCCCGGTAGACGTCACGGCTCCAGGCGGAGGCGGCGAGCCCGTACGGGGTGTCGTTGGCGAGCCGGATCCCGTCCTCGTCACTGTCGAACGGCACGACGACCAGAACCGGTCCGAAGATCTCGGACTGGACGATCTCGCTGTCCTGGGGCGCGTCGGCGACGAGGGTGGGACGGTAGTACGCGCCGTTCGCGAGCTCGCCCTTCGGCGCCTCGCCACCGGTCACCACGCGCGCGTAGGCACGTGCACGGTCGACGAACCCGGCGACCCGGTCGCGCTGGACGTGCGAGATCAGCGGGCCGAGGTCGGTGCCGGGGGCGAAGGGGTCGCCGAGGCGGACGGTGTCCATGAGGGCGGCGGTCTGCTCCACGAAAGCTTCGTAGAGCGGCCGTTGCACGTACGCGCGCGTGGCCGCCGTGCAGTCCTGCCCGGTATTGATGAGCGCCCCCGCGACCGCGCCGTGTACGGCTGCTTCGAGGTCGGCGTCGTCGAAGACGACGAAGGGCGCCTTGCCGCCCAGCTCCAGGTGGATCCGCTTCACGGTGCCGGTGGCGATCTCGGCGACGCGCTTGCCGACGGCGGTGGAGCCGGTGAAGGAGGTCATGGCGACGTCGGGATGACCGACGAGATGCTCGCCGGCCTCCCTGCCGGTCCCGGTGACGATGTTGATGACACCGTCCGGGATCCCGGCGTCGGTGGCGGCCTGCGCGAAGAGGAGCGAGGTGAGCGGGGTGAGCTCGGCGGGCTTGAGCACGATGGTGTTGCCCGCGGCGATCGCCGGGAGGATCTTCCAGGCGGCCATCTGGAGGGGGTAGTTCCAGGGGGCGATGGACCCGACCACGCCGATGGGCTCGCGGCGGACGTAGGAGGTGTGGTCACCGGAGTACTCCCCGGCGGACTGGCCGGCGAGGTGGCGGGCGGCACCGGCGAAGAAGGCGATGTTGTCGATGGTCCCCGGCACATCGAACTCACGGGTCAGCTTCAGCGGCTTCCCGCACTGCAGGGACTCGGCGCGGGCGAATTCCTCGGCGCGGTCGGCGACGACGGCGGCGAAGTGGTGCAGCGCGTCGGAACGCTCGCCCGGGGTGGCGGCGGCCCAGCCGGGGAACGCCTCGCGCGCGGCGGCGACGGCCACGTCGACGTCATCGGTACCGGCCAGGTCGTACGTGTACACCTCCGCGCCGATGGCAGGGTCGACGACGGCGTGGGTACGGCCCGAGGTCCCCTTCGCCGGGCGGCCCGCGATGTACTGCGCGCCGTCCGCGAAGCGGTCCTGGGCCGGGAATCGTTCCGGGGTGGCGGTGCCCGGGTTATGCATGTCGCTCCCTCCGCGCCCCGTGAGGGGATCGGCGTGGCTCAGGCTCGATTTGAGTGCCGATCCTGACAGAGGTAGAGGGCTCCAACAAGGGATTCCGTTGTTGCCTTTTGGTTACGCGACGGAATCTGTCGACCAGGTGTCGAGTTGGCCTTGAAAACGGGGGACGGATTGTCGGTGGTGCGTGCCAGACTCGGGCACATGGCGAAGATCGATTCTTTGGACGTCCTGATCAGGGAGGTCCACGCGGGGGCGAGGGTCAAGTACCTGCACTTCTGGGGGCATCGGCCGCTGCCCGACGGCCGGGTGGGCGCGAGCTGTCTGAGCCAGTGGTGGGCATCGCCGTTCACCGCGGACGGGGTGGAGTACGCGACGGCCGAGCACTGGATGATGGCCGAGAAGGCACGGCTGTTCGGTGACGGGGAGGCCGAGCGGCGCGTGCTGGACGCCGGGCATCCGTCGGTGGCGAAGAAGGCCGGGCGGCTGGTGCGGGGGTTCGACGACGCGATATGGGAGCGGGAGCGGTTCCGGATCGTGGTCGAGGGGTCGGTGCACAAGTTCGCCGCGCATGCGGATCTGCGGGGGTTTCTGCTGGGCACGGGGGATCGGGTGCTGGTGGAGGCGAGTCCGGTGGACCGGGTATGGGGGATCGGGCTGGCGGCGAACGACGAAGGGGCCGGGGATCCGGAGCGGTGGCGGGGGCCGAATCTGCTGGGGTTCGCGCTGATGGAGGCGCGGGAGCGGCTGCGGGGCGGGCCGGTCGGAGGGTGAGGGGCCGACCTGGCGGCCGGCCCCTGGACCTCACAGGCCGCGGGACCTCACAGGGCCCGGAGCCTCACAGGGCGCGGAGCCTCACAGGGCGCGGAGCCTCACAGGGCGCGGAGCCTCACAGGGCGCCCATGACACTCGCGAAGATGAGGAAGCCCAGCACCGGCAGGATCACGGTGGCCACGATCCCGCAGACCAGACCCGCGGTCGCCGCGCCTTTGTTGGTGGCCTCGCCGCGGCCCGCCTTGCTCCGGCCGATCGCGCCGAAGATGATCCCGAGGATCCCGAGGACGACGCCGAAGAACCACAGGAAGAAGGTCAGGCTGCACACCACGCCGATGATGCCCAGGACCAGTCCGGTGGTGCCCATTCCGTTGCTCGGCTGCAGCGGCATGGCATAGCCGGGCGCCTGGGGGTATCCCGCCGGGTAGGACGGGGTGGCGTGCGGATGGCCGTACCCCGGAGCGGACGACGCGTCGGCGTATCCCCCGGCGGGCTGCTGCGGTGGCTGCGACGGCGGCGGCCCGAATCCACCGGCTCCGGGATTGGCGTCGGACATGAACTGCTCTCCCCTCGTTGACAGTCAGGGCATCGTAATCGCCCTGGTCAGGCCGGGGATTCAGCGGACCGCCGCGACGGACACCGCCGGGGAGGCACCGTAGTAGTCCTCGTCGTAGTCGTCGTCCGAGTTGATGGCGGCCGTGATGCCGATGGCGATCAGGACGATCACGGCGATGCCGAGGACGATGCCGACGATGCCCGTGATCAGACCGGCCTGCGCCTGGCCGTGGTTGTTGGCCTCGCCGCGCTCCGCCTTCTGGCGTCCCTTGATGCCGAAGATCACGGCGAGGATGCCGAGGACGAGGGAGACCACGCCGTACAGGCAGAAGAGGCAGCAGGACAGGATGCCGAGCACCAACGCCGCGACGCCCATGCCGTTCTGCGGCTGCATCGGCATGCCGGGCCAGCCGTAGCCCGGGGGATAGCCGGGGTAGCCGTAGCCGCCCGGGGCCCCGGGGCCGGTGGGCGCGATGGGCGGGGGCGGGACGGCGGCACCGGGCGGAGGGTAGGCGGGCAGGGCGTATCCCGGGGCGGGACCTGCCGGACCGGAGCCTGCCGGGGCCGGGGCGCCGGGCGGGGCGAAACCGTCGGACGGCATCGACGTGACCGTGGCATGGTCGTGGACGGACTGCGGCTGCGACGCGTCACCGGGCGCCGGGTTCTTGTCCAGCGACGGTCTGTTCTCGGGCGGCGCCCACGGGTCCTGGCCTCCCCCGGCCTGCGCTGCGTCCGTCATGTCATGTCCCCCTGGCTCGTTCGTGCCGCCATGCTACGGCCTCACCACCAGCGCTCCACCGCCCGGTACCCGAGCCCCATGGCCGGCATCCCGACCGCCCGCCCCCGCTCTCGTCCCCGCTGCCTACGATGTCACTGCATTGATCAGCCGATCACCCGCGTCCCGCCGAGCCGCACATCCGGCCGCCGCGGACGCCGTTCCCGGGGAGGAACCTTGACCGACCGTCTCGTCGACGCCCGCGTCCCGCGCGACCTGCACACCTTCATCGCCGGACTGCCCAAGGCCGAACTGCACGTCCACCACGTCGGATCCGCCTCCCCCCGCATCGTCGCGGAACTCGCCGCCCGCCACCCCGACTCCAAGGTCCCCACCGACCCCGAGGCCCTGGTCGACTACTTCACGTTCACGGACTTCGCCCACTTCATCGACGTGTACCTGTCCGTCGTGGACCTGATCCGCACCCCGGAGGACGTACGGCTGCTGACGTACGAGGTGGCCCGCGACCTGGCCCGCCAGCAGGTGCGCTACGCCGAGGTGACCATCACCCCGTTCTCCTCCACCCGCCGCGGCATCGACGAGAGCGCGTTCATGGCGGCGATAGAGGACGCCCGCAAGGCGGCCGAGGCCGAGTTCGGGACCGTACTGCGGTGGTGCTTCGACATTCCGGGCGAGGCCGGGCTGGAGGCGGCCGAGGAGACCGTGCGGCTCGCGACCGACGACCGGGTGCGCCCGGAGGGCCTGGTGTCGTTCGGGCTCGGCGGGCCCGAGATCGGCGTACCGAGGCCGCAGTTCAAGCCGTACTTCGACCGGGCGATCGCCGCCGGACTGCACTCCGTGCCGCACGCCGGCGAGACCACCGGACCGGAGACGGTCTGGGACGCCCTCACCCACCTGCGTGCCGAGCGCATCGGGCACGGCACGAGTTCCGCCCAGGACCCGAAGCTGCTCGCACACCTCGCCGAGCACCGGATCCCGCTGGAGGTGTGCCCGACCTCCAACATCGCCACGCGCGCGGTCCGCACCATCGACGAGCACCCGATAAAGGAGTTCGCGAAGGCCGGGGTCATCGTGACCATCAACTCCGACGACCCGCCCATGTTCGGCACCGACCTCAACAACGAGTACGCGGTCGCCGCCCGCCTCCTCGACCTCGACGAGCGGGGCCTGGCCGACCTCGCCAAGAACGCCGTGGACGCGTCCTTCCTCGACGAGCCCGGCAGGGCCCGGATCGCGGCCGAGATCGACACGTACACCGCCGGCCGGCTCGCCACCTGAGCAATCCGAGCCGCCACAATGTCCTCATGCAGAACGTGACCGCCGTCGCCCACCGCGGCGACCCCTACCGCGTCCGCGAGAACACGCTCGAGTCCCTGCGCTCCGCGCTCGAACTGGGCGCGGACGCCGTGGAGATCGACGTGCGGCTCACCAAGGACGGCGTGCCGGTGCTGCTGCACGACGAGACGCTGAAGCGGCTGTGGGAGCAGGACCGGCCGCTGCTCGCGCTGTCGTGGGCCGAGGTGCGGGGGCTGACGGCGGGCGGGGTGCCGACGTTGGAGGAGGCGCTGGCGGCGTGCGACGGGAGCCGGGTGATGCTCGACCTGCCGGGCACGCCCGACGTGCGGGCGGCGCGCCGGGTCGTGGACGTCGTGCGCGACTGCGGGGCGCAGGACCGCGTGTACTACTGCGCGGGCGCCCCGGCCATGCTCGCCGTGCGCGCCGCCGACCCGGCCGCCGAGATCGCCCTGACCTGGACGACCCTGGCGCCGCCGCGCCCGGCCCTGCTGGACGCGGTCCGCCCGCGCTGGCTCAACTACCGCTTCGGCCTGGTCGGCCACGCCCTCGCCGAGTGCGTCCACCGCGACGGCTACCTGCTGTCCGTCTGGACCCCGGACACCCGCCGCTCGATGCGCCGGCTGCTGGACCTCGGCGTCGACTCGATCACGACCAACCGCGTCGACGTCCTCCTGGGGCTGCGCACCGCCTAGGCCCGGTCACCGGCGAACACGAGCGGCGGCGCGATCGCCTGCGCGTCCGCCCCCTCCCCCACCCACAGCACGATCAGCAACGCCGCCGTCGCCTCCACCAGCCCGGCCCGGTCCAGTCCCCCGGCGTTCAGCGGCTCACAGCCGAGGTCGCGCACGAGTCGTCGTACGACGGACAGAGCCCCCTCGTCGTCCCCGCACAGCGGCACCGCCGGCGGGCGGCCGTCGAAGACGGGCGGCGTCATCCGCCAGACGTCGACGTGGCACAGGTTGAAGGCCTTGACCACATGCGCGGCCGGCGCGGCGGCGGCGATGCGCTCGGCCGCGGCGGGGCCGCCCGCCGTGAGCAGCCCGAAGCCCGGGCCCACCGGATTGGTGCAGTCGATCAACACCTTCCCCAAGCCTTCGGCCGGGGGGACCCCCATCTCGCTTCGCTCGCGCAGCGCCGGTTCGAGCCCGGCGACCACCTCGATCACGGCCGCGTACGGCACCGCCGGCAGCACCGCGTCCGTTCCGAACTCGGCGGCCTCCCGCAGACCGCCCGCCGAGCGGCCACCGGCGAGCACCTCGTGCCCGGCCCGCCGCCACTGCGTCCCCAACGCGTCCGACATACCGCCCATACCGAGAATCCCGATTCGCATGTGCCTGACTGCAGGAAGCCGCTCGGGCACCATTCGGTACGTGACCACCGACCAGCCTTTCCTCGCCGACTGCCGCGCCCGACTCGCTCACCGAGACGCTGCGGCGGCTGGAGTTCAACGGGCTCGTCGAACGTCACGCGTACGACGGTTCGCCGCCCCGCGTGGAGTACGAACTCACCGAGCTGGGCAGGACGTTGCTCACTCCCATCGACGCCTTCGGCGCCTGGGCCTTCGAGCACGGCGACGAGGTGATGGAGGCGCAGGAGCGCTACACGCGCGAGCGCTGAGGCACCGTCGCCGGATCGGTCGGCCCCTCGCGGGTGACGTACTGCGGCACCGGCGCGGTGTCCTGGCCGTTGTCGCGGACCAGGCCGTAGCGGATGGCACCCCGGGGTGGGCCGTACTCCAGGTCCTCGGTCACCTTGTCCCAGCTCGACGGCATGACGGTCAGGCCGTAGGAGGCGCCGCGCTCGTTCTGGTTCAGGGTGACGGTGCCGTCGATGTAGAAGTACTCGTTCTGCCACATCTGCTGGGTGCCGTCGGGCAGCACCGTGTAGCCGATGTCCGGGCCGCCCATGCCGGTGACGTAGCCCCCGTCGGAACCGTCCCCGACGACGTCGTCCATGCGGCGTCCGCCGCCGGAGGCGACGTGGAAGATCTTGCCCTTCAGACCGGTCCAGGTCGGCATGGTCAGCCCGCCGGGCCGGTCGTGCGGCGCGATCTGCCAGCGCACCAGGACATAGCCCTGCCCGCTGAGCGTGACGCTCTCGCCGCGGTGCTCCATGACGGCCCTCGCGCCCAAGGTGCTGGTGATGCCGGACTCGGGGCGGCGAGGCAGGGCGGCTGGCTTGGTGTTCGGGTCGGGGGCCTGGTCGACGGCGTCGACGACCGTGCCGTACAGGCCGACCTTCTTCGTCGCCGATGGCGACGGTGACGGTGAAGGCGTCGCCGACGGCGAGACGGTCGGCGTGGGCGACGGGGGGCGGGCCGTGCTGGCCATCGTGGGGGCGGCCGCGCGTGGCGGGGCGTCCGGGGTCTGGGTGACGACGTAGGCGCCGCCCGCGACGATGGTCGCGCCGGCCGTGACCGCCACGGCGGGCTGGGTGAGCGCGGCCATCACCTTCGCGGACCAGCCGATGGAGGTCGCCGTGGCCGTCGCCGCGGCCGCCGTCTTGCCGCCGAGGGCGAGTGAGAGGGTGAAGCCGACGGGGATCGGGACGAGCGCGATGCCGACGAGGAGCCGTTCCGCCGGTACGACCGCCTCGCGGGTGTCGCCGCAGTAGCCGCAGCCCCTGATGTGCCGGGCCAGCCGCTTGCGCCAGACCGAGTCGGGGCTGCCGTTCCAGCGGCCGGTCAGTTCACGCAGGTCGGGGCAGGCGCCCTCCAGCGCACGGACGATGCCGCGCGCGGTCTCCAGCCGCTCCTTCACCCGCTGGACGCGCACCGCGGCGTGCTGCCGGCTGATCCCGGCCGCCGCGGCCAGCTCGCGCCGGGTCAGCTCGCCTGCGACCTCCAGCCACCACAGCGACAGCAGCTGCCGGTCCTCGTCGTCCAGCCAGCGCACGGCCTCCGCGACCTCGCGCCGCTGCCCCTCCAACTGCAGCCGCAGCACGGTGAGTTCGGCGAAGTCGGTGGCTTCGTGCGCGGCCGACTCGTCCAGCTGGGCGGTCTGCCTGCGGCGTGCCCGGTCCCGGATCTGCCGCATGGCGATCGCGACGAGCCAGGAGCGGAAGCTGTCCGGGTCCCGCAGCGAGCCGAGGTTGTCGACGGCGCGCAGCATGGTCTCCTGGACGACGTCGTCGACGTCGGCATGCCCGTTCAGGGCGCGCCCGACCACGTTGTAGACCAGCGGCAGCCAGCCCTCGACCAGCTCGTCGAGCGCATGCCGGTCACCGGCCTGCGCCGCCGCGATGGTGGAGCGCCACTGCATGCGGGCTCCCTCGTCCACGTGCGTCCTCTCCCAGGTCATTTGCTGCCCGTACGCACCTTCTCAGCCTGACCAGCACTGTTGGCTATGTCGGAGATCACATTCCGCTTCCGGTGCGAGTGAGACGACAGGCAGGACGACAGGCAGGACGACGGGCGAGGCATAGGGGCGACTCCCGGACGTGGGGGGACGGGGGGACTCGAGTGGAGACGCGGTGAAGGGGGCAGGGATAACACTTTTTCGGCGACCGGAGCTGCGGACCCGGCCGGCCCGTAAGGGCGATCCCTTACAACACCCTTGTTCCGTACGGCACTTGCCCCGGGCTCCCCCAGGGTCCGGGCCCCTCCTCACCGACGATTCGCCCGGGGCCGCCTCGCCCTGACGATGATCACGACATCTCGTCGACTTCAGGAGCAGCAGATGCCCGTACGCCCGCTTCCCGCCCTCCTCACCTCGGCGCTCGCCCTGACCCTGACCGCGCTACCCCTGGCCGGGACGGCTTCCGCGCGCCCCACGTCATCGTCGTGCAGCGCGCAGGCGATCGAGGCTGCCGATCCGGCCGGCCCCGACGTCAAGGCCCTGTGCGCCGCGCTGAAGGGGTTGCCCGACAAGGACGCGACGGCCGCGCTGATCCGTGTCGGTGGCAAGGGGAGCTGGCACGGGGTGGCCGGCGTGCGTGACATGAGAACGGGTGCGCCGGCGCTGGAGAACGCCCGCTTCCGGGCCGGTTCGACGACGAAGATCGTGACCGCGGCGATCGTGCTGCAACTCGCCGCCGAGAAGCGGATCTCCCTCGACGGCACGGTGCAGGAGTATCTGCCGGGTCTGCTTTCCGAGAAGTTCCAGCAGCCCATCACCGTACGGCAACTGCTCAACTTCACCAGCGGTCTCCAGCCGGGCGCGTCCCTCGGCGAGGACGTCGACGACGGCTACGAGCACCGCTTCGAGACACTGACCCCCGAGGAGGTGGTGGCCGCGTCGGTCGCCAAGGGCCCCGACCCCGACCACGCGCCCGGCGAGCACCAGCGCTACGGCAACATCCACTACACCGTGCTGGGCATGCTGATCGAGAAGGTCACCGGCGACTCGTACGCCCACCAGGCGGCCGTACGGATCTTCCGCCCGCTCGGCATGCGGCACACGTCCTTCCCCGACGGCCCGGACCCCCGCATCCACGGGCCACACAACCGCGGGTACGACTGGATCGACGGCAAGCTGGTCGACGTGACCGAATGGAACATGTCCGACCGGTTCGCGGCCGGCGACATGATCTCGACGACGGCGGACCTGGAGCGCCTGTTGTTCGCCCTGTTCCGAGGCCAGGTCGTGCCCGAGCCGCAGCTGAAGGAGATGTTCACCGTCCCGAAGATCAAGGGGGCCACCATGGCCGCCGCGCTGCAGCGGTACGAGCTGAACGGCAAGGAGATCTGGGCCAAGACGGGCGCCCGCCCCGGCTACCACGCCGTCGTCGCGGCCACCCGCAACCTGTCCCGGACGGTGGTCTACTCCGTCAACTCGACCGACGCGAAGGGCGACGGCCTGGCCATCGCCCAGCGCTTCGCCTTCCCGGCGTTCAACCGCTGACGGCGACGGCAGCGGCTGGAGGTGACGACGCTCCGCTCAGCGCCTCCAGTCGCTTGATCTTCTTCCGTACGACGTACAGCGGGATCACGCCGAAGACACCGAACGACATGTCGATCACCGACCACCAGAAGGGAATGTCGCGGATGGGCCCGCAGATGAGGGCGAGCGGGATGATCCCGGCGCAGGCGATCATCCCGAACTCGACGACCCAGATGTTGCGGACGGGGTCGCGGTAGGGGCCGTAGAAGGCGACCGCGATGACGAGGTGGGCGAAGGCCAGCCAGTCGGTGCCGTAGAGCAGGAACGGATAGTCGGCGTCGGCGGTGTCCAGTCCGTGCCGGACGCGCTCGATCCAGTCCATGAGGCCGGGGAGGTGCTCCGGCACGGACAGGGCACGCAACAGGTCCTCGGTCCAGCGCAGTTCGTGGACGAGAGGGAAGGCCGTGGCGCCGCTGAGTACCAGGCAGACGACGAAGGAGACCAGCCAGACGCGGATGCCCTTGAGCAGGGCGGCTCTGTCGCTCATGGGGGTAGCGTACGACTGCAGTTGAACACGTTCGAAAGCGGGGTCTCGTGGGGCCCTCCCCACTGCCGTCCGGTCCGTGACCGACCGGTCCTACGATGTCCGCGGCGAACGGAGAAATCATGGGCTTGGACTTGAGTGCGCGGGCCTACCGAGAGCAGCGGTGGGCGGCGCGGACGGCGTTGGCCGCGGCGGGGCTCGCGGTGCTCGTGCCGCTCGCCTACGGCGGTGTCGGCGGCGTCCTGCTGCTGGTGGCCGGGGCCGCGGGTCTGGGCCTCAGTGCGGTCGCGGTGTGGTGGACGCTGACCCTGCGCGGGCCGGTGCGCTGGGCCGCGGCCGTCCTGGCCCTGGCGGTGCCGGCCGCTGTCGTGGCCCTGTTCGCGGCCACCCTCTTCTGGGCACTGCTGGCGTCCGTGGCGCTGTGGGCGGTGGCCGTGTGGAGCGGCCGGTACGCGCTGCGGGGCACGGGCAGCCCTCGGGTGCGGGTGATGCGGGAGCGGAAGGCGCCCCCGCCGGAGCGGCCGTATCTGATCATGAACCCGCGCTCGGGCGGCGGGAAGGTGGTCCGCTTCGCTCTCCAGGAGAAGGCCGAGCGCCTCGGCGCCCACGTCATCCTGCTCGACCCGGACCAGCACCAGGACGTGACCGCCCTGGCCCGCAAGGCCGTTGCGGACGGCGCCGACCTGCTGGGCGTCGCGGGCGGCGACGGCACCCAGGCGCTGGTCGCGGCGGTCGCCGCCGCGTACGACATCCCGTTCCTGGTGATCAGCGCCGGCACCCGCAACCACTTCGCCATGGACCTCGGTCTCGACCGCGAGGACCCCTCCACCTGCCTCGACGCGCTCACCGACGGCGTGGAACTCCGCGTCGACCTCGGCTTCGCGAACGGCCGGCCCTTCGTCAACAACGCCTCCTTCGGGGCGTACGCGGCCATCGTGCAGAGCCCCGGCTACCGCGACGACAAGATCGGCACCAGCCTGGAGCTGCTGCCCGACCTGCTCACCCGCCAGCAGGGCCCGCGGCTGACGGCCCGTGCGGCGGGCACCACGCTCACCGCTCCGCATGCCGTGCTGGTCAGCAACAACCCCTACCGCACGGACGATCCCTTCGGACTCGGCCGCCGCGACCGACTCGACGCGGCCGTCCTGGGCGTCCTCGCCATCAGGGTGGACAGCGCGGCCGAGGCCGCGGCACTGCTCCTCGACCCCGCGCCGGACGGCCTCACCATCCTCACCGCGCCCGATGTCGTCATCGAGGCCGACCGCGCGGAGATCGAGGCCGGCATCGACGGCGAGGCCCTCGTCCTGACCACCCCGGTCCACTGCCGCATCACACCCGGCGCCCTGCGCGTCCGCGTCCCCCGCAAACGCCCCGGCGTCCCCCAGCGCGCTCCCCGCTTGGACTGGCGCAGGCTGCGCAAACTGGCCGCGACGGTGGGACGTACGGCGGTGCACCACCGCAGCCGGACCTAGGGCCTGTCCGGCGGCTCATGCCGGCGTCGCGGTGCCTGGCACGCGCTCCCCCAGAGGGGGGACCCCCAGCCGCGTTGTCGTGGGTCGCCGACTCCCCCACTCTCGACTTCGCTCCTCCGCCTTGCAGCTGCACGCACCAGGCACCGCTCGGTTCGGCCGGTCTGCACTGTTTCTTGCAGCCGGCCCGATCCGCCGGACAGGCCCTAGCGGCTCCCTACAACCCTGCGATGGCGTTCCACCGCTTCCCGAACTCCACCCGCTCTCCGGCCGTGATGTCCCGCGCGATGGCGAGGTGTTCGCGCATCGCCTTGTCCGGGAAGATCAGCGGGTCCTCGGCCAACGCGGCCGTCTCCTCGTCCTTGGCGGCGGCGAGCACGTCCCGGGCGGCCGGGACCGGGCAGACGTAGTTGACCCACGCGGCCAGTTCGGCGGCGGCCTCGGGCTCGTAGTAGTAGTCGATCAGCCGCTCGGCGTTGGCCTTGTGGCGGGCCAGGTTGGGGATCATCAGGGACTCCGACCACAGCTCGGCGCCCTCCTCGGGGACGACGAAGCGGATGTCGGGGTCGTCGGCCTGGAGTTGGATGACGTCGCCCGAGTACGCCTGGCAGGCCAGGACGTCGCCGCTCGACAGGTCCTTGATGTAGTCGTTGCCGGTGAAGCGGCGGATCTGCCCCTTGCGCACCTGCTCCTCGACCTGGTCGCAGACGGTGTGGAAGTCGTCCGCCGTCCACCGGGTGATGTCGACGCCGTTGCCCTGCATGAGCAGCGCGAAGGCCTCGTCCAGCCCGGACAGCAGCGTCACCCGGCCCTTCAGATCACTCGCCCACAGCTCGGACACGCTGCGTATCTCGCGGCCCAGCCTGCGGCGGTTGTACGCGATGCCGGTGATACCGGACTGCCACGGCACGGTGAACTTCCGGCCCGGATCGAAGGCCGGTGAACGCAGCAGCGGGTCCAGGTACTTCGTCACGTTCGGCTGCCGCGCCCGGTCCATCTCCTGCACCCAGCCCAGCCGTACGAACCGGGCGCACATCCAGTCGCTGATGACGACGAGATCGCGGCCCGTGCGCCGATGGTTCATCAGGGCGGGGCTGATCTTGCCGAAGAACTCGTCGTTGTCGTTGATCTCCTCGACGTACTCGACGGAGATGCCGGTGCGCCTCTGGAAGGCCTCCAGCGTCGGCCGCCGGTTCTCGTCCTCGTCGTCGGTGTCGATGTACAGCGGCCAGTTGGCCCAGGTGAGCCGCGGGTCGGTGGCAGAGGCGTCTGCGGCTGCACGGTCGCCGGGTCGTACGTAGGCGGCAGGCACACCACAGCCGACGAGCCCGCCCAGCATCGCGCCGGAACCGAGCGCCCGAAGGAGAGTGCGACGAGAGGGCATGTCCCGGACGGTACTTGATCCGTCCGGGACCGCAACGCCCCCAGGGGCGCGGGGCTGTATCGATTTGCGGCTCCGCCGCGTGGGCGCGACCAGCCCCCACGCACCCGCAGCCGGAATACGACCTCTTACGCGTCCAACGACGTCATCACATGCTTGATCCGCGTGTAGTCATCGAACCCGTACGCCGAAAGGTCCTTGCCGTACCCGGACTTCTTGAACCCACCGTGCGGCATCTCCGCAACCAGCGGAATGTGCGTGTTGATCCACACGCACCCGAAGTCCAGCGCCTTGGACATCCGCATCGCCCGCCCGTGGTCCTTCGTCCACACCGACGAAGCGAGCGCGTACTCGACCCCGTTCGCCCACTCGACGGCCTGCGCCTCGTCGGAGAAGGACTGCACGGTGATGACCGGGCCGAAGACCTCCTTCTGGATGATCTCGTCGTCCTGCTGGACGCCCGAGACGACGGTCGGCGCGAAGAAGTAGCCCTTCTCACCGACCCGCTTGCCACCGGCCTCCACGCGCGCGTGCGCCGGCAGCCGCTCGATGAAGCCCTCGACCTGCTTGAGCTGGTTGGGGTTGTTGAGCGGCCCGAACAGCACGTCCTCGTCGTCCGGCTGCCCCGTCTTCGTGTCGGCGGCGGCCTTCGCGAGCGCGGCGACGAACTCGTCGTGGATGGCCTCGTGGACGAGGACGCGGCAGGCGGCCGTACAGTCCTGCCCGGCGTTGAAGAAGCCCGCGACGGAGATGTCCTCGACGGCCTTGGCGATGTCGGTGTCCTCGAAGACGACGACCGGCGCCTTGCCGCCCAGCTCCAGGTGGACCCGCTTGAGGTCCTTGGACGCGGACTCGGCGACCTGCATGCCCGCCCGCACCGAGCCGGTGATGGACGCCATGGCCGGGACGGGGTGCTCGACCATCATGCGGCCGGTCTCGCGGTCGCCGGTGATGACGTTGAAGACACCCTTGGGGAGGATCGAACCGATGATGTCGGCCATCAGCACCGTCGAAGCCGGGGTCGTGTCCGACGGCTTCAGCACGACCGTGTTGCCCGCCGCGAGCGCCGGCGCGAACTTCCACACGGCCATCATCATCGGGTAGTTCCAGGGCGCGACCTGCGCGCAGACGCCGACCGGCTCACGGCGGACGATCGAGGTCATCCCCTCCATGTACTCACCGGCCGACCGACCCTCCAGCATCCGCGCCGCACCCGCGAAGAAGCGGATCTGGTCGACCATCGGCGGGATCTCCTCCGACCGGGTGAGCCCGACCGGCTTGCCGGTGTTCTCCACCTCGGCGGCGATGAGCTCCTCGGCCCGCTCCTCGAACGCGTCCGCGATCTTCAGCAGGGCCTTCTGGCGCTCGGCGGGGGTGGTGTCACGCCAGCCCGGGAAGGCCCTGGCGGCGGCCTCCATCGCGGCGTCGACGTCCGCCTGCCCGGACAGCGGCGCGGTCGCGTACGCCTCGCCCGTCGCGGGGTTGACCACCTCGGTGGTCCGTCCGTCAGCGGCGTCCCGGAACTCACCGGCGACGTAGTTTCGTAGCTTGCGCAGCCGTCCCAGCTCGGTGCTCACTGCCGGCCTCCTGTCAGGTCTTCACTGCTTGTGGCTGTCAGTTCTGGTTGTCCAGTTACTGAGACAACCACCCTAGTCGGCAGACCCACGTTTTCAACACCCCCGATTGCGCCAAGGCTGCGAAATCCGCAAGTCCCAGTCACGTAAACAACGAATTTCATCGCTACGGCCTTGCGGAACTGTCGAGACGTCGTGCACAGTGACGTCGTGGCCAGTCGAAGCGCAGAGCACAGGGACTCCCGCGAGTCCAGGAACGCCGGTCCCCAGCTGGACGCCGTCTCCCTCGCCATCATCGAACAACTTCAGGAGGACGGCCGCCGGCCGTACGCCGCCATCGGCAAGGCCGTGGGCCTGTCCGAGGCAGCCGTGCGCCAGCGCGTCCAGAAGCTGCTCGACCAGGGCGTGATGCAGATCGTCGCCGTGACGGACCCGCTCACCGTGGGCTTTCGCCGCCAGGCGATGGTCGGCGTGAACGTCGAGGGCGACGTGGAGTCGGTCGCCGACGCGCTGACCGCCATGTCCGAATGCGAGTACGTGGTGATGACAGCCGGGTCCTTCGACCTGATGGTGGAAATCGTCTGCGAGGACGACGACCACCTCCTGGAGGTCATCAACAAACGCATCCGGGCCGTGCCCGGAGTGCGCTCCACCGAGAGCTTCGTCTACCTCAAGCTCAAGAAGCAGACCTACATGTGGGGAACCCGATAACCGTGAGGACCCGATAACCGTGAGTACCGACACCCCTCAGGACCTCAGCAGGACCGCGTACGACCACCTGTGGATGCACTTCACGCGCATGTCCTCGTACGAGAACGCCCCCGTCCCCACCATCGTCCGGGGCGAGGGCACCTACATCTACGACGACAAGGGCAAGCGCTACCTCGACGGTCTCGCCGGCCTGTTCGTGGTCCAGGCGGGTCACGGCCGCGTCGAGCTGGCCGAGACCGCGTTCAAGCAGGCGCAGGAACTGGCGTTCTTCCCGGTCTGGTCCTACGCCCACCCGAAGGCGATCGAGCTCGCCGACCGCCTCGCGGACTACGCGCCGGGCGACCTCAACAAGGTCTTCTTCACCACCGGCGGCGGTGAGGCGGTGGAGACCGCCTGGAAGCTCGCCAAGCAGTACTTCAAGCTGGTCGGCAAGCCCACCAAGCACAAGGTGATCTCGCGTGCGGTCGCCTACCACGGCACTCCGCAGGGCGCCCTGTCCATCACGGGCCTGCCCGCCCTGAAGGCCCCGTTCGAGCCCCTCGTCCCGGGCGCCCACAAGGTCCCGAACACCAACATCTACCGCGCCCCGATCTTCGGCGACGACCCCGAGGCCTTCGGCCGCTGGGCCGCCGACCAGATCGAGCAGCAGATCCTCTTCGAGGGCCCGGACACGGTCGCCGCGGTCTTCCTGGAGCCGGTACAGAACGCGGGCGGCTGCTTCCCGCCCCCGCCCGGCTACTTCCAGCGGGTGCGCGAGATCTGCGACCAGTACGACGTCCTGCTCGTCTCGGACGAGGTCATCTGCGCCTTCGGCCGCCTGGGCACGATGTTCGCCTGCGACAAGTTCGGCTACGTCCCGGACATGATCACCTGCGCCAAGGGCATGACGTCCGGCTACTCCCCCATCGGCGCCTGCATCATCTCCGACCGGCTGGCCGAGCCGTTCTACAAGGGCGACAACACCTTCCTGCACGGCTACACCTTCGGCGGCCACCCGGTCTCCGCGGCCGTGGGCTGCGCCAACCTCGACCTGTTCGAGCGCGAGGGCCTCAACCAGCACGTCCTCGACAACGAGGCGGCGTTCCGCACCACGCTGGAGAAGCTGCACGACCTCCCGATCGTCGGCGACGTCCGCGGCAACGGCTTCTTCTACGGCATCGAGCTGGTCAAGGACAAGGCGACCAAGGAGTCCTTCGACGCCGACGAGACCGAGCGCGTCCTGTACGGCTTCCTCTCCAAGAAGCTCTACGAGAACGGCCTGTACTGCCGTGCCGACGACCGCGGCGACCCGGTCGTCCAGCTCGCCCCGCCGCTGATCTCCAACCAGGAGACCTTCGACGAGATCGAGCAGATCCTGCGGGCGACGCTGACGGAGGCGTGGACGAAGCTGTGACGCCCGGACCGTTCGCCGGCACCTGGACCGGACCGGCGTTCGACGGAAGTCGATCTTCCGCCTGAATGATCAACACATCGGCCCCGGTGCCGCCCGTTCGAGTGAGACACGGCGGCCCGGGGCCGTGTGCTGTCCGGGCTCCGGGCGGTGGCTGCCTAGCGTGCCAGTGACCGATCAGCCCAGCCTTCGTTCCCCCGCACGAGGGATCAGGCCTGGGAAAACGGATCAGAACCGAGGTGTACGCGATGGTGGCCCCGCCGGACAACGACGTGCTCTGGGCACGCGCCCTGCACTTCACGCACAACGACGGTTCGCCCGCGCTCAGCGGGGTCTCGCTCGGTGTCCAGGAGGGCGAGGTCCTCGCCGTCATCGGCCCGCGCGGCAGCGGCAAGACGACTCTCCTGCGGTGTCTGTCCGGCCTGGCCGCGGTGCGGCGGGGCGAGGTCTGGTTCAACAGCGTGCCCGTGCACAAGATGGGCCCGACGGCCCGCGAACGGCTCCGGCGCGACCGCTTCAGCTGGATCGACCCGGCCCCCTCACTCGTCCCCGAGCTGAACGTCTGGGAGAACACCGCCCTCCCCCTGATGCTGCGCGGCACCAGTCGCCGCCGCGCCAAGACGGCCGCACTGGAGTGGCTGGTGCGTCTGGACGTCGGCGAGGTGGCCCGCAAGCGCCCGCACCAGCTGGTCCAGGCCGAACGCCAGCGCGTCTGCATCGCCCGTGCCCTGGCCCCCTCGCCCACGGTCCTGTTCGCCGACGAGCCGGCGGCGCCCCTGCACCGCTCCGATCGCGCGCAGGTCCTGCGCACTCTGACGACAGCGGCCCGCTCGCACGGCATCACGGTCGTCCTGGCCAGCCCCGACGCGGACCCGGCGGCCCTCGCCGACCGCACGGTGACACTCCTCGACGGGCGGCGCGTGAACACGGTGCACCTGCCCCCGGCCACGGAGACGGAAGGCCGGGCCGCGTGCTCGCTCTCCGTCTGACCCGCGGCGCGCAACCCGCCGTGCAGCTGCGCCGTCTGCTGGTGGTGGCGGCGTCGGCGGGCACGAGCTTCCTGCTGCTGTGCGCCCTGGGCTACGCGTTGTCCCACAACTCCCCCGCCGAGTCACTCCTCCGCCTGGCCTGGTGCGCACCCCCGCTGGCCGCGACGGTCCACTTCGCGGTGGCCGTGGCCCGAACCGACCCCGGCACCAGACCCCGCCCCGGTCTCGCCGCCCTCGGCCTGGGCCCGGTCCGCCTGATGGCCGTATCGGCCACCACCACGGCCCTGTCCTGCGCCGTCGGCTCCATGCTGGCCCTGCTGGTCTTCCTCCACCTGCGAGGCGACCTGACAGGCATGCCCTTCGACGGCGCGGCCTCGCAGTTCCTGGCGGCGGACAGCCCCCTGCCCCTGCCGGCCACGCTGACGCTGCTGACCCTGGTACCGGGGATCGCGTCGGTGATGGTGGCGTGGGCACTGCGCCCGAAGGAGCTCGGGCCCACCGCCGCCCAGAGCACGGGAAGGTCGTACCGCCGCTTCGGGGCGTACAGCCGATCGGTGGCGCGGGAGACGTTCGGGGCGTACGGGCGGTTCGGCGCCCACCTGCGGCGTGCCGAGCGTGGCAACGCGGGCGTGAACGGGCACCCCCAGCCCGAAGGCGGCACCCCGCGGACAAGCGACCCGGCCCGGACGCCGGCCCCCACCACGGACGACCCACCGGCCGACTGGACCGAAGCCGTCGCCGTCCCCGCCCCCACGACCGACCCGGACCGCGCCCACCC
>NZ_LLZG01000082.1 GCF_001509475.1 Streptomyces regalis
TACCACCCGCGCGAACAGCTCCCACAACTCGTCCGGCACCAGCCGCTCAACGATCCCTGCCACGACCGGCAGCTTACCCAGCCAAATGAGATGACGTCTTAGGGGGCTCGCCGTAGGGGCGATGCGGCTGCCCCCGGTCGAAAGCTCGGCCGGGGGCAGTTCTAGTCTTGGTGCGGACAGACAGCACATCCCCCCACGAAACAGGAGCCGTCGGATGGATCACAGCGGGCACGGCATGATCATGGACTTGCCGCCGTTCACGCTGGGGCGGGGGCTTCAGTGGTCGGCCGACCCGTTCTTCCTCGTTGCCTGTGTGGTCGCGCTCGCGCTGTATGCGTGGGGTGTTGTGCGGCTGCGGCGGCGTGGGGACTCGTGGTCCGTCGGGCGGACCGTCTCGTACGTCGCCGGTGTGCTGTCCGTGATGCTCGTCATGTGCACCGGACTGAACGACTACGGCATGGTCATGTTCAGCGTGCACATGGTGCAGCACATGGTGATCAGCATGCTGTCGCCGATCCTGATCCTGCTCGGCGCCCCGATCACGCTGGCGCTGCGGGCGCTGCCGCCGGCGGGGCGGGGGCGCAAGGGGCCGCGGGAGTTGTTGCTGGCCCTCCTGCACAGCCGGTACATGCGGATCATCACGCATCCGGCGTTCACCATCCCGCTGTTCATCGCCAGCCTGTACGCGCTGTACTTCACGCCGATCTTCGACTTCCTGATGGGCTCCAAGACGGGGCACATCGCGATGATGGTGCACTTCCTCGCCGTGGGTGTGGTGTTCTTCTGGCCGATCATCGGCGTGGATCCCGGTCCGCACCGGCCGGGTTATCTGATGCGGATGCTGGAGCTGTTCGCGGGTATGCCGTTCCACGCGTTCTTCGGCATCGCGTTGATGATGGCGTCGGAGCCGATGGTCGAGACGTTCAAGAACCCGCCCGCCTCGCTCGGTATCGACGCGCTCTCCGACCAGAACGCGGCAGGCGGCATCGCCTGGGCGTTCAGTGAGATTCCGTCCGTGCTGGTGCTGATCGCGCTGCTGTTCCAGTGGTACGGCTCCGAGCAGCGGCAGGCCCGGCGCAAGGACCGGGCCGCCGACCGGGACGGCGACAAGGAACTCGAGGCGTACAACGCCTATTTGGCCTCATTGAACACACGCGGAAACTGAGGAAACCGAAAGGCTTCGCCTTTCAGTAGCATGAAGCGCGTCGGGGGAACCGCCGGGGGGGAGCGGTAATGGCGCTTCGCGTTTTCGTACACAGGGCCGGGAAATCGGTGATTCGGAGGATCGCCGTCCTGTTGGTCTTCGTTCTGGCGCTCAGCGGGTGCGATCAGGACGCACCGTTGTCGGCGGTGAAGGCGGTGGCCTCGGGGGTTCCGTCGCTCGCGCCCTTCTTCGACGAGAGCCAGGGGCTGGGGCGGGACGCGCAGGTCAGGGTACAGACGGCGCACGGCGGCCTGCAGCAGGGTGACACTCCCGGTCTGTACGGGGGTTCCGAGCAGGCGACGATCTGTGACGTCGTACGGCTCAAGGAGTTCCTCACCGATCCCGCCAATGAGCACAAGGCACAGGCGTGGGCTGCGGCGCTCTCGATCAGCACGGCCGAGATTCCGGATTATCTCGATCGCCTCACGCCCGTACTCCTGCGTCACGACACTCTCGTGAAGAACCACGACTACAAAAAGGGCAAGGCCGCCCCTTTCAACGCGCTTCTTCAGTCGGGAATCGCGATTCTCGTCGATGCGGAAGGTCTTCCCGCCGTGAAGTGCTCGTGCGGAAATCCGCTGCGGCCCTTCGAAGGGGACACGACCCGGATAAAGGTCGAATTCGACGACCGCAACGAGGAGTGGAAAGGGTACGAAAAGGCGTCCGTGGTGGCCGTGCGGCCCGCTGCACGGGAAGTGGAGCGGCTCGCTCTCGTCGACGTCCATGAACCGGACCGGGGCGTCAACCGTCCCGTCGGCACCACGGGCGAGGACGACACCGCGTTCGACACGCGTGAGCGGCGCTCGGTGCCGAACCTCGCCGGGACGACGTTCGGGCAGGCCGGTCGGCGGCTGGCCGACAAGGGGCTCGCGGTCGCCTTCGACGGCGGAGGGCTGCCGCCGGACGACGCCCGGGTCACGGCATCGGATCCACCGGCCGGGACCGAGCTGCGGTTCGGGGAGTACGTGACGTTGAGCGTGGCCGGGCGCAGCACCGCCGGTGACTCGTCCGGTGGCACGTCCGCTCCCCCGGGCCCGGGGACATCCCAGCCGACTCGGGATCCGTCGACCTCGACGCCGTCGCCGTCCTCGCCGTCCTCGCCGTCCACATCGACTCCGCCGCCCTCGTCCTCCGGCCCGGGTACGACCAGCCCCGGTCCCACGAGCGGGCCCCCGCCCTCGGGCCCGCCCTCCTCCGCTCCGCCCTCCTCGAACTCGCCGCCCACCTCCAGCGCGCCCCCGTCGACCAAGGACCCCACGTCCAGCTCGCCACCCCCGCCCGTGACCAGCTCACCCCCGCAGACCACGAGCTCGCCCCCGACCAGCGCCCCGCCGCCCGAGACCAGCGTGCCCGCCACGACCGATCCGGCGACCGGCGCCCCGTCCACCGGCGAGCCCATCTCGCGCACGAACGCATAGCAGCCACCGCAGCGCCCCGCAGAACGCACAACCCGGGAGTCACCGGATGCCTTCAGAATCGTCGACGTCGGGAGTGGGCCGGGTCATCGCCGGTCGTTATCTGCTGCTGAACCGGCTGGGCAGCGGCGGC
Organism: Streptomyces regalis; assembly: GCF_001509475.1. Taxonomy (GTDB): domain Bacteria; phylum Actinomycetota; class Actinomycetes; order Streptomycetales; family Streptomycetaceae; genus Streptomyces; species Streptomyces regalis. The sequence goes on from NZ_LLZG01000082.1 coordinate 2,753, forward strand.
ATGGGGCATGTCTGGCTCGCCCACGACCAGAGACTCGCCTGCGAGGTCGCGCTCAAGGAGATCGTGTTCCGGGACCCGGCCGAGGCCTACGAGCGCGAGGCCCGGGTGGCCCGCGCCCGCGCGGAGGCCCGGCACGCGGCGGGGCTGCGCGGGCATCCGCATGTGGTGACCGTGCACGACGTGCTGGAGCACGAGGGGCTGCCGTGGATCGTCATGGAGTACGTGGCCGGCGCCGTCAACCTGCGTGACCTCATCGAGCAGCGTGGCCCGCTCGCGCCCGCGGAGTGCGCCCGCATCGGGCTCGCCGTACTCGACGCGCTGACCGCCGGACACGAGCGGGGCGTCATGCACCGGGACGTGAAACCGGCGAACATCCTGCTGGCGCCGGACCGCACCGGGGCGCCGTACGGCCGTGTGCTGCTCACCGACTACGGCATCTCGGTGCAGCCGGACGCCGGCGAGACGCGGTACACGCTGGCGTCGGTGCTCGTGGGTACGTCGGGCTATCTGGCGCCGGAGCGGGCCACGGGCGGGGCACCCACGCCGGCCGCCGATCTGTTCTCGCTGGGCTGCACGCTGTACTACGGCGTCGAGGGCCGGGGCCCCTTCGACCGCGAGTCGCATCTGGCGGAGATCACCGCGGTGGTGATGGAGGAGCCCCGGCCGACCGCGCGGGCCGGCGCCCTGGAGCCCGTGCTGCGGGCGCTGCTGGAGAAGGATCCGCAGCGGCGGATGTCCGCGGCTCAGGCGGAGGCGGCGCTTTCGCGGATCGTCACGCCGGAGGTCGACGCGTACGCGCGGACCCAGACCGATCTCGGTTCGCAGCCGCACTGGGGTGGGGCGTTCCGTCCCCCGTCCGGATCTCCCGACGGGCCGCACGGCCCGGGCTCCGTGACCGGGCAGCCCGGTGGGCCGCAGGGCGTGCGCTCGCTGCCCGAGCCGCCCGGGGGTCCGCAGGGCCTCGGCTCCCTTGCCGAGCAGCCCGGCGAGCTGCAGGGCTTCGTTGCCTGGCCCGGCGGGCGGCGTCGCACCCGCCCCCGCGTCCTCCACGCGGTCCTCGCCGGACTCCTCGGGCTGGCGCTCGCGGGGGCCGGTGTCTGGTACGCCATGGCGCAGGAGTCCGAGACCGACGGGACGGAGCGGCCGTACGGCGCCGCGGTCGGGCTCGGCGATCCGCTGACGGGCGGTGACTGTGTGCTCGCCGACTGGCCCGGCACGGCCCCCTTCCGGGGCACGCCCCGGCTGAGTCTGGATCCCAGCTGCGGGGCGAAGGCGCCGGACGGGCAGGTGATGGCGTTCGTCGCGGCCGCGTCCGCCGCCCAGGCGCGCGAGGAGGGGCCGGCGGCCTGCGAGGAGCGGACGGAGGAGATCCGCGGGCGGCTCGCGGACGTCCGCAGCTTCGCCGTCGTACCGACGGAGGCGGGGTTCGAGGCGGCCGGGCGACGCACGGCCTGTCTGGTGCTGGGCGCGCACGGGCCGGTGTACGGGCCGCTGGGTGAGCACCGGAAGGCGGGGGCGGCCTTCGCGGATACGGCGACCATGCAGCGGCGGGACTGTCTGGACGTGCGCTCCCACCGGGACGCCCGTCTGGTGTCCTGCGAGGGGCCGCACGACGAGCAGGTGCTCGGATTCACCCGGCTGGGCGCCGACGTCACCCTCACCGAGGCGCGCACCGAGTCGGACACCGCGTGCGCCCGGGAGGTGCCGCCGCGCGAGTACGGATTCGATCCTTCCGTGTACACGGCCGGCTCCTGGACGAGCGAAGGGTCCTGGAAGAACGGCACTCATTTCGTCGTATGCACCGTCCGGAAGCAGAACGGGGGCACCATGGAGGGGGACGAACCATGAGGAGGGTGTTGCGATGCCCGGTTCTAGCGGTTCCAGCGGTTCTACGGACGGGTCCACCAAGGCGATGGGGGTGCTCACCGTCGGCGGACTCGTCGTGGTGACGGCCTACACGGTGGCGCTCGGGAGCAATGGCTGGCTGTGGTTCGGGTGGGTGGTGCTGGGGCTGATCACGCTGGGGATGGTCGTCAGCCGCAGCGCCTGAGCCTCACTCCCGGGTGAGCCGTCCCGCGGAGTGCACGCCCGGCTGGTACTTCGGCAGCCGGGCGGTGATCTTCATGCCCGCTCCCAGGGCGGTCTCGATGACGAGGCCGTAGTCGTCGCCGTACACCTGCCTGAGCCGGTCGTCGACGTTGGACAGCCCGATGCCGCCCGACGGGCTGACCTCGCCGGCGAGGATGCGGCGCAGCAGGACGGGGTCCATGCCGGCGCCGTCGTCCTCGATGATGACGAGGGCTTCGGCGCCGGCGTCCTGTGCCGTGATCTGGATGCGGCATTTGTCGGCCTTGCCCTCCAGGCCGTGCTTGACGGCGTTCTCGACGAGCGGCTGAAGGCAGAGGAAGGGCAGGGCCACCGGCAGGACCTCCGGCGCGATCTGGAGGGTGACCGAAAGGCGGTCGCCGAAGCGTGCCCGTACCAGCGCCAAGTAGTGGTCGATGGCGTGGAGTTCGTCGGCGAGGGTGGTGAAGTCGCCGTGCCTGCGGAAGGAGTAGCGGGTGAAGTCGGCGAACTCCAGGAGCAGTTCACGGGCGCGCTCGGGGTCGGTGCGGACGAAGCTCGCGATCACCGCGAGCGAGTTGAAGATGAAGTGCGGGGAGATCTGGGCGCGCAGGGCCTTGATCTCGGCCTCGATCAGGCGGGTGCGGGACTGGTCGAGGTCGGCCAGCTCCAGCTGCACGGACACCCAGCGGGCCACCTCGCCGGCCGCCCGCACCAGCACCGCCGACTCGCGGGGCGCGCAGGCGACGAGGGCGCCGTGGACCCGGTCGTCGACGGTGAGCGGGGCGACGACGGCCCAGCGCACCGGGCAGTCGGGGGTGTCGCAGGTGAGCGGGAAGGCCTCGCCGCGGCCCGACTCCAGTGGTCCGCCGAGGAGTTCCATGATCTGCGTACGGTGATGTCCGCCCACGCCGTCCCAGACCAGCACGTCCTTCTGGTCGGTCAGGCACAGCGCATCCGTGCCGAGCAGTGAGCGGAGCCTGCGGGCCGACTTGCGGGCGGTCTCCTCGGTGAGTCCGGCCCGCAGCGGGGGTGCGGCGAGGGACGCGGTGTGCAGGGTCTCGAAGGTGGCGTGCTCGACGGGGGTGCCGAGACCGCCGAGGTTCTCGGGGCGGGCCGTGCGCCGGCCGAGCCAGAAGCCGGCGGCGAGCAGCGGCAGGATCGCCACGCACAGGCCCGCGATGAATCCGCTCATGCCGTCCCCGCCCCTCGCCGCCCGGGGATGCGTCCGCTCATGCCAGGACGCGCCCCGGGCCGCCCGGCGAAGAGACCGCACATGCCACGACCCGCCCCGCGCCGCCCGGCAAAGCGACCGCCCACACCACGACCCGCCCCGCGCCGCCCGGCAAAGCGACCGCCCACACCACCACCCGCACCACGCCACCCGGCAAAGCGACCGCACAAGCCGCCACCCGCACCACGCTGCCCGGCGATGAGACTCCTCACCCCTTCACCTCCACCCTCAGCTCCTCCGGCAGATGGAACCGCGCCAGGATCGCCGCCGTCCCGGCCGGCACCCGGCCCGGGGTGGCCAGGGAGACCAGGATCATCGTGAGGAAGCCCAGCGGCACCGACCACAGCGCGGGCCAGGCGAGCAGCGCGTGCAGCGCCCCGGAGCCGGGGAAGCCGGCCATCGTCGCCGCGACCGCGAGCAGTGCCGAGCCGCCACCCACCAGCATCCCGGCCGCCGCGCCGGGCGGGGTCAGCCGTCGCCACCAGATGCCGAGGACGAGCAGCGGGCAGAAGGACGACGCGGAGACCGCGAAGGCCAGGCCCACCGCGTCGGCGACCGGCAGGCCGCCGACCAGGGCGCTCGCGGCGAGCGGGACGGCCATGGCGAGGACCGTGCCGAGCCGGAAGTGCCGTACGCCGCGCGAGGGGAGCACGTCCTGGGTGAGGACGCCCGCGACGGCCATGGTCAGGCCCGACGCCGTGGACAGGAACGCGGCGAAGGCGCCGCCCGCGACCAGTGCGCCGAGCAGATCGCCGCCCAGGCCGCCGATCATGCGGTCCGGCAGGAGCAGTGCGGCGGCGTCCGCGTCCCCGGTGAGGGTGAGTTCGGGGGCGTAGAGGCGGCCGAGGGCGCCGTAGACCGGGGGCAGGAGGTAGAAGGCGCCGATCAGGCCGAGCACGGCGACGGTGGTGCGGCGGGCGGCGACGCCGTGCGGGCTGGTGTAGAAGCGGACGACGACGTGCGGCAGGCCCATGGTGCCGAGGAAGGTGGCGAGGATCAGTCCGTACGTGGCGTACAGCGGGCGTTCGCCGCGGCTCTCGGCCTGGGAGGGGGACAGGCCGCCGTTGGCCGAGCGGTCGGGTTCGGGGACCTCGGCGCCCTTCGCGAAGGTCAGGCGGGTGCCGCCCTCGATGTGGTGGGTGCCGGCGGGGAGCCGGAGCTGCTTGTCGTCGTGGCTGCGGCCGTCGACCGTGCCGCTCACCGTGACGGTCAGGGGCCGGTCGAGCTTCAGGTTGAGGGTGCCGTCGACGCGGACGACGCGCTGTTCGCGGAAGGTCGCCGGTTCGTCGAAGGCGTGCCGGGGGGCGCCGTCGCCCTGCCAGGCGAGGATCAGGAAGAGGGCGGGGACGAGCAGGGCCGTGAGTTTGAGCCAGTACTGGAAGGCCTGCACGAAGGTGATGCTGCGCATGCCGCCGGCGGCGACGATGGCGACCACGACGACGGCGACGATCACTCCGCCGAGCCAGTCGGGTGCGCCCGTCAGCACGGTCAAGGTCAGTCCGGCGCCCTGGAGCTGGGGCAGCAGATACAGCCAGCCGGTGCCGACGACGAAGGCGCCCGCGAGCCGCCGTACCGCCTGCGAGGAGAGGCGGGCCTCGGCGAAGTCGGGGAGGGTGTAGGCGCCCGAGCGGCGCAGCGGGGCCGCGACGAACAGCAGCAGGACCAGGTATCCGGCGGCGTAGCCGACCGGGTACCAGAGCATGTCCGGGCCCTGCACGAGGACCAGGCCCGCGATGCCGAGGAAGGAGGCGGCGGAGAGGTACTCGCCGCTGATCGCGGCCGCGTTGAGGCGGGGGCCGACGGTGCGGGAGGCGACGTAGAAGTCGGAGGTGGTGCGGGAGATGCGCAGGCCGAAGGCGCCGACGAGGATGGTCGCCAGGACGACGAGGGCGACGGCGGGGACGGCGTAGCTGGAGTTCACGGCCCTGTTGGTTCCTCTGACTCAGCGGTCTTCGACGAGCCGGACGAAGTCCCGTTCGTTGCGCTCCGCGCGGCGCACGAACCAGCGGGCCAGCAGGACCAGCGGTGCGTAGAGGCCGAAGCCGAGGACCGCCCATTCCAGGTGGCGGGAGTCCGGCATCGCGGCGAACAGCAGGGGCAGCGGGCCGACGAGCAGGCCGAGGACGGCGAGCACGGCGAGGGCAGTGCGCAGCTGGGTGCGCATCAGGGAGCGGACGTAGGTGTGGCCGAGGGTGGTCTGTTCGTCGATCTCGGTGCGCGGGCGGTAGTAGCCGGAGACCCGGCGGGCCTGCCGGGGCGGGCCGGTGACGACGACCCGACGGTCGGCGGGGTTGCCGGGCATGGTCACGCCCTCCTCATGAGCAGGTCCCGCAGCTCGCGGGCGTGCCGTCGGCTGACCTGGAGTTCCTCGGAGCCGACCAGGACGCTGACGGTGCCCGCGTCCAGACGGAGCTCGCCGATGTGGCGCAGGGCGACGAGATGGCGGCGGTGGATGCGGACGAAACCGCGGGAACGCCAGCGCTCCTCCAGGGTCGACAGGGGGATGCGGACGAGGTGGCTGCCCTTGTCGGTGTGCAGGCGGGCGTAGTCGCCCTGGGCCTCGACGTGGGTGATGTCGTCGACGGAGACGAAGCGGGTCACGCCGCCGAGCTCGACGGGTATGTGGTCGGGGTCGGGCTCGCTCACGGGTATGCGGGGGGCGGTGTCGCGGAGCTCTGCGGCGCGCAGTTCGACGGCTCGGCGGACCGCCTCCGCCAGGCGCTCCTTGCGGACGGGCTTGAGGATGTAGTCGACGGCCTTGAGGTCGAAGGCCTGGACGGCGAAGTCCTCGTGGGCGGTGACGAACACGACCAGCGGCGGCTTGGCGAACCCGGTCAGCAGCCGGGCCAGGTCCAGTCCGTCCAGGCCGGGCATGTTGATGTCGAGGAAGACGACGTCGATCGCCTCGGGCCCGCCCGGCCCCGACTCCAGGGCGCGGTTGATCCGGCGCAGCGCCTCGGTCGCATCGCCTGCGCCCTCCGCGCTGCCGATGCGGGGGTCGGCGTGCAGGAGGTAGAGCAGTTCCTCCAGCGAGGGGCGTTCGTCGTCGACAGCGAGGGCGCGCAGCATGAATCCGGAGTGTAGGAGGAATTCGCACGTCTGGACATGTGGTCCGGGTGGACGTTCGCGCTGGGTGTCGTCCCGCTTACAGTGCCCACATGAACAGCGGCGCGGCATCCTTCGACGAACTCGACCGGAAGATCATCACGGCGCTGATGGCGAACGCCAGGACGAGTTTCGCGGAGATCGGTACGAGCGTCGGGCTGTCGGCGACCGCGGTCAAGCGGCGCGTGGACCGGCTGCGCGACACGGGGGTGATCACCGGGTTCACGGCCACGGTCAAGCCGTCGGCGCTGGGCTGGCGTACGGAGGCGTACGTCGAGGTGTACTGCGAGGGCGCGGCCCCGCCGCGGCGGCTCGCGGAGGTGGTCCGCAACCATCCGGAGATCACCGCGGCGATGACGGTGACGGGGGGCGCGGACGCGTTGCTGCATGTGCGGGCGCGGGACGTGGAGCACTTCGAGGAGGTGCTGGAGCGGATCCGCGTCGAGCCGTTCATCCGGAAGACGATCAGCGTGATGGTGCTGTCCCATCTGCTCCCCGAGAGCCCCGAGGCGGGCGCGAGCCAGCCGGCGCCGGAGCAGACGCCCCGCTGAACCTTTCCCGGGCGCAGCAGACCTGCGTTCTTCGAAGAAACTACGCAGCATTCCTGCGCGGACACGCAATATTTCTTCCTTGTCGCTCGTCTCCGGCACTTCTTACCTTGGTGTCAACCCTCAGTCGACACTCCCAGGAAGCGGAGGAACCCCTCTGTGACCGACTCCCGTGTGCCGCGCCGGCGGCGGTATCTCGTCTGCGAACCCAGACACTTCGCCGTGCAGTACGCGATCAACCCCTGGATGCATCCCGACGCCCCCGTCGACGTCGACCTGGCCCAGGCGCAGTGGCAGGCGCTGATCACCGCCTACCGGACCCATGGCCACACCGTCGACACGGTGGAGCCCGCCCCCGGCCTGCCGGACATGGTCTTCGCCGCGAACTCGGCGGTCGTCGTCGGCGGCCGTGTCTTCGGCTCCCTCTTCCACGCGCCGGAGCGGCGCCCCGAGTCCACGCACTACGACACCTGGTTCAAGGCGGCGGGCTACGACGTGTACCGCCCCGAGTCCGTCTGCGAGGGCGAGGGCGACCTGGTCTGGACGGGCCGGTACGTGCTGGCCGGCACCGGGTTCCGTACGACCCGCGAGGCCCATAGCGAGGTGCAGGAGTTCTTCGGCCATCCGGTGATCAGCCTGACGCTGGTGGACCCGCGCTTCTACCACTTGGACACGGCGCTGTTCGTCCTCGACGGCGGGCACGAAGAAAATATCGTGTACTACCCGGAGGCGTTCTCGCCGGGCAGCCGTGAGGTGCTGGCGCGGCTGTACCCGGACGCCGTGCTCGCCACCCTCGACGACGCGCTGGCGTTCGGCCTCAACTCCGTGTCCGACGGCCGCAACGTCTTCATCGCGCCCCAGGCCGAGGCTCTCACCTCCGCCCTCGCCGACCGCGGCTATGTCCCCGTCCCCGTCGACCTGTCGGAGTTCCGCAAGGCCGGCGGCGGCATCAAGTGCTGCACCCAGGAGATCCGCTGATGACCGCTCCCGTGACCACCCGCTCGTCCGCCGACCTGATCCGCGCCGAGGAACCGGTCCTCGCGCACAACTACCATCCGCTGCCCGTGGTCGTCGCGCGCGCCGAGGGCACGTGGGTGGAGGACGTGGAGGGCCGCCGCTACCTCGACATGCTGGCCGGTTACTCGGCCCTGAACTTCGGCCACCGCCACCCGGCGCTGATCGAGGCGGCGCATCACCAGCTCGACCGCCTGACCCTCACGTCCCGCGCCTTCCACAACGACAAGCTGGCCGAATTCGCGGAGCGGCTCGCGTCGTTGACGGGGCTGGACATGGTGCTGCCCATGAACACGGGCGCCGAAGCGGTCGAGTCCGGCATCAAGGTGGCCCGCAAGTGGGCGTACGAGGTGAAGGGCGTCCCGGCGGACCAGGCGACGATCGTGGTGGCTGCGGAGAACTTCCACGGCCGTACGACGACGATCGTGTCGTTCTCCACGGACGAGACGGCGCGGCAGGGCTTCGGTCCCTTCACGCCGGGTTTCCGGATCGTGCCGTACAACGACCTGGCGGCGCTGGAGGCGGCGGTCGACGAGACGACGGCGGCGGTGCTGCTGGAGCCGATCCAGGGCGAGGCGGGTGTTGTCATCCCGGACGAGGGCTACCTGACCGGCGTACGGGAACTGACCCGCCGCAAGGGCTGTCTGTTCATCGCGGACGAGATCCAGTCGGGCCTCGGCCGCACGGGCCGTACCCTCGCCGTCGAACACGAGGCGGTCGTGCCGGACGTGCTCCTGCTGGGCAAGGCGCTGGGCGGCGGCATCGTGCCGGTGTCGGCGGTGGTGGCCCGCCGTGACGTACTCGGCGTGCTGCGCCCGGGCGAGCACGGCTCGACGTTCGGCGGCAACCCGTTGGCCGCCGCGGTCGGCACGGCGGTGGTCGACCTCCTCGAAACAGGCGAGTTCCAGCGCCGGGCCACCGAGCTGGGCGTGGCCCTGCGGGGCGGCCTGTCGGCCCTGGTCGGCAAGGGCGTCCTCGGCTTCCGCGCGCGGGGCCTGTGGGCGGGCGTCGACATCGACCCGACGTTCGGCACGGGCCGCGAGATCGGCGAACGGCTCCTACGCGAGGGCGTCCTGGTCAAGGACACCCACGGCTCCACGATCCGCCTGGCACCACCACTGACGATCACGACGGATGAGCTGACGGAGGCACTGGGGGCGCTGGAGAAGGTACTGGCGTAGGCGCCCGGCCGGCAGCCCGGTCCTGAGGCATCGGGGCCGGGCTGCCACCGTTCCACCTGACCGAGGCCACGCTCACGACGCGCGACGCGAAATACCGGACGGCAGGCCCGCAAAGCACCGACGCGAAGGCGCCGGCCCCCGCCACCGCACCACCCCAGCACTCCGGGCCAGGAACCTCGCGCTCACGCCCAGCGACGCGAAAAAACCGAATGCCGACGCCAGGCCCGCAGGAACCCACGCGAGGGCGCCTGACCCCGGCAACTGTGCCCCCGGGCCACCAACGGCCGGCCCGGCTCCCGGACCACGGGGAAGGCCGGCAGCCACCATCCCCCTTGAAGGCCTCGCCACTCACCCCCACCGACACCGACACCACCCCGCAAAGGCACCGGCACGAGAGCGCCAGCCCCCCACAACCGCACTACCCCAGCCCCCCGAGCCAGGAACAGCCCAACTCCCGAACCAGTGAGAAAGCCGGGCAGCCACCACCCCGCCTGACCGACGTCGCGCTCACGCCCCTCGACGCGAATGCACCGAAAGCCGGCGGCAGGCCGCCAGGCACCGACGCGAGAGCGCCAGCCCCCGGCGACCGCACTGCACCCGCCCCCCGGGCCAGGCAGGACCCGGCTCCCGAACCACCGAGAACACCGGGCAGCCACCACCCCGCCTGACGACCTCGCCACTCATCCCCACCGACACGAACACCGACGCCGAACGTCAGGCCCGCAAAGGCGCCGACACGGGACGCCTGACCCCGGCAAGCAGATCCGCGCCCGTACCGGAACCGCCAGGAGAGGGGCCCGGTTACGTTCCACCTGGAGTGGAGCGCGCCCGCCTTCCGCTGGACCGCTCCCACCGCCCTGCGTTTCGCCGCCCCCTCTTCTCCCCGGTGGGGATGGGGGCGCCGGCATGGGGC
>NZ_LLZG01000083.1 GCF_001509475.1 Streptomyces regalis
TTGGAGTAGAGCGGGGTGTTCACCGGGCCGGGGCTGACCGCGTTGAACCGGATGCCGTGTGACCTGAGCAGGTCCGCGTTCCACGACCGCATCAGGGAGCCGACAGCCGCCTTCGTCGCGGCGTAGGCGTTCGACTGCCCGTAGCCGCCGTGCGCGCTGTTGGACGCGTTGAGGATGACCGAGGACGGGTTGGCCAGCACGGGCACCAGGGCCTGAGTGAGAAAGAAGACGCTCTTGACGTTGATGTCGAAGAGCCGGTCGAAACTGTCCTCCGTGTGCTCCTCGAACGGCCGCCAGTCCGAGACACCGGCGTTCAGGAACACCACGTCCAGCTCCCCGAAGTGCTCACCCACCCGCTTCGCCAGGGCGCGCTGCGCATCGAGATCGCGTGCATCGGCCTGCACCACCGGCACCTTGTCCCCGAGGATCTGCCGCGCCTTGTCGATGCTGGCCGGGGTGACGCCCGTGACCAGCACGTCGGCCCCCTCCGCGAGGAACCGCCGGGCGGTCTCCAGACCGATCCCGCTCGTGCCGCCGGTGATGAGGGCGCGCTTGCCCGCAAGACGATTCATGTTCGCTGTTCCTTGCCGAGTCGTAAGGTAAGTCGGTGAACTCACCATGCGAAGGTAGCTCCCGCGCCACCCACAAGGCAAGTCGATCCACTTACCATCGATGGCCTGGAGCGGTTCGGCCACGCCGGAGAAGGTGGCCGACACCGGCTCGACGGCCATGTCGCCGCCGTCCGCGAGGAGCCGGGCGATGGTGGTCTTCCCGGGCGATCTTGGTCCAGAACGTCTCCATCGCCTGCGCGATGACCACGTTGTCGGCACAGCCGTGTGATGTCCGGTTCGTGATCACGGGAGGCCGAAGAGTGCGAGCGGGCGTTTCGGATCGCGGGAGTTGGCGCGGAGTGCAGCGGCGAAGGCCTGCCCGGTCGCGACGCCCGAAGCCGGCATGCGCTACGCCGAGGCGGCGCTGGCCGATCAGGGCTCAGGGGCAGGCACTGTCCGAGAGATCTCGATCTTCACGCCGACTGCGTGCCGCCGCTGATCTGCTGGGTGAGCTTGAGCAGCTCTTCGACGTGGTAGATCTCGGTGATCTTGCCGTCGACGATACGCATGATGTCCTGGCCGTTGATATCGACCGGGTTGCCGCTGGCAGGGAACCCGAAGGGGTCTCCGGTGTGGATCGCCGTCATCCCCCAGTGGAGCACCACCCAGCCACCAGGAAGCTCCTCATGGAAAAGGATCCAGTGCTGTGTGTCGGTGAATCCGTCACAGACCGCGGCGATCGACGCTCGCATGCCGTCGATGCCCGAGGCGGCATCGGGAGCGGCGTTATGGTCGATCAGATCTGGGGCCAACACCTCGTCCGCCCCATCGACGTTGCCGGTGTCGTAGAGCTCCAGCTCGCGCGCGGCGACCCGCAACGCGGTGCTCGTGGCCGAGCGCACCATCTCGCTTGCGGTGTTGGCCGTACTGATCGCGGGCATGGGGTCCTCCATTGGGCGTGGTGCGTTGAGGAGGAGTGCGGCGCGGGCTATGTCGCCGATTCTGCTGGGACGGAGTGTGACGTGCTTGAGGGTTCGCCAGCGTCCTTCAGTTCCGCCGTGGTCCGCCCGCCGCGCGCCCGCACGGGTCTGATCAGCGCATTCGTGGCGCGGGTTCCTCGGTCCAGGGCGGTCTCGGAGCGGCCTTTGGGGCGGCGTACAGACACGTGAATACCGATGCCGGCGCCGATGTAGCCCTTGTCGGCGCGCGTGGGCAGCCCATCGGTGGCGGGGTACCGTCCGGCGCGGCCAGGAACTGCATGTTGCCGCCGAAGCTCTTGTGTTTCTGGGAGAACCACAGGTCGTTGCCGTTCTCCCGGACCCCGGCCAGCCGGTCGCGGGCGATCAGCGACAACAACGCGAGGTGGTCCAAGCCTTCCTGACCGCGGCCCGCGACGTCCAGTTCGAGCAGCTGCTGGACCACTTCGAGTAGGCGTGGCCTTCGCAGGTAGGGAGTCACACCGGGTCCGGCAGGTCCATGAGCGCGAGTTCGGCCGGGTCGACCACGGCGGTGATCTCGGTGATGTGGCCGTCGGCGACGGTGAAGGCGAGGAGGGAGGGCGGGGTGCCGTCCTTGCTCCACGAGATGACGTCGGCGCGGCCGTTGACGGTCGCCGCATGTCCTCGTGCCGCGCTGCCGGCCACTCGGGTGCGGGCGGCGACTTCAGTGGCTTCGAGCGTGACCAACGTGCCGTTCGGGGTGTGGACGGTGAACTTCACTTCGGGGGGAGGGGGGAGGACCTGCACGCCTGACCCCAGCGGGTGTGCGTGGCGGCATCTGCCACCGACGTTCGGAGTCTCGCCAGCCACCGTGCACCGGCCGCTCTCCGCCTGGACGAGAGCGGGGCTCTGGCGTCGGCTGCACCGGGCGGTGCTGGACGAGCTGGGTCCTCGCGGTGAGCTGGACTGGACGTCGGTGATCGTCGATGCCGCCTCGGTGCGGGCGAAAAGTTGTCCGAGGCTCATGGCATCCCGCTGGCGGTCGGCACCTCCGGCGTGAACACCCATGACAGCCTGGCCCTCAAGCCTTTGGTGACAGGGATGCCGGCCGTGCGGTCCCGGCGCGGACCGCACCGCAAGCACCCCGCCAAACTCCGCGCCGACAAGGCCTACCACTCCGCCGACATCTTTCCTGGCTGCGGGAACGCGACATCATCGCCCGGATCGCCCGGCCGGGCATCGAGTCCCCCGAACGGCTCGGGCGGCACCGCTGGAAGATCGAGCGGTCCATCTCCTGGCTGTTCGGCTACCGCCGCCTCATCGTCCGGTACGAACGCAAAGGCTGCCAGATGGACCCGTTTCAGGCAGAGGTGCCCGTGACCGCGGTGCCGGACCTGGCCAGCGTGTACGTCAAGATCGCCCCGCTCCAGAAGTGGAAGGTGAGGGTCACGGTGGTGTTGTCGGTGACACCGTCGAAGAACGCGGTCGGCAAGGTGATCGTGCCTGCGGTGTAGTCCGGTATGAAGGCCACATTGAACTGCTGGTACGTCGTCCAGGACTGCGGACCGGCGGCGGTGCCGTCGGCGTAGACGGCTTCCATGGTCGCCAACTTGTCTCCGTTGAACGCGGTGGGTATCACCAGCGAGGTCGTCGTACCCGTCGCGCTCGTCAGTACCGGCTTGTCATAGGTGATGACGTTGATGGCCCAAGGAACTCCGTCCGTGAACCGGAGGGACAGGACGGCATTCGTGCCGTGCTCCTGCGACGCAGTCAGCCGGCTGAGCGTCGCCGCTGCGATCGTCAGCGTGTTGCCGCTGACGGTGTAGTCCATGCCCCGGATCAGGGGGCGGGTGCCGACATCGATCCTTATCAGCCTGGTGCCGTTGAGGTTCAGCGTGATCGTCGCGTCCGTCGGGGTCTTGCCCTTGGGCACGAAGAGCTGATCGGTGGACGCGGTGCCGGAGCGCCCGGTCCAGCTCGAACGTATCTGCGCATAGAGGCTCGGGTCGTTCCATTGCATGGTGCGGCGGTTGAAGCGACTGCCGTTGTCCCACAGCATCGTGGTCAAGCCCCGGTAGCGCGCGTAGTAGCCGAGATACTCAAGGTACTTGAGCGTCTCACCCTGTTCGACCGTGCCGGGGCCGGAGTCCCAGCCGAGCAGCCCGTACTCACCGACGACGACCGGGATCCCCTTGGCCACGAAGGACCTGTGCAGCAGGTCGAACGTGTCGGTCAGGTCCTGCTGGGTGGTCGCGTTGAAGGTCGTGTAGCCGGCGAGGTTCACGCTGAAGGGCCAGAAGCTGTAGTAGTGAACGGAGGCCACGAGGTTCGGGTCGTCGAGCGCGGAGAAGGTGGCGAGCAGGGTGTCGATCTTGGGCTGATCCGGGGTGTCCCCGAGGGTCGGCATGACGAGCAGGCGGTCGGCATTGCCTCCGCCGGTCGCGCGCACAACGGAGTGGAAGGTCGTGTTGAGCTCGTTCATCAGAACGGCGTTCTGCTGGTCGCCGGAACTGCCGGTGAAGAAGGGCTCGTTGATGCTCTCGAAGAGCAGTCGGCGCGATGCGTCCCGGAAGGTGGCCGCGATCTGCTGCCAGGTGGCCGTGTACTGGGCCAGGACCGCGTCATGCTGGGTCGGCATGTTCGGCACCCACTGCCACGCGTCGCCGTGCATGTTGATCAGAACGTAAAAGCCCTCGGCCAAGGCCCAGTCGACGACCTGCTTGATCCTCGCCAGGAACGCCGGGTCGAGGGTGTAGGTCGGAGCCGGGCCCTCGTGCTGGCCCCAGGTCACCGGGATCCGGATGCTCTTGAAGCCCTGCGCCTTCAGCCTGCGGAAGAACGCCTGGGTCACCCGCGGGTTGCCCCATGCCGTCTCGTCGGCGCCGATGGCCTCGAAGCTGTTGCCCAGATTCCAGCCGGGCTGCATGTTTGCGACTACGTCCAGCGCGGACGCCGACGCGGCGGAACCAGTGGACCGGGCAGCGGCCTGGGCGGCCGTCGGGATGGACAACGCCGTGACGGCAAGGGCCGCCGAGGTCGTCATGACCTGACGGCGAGTGAAACCGGCTGAACTCGGCATAGAACTCTCCATTGAGTCGGAAGGCCTGCCCCCTACGTCGAAGACACTCAGCGTCGAAGCGCTTCGACACGTTGCGGGAGCCTAGCGCAACCAGACGGCGGAGAGAACGGGCTGATCCGTATGGAACCTGCATCGAGTTTCGAAAGGTTGCGCGTCGAAGCGCTTCGCCCGATGGGGCGTCAGGCCCGGTGTCACGCAAGCTCGGCGGGGTTCCTTGCTCGCTGCCGTCGATGCCGACCGGACCGGCGGTCACCCAGCGGGAGATCTCACGCCTTCTCTGCACCCGGCCCGCGAGCAACGGACCGGAAAGTCCCGACAAGCCACTGGTCATCGAGGCACTTGGGTTGTGCCTTGGTCCGGGACAGTGGGTGCGGTGACGCCCAGGTGGTCGGTAGGGCCGGCGGTTGCGATGGCGAGGCCATGCAGGGCGTCGACCCCGCACGACGGCTCGCGGGCTCCCCGTCGAACAAGAGGGTCAACTGCTGGGCCGGCAGGGCCGGCCCCGGATCTCCTGGCTGTTCGGCTACCGCCGCCTCACCGTCCGGTAGGAACGCAAGGGCAGCCACTTCCTCGCCTTTTTCGGCCTCGTCGCCGGACCTGGGACGGGCCCTGGGCGAGGCCGAACAGGACGGGTGCGCTTACAACTTGCCCGTCCTGAAGTCCGCGCTGCTCTTGAGGACCGCGGAGTCCACGGTCCAGTTCTCCGGCTGGACCCTTTCCCAGAGACTTCCCTTGCCGAGTTCCCTGCCCAACTGGTCCTCTCGACGGAACCACTCCTCAGCGCTTCTGATCCTGTTGGGGTGGATTTCGTCGAGCAGGGTGTAGTCCCTGGTGATGATCCCGTGCTTCCACACATTCCAGAAGCCCGTGAAATTGTCACGGAAGCTCATGGTGCTTTTGTCTTCGGGGTCGGCGTTGTAGCCGGCTGGGTGATCGGCGATCCCCTTCAGGTCCGGGCTGTTCCAGTATGTGTCCAGGTCGGTGTCGATGTACCGTGCCGGGTGCCCGGTGACCTTCTCGAATGCTGCGGCCATGTCGGCATAGGTCATGTGCTCGATGGCGACTTCGAGGTCCATGCCATTGGCCCGTTCCGGGTGGTCGAAGAGCCAGCGAACATAGAATCCGCAATCTTCCAGCGCCACGTGCGGAACGGCTCCCTCACCGAGGGGGACGCGCCATGTGACGACACCGTCCTCGACGGTGGGCGTCATGGGCGTGAGCGGTGAGATCACCATCTCGATGTAGGGACCCGAGGTGAAGACCGCTGCCCCCATCCGGTCCCTGTTCTTTTCGTTCTGGAACAGCACCCATTCGGCCATGCGGCCCTTGCCGTCATAGTGGCCGGTGCGGAAGCGGGAGTCGTAGCCCGACCTCTTGAGGGCGTAGTCGAGGTTGCCGTAGACGAAGAACTTGATTCCTTCTTCGATCGCTATCTCATAAGTACGGATGGCCCAGTAGGTCTCCGTCTTCTCGCCGGTGTTGAATCCGTCGATGTTAATACGGCATCGGACCCGGACCGCACGCCGCCATGCTGCTGGCCGACCTCGGCGCCGACGTCGTACGCGTCGAACGGCCCACCGGCGCACTGCGGTTGGCCCCCGAGGGAACCTCGGACTGGCTGCTGCGCGGCCGCCGCTCGGTGGCCGCTGACCTCAAGGACCCGAGGGGCACGCGAACCGTCCTGCACCTGACCGACCGCGCCGACGTGCTGATCGAGGGCTTCCGTCCCGGCGTGACCGAACGCCTCGGCATCGGCCCCGACACCTGCCTCACCCGCAACCCCCGCCTGGTGTACGTCCGGATGACCGGTGGGGCCAGGACGGCCCCCTCGCCGCCCTCATCGCGGTCGACCTCGGCCTGGCGGACCGAGCCGCGCGGAACTCGTGTCTGTGCGGCTTCGGACGGCTCAGATCTCCTGGGGCTTGTAGGAGCTGGGGTCGCGCAGGATGACGCGGCGCAGCAGGTCGACGGTTTTGGTGACGCCCTCGACGGGGGCCACAAGAACGTCCTCGTGCTCGATGCTCAGGACGTCGTCGTAGCCGGCTCGGCGCAGGGCGAGGCAGAAAGCGCGCCAGAACGCGTCGTCGTGGCCGTAGCCGAGGGTGACGTAGTTCCAGGACCGTTCCTTGGCGGCCATGACCGGCAGCGTCTCCAGCCTGCTGGTCAGCGCCTGCCGGGAGGGTTCAAGGCGGGTGTCCTTGGCGTGCACGTGGTAGATCGCCTCGTCCAGGGCCTCGATGGCGGCCAGCGGGTCGGCCCCCATCCACATCAGGTGACTGGGGTCGAAGTTGGCCCCGACCACGGGCCCGACCTCCTCGCGCAGGCGCAGCAGGGTGGGGACGTTGTAGACCGCCTGGTGGGCGTGCATCTCCAGAGCGAGCTTGGGTACGCCCCGGTCACGGGCGTGGGCGACGAGGTCTCGCCAGTACGGGAGTACGGCTTCGGACCATTGCCAGTCGAGGATCTGTGTGGTCTCCGGCGGCCAGGAGACCGTGATCCAGTTGGGGTTGGCGTCGCCCGGCCCGCCCGGCAGCCCGGACATCATCACCACGCGGTCGACGCCGAGGAGCGGGGCGAGAGCGATCGTCCTGCGCGCGACCTGGTCGTGCTCGCGGCCGCTGGGCCCCGGGTGCAGGGGATTGCCCGAGCAGGTGAGGGCGCTGATCGTGAGCCCTCGGTCGGCGACCTTGGCCAGCAGTTCGCGGCGCGCGCCGTCGCTGTCGAGAAGCCGGTCAATGTCGATGTGCGGGGCCGTGGACCAGGCTCCGGTGGCGAACTCCACGTGGTCCAGGCCGAGTTCGGCGGCCAGGTCCAGGGTCTCGTCGAGCGTGAGCTGCCCGACGCTGTCGGTGTTCAGACCGATCTTCATGATGCGTCCCGTCTGCGGTGTGGTCGGGCGGGGAGCGGTCGTTCCCCGCTGGTTCGGTGTGCCGGCGGTGGGGGTCAGATGTAGAGGGCTGGGCGGTCGGCCAGTTCCACCTCGACGCGGCGACCCTCGGTCTGGGCGCGGATGCCCGCCTCGCAGACCGCCGCCACGGCGTAGCCGTCCCAGGCGCTGGGGCCGGTGACCTCGCCGCGTCGGGTGGCCTCGACCCATGCCTGGACCTCGCGGTCGTACGCTTCCTCGAACCGCTCGACGAAGCCGGGGGTGACCGTGCCGCCCCAGCGTCCGCCGGTGCTGACGAGCATGTCGTGCCGGTCGCCGATGCGGGCGGTGCCGTGCTCGCACACCGCCTCGGTCTGGACCTGGTAGCCGTAGCGGGCGTTGACGTAGATCTCGACGTCGACGAGGGCGCCGCCGTCGGTTTCGAAGACGACGAACTGGGGATCGGCCAGGCCTTCGGGCGCGTTGCCGGAGGGGTGCGGCCGCATGACGGTGACGGCGGTGATCTCCTGGCCGAGCAGCCAGCGGGTGACGTCCATCTCGTGGGTGACGGAGTCGTTGATGAGCATGGCGCTGGTGAAGTCCGGCGGGCAGGACGGGTTGCGGTGCCGGTTGTGCAGCATCAGCGGCCGGCCCAGTTCCCCGCTGTCCAGCAGCGCTTTGAGTTTGAGGTACTCGTGGTCGTAGCGGCGCATGAAGCCCACCTGCACGCGGCGGTGCCCGAGGCGTTGCTCGGCCTCCAGTACACGCAGGGCGGAGGCGGCGTCGGGGGTGAGGGGCTTTTCGCACAGGACGGGCAGGTCGTGCTCGAACGCGGTGAGCAGTGCCGCCTCGTGGGCGATGCCCGGGGAGGCGAGCAGCACCGCGTCGACGTCGGGTGAGGCCATCGCTTCGGCGACGTCGCCATAGGCCGCGCATCCTTCGACGTCAGCGGCGACCGTCTTGGCGCGATCGATGTCGACGTCGACGACGGCGGCCACATGGGCGCCGCTGGTCACCTCGCTGATCCGGCGTACATGGTCGGCGCCCATGCGGCCGGCGCCGATCACGGCGACTCCAAGGGAGGTGTGGTGGGTCATGTGGTTCCTTGCCTTGGGGGTAGGGGGCGGCGGTGATGGTCAGCAGTGGGCCGGCCGGACCCACATGGGTCCGGCCGTGTCCCGGGGCGTACCCGTCACCGTGTTCCCTTGGCGGCGAACGTGGCGACGGTTGCGACGTTGGACTCGTCGACGAAGGCCGGGCCGGTCAGCACGGGCGCCTCGCCGCCGCCCATGTAGTTGCCGTTGTTCTTGTAGAGCCAGAGGGAGTCGACCGCCAGGTAGCCCTGCAGGTAGGGCTGCTGGTCGACGGCGAACTGGATGCTGCCGCCCTGGATCGCCTTCACCAGCTCCTTGTTGAGGTCGAAGGTGGCGACCTTGGCCTTGCTGCCGCCGTCGGACACCCCCTGCGTGGCGGTCAGCGCGACCGGGGCGGCGAGGGTGACGACGTAGTCGATGGATGGGTCCTGCTTGAGCTTGGCGGTGATGGTCGACTGCACGGACGGCATGTCGGCACCGTTGACGAACAGGTTCTCCGTTGTGCCCGAGAAGCCCTTCTTGACGCCCGCGCAGCGTGCCTCGAGGGCGACCTGGCCCTGTTCCTGAATGACACAGGCGACCTTCTTGGCGCCGAGGGAACTCAGCTTCTTCCCGACCGCCTCGCCCGCGACGGTCTCGTCCTGGCCGAAGTACTCGAGCAGGCCCTGCTTCTTCCAGTCGTCCACACCGGAGTTGAAGCCGACCACGGGTATACCGGCCTGCACCGCCTTGGCCACGGTGCCCTTCATGGCATCGGGCTTGGCGAGGGTGACGGCGATGCCGTCGACCTTCTGGTCGATCGCGTTCTGCACCAGGTTGGCCTGGTTGCCCCCGTTCGGGTCGGAGGAGTAGACCAGCTTGACGTTGTCCTTCGCAGCGGCGGCCTGGGCGCCCTTGCGGATGGTGTCCCAGAACGTGTCACCGGGGACAGCGTGCGTGATCATCGCGATCGTCATGCGGGGCGTGGTGGCCTTGCCGGCAGAGACGCCACCGGCGCTCTCCTCCGACTTCTTGCCGCCCGAACTGCTGGAGCAGCCGGCGACCGTGAGGACGGTACTGGCGGTCAGGGCCACCAGGACGGTGAATCTGCGGGAGCGGGAGGAAAGCGAGCGGTTCATTTCGGCACCTCACTGTGCTGACTTGCGGGAAGGGGTGATCCACCGGCGAGATGCAAGGCATCCCGTCGTGGGTCGGACGGGGAGCTACTGGGTGGCCGGCTGTGCGGCTCGGGGTGGGGATCAGAGGGTGAACGCGGCGCGGAACCGCTCCATGGCGGTGTGACTGTCGCCGGAGGGCCATGCCTCCAGGGCGACCGTGCCGTCGTAGCCGAGGTCGGTAAGGGCGCGGGCGACGGCCGGATAGTTGATCTCTCCGGTGCCGGGTTCACGGCGGCCGGGCACGTCGGCGACCTGGATCTCTCCGATCAGGCCGGCGCTGTGCGCGCGGCGGATCAGCTCGATGAGGTTTCCCTCGCCGATCTGGGCGTGGTACAGGTCCAGATTCATCCGCAGACCGGGCCGATCAACTGCCGCGACCAGGGAGAAGACGTCGGCGGCCGTGGCGAACGGGACACCGGGGTGGTCGACGGCGGTGTTGAGGTTCTCCAGAGTGAAGGTGACGCCCGCGCTTTCGCCCAGTTCGGCCAGGCGGGTGAGCGTGCGGTGGGCGGTGATCCACATCTCGCCGGTGGCCTCGCCGGTCACCGGCACCACGGGCAGGCCTTCGCCGTCCAGGCCGGTGCCGTGCAGGTTGAGTCGGGGGCAGCCGAGATGCTCGGCGGCCTTGATCGACTCCTCGGCTGTGCGCAGGAGTTCGGCTGCGCCGTCCGGGTCGGTCAGGGTGCCGCGGATGTAGCCGGTCATCGAGGAGAACTCGGCGGCACGGGCCAGTGCGTTCAGGTCGTGCCGGGTCCAGTCCCAGATCTCCACCTGGAAGCCGGCCTCGTGGATGCGCCGGGCCCGCTCCTCGATCGGCAGGTCCCGGAAGACCATCTCGGCACAGACCGCCAACGTGTACATCGCAGCTCCAGACTTATAACGTTCTAAGAGAACAGGAGCAGTACGCCAGGCGCCGGGCGGCCTGTCAAGGGTTTGTGCGGACATTTGATTTATAACGTTGTAACGACGTTGACCAGTGCGTGTCCTGCTGGACCGGTCTACGATCACCTCGCAGAAGACCCTCGATCAGGAAGGCCGACGGTGCCATCGCGCTCTGCCGTTCCGGACGGAAAGCGGCCGACGCTCAGCGACCTCGCGGCGCGGGCAGGTGTCTCCGTGCCGCTTGCCTCCATGGTCATGCGCGGTGCCAAGGGGCCCAGCGCGGCAAGTCGCGAGCGGGTGCTGCAGGCCGCGCAGGAGATCGGTTACCGGCCGGACAGCAGGGCCCGCCTCCTGCGCAGCAGCCGCTCGCACCTGGTGGGAGTGCAGTTCGACCTGCGACAGCCCTTCCACGCCGACATGGTCGAGGCGCTCTACGCCGCGGCGGGAGCGGCCGGCTATCAGATCGCGCTCAGCGCCGTCGCCGCGAGCCGCAGCGAACAGGAGGCGGTGGAGACGCTGCTCGCCGACCGCTGCGAGGCGTTGATCCTGCTCAGCCCCCATGCCCCGGCGGCCCGGCTGGCAGAACTCGCGGCGCAGCTTCCCGTCGTCTCCGTGGCCCGCCGGCTGCGTCCGCTCACCGACGGCGTCGACGTCGTCCGCGCGGCCGACGACGAAGGCGCCCGCCAGGCGGTCGACCACCTCGTGGCACTGGGCCATCGCGACATCGTCCACATCGACGGGGGCAGGGCACCGGGCGCTGCCGACCGGCGCCGCGGCTACAAGTCGGCCATGAAGCACCACGGCCTCACCGACCGCGTCCGCCTTGTGCCGGGCGGGCTGACCGAGGACCACGGCGCGGCAGCGGCACGAACACTCCTCGCCGAAGCTGCCCGCCCCACCGCTGTCCTCGCCTTCAACGACCACTGCGCAATCGGCGTGCTCGACACCTTCCTGCGCGCCCGTATCCCTGTGCCCGACGAGATCTCGGTCGTCGGCTTCGACGACAGCCACCTCGCCCGCCTGGCCCATGTCCAACTCACCACGGTCGGGCAAGCAGCCCCCCAGCTGGCGCGCCGGGCCGTGAGCCGGGCCGTCGCCCGGCTGGAGGGTGGGGCGACGGACGACGAACGAGAAGTCGTCGTCACACCACACCTCGTCATACGAAGCACCACCAAGACACCTTGCCGCTCCTGACCCGCGCTGCTCCACGTCCCGGCTCGTTCTGGTCGACGTTCTACCGCGATCCCAAGGACCACCGCGACTGTCCGCCGAGGAACCCGCCCACGTCCAGGTGGACGCGGGAGCCAAGGAGGCAGGCAAGCGGACGAACGTGAGCCGCTGCCATGGATCGCGCTGTTCGGACACCGCGCCTCTGGGGCATGGAACGGATGGGTATGAAGCGGATCGGTCGACCACCTGAGGCCAGTGATCGGTGAGCCGCATGACGGGCCGTGAGCGCAAGCCAAGGATGTACGCCGCTGCCCCGCGGGAATCCGGGTCCGGCTCGCCTACAGGCGCGGCCGGCGCTCCGGGGGACGTCACGCACCCGGATCATGTCGGGGGCGGCATAGGCGCCCGGCCGCTGCACGAGGAACAGACTGTTGAGCGGCGATCTCCTGCTTCGCGGAGGAACGTGAGGCGGCCGTCGTCGAGGCAGTCCTGGCACAGCCGACGGGACAGCACACTGCAGGCTCATGGGGTTCTACGAGTTCGCAAGGGGGGTTGCGTCTCCTCCCGTGGTGGTCTCCTGGGCAGGGCGTTGCTGTCATGCGGCACCATGCAGCGCCTCCTGCTCCGGGAGATCCCGCAGTACGTGATGGGCGCGGGTGAGGACCTTGCGGGCGATCGCAACGGTGGCGATCTCTTGTCCCGGCGGTGTGCGATCCGCGCGTAGCCATCGATGCAGTCCGGGCTCCGCGTGGCCGTGTGCGCGGAGGCGATCGACGCACTGCAGCAGTCATCCACCGCCTGGACACCGTGCTGGCGCACATGGCCACGGCGGACCCACGGGTCAAGGACCGTGCGCAGCTCGGACCTTGTGCGCTACGGCGGCCGGCGCGGGTGCGACCGCCGGCGTGCACCACGAGGACGCGGGCGTCGCCTCGGCGCTGATCAACACCAGCCAGCAGGTGGGCGGCTCGATCAGTACGGCGCTGCTGACCACCGTTGCCGGCCGCGACCGACTACCTGTCCTCGCACAAGCCCGGCGCACTGACCGTGGCCCAGGCCGGGGTCGAGGGCTACACGGCCACCCTGGCGTGGGGCGCCGGGATCTTCGTGGTCGGTGCGGTGCTCATGGCGTTCCTGATGCCGAATTCGGCTCTGGCGCCGTCGGAGGGCGAGCCCGTGATCGCCCACTGAGCCCGAACCCACCGAGGATACGCGCTGGTCACAACGAGTGGACTGTGGGAAACGCCCTGCTGCCTACGATGATTTGGTGTCCTCAAGGCACAGATCATGGCAGGTAGCGGGCACCTTCCGTCAACACGGCGTCAGATCCACGATGTGGGCTGAATTTCCAAGGCCGATGGTCACGCTGGTCATGGCGGGCGCCGTCGGCCTCATGGGGATGGACGCCTTTTGTCTGCCGCTGCTGTGGCTGTACTCGGTGTGCGCCATCGCGGCCTCCGGGATCGGTGCGCTCCCCCGCCTTGCCGTGTTCGCCACGCCTGGTGGTGGTCACGTTGTTCCACGTCGCGATGGCGGTGCCGACGGCCGGCGCTACGGCCCCCTCAAGGTGCTGCCCGTCTGCTACCACTTCCTCGCAGAGTTCGAACCGCTGCGGCAGATTACCGACGGTACCCGCTCGATCCTCTACAACGGCGCCCAGGGGACGCGGGCCTGGCCGGGGCTGCGTGAGCATGGCCGTCGGCCTCATCGCGGCCGCACTCTTCAGCTTCGGGGTGACGGTCTGCCTCGGTCGCCAAGGGGCACAACGCGCGCCCGCCCAGACGATGCACGAGAAGACCGCCGCCCCGGCATAGCGGAACCGTACTCACCTCCCGCTCGACCATGGGCGGCGCGGAGATCGCTCCGGAAAGGCCTCGTAAACCGATCGGTTTTCATTTCGTCGCAAGCGAGTTAACCTCGCGGTATGACCACCGAAGTGAAACAAAGCACCAGAGAGCGGCTGCTGGAGGCGGCAGCCACGCTCACCTACCGAGACGGTGTCATCATCGGCGTCGACACGCTGTGCAAGGCGGCAGGGGTGTCGAAGCGCTCCCTGTACCAGCTGTTCGAGAGCAAGGACGAACTGCTCGCGGCGAGCTTGGAGGAGCGCTCCGCCGCCTTCGTGGCGACCCTCCTGCCCGCGGCGGACGACAGCCGCTCACCCCACGAGCGGATCCTGCACGTCTTCGACCAGTTGGAGGAGCAGGCGGGTGCACCCGACTTCCAAGGCTGTCGGTACCTGGCTGCTCAGATCGAGCTCAAAGACCAGAACCACCCCGCGAGCCGGGTGGCCCACCGGGTCAAGGCGAACCTGACAGCCTTCTTCCGTGCCGAGGCCGAACAGGGCGGGGCGAGCGATCCCGACCTGCTGGCCCGGCAGCTGATCCTGGTCTTCGACGGCGCCAGCGCCCGCGCGGGGATCGGAGCCGACAGACTGACCGGGCTCATCACGCCCACGGTGGCCACCCTGCTCGACGCGGCAGGCATGCACTGACGCGCCCCGTCTTCGGCAGGAGTCTCCGCGGACGGGGGTTGCTGCGGTCGCTGCCTTGCAGCCCCACCAAGGCCATGGCCCTGAGCCTCACGACGACCTCCGCACCGCACTGGCTTGGGCACGCCGACGAACCCTCCCCCCGCCGTCACCGTCCCGTAGATCCAGACGACGGCAACTGTCACTCCGGACGCCGGAGGCGCGCGGCTGCATCCCCGCAGCACGGGTTTCGAGCCCCTCCGCTCCTACGTCCTGATCCGGCTGGCCGCAGCCACTTATGCCGATCCGATGCGCCGGCTGAAGAGGTGCGCCAATCCCCGCTGCCGCGGCGCGTTCTACGACCGTTCCAAGAACAGTTCGCGTCTTTGGCACGACGTCACCACCTACGGCAACACCCAGAACGTACGCGCCTACCGGGCCCGCCTGAAGGAACGCGGGCTCTCCACGTCACGCTGAAGCGACACCATTCACAGGCGGCTATGACATCCGGCAACACGGAGGAACATCATGGGATCGGCGAATCTGGAAGCAATCGATCTGGGTGAAGTGCCGTATGAGGTGGCACAGGCCGACATGGCCCGGTGGGTCACCGAGCGGAAGGAGGGGCGTGCGGGGAACCGGCTGTTCCTGTTGACGCACCCGCCCGTGATCACCTACACCGCGCGGACTCCGGTCAGCCAGCTCCCAGATCCGAGTGCACCGATACCCCTTGTCGAAGTCGACAGGGGCGGTCATGCCACGTATCACGGCCCTGGACAGCTCATCGGCTACCTCGTGGTGAACGTGCGCGACCTCGGCCCCCGCGGCCTGGTACGCCGGGTCGAGCACGCCCTGATCCACGCAGTGGGATCGCTCGGCTTCGAGGCGGTACGACGGGACACACCACGAGGGTCCGAGAGCCTGGTCGGCGTATGGACGCCCGATCACCGCAAACTCGCCTCCATCGGCATGCGTATCAGCGGCAGTGTGACCAGTCATGGATTCGCCCTCAACATCGCCCCTGATCTCGACGTCTACTCAACATTCATGTCCTGCGCACTGCCGGACGTCCGTATGACGTCGCTGGCGGAACTCGCCGAAGAAATCGGGCGGCCCACGCCCACTGAAGCTCAAGTGCGGGATGCCGTGACCGCAGCCCTGACAACCAAGCTGAGTGCCGCTCGTGGAACGGCTGTCGCGGCTGGCGATCACGCGGGGGACGGCCGGTGAGGTTCTGGCGAGGAACCCAACAGTTCATGGTTGTGTTCGGCGGCCGAGAGTTGCTCGTTGAACCGGGCGTGCCATAACCGACGGCCCCAGCTAATTCGCGCCGTGGTAGCCGCACGTCGAACTGCGCACGCCGGCGGCGGCCTTGACCGACTGAGAGTCGATGACCGCCGCGGTCGGTTCGGGTTCGCGGCCCTCCGCGGTGCGGACGGCGGCGCGCATGCGGTCATGGAACTCGGTCAGCAGGCCGGTGTCGCGCCAGCGGGTGAAGAAGGCATGGGCCACCCCGATCCACCGACACAGATGGCGAACTCGGCGTCCACAAACAACTCGCCCAGTTCGTCACGGACCCGCATCCCCAACGGGTACGGGTCCAGTGCCGCCACCGCCCGCGCCACCTGCGCGGTCAGCTCAGGCACCGTCGGCCGGCCGCGGCCGCATCGACCTTCCACGCCCCACCCGCGACCGGGAACGCCAAGACTGCCACTGCTGTCCTGACCAACCAGCAGCCGGCCCCGCCGGGCACCACCAAGCCGGCAGGATCGGCGACACGGTTCTTACCGGCACCCCCCCAATTCTCAGATGAGTCCGACTTCATGGCACCCCGGCTCGGGCGCGACGCCGTTGAGCCGGTCGATGAGCCATGGCACGCCTCGGAGACTGCCGAGGCTTTCGCCGGCGACGTGGTCGGCGCCGTCGATGGTCTCGAACTCGACTGACGCGCCACGCGCGCACCAGTCGTGGTAGAGCGTCGAGCCCTGGCTGTACGGCACGATCGTGTCCGTCGTTCCGTGGTAGACGTAGGCGGGTGCGCCGGGTGCGGTCGTGCCGAGCCGCGACTCGGCGAAGCGGGACTGCCACGTCGGGTCCGCGAGCACGTCGGGCTGCGTGACATCACCGGATGATGTCGTGCCGAACGCGGTGGCGTAGTCCCCGTAGCAGCTGTTCTCGACCTGTACCTGGAGGTCGTACGAGGCGTCCTGCGCAAGGGAATGGAAAGCGGGCATTTCCGCAAGGGTGACCCCAATATTCAGAGCCTGCTGATCATGGGCTCCTCCCCATGGGCCTGGACCTGGTTCGACCCAGCCGGACCACACACGGCGGAGGAGGTCGGCTCCAGCCTCGTCGACATGGTGCTCGGCGGCCTGCTCACCCGCCCAGCGGCTGCAAGCGGACTCATCGATCCCTCCGGCGCCGTGGCGAAGGTCGTGCACGCCTGTCTCGCCGACGCCGCGTCCCCCAACGAACAGCCCCCGGAGCCCTGACGGGGAGTCGGCTCCAGCCGTGCGGCGGCCACCGGAAAGGTGTCATCGACGGGGCGGGCGCGACCACCTCCCGCGCGGGTGCCAACCTCAAGCCGCCCGAGGGCCCGGGATCTGGAGCCTGTGACTGCCGGCCGAGTGTCGACGGTTTTTGTGAGAGTGCTCAGCCCAGCTGTCGCCGATCCGGTCGCACTCGGCGAGCGTGCCCTCGAGGAGAACGTGACCGGGATCGGTCTCCCGCACGACGCGCAGCAGGCTGGGCCCACCCCGGGAGATGTGTTCGATCACGGCGGTGGTGCAGGCGTGTGCGATGCTCCGCAGCAGATCAGAGGTCGAGGACCAGGCGGTTGCCCTTGGCCCGGGAGACGCAGATCATCATGGTGTCGCCTGCGGCGCGTTCCTTGTCGTCCAGGACCGAGTCGCGGTGGTCTATCTGTCCGGACAACACCTTCGTCTCGCAGGTTCCGCAGATTCCCTCCTCGCAAGAGGTCATCACCGGCACACCGGCAGCTTCGACGGCCTCAAGAATGGACATGTCCTCAGAGACCAGCAGCTTCTTGCCACTCTGGGCCAGCTCGACCTCGAAGCTGCTCTGCGGCCCGGCGATGAGGTCCTGCTTCGGGGCGAAGCGCTCCAGGTGCAGAGATCCGCTCGGCCACTTCTCGCAGCCGGCCTCGACCGCTGCGAGCAGCGGTTCCGGGCCGCAGCTGTAGACGGCTGTCTTCCGTTGCGGCTTGCCGAGGAGCGAAGGCAGGTCCAGCAGCCCGTATTCATCCTGCGGCCGCAGGCTCACCCGGTCTCCGTAGGCTCGCTGCAGAGTCTCTCCGAACGCCATCGAAGCGCGGGTGCGGCCCCCGTAGACGAGGCGCCAGTCGGCGCGGGTCGCGTTGACTGCTGCCACCATGGGCAGGATGGGGGTGATCCCGATTCCGCCCGCGATGAACAGGTATTTCTTGGCCTTCACGAGCGGAAAGTGGTTGCGTGGCCCGCGAATGCGCACCGACTCACCTTCCGTGAGCACGTCGTGCACGTGGCTCGACCCGCCCCGGCTTTCCGGTTCGCGCAGCACCGCGACCTGAAAGCGGGACCGGTCCCCCGGGTCCCCGCACAGTGAATACTGCCGGACCAGGTCGGCTCGCAGTACCAGATCGATATGCGCTCCCGGCTGCCATTCCGGCAGCGGACGGCCCTCCGGGTGGCGCAGCGTCAGCAGCACGACGCCTTCGGCCATCGTTTCCTTACGTTCCAACACGAGGTCGAGCTCGACCTCGGTGCTGAGAGTGCTCATGATCCGCCTTTCATTTCTCACAGTGATGTGCGGTGATGGGTTCTTTCCTGACCGATCAGGACGGGAAGCAGCGCCCGAAGTCGCGCAGCAGTCGGGGTGGGCCCTGCAGCTTGATCTGGCGACGCACCAGTGCCCACGCCAACAGCGACGGCTTGCTGAGGAAGCGCAGCCAGGTGCGGGTGTCGGCGGTGATCCTGAGATCCGGCTCGCCGTGATGTCCGTCAGCGACATCGAGTTCGCGGTCGCGGATGGTCACGGTGATCTGCCGGGACTCGTCGCCGGTGAAGGTGAAGTGGTAGGTGGCGGACATGTCCTTGGCCTGTTCGCGCTGGAAGATCAGCGGCAGGCCTTCCACCAGGCCGTCGATGCTGTTCGCGCGCAGGCTCATCGCCACATGCTTCGTGCGCTTGTTGGGGAACCGGTCGGCCACGTGCTGCTCGGCGTCGGAGCCCGGGACGACGTAGACGGTCTCTTCCTTGTCCATCAGCGGGCGCACGACCTGGGTCAGATGTGCTTTGCGATCGTCCAGCCAGGGGCCGATGACATCCTCACCGGCCGGGCACACCGACATGCAGTAGGCCGCTTTGTAGTTGGCGCCGAAGGACAGGCTCTGCCACATCGAGGCGCTCTCGCTGTCACTCACTCGCGCACGGTAGTCATGGGCGTCACGGCTTTCGGCGACCTGCTCGGCCCAGTCACCGAAGCCACCCATGAACTCGCGGTAGTTGTGCGTGTAGCAGGCGGAGAAGTTGAAGTGCCCGTCGGACGCGATCGCCCCGGTCGGGCAGGCCGTCACGCACAATTTGCATTCCAGGCAGGGGTTGTACTCGATGGGCCGGGTGTATTCGCTGACCTCGGCGTCGATGAGGATCGTGCCCAGCAGGATGAAATTGCCGAATTTCGGGTGGATGACGTTGCGGTGGATACCCATCTTGCCGAGCCCCGCAGCCACGGCGACCGGCTTGTGCGAGACGACCCACGCCTTCCTGGGGAACTTGTCCATCTCCATCGGAAAACCCATCGCGGGGTTGATGGCGCGCACGCCCATCGCTTCCAGCTCGCCCACCACGTGCCGGCCGATCTCGTTGGTGTGGTCGCCGGTGTGATGGAACTCCAGGTTGGCGACCGAGCGCGCGGGAGTGCGGATGTTCTCCCGGTTCATTCGGGTCACGAAGCTGATGAGCGTTCGGACACCCGGCAGCGCGGCGCTCAGGTCCTCTCTCTGGTCCGCGATGTCCGGCCGGTCGATCTCGACGAAGCCGACGTCGTCCGCACCTGCGTCGAGACACAACTGGCGCAGCCACGACGCGTCCAGCGGCTCGGCGGGCCGGGCGGCGGTGCGGTCGCGTCGGCGGGCTTGGACGACGGTGGGATGGTCTTCGAGCTTGTTCCTGGCCATCGAGCGTCACCTCACGGGGGCGGGATGCAGACGAGTTTCATGAAGCAACTCGTACCCTAGCCGCCGAGAGTTTCGTGAAGCAACTTAGGGTCGAGCTGCGCTACCAGCAGCTACGGCAGCGGCAGGAGGGTGGGGCTCTGGAGGTTCACGCCCTGCGGGCAGGGGTGGGAGATGCCGCTGGAGTTCGTCATCCGGTCGGCCGCACACCACCGCTTCCGCCACGGAGACGGAAGAAGGCCGGCTCACCGCGGCGTCGGCAAAGCCAAAGCTCGTAGCGGCGAGTCCGCCGAGGAACATTTCGGATGTCAGGCCGGCGAGTCGGTGAGTGCCGGGCCGGGAAGCAGATGAACGGCGTCCGGGCCCACCACCTGTCCGCAGTGGGTGCACACGAGCTGTTCCCGCACGTTACCTCCGCATCCCACATGGCTCGTGATCCGCGGCGGGCCGGCCGGATCCCCGACGTACTCATCGCCCCAGTGCATCAAAGAAAGCAATGCGGTGAGCAAGTCCTTGGCCTTGCTCGTCGGCCGGTACTCATAGCGGGCAGGCCGCTCCTGGTAACAGACCCGCTCCAGCAGCCCGTCGTCGACCAGCTTGGAGAGGCGGTTGGTGAGTACATTGCGGGCGATACCGAGGCTGTCCTGAAATTCCTCGAACCGGCGCAGGCCAAGCTGCGCGTCGCGAATGATCAGCAAGGTCCAGCGCTCGCCCACGACCTCCAGAGTCCTGGCGATGGAGCACAGTTGACTGTCGTATGTTCGGCCCAGCATGCTGCGAATTTTACACGTTGCGTCAAGCAACTGACAGCTTCGAGGAGCGAGATCGCTCACCCTCGGACAGGCGGCGAGCGCAGCGGCGCGGTCTGTGGCCCGCACTGTGGGGCGGTCACGCCACCGCGTTCAACAGGTCAGCCACCACCTCCGGCCTCTCCAGTGCGATGAAGTGGTCCGCTCCCGCCACCTGTGTGAAGTCGGCGGCGGGCAGCAGCTTCTTGTTGGCCTCGCGGTCCGAGGGCCGGGACCAGTCGTTCTCCCCGTAGACGAGGTGCACGGGGGCCTTGACCTCGGGGTAGCGCGAGCGGGCCGCGATGAGGCTGGGCATGTTCCGGTACAGGGCGCGGGCGACGGTCGGGAAGCCGGGACGCCTGCCTGACTGGAGGAGCTCGTCCAGGTAGTCCTCCCGGAAAGCGGTCTTGTCACCCACGCCGCCCTGCAGGATTCTGCGCAGGACGGGCTTGGGCTCCTGCTGGGCGATCAACGGACCCACCCCCGGAGCGATGATCCCGCCGATCACCACGCGAGCGAGGACACTGGACCGGGCGATTCCGTCTCGGTAGTCGTACGCGTTCACCGCGACGACGCGCCGCACCCGCTCCGGCAGATCGGCCGCGGTGGTCAGGGCGAGCACCCCGCCCAACGACTCCCCGACCAATGTCACGTCGTGGAGGTCGAGTTCGGTCAGGAGCCGCTTGACGCCCGCGCGCAGCGCCGACTCGTCGTACGACGCGCCGGGCACGATCTCGGAGTAGCCCATCCCCGGCAGATCGAGGGCGTACACGGTGTACTGGTGCGAGATCATCGGAATGAGGAAGCGGAAGTGCTCGGCCTGCGTGCGCAGAGTGTGCAGCAAAACCAGAGGCACGCCGGTGCCCGCTTTGAGGTAGCGCAGAGTCCCCTCGCGGCCGTGTCCCGCACGCGGGGCGATGGTGTGGCTGGTGGTCCCCGGAATGTGAATCGTAGGACGTGACTCATGGTTGGACATCTCGCCGACTCCTGGCGTGTGAACTGTGGATGGGTGATTCGGGTGTGAGTCCGGCAGGGAGGGGTGACGCCGCTGACGCGCGGCCTGCGGCCCCCCGCTGCGACCGCGCCCTACTTCGCCAGCTGGGGGTAGAGGCCGGCCAGGTCGCCGGCGAGGCCCGCCTTGACCTGCCGGGTGAGGTCGTCGGCGAGCACCTCGTACGCGCCGGTTTCGATGCCGTCGAGGGCGAGGGCGGCGATGTCCCGCGGGTCGGACTTGGGTGCGTCGACGCCGGCTGCCAGGTCCGTGTCGACGTATCCCATGTGCAGTCCGGTGACGGCGATGCCGCGCGGCTGGAGTTCCAGGCGCAGGGAGTTGGTCTGCGACCACAGGGCGGCCTTGGAGGCGCTGTAGGAGCCGCCGAGCGCGATCCAGGAGAGCACGGAATGCACGTTGAGGATGTGGCCGCCGCCGTTGCGCTCGATGACCGGCACGAAGGCCCGGGCGAGAAGGAGCGGGCCGTAGAAGTTGGTCTCGAACTCGCGGCGGACGTCCTCGACCGGGGAGTCGAGGAAGGACGCGCCGACCGAGGCGCCGGCGTTGTTGGTCAGTACGGTGACGTCTTGCGCCTGCGCGGCGGCCGCGGCCACGGAGGCCGGGTCGGTGACCTCCAGCGCCACCGGGACCGCATCGGGGTGCGTCACGCTGCGCGGGTCGCGGGCCGTGGCGTAGACCTTGCCGGCACCG
>NZ_LLZG01000084.1 GCF_001509475.1 Streptomyces regalis
CCCCTCCCTTCAGCCCCCGGCATATGCCCAGTTCGCACCCCTGGCCGATCGCAGACCCCCGCGGCGGGCACGTAGCCATCGGTTCCCCGGCGTTCGTGGCGGCCCCGTACTCTGTCCCCGTGGCAGAACCAGTGGTGCGCATCCCGGATGCGAAGGTCGCCCTGTCGACGGCCTCGGTCTATCCGGAGTCGACGGCGACGGCCTTCGAGATCGCCGCGCGCCTCGGGTACGACGGTGTCGAGGTCATGGTGTGGACCGACCCGGTCAGCCAGGACATGGAGGCGCTGCGCCGGCTCAGTGACTACCACCAGATCCCGATCCTCGCCGTCCACGCCCCCTGTCTGCTGATCACCCAGCGCGTGTGGTCCACCGACCCCTGGACCAAGCTCCAGCGCGCCCAGGCGGCCGCCGAGAAGCTGGGGGCCTCCACGGTCGTCGTACACCCGCCGTTCCGCTGGCAGCGCCAGTACGCCCGTGACTTCGTCGCCGGAATCTGGCGGATGGCGAACGAGACGGATGTGCGGTTCGCCGTCGAGAACATGTACCCCTGGCGCTACCGCGACCGCGAGATGCTCGCGTACGCCCCCGACTGGGATGTGACGAAGGACGACTACCGGCACTTCACGATCGACCTCAGCCACACCGCCACGGCCCGTAGCGACGCGCTTCAGATGATCGATCGCATGGGGAACCGGCTCGGGCACGTGCATCTCGCGGACGGCAGGGGGTCGGCCAAGGACGAGCACCTCGTCCCGGGCCGCGGCAACCAGCCCTGCGCCGAGGTGCTGGAGCGCCTCGCCCTGACCGGCTTCGACGGCCACGTCGTCATCGAGGTCAACACCCGCCGCGCGATGTCCAGCGCCGAACGCGAAGCCGATCTCGCCGAGGCCCTCGCCTTCACACGGCTGCATCTGGCCTCGGCGGTGAAGGTGCCCCGGCCGTGACCGACGCCACCTCGGGGCGGGGCGGGGTGACCTCCCGACGCCGGGGCCGACCCCCTCGTACGGAATCCGCCGACACCCGCGACCGCATCCTGGACGCGGCCCGCGAGGAGTTCTCCGAGCGGGGGTACGAGAAGACGTCCGTGCGCGGCATCGCGAAGGCGGCCGGGGTGGACTCGGCGCTCGTGCACCACTACTTCGGCACCAAGGAGCAGGTCTTCGAGGCGGCGGTGGAGGTCGCCTTCGCGCCCGCCCTCAAGGTCCGGGACGCGGTGATCGAAGGGCCCCTCGACGGTGTCGGCGAGCGCATGACCCGCACCATCTTCGGGCTCTGGGAGAACCCGGTGACCCGCAAGCCGCTGCTCGCGATCGTCCGGTCCGCGGTCAACAACGAGGCCGCGGCCGCCGTGTTCCGCCGCCTCGTCTCCGCTCAGCTGCTGCGCCGCATCGCCGGGGAGATCGACGCCCCGGACGCGGAGCTGCGTGCCGAGCTGGCGGCCGCGCAGCTGGTGGGCATCGCGATGATGCGGTACGTCATCAAGATCGAGCCGATCGCGTCGGCGGACCCGGAGCAGATCATCGCGCGCGTGGCGCCGGTGGTGCAGGGGCATCTCACCGGACGGTACGCCACCGACGAGTGAGTCGGACGAGTCAGTAGCCCGCCTCCTCCACGAGACATTCATCCCGTATTCCGGACACCTCGTCCCGACCCCTGGATGACCGGCGTACGCTCGTTAGCAGTCAGAAGTCTCTGATCGCAGTCTCTGCAGTCCTGAAGGAGCGAGCGACGATGCCCGAGCTGAGGTCCCGCACAGTCACCCACGGTCGCAACATGGCGGGCGCCCGCGCCCTTATGCGCGCCTCCGGTGTACCCGGTGCGGACATCGGCCGGAAGCCGATCATCGCGGTGGCGAACTCCTTCACCGAGTTCGTGCCCGGTCACACCCACCTCCAGCCCGTCGGCCGCATCGTCAGCGAGGCGATCACGGAGGCCGGCGGCATCCCGCGCGAGTTCAACACCATCGCCGTCGACGACGGCATCGCGATGGGGCACGGCGGGATGCTCTACTCCCTGCCGTCCCGTGATCTGATCGCGGACAGCGTGGAGTACATGGTGGAGGCCCACTGTGCCGACGCCCTGATCTGCATCTCCAACTGCGACAAGATCACCCCGGGCATGCTGAACGCCGCCCTGCGGCTCAACATCCCGACCGTCTTCGTCTCCGGCGGTCCGATGGAGTCCGGCCGAGCCACGCTCGTCGACGGCACGGTCCGCACGCTCGACCTGGTCGACGCGATCTCCGACGCCGTGAACGACAAGATCTCGGACGAGGACATCCTCCGTATCGAGGAGAGCGCCTGTCCGACCTGCGGTTCGTGTTCCGGCATGTTCACCGCCAACTCGATGAACTGCCTGACCGAGGCCATCGGCCTCTCCCTCCCCGGCAACGGCTCGGTCCTGGCCACGCACACGGCCCGCAAACAGCTGTACGTCGCCGCGGCGCAGACCGTCATGGACATCACCCGCCGCTACTACGAGCAGGACGACGAGACGGTCCTGCCGCGCTCCGTCGCCACCATCGCGGCCTTCGAGAACGCCATGGCCCTCGACATCGCCATGGGCGGCTCGACCAACACGATCCTGCACCTGCTGGCCGCCGCCCAGGAGGCGGACGTTCCGTTCGGGCTGGAGCAGATCGACGCGGTCAGCCGCAGGGTCCCGTGCCTGGCGAAGGTCGCGCCCAACGTCGCCAAGAACCGCACCTACTACATGGAGGACGTGCACCGCGCCGGCGGTATCCCGGCGCTGCTGGGCGAGCTGCACCGCGCCGGCCTGCTGAACGAGGACGTGCACGCCGTGCACAGCCCCTCCCTGTCGGACTGGCTGAAGACCTGGGACGTGCGGGGCGGGTCGCCTTCTCCCGAGGCGGTCGAGCTGTGGCACGCCGCCCCGGGATGCGTCCGGTCGGCCGAGGCCTTCTCGCAGTCCGAGCGCTGGGAGGCGCTCGACGAGGACGCCGAGGGCGGCTGCATCCGCAGCGCCGAGCACGCGTACTCCAAGGACGGCGGCCTGGCGGTCCTCAGGGGCAACCTCGCCGTGGACGGCTGCGTGGTGAAGACCGCGGGTGTGGACGAGTCCATCTGGACCTTCGAGGGTCCGGCGGTCGTCTGCGAGTCGCAGGAAGAGGCGGTGGAGAAGATCCTCAACAAGCAGGTGACGGACGGGGACGTCGTGGTCATCCGCTACGAGGGGCCCAAGGGCGGCCCCGGCATGCAGGAGATGCTCTACCCGACGTCCTTCCTCAAGGGCCGCGGCCTCGGCAAGACCTGCGCCCTGATCACCGACGGCCGCTTCTCCGGCGGTACGTCCGGCCTGTCCATCGGCCACGCCTCCCCGGAGGCCGCGTCCGGCGGCACGATCGCCCTCGTCGAGGACGGCGACCGGATCCGCATCGACATCCCGAATCGCTCGATCGAGTTGCTGGTCGACGAGGCGGAACTCGCCCGCCGTGAGCAGGCGTTGAACGGGGCGTACGCCCCGAAGAACCGCGAGCGCAAGGTGTCGGCGGCGCTGCGGGCCTACGCCGCGATGGCGACCAGCGCCGACAAGGGCGCCGTGCGGGATGTGACCAAGCTGGGCTGAGGGCGGGTCACCGAGCAGCGCGTATCGCAGGGACCGTCTCCTCGGGAGGCGGTCCCTTTGCGTGTCACCAGGCCGACGGGTCCCGGCCGTCGACGGCGAATACGGTGCCGTCGGGGGCGCACGCGTACACATGGCCGTCGGCGAGCACGGGCTCCGGCAGGTCGGCCGCCACCAGGGCGTCCGCGCCGAGCCGGGCCGGCGTCTGGCCCAGGAGCTTGCCGTTGCGGGCGTCCACGGCGAGCAGCCGGCCATCGGGGGCACTGACGTACACATGCCGGCCGTCGGCGACAGGCGACGACATGCGGAGCACCGACGTCTCCAGGCTCCAGAGCTGCCTGCGCGCCTCCAGATCGACGGCGACCAGCGAACCGTCGCCGCCCACGAGGTAGACGACGTTTCCGCGTACGGTGCCGTGCGCCTGCAGGAGCGGGAGGGGCAGCGTCACACGCCGCGAGGTTCTGTCGTCGGGGGAGTAGCGGACCACGGCCTTCGTGTCGCTGTAGGTCCCCTCCACGGAGACGAAGACGACCGACCCCCCTGACGCACCGACGAGTTCCAGCGTCCCCTTCAGCCGGGCGTCCCAGCGCACGTCGCCCGTGGCCGGGTCCACCGCGGTGACCCGAGTGCTCGCCCCGTCGTCGGAGATGGTCGACGCGTACGCGAGTGGATCTCCGGCGAAGGAGACGAAGTACGGCTCCTTGTGACCCGGGACGGTGCGGTTCCACTTCGTGTCGCCCGAAGCGCCGTCCACGCCGGTGACCGTGCCGTCGACGCCGGCGAGCAGCAGCATGCCTCCGGCGGTCGACGATGTGCTGTACGCGGGCATGTCGTGCTGCCAACGTGGCTTGCCCGTAGCGGGATCGAGCGCCTCCACCCGGCGGCCCGGCCATGACCGCGGGTGCACGAGGCCGCCGGCCACGGTCGGTGCTCCGCCCGCGTGCGACGCGTCGACGGGGTGCCGCCACAGCAGCCGGCCGTCCAGCGGGTCGAGCGCGAAGACGAGCCCGGACTGGACACACAGCACCTTCCCCGCCCCGTATGAACACTGGGGTGTGCCCTTGTTGGGCGCCGGAGTTGCGGTCCACGCGCCGAAAGCGGCCGACGCGGTCCGCGCGCTCTTCTCGGGCTCCGGCGTCGGCTCGCCGCCGAGAAGCTGCACGGAGGCCAGCGCGACAACCGCGGCGAGACCGGCGGCCCCGGCCCCGAGGGCCAGCAGTCTGCCCCGGCGCCTTCCGGGCGTCCGCCCGGCCCGCTTCTCCCCGGCACGCGGCCCTCGCTCCGCCTCCGCCTCCTGATCGGGCTTCGGATCGGGCTTCGGACCGAACTCCGGCTTGGGCTGTGTGTGGCCGGCCCGCTGCGCCGGAATGAACGCCTGCGTGTCGTACGACGCCGCCACCGACCGCAGTTCCCGCATCAACTCGTCGGGCGTGGGCCGGTCCTCGGGCTCCTTGGCCAGACAGCGCATCACGAGCGGAGCGAGATTCTCCGGTACGCCGGTCAGGTCCGGCTCGTCATGGACCACCTGGTAGGCGACGACATACGGACTGTCGGAGTCGAACGGCCCCCGTCCCGTCGCCGCGTGCACCAACACGGACCCGAGCGCGAAGATGTCGGCGGCCGGCCCGACCTCCCGTGGCCGCCGGAACTGCTCGGGCGCCATGAACGGCGGTGTACCGATCAACTTCCCCGTCTCGGTGCGCAGTTCGCTGTCCTTTGGCCGAGAGATGCCGAAGTCGATGACCTTCGGCCCGTCATCGGCCAGCAGCACATTGCTCGGCTTCAAGTCCCGGTGCACGACGCCGACCCGGTGTATGTCGCGCAGTGCCTCCGCCAGCCCGGCCATCAGCCGCCGCAATTGCGCCGGGTCCATCGGCCCGTTCCGCTTCACCTGGTCGGCGAGCGTCGGGCCGGGGATGAACAGCGTGGCCATCCAGGGCCGTTCGGCCTCCGGATCGGCGTCGACCACGGGCGCGGTGAAGGCACCGCTCACCCTGCGTGCCGCGCCCACTTCCTGCCGGAACCGCCCCCTGAACTCGGGATCCTTCGCGAACTCGGCATGCACGACCTTCACCGCGAGCTGCATGCCCGAAGTGCTCCGCGCCAGATGTACGACGCCCATGCCCCCGGACCCCAGGCGCGACTCCAGACGGTAGTGACCGGCGTACTCCGGAAGTTCCGCTTCCGCGCCCGCTCCGGTGTCCTGCTGTGGCGCCATGGGACCACCCCCGTGCTGTTCGTCCGCGCGCGCGACGCTCGGAGCCTAGTCGATGACTCGTGCGAGACAGAGGCGGCTTGCTAGCCTCCGTGTTCCAAACGCGCACATGTGTGCGTGGCGTGATTTAGGGGAATCAACGGGGCCCCATGGCTGTCATGGGGATCAACGGGGGAGGTTTTCTCATGTCTGCAGACCGCACTGAAGTGGTCAGAAGAGCCGAAGAGACCGGGGGCGGCGAGGAAGAGGCAGTCACGACGTTGGCGGCCACGCCCACGCTGGCTACGACCACGGCGTTGCGCTACTACTCGGTCGCCCCTGGCGTCCGCCTGAACGTCCGCCGGGGCCCCGGCACCAACTACGCCGTGGTCCGCGTCCTGCCCGAGGGCGCCAAGATCCCGATCTTCTGCCAGACGCCGGGCACCACGGTGACGGGTCCCTACGGCACGTCGAACATCTGGGACAACATCGACGACGGCGAGTTCGTCTCGGACGCCTACGTGAACACCGGCAGCGACGGCTACATCCGCCCGCACTGCTCCTTCTGATCCGATCTCTGATCCGGTTCACCGGAACCCGTACGGAGCCCGCGGCCACGCCGGAGCCATAATCGACGCGTGAGCGAGAAGAACGGCACCCCGGCCACCCCCGCGGGCTCCACGGGCCCCCGCCCCGAGCCCCTCCGCTTCTTCGGCACCACCTGGGTCGACCACGACAACGGCTACACCGCCCGCCGTATCGCGGTGACCGTCGGCTCCCTCGCCACCGCGGCCGCCTCCTGCCTGGTCCTGCGCTTCGCCTACGAGGGCCTCCAGATCGCCGAGGTCGGCAACTTCGTCGCCGTCGTGGTGGTCGTGATGTTCGCGGTGTGCAGCGCCCTCGCGTTCCGCCACACCTGGGACGGCTTCACCCAGCGCCCCGACCCCGAACGCCAGGCATCCCTCCGCGGCCTGCTGGCCATCGGCTTCGTCGGCTCACTCCTCGCCTACTTCCTCCGCTCCCTCACCGAGGCCCCCGGCGAGAAACTCCACCGCCAGGAATACGAGACGGCACGCCAGCAACACGAGACCCGCACGACCCGCCGCACAGGCAACCCGGCAAAGAAGCGCCGCCGCACATAGCTGACAGACGCGCCGGCGGCCGCGTCCTACGCCTTCCAGGCCCAGCGAGTCATAAGGCCGATCTCCCCCGATCCCGAGGCCCGCGAGCCTGACCGCTCCGCACGCAAGTCCGCCGCCCACGCGAAGCAGGCGGCCTGTCCCGCCAAGCGCCTGCAGCCGCCGCCCACCTTCTGCCGGGACTCGCTGCAGGGTCGCTTCTGGCCACCCCCAACCTGGGCCGTGCTGCCCCAGGCCTGTGCTGCCCATGCCTCGACGCAGAGCAGAAACCGCCGCCCCTCGGCACGGACCCGCCCGCTCCCCTCCCAGCGCCCCGCACATCCACCTCTCGGCAAACTCGGTGCACACCGCACCAACCACCGCCACCATGGCCGTATGACGGCCCCTTCCCACACCGACCGAGCCCGTTCCTTCGACGCCGCCGCAGCCCAGTACGCCGCGAACCGCCCCTCCTACCCACCCGCCCTCTTCGACGCGATCGAGGAACTCGCCGGCCGCCCCCTCA
Organism: Streptomyces regalis; assembly: GCF_001509475.1. Taxonomy (GTDB): domain Bacteria; phylum Actinomycetota; class Actinomycetes; order Streptomycetales; family Streptomycetaceae; genus Streptomyces; species Streptomyces regalis. The sequence continues at coordinate 7,421 of NZ_LLZG01000084.1, forward strand.
CCGGCGCGCGCGTCGTCGACGTGGGCGCGGGCACCGGCATCGCCACCGCCCTCCTCCGCACGCGCGGCGCCGACGTCCTGGCCGTGGAACCCGGCGACGGCATGGCATCCCAGTTCCGCCGCACCAACCCCGACATACCGATCGTCCGCGGCAACGGCAACGCACTCCCCGTCGCCACCGCCTACGCCGACTTCATCACTTACGCCCAGGCCTGGCACTGGACCGACCCCGCCCACTCCGTCCCGGAGGCCCTCCGCGTGCTGCGTCCGGGCGGCGCGCTGGCGCTGTGGTGGAACACCACCCCCCTCGACATCCCGTGGCACGCGGCGCAGGCGGACCGTATCGGGCGCCGCTTCGGCGCCCACCCCGTCGTCGAGCAGAACGGCAGCGGCGCCCGAGCCGCCCTGGCCGATCCCACCGACAGCCTCGCCTTCACGTCCCGCAAGGTCCGCTGGAGCCGCCGTGTCCCCATCGACACTCACCTGGCGAACATCGGCAGCCACTCGATCTTCCTGGTCCACGGCACCGAAGCGAGCAATGCCTTCCTCGCCGAGGAGAAGCAACTCCTCCTCACCGCCTTCCCGACCGGAATCATCGAAGAGACCTACGACGTCGACCTCCTCGTGGCCACCACCTCCTGACACCCTCCTCCTCACGCCCGCCCTCCCCACCCGGCTCGGACACCAGCCCAGCGCCGAGCCGAGGAGGACGGGCGAACTACATGCCGAACCGCGCGCCCCGCATGAACGCCCTCACGGCGCGGAGCGCAATCCCCCCGCCAGGTGCGGTCGGACCCGGCACCCCGGGGTACACGACCACCCAGCGCATCGCACGCCGCAACCCACACCTCTGACACGCCTGACGCCCGCCCGCCCGCCTCGCCGCTTGACGCCGCAGCCCGGCCGGAGGATTATTCATCGCATGATGAATTATTCTTCTGCCCGATCCGATCCCCCCGACGACCCAGCCATCCGAGCCGAGACCCTGAACGTCGTACGCGGCACCCGCCAAGTACTCCGCGACCTCGACTTCACCGTCCCGCGCGGCCAGATCACAGGCCTGCTCGGCCCGTCCGGCTGCGGCAAAAGCACCCTGATGCGGGCCATCGTCGGCACCCAGGCCAAGGTCACCGGCACCCTCGACGTCCTGGGCCACCCCGCCGGCCACCCCACCCTGCGCACCCGCATCGGCTACGTCACCCAAGCCCCCTCCGTCTACGACGACCTGACGGTCCGCCAGAACCTCGCCTACTTCGCCGCGATCCTCGACCCGGGCCACGCCGCCACCGACCGGCGCCACGAGAACGTCACCCGCGCCATCACCGACGTCGACCTCACGAGCCACGCCGACGCCCTGGCCGGCAACCTCTCCGGCGGCCAGCGCAGCCGCGTCTCCCTGGCGGTCACCCTCCTCGGCACCCCCGAACTCCTCGTCCTGGACGAGCCGACGGTCGGCCTCGACCCGGTCCTGCGCCGGGACCTCTGGAACCTCTTCCACGACATCGCCGCCTCCCGCGGCGCCACCCTCCTCATCTCCTCCCACGTCATGGACGAGGCCGAGCGCTGCCACCGCCTCCTCCTCATGCGCGAGGGCCGGATCCTCGCCGACGACACCCCGGACGCCCTCCGCACCCGTACACACTCCGAGACGGTCGAGGCGGCCTTCCTGCACCTGGTGGACGAGGCGACCGCGGCCGCCCGCGCGAAGGAGACCACGCGATGACCACGACGACGAGCCCGACCACGACGCACCGGCCCGCCCCCACCGGCGCCCTGAACCTGGCCCGCACGACCGCCACCGCCGCCCGGGTTCTGCGCCAGCTCCGCCATGACCCGCGCACCATCGCGCTGATGATCCTGATCCCCTGCGTGATGCTGTTCCTGCTCCGCTACGTCTTCGACGGCAGCCCGCGCACCTTCGACAACATCGGCGCGTCCCTGCTCGGCATCTTCCCCCTCATCACGATGTTCCTGGTCACCTCCATCGCCACCCTGCGCGAACGCACCTCAGGCACCCTCGAACGCCTCCTCGCCATGCCCCTCGGCAAGGGCGACCTGATCGCCGGCTACGCCCTCGCCTTCGGCACCCTCGCGATCATCCAATCCGCCCTCGCGACAGGGCTCGCCCTCTGGTTCCTCGGCCTGGACGTCACCGGCAGCCCCTGGCTGCTCCTGCTCGTGGCCCTGCTCGACGCGCTGCTCGGCACCGCGCTCGGTCTCTTCGTCTCGGCCTTCGCGGCCTCCGAATTCCAGGCCGTCCAGTTCATGCCGGCCGTGATCTTCCCCCAGCTCCTCCTCTGCGGACTGTTCACTCCCCGCGACAACATGCACCCCGCCCTCGAAGCCATCTCCAACGTCCTCCCCATGTCCTACGCGGTCGACGGCATGAACCAGGTCCTCAAGCACACCGACATGACCGCCAACTTCGTACGCGACGCCCTGATCGTGGCGGGCTGTGCCCTGCTGGTCCTGGGCCTGGGCGCGGCGACGCTGCGCCGCAGGACCCCCTGACCACCGCGGGGCGAGCCGACCCCCCATCCAGTCAGCCCCGCCCGTCCGCCCACCGGACACGCCACGTCGAAAGCCGCCCTCGGTGCGAGGATGAACCCGGACGACGCAACCCCCGGAGGGCACCCCAGCCATGACCCAGAAAGTCGCAGTCCTCGGCACCGGCAAGATCGGCGAAGCCCTGCTCAGCGGAATGATCCGCGGCGGCTGGGCCCTGGCCGACCTCCTGGTGACGGCCCGCCGCGCGGAACGAGCCGAAGAGCTCCGCACCCGCTACGGAGTCACCCCGGTCACCAACGCGGAAGCCGCCAAGACCGCCGACACCCTGATCCTCACGGTCAAGCCGCAGGACATGGGCACCCTCCTGGACGAGCTTGCCCCGCACGTCCCCGCCGACCGCCTGGTCATCAGCGGAGCCGCCGGCATCCCCACCTCCTTCTTCGAGTCCCGCCTCGCCACCGGTACCCCGGTCGTCCGCGTCATGACGAACACGCCCGCCCTCGTCGACGAGGCCATGTCCGTCATCTCCGCCGGCACCCACGCCAGCGAAGCCGACCTCGCCCACGCCGAGGAGATCTTCGGCGCCGTCGGCAAGACGCTCCGCGTCCCCGAGTCCCAGCAGGACGCCTGCACCGCCCTCTCCGGCTCCGGCCCGGCGTACTTCTTCTACCTGGTCGAAGCCATGACCGACGCCGGCATCCTCCTCGGCCTGCCCCGCGACAAGGCCCACGACCTGATCGTCCAGTCCGCGATCGGCGCCGCGACGATGCTCCGCGACAGCGGTGAACACCCCGTCAAGCTCCGCGAGAACGTGACGTCCCCCGCCGGCACCACCATCAACGCCATCCGCGAACTCGAGAGCCACGGCGTACGAGCCGCCCTCATCGCCGCCCTCGAGGCCGCCCGCGACCGCAGCCGCCAACTGGCCTCCGGCAACAACAGCTGACACCCGGGCCGCCCTCTGCACAGGGGCGGCCCAGCACACCCCGCCCCTAAGCAGTCATGCAGTCACTCCGATATCCGCAGCGGCAGCCGCCGGCAGCAACCCGATCGCCCGATACGCGGCATCCACGGTCGGCCGGGCCATAGCCCGAGCTCGCTCCGCCCCATCCCGCAGCACCCCCTCCACATAGGCAGGATCAGCGCACAGCTCCCTGTGCCTCTCCTGTACGGGCCTGAGGACCTCGACCACGGCCTCCGCTGTGGCTGACTTCAAAGCGCCGTACGACTCATATACACCGCTCAGCTCCGATGGGTTCCCACCTGTACAGGCAGCCAGAATCTCCAGCAGATTCGCCAACCCCGGCTGCCCGTCCCGGTCGTACACGACCTCCCGCCCGCTGTCGGTGACGGCCCGCATGACCTTCTTGCGCACCACATCCGGTTCATCGAGCAGATAGACGATCCCCGGCCCTGCGTCGTCGCTCTTGCCCATCTTCGACGTCGGGTCCTGCAGATTCATCACCCGAGCCGCGACCTGCGGATGGGTGGCCCGAGGCACCACAAACGTATGGCCGTACCGCTGGTTGAACCGCACGGCGAGATCCCGCGTGAGCTCCACATGCTGCGTCTGGTCGTCCCCGACCGGCACCTCGTCGGCGCCGTACGCCAGGATGTCCGCCGCCATCAGCACGGGATACGTCAGCAACGACAGCCGCACACTCCCGCCCCGCTCCCGCTCCCGCGCGGCCTTCTCCTTGTACTGGATCATCCGCCGCATCTCGCCGTCCGTGGCCACGCACTCCAGCACATACGACAGCCGCGCGTGCTCATCCACATGACTCTGGACGAACACGGTGCACAGCTCCGGATCCAGCCCGGCCGCCAGCAGCAACGTCGCCGCCTGCCGACTCAGCCGGCGCACCCGCCCCGGATCGTGGTCCACGGTCAGCGCATGCAGATCGACGATGCAGAACAGCGCTTCAGCCTCGTGCTGATCGACGGCAGCCCACCGCCGCATGGCGCCCAGGTAGTTCCCCAGCGTCAGATGCCCCGTCGGCTTGACCCCACTGAAGACCCGACTCATCTCTTCTCCATCTCCTGGTCGAGGCCGCCGTCCCGGCCGGCCGACCCTCTGGAGCTCTGGAGGGAGATACGAGAACGGCCGCCGAGGCGGCGGCCGTTGAGTGCATACGTGAGCACGGCCGCCGTCAGGCGGCCCACCACAGCTGGGTGCACGTACGCGTCTTCATGCGTCCCAGGCTACGCCCCTGGGGTGTCACTTGGAGCGAAGTTGACACGCTCCGAGCCGATCCGTAGTGTTCTCCGGGTTGTCCGACGTGAGCACCGACTCCGGTCGGCCCCGGACAACCATTCCGCAAGTACCAACCAGCATTAGACGACAGTCGATCCGTCTGCCGTCGCGTGATTGGCATGCGTATTTGCGCAATGAGGAATCCGCGTTCGAAAGGACGCAGCCCCCGATTAGCTCGGGAGCGAGGAATCCGCTAAAGTCTCACTCGTCGGAACGGCCTAACAGTCGCGAAGACAAGCCCCTCTGACTGGGAGTCAGGCCCGAAAGGATCTGATAGAGTCGGAACCGCCGGAAAGGGAAACGCGAGAGCGGAAACCTGGAAAGCACCGAGGAAATCGGATCGAGAAAAGATCTGATAGAGTCGGAAACGCAAGACCGAAGGGAAGCGCCCGGAGGAAAGCCCGAGAGGGTGAGTACAAAGGAAG
>NZ_LLZG01000085.1 GCF_001509475.1 Streptomyces regalis
TCCGAGATGGGCAGATCCGTTCCACCCCGCACCGCCATGACCTCTTGCTGCACGAGCTGCCGGTGGCACAGATCTGCCGACTCTTCCCAACGCGCCCCGCCCTCGTATCTGGTCGAAGTACCCGTGATCATTGAGTACGTTCACTCATGCCCGCGCGCCCCTCCCACAGCACGATGGCCTGCATGACACAGCGACACCACCGCCCCTCCTGGCTCCGGAACATCTGGAAGGCAACCGCCACAGGACTGCTCGTAACAGGGGTGGTGGACTGCGGCAGGCTCTGGTCCGGAGAGCCGTACCCCGTCGCGGACCCGGTCGCCACGTCCAACCGGCTGGACGGCTACACCCAGACCGCATACGACGCACTCGACCTGCCGAACGCCGAACTGGACAACGACTCGCCCGGAGCAGGCGCGGAGGCCCGCGGTGACGGCTGTCACTACCGCGGACTGCGCCACTTGGGCAAGCAGATCAGCGACAGCCCACCGGGTGTGCCGGGCGTGGTCAGCGTGCACACCGAGTGGGCGCTGAAGGGCGTACCCGAGGCTGAGGCGCTCGCCGCCATGCGACGCGCGCGGGAGGAACTGACCCGGCAGGGCTGGAGGGTCACGGACTCCATGAACAAGCCCTACTGGCGCTATCTCGTACTGAAGCCCTCAGGCTCTGACGACGAGGTTCGCATCTGGACATACCCGCGTGGACGGCTGAAGGTCGCCGCCTACGCCGATTGCGCCCGCTATCCCCCCGGCACCCGCCTCGACAACCTGGACGCCCCGGTGCTGCCCCGGCAGGTGGCGCCGACTCAGTTGCGTGGATGACCTGAGCGCCCAGCACCCGGGTCCGGAGTTGGGCCTTTCCACTCACCCCGGTCTGGGTATCGGTCCCCCTGTTCGACGTGGCCGGAGCATCCCTTCGGACGGCAGTTTCTTGCCGCGCTACGGCCGGCACCGGCACGGTACGGCGGATTCAGGTACACACCGTCGCCTCTGCGCCATGACGGACCATCCCGCCCGCCGGGAGGAGAGGCAGTGCTCAGGATCTACGGAAGTCCTTCGCGCCCGGGTATCTCACGTGGGTGCAGCCGCGCTGCTTGGTGATGTCGCCGACGTACGCGCGGAACAGGGAGGACAACGTCTGGGAGCTGAGCATGCTGTCGTAGAGGTAGCTGGAGCTGAGGGTGTGCAAGGCCTGCTTGCCGTCGCAGACCGAGGAGGCCCACCAGGCACCGCCGCCCTGCCCGGCCGTTCCGGTCGTGATGATCTCGTCCTCGCTGCCAAGGCGGTCGTATCCGACCGTGCGCGCCTCGGCCCCGAAGTACGAGACGGTGCGCAGCCACAGGGGCGAGTGGGTGCGTGCGCTGCGGGCGTAATCGCGTTTGTCATCGGGCAAGCCCTCGGCGATTTGCCCGACCTGGTCGGGGTTGACCGCCAGTAGGCAGCTCTCGACAGGGTTCGCGTCCCGGGCGGGTGTGGCGAGGAAACGGTCGGGCAGTTTGCCTTGCCCCTGGTGCTTGACGTGCTGGGCGAACCAGCGGCACGAACCGTCCGCCGACTGTGCGGGGCGAAGAGCGGACGCGGTGGGCAACGGGTGGTCGGGCAGGTCGGGCAGCCGAGTGCGGCAACCGATCCGGTCTGTGAGCCGGTCGGCAGCGGAGCGGGCGACCCGGGCGAGTCGCTGACGGTCTGCTGCGGAGACGTCCTCGTAGTCGGCGCGGGCAGTGATATGCAGCAGTGTCGGGGGGGCGACGCTGCTGCCGGGTCCACACTCGGCGCGGACGGTGGTGTACCAGTTGCCGTACCAGCCCAGGATGCCATCGCCCACTGGCTGAGGTTCGGGGCGCCGGTCGGCGACAGCGGTGAAGTCGGAGTTCTTGATGTCGTCACGGTCACTGCCAATGGAGCCGTAGAAGGGCTCCAGTTGGCTGTCATCACCGATCCAGTTCATCGGCTCGGAGCTGCTGCCCCTCACCACCAGCGTGAACAAGCCCTTCGTCTTTCCGGGGCCGGGCACCTCGTAGACAGTGCAAGAACTGGGCAACTCGCTCGCATCGAGCCGGTCGTCGTCACCAGGCTGCGCCCGGACCATCCCACCGCGCAGATCCATCACCGCGGCCGGCGACACGAGCCGATCGCACGCGGCGCTGATCTCACGCTCGCTGGAAGCACGGTCGCGGATGTCATCGACCGTCAGCCAGCCCGCGTACAGGCTGAGCCCGATTCCGCCCCACGCCGTCCCCCGCCACAGCCTGATCCACCCCGCGCGCACCGCACACCCCCGTATCTACCGGTCCGGCGCGAACATGGCCGCGCCAAGCACCGAGCGTAAGAGTTCGATCTCGAGTTCATCGACGCGGGGCAGGGGTTGAACCAGGATGTGGCCCGGTAACGGGTCGTGGCCATGAACCCCGGTTACCCGACCACACACGCTCGAAGTTTTCGCCACCAGCCGGAGCCAATGTCGGGCCGATGCCGGTGGTGCGGCGTTCCGGGGAACTCGAACAGCTTGCCGTAATCAGTGCAGCGGGCATCACAAGGAGCCACACCCGCGTGGGGCGGTCATGGGCGGAGAGTAGGGGGTGCGCGCCGGGAGGGGGCCCGCACACGGAGCCGGCCGGGGTCGGGCTTGGGCTGGGACCGAAGCATCGTCAAGGCGTCACGGGAGCAGAACAGCCGTGGGCTTTCGCCGAGCGGTCGGCGAAAGCCCTGAGTGCGGCACGTTCGTAAGCGAAATCCGGAGTGCTTGCGGTGTTCCTGCGGTTGTCGGCCCGATCGGCGGCGGCATGCACAGCGAAAGGGCAGGGCCATCGGAGCACTTGGTCGTAGTCCAGCTGACATCACCGCCGACATCGAACTGGTGCGGGGAGCTGTCGGCCGCGGAGCCGGAACCGCTCTCCCGCATCGCGAGCCGGGTGCGCCGCCGCGCGTCCGCCGTATGCCGGGCCTATACCTCAGGCGGCATCGTGAAACTGCCCGGAAGCCCAGCATTCGACTTGCAGGCGAGCAGGTCGGCAACAGCTCGACTTGATTCGTACACGATGCGAAGGGCGTCCTCCCGCGCCGCTTCCTCGGGTTCGGATGTCTCATACCTGCTACGGACTTCACCACGTACAAGCACGGTGGCTCCGGCGCCCGAAGCGAAATTCTTGCTAGAGCATTCGAAATAAAGCACGCCGACCTTTACACCAGCAAGAGCAGCTTTTGCCATGCTATATTTTTTAAAAATTGAGGCAACGTTACCCTCTTCTGGGAGCTTGTCAGCAAGTGCAAATCTGACCTGCACCGAGCCGAGCCCCTCTGACCCTTTATGTGCACCGCAGAAGTCGACCTCATCCCACTCGCTCGCCGTCCCGGTATCGTACAGAGCTACCAAATCATCGGCCGCCCCTTGCGGATTTCCGAGATACGCAACCTTCGCGGAATCGGGAATATCAGCGATACGCTTCATGGCCGCTTTGGCCTGCGCGCTCATGATCTTGTCGCAGGTCACCTCCGCAGCACTGGGTTTTACAGAACGCCCATCATTCGACTCCCCGCCTTGGCAACCGACCGTCAGGAAGATTGCAGCAATCGAGACCGCTGCTATCGCTCTAGGCATTGGGAAGCACACCTCGCTGGTTCTCTCCATTGGTTCCCTTCGCATGTCCAGTTTCCAGAGCCTCTTCCAAATCCTGACCGAAATCTCCATCATGCTCGATATGATGCATTTCCAAGAACCGACTCATCGGAGACATTGCGGCTCCACGACCGGCATCAAAAATCACCTTCCGCTGCTCCTGAATCGTGCTCGAGCTGTCCTGCTTCCCGGTCTCAGCACTGTCGCCCACCACAGCGCCGATCTGCTGTGTTAGAGCCCCTTGCCCGGCATCCATGAAGACCGGAATGAGCGTGCCCGCCACACCCACGGCCGCTACTGGGGGGAGAAACGCTGCGCCCGCAGCAATGGCCACACCTGAACCGAACTTGATCCATTCGGTCTTGGTCTGAAGGCTCTTGTTGTAAGCCTCATCCTTCGCCAACCCCTCGGCCTGAACCTGATCCGCTCTCGACTGATCGATGATTCCCTGGATCTCCGCGCCGGTGCGCACTATCTCTCGCGTGTGCGCCTCGTCAATACGGTCTCCGTGAACTTGGGCCTCCAGCCCGCTGGTCGCGTAGATCTGCTGGGCCACGGAGATTTCCGAGTACGCGTCCGGACGCTGCGCGATCGTGCTCAGGAACTTGATGGCGTTGCCCGATGCGTTCTCCCGCTCGAACTGCATATGCCCGTCGGGATCCTTTGGTGCGAACAGGCTGTCCGCCCTGTTGTCGTTCAGTGCCCAGTTCAGATCGTCGATGTAGCCAGCGCCCATGCGTCCGAGGCTGTCGGAGATTGGTTCGTTGACGTTCTCCGGATTGCCGTAGGTCACTACGACCTTTTCCATGATCGCAGCAGAGGTCGCGTCCCGTGACGGCGTGGGTGTCGGGTCGTCATACGCGTACCCCAGAGTGGCCGCTTCCAGAGCATGACCAAGAGCGTCCGGACCACCGTCACGAGCGTGCGCTGCATCATCACTGCCGGCGTGAGCGAGGCTGTCCGGCGGCCACTCGAATTCCTTCTTCGTCAGCTCGTCGTAGTAGTTGTAGTCGAGCTGGGCGTCCTTCTTTACGGTGCCGTCCTCGTTGTACACCGTCGGCTTCATGTCGTCGGAGAAGAACTGCTTTGCAGCTTCGGGACTGTGTCCGAGTCCCTCCAGCACGCTGGTGAGCGGGTCGTATCCCGCCCCGGCCTTCCCTGACGGGTTGTAACCCCAGTCGAGGTCGGATCCGGGGATGTCGGGCTTGCTGCTCATGAACCGATACGGGTCCTCGCGATGCAGCTGGACGACGTGCTCAGCGATGGGGTTGATGAACCGCGCGTCATAGTTGCCATAACGCAGGATTCCGCCCAAGACCTGATAGCCGTACGGTGCACTGCTGCCACCGGGATAGAGCTGGAGCTGCTGCGTGCCCAGCTTGCGGAACTCCGTCGCCCAGTTCCCCGGCAGGTGCGACTTGTTGTCGAGGTCGGTCGCCGAGGCCAGAGCCACACCCATGTTCCGCTGGAGCTGCCGGGCGAGGGCAAGCCGCTGCTTGTCGTCTCCGACCGTGCCGTCGAGCGACATGCGGCCGTAGAACTCCAGCGCCTCCTTCGGTCCGCCGAACGACTTGTAGAAGTCCGTGGAGAAGTCTGCATCCTTGGCGTTGAACCTCATGATGGAGTTCAACTCCATGTATTGCTTGTCGCTCATCTTCGGGCCGAGTTTGGCCAGTTCGGCAGCGCGCTCGGCTTGGGCGTCGTGGAGATTCTCGTACGACCTGTGACCGGCGTTGTGCTTGTCGCCACCGTGGCTCTTGCGCAGGGCGCGGGCGACCGACGCGTCGATCTCCGCGGCGTGGGCGAGGATCCGGTTGATCCGATTCTCCAGCTCCTGCTTGGCGTCGAGCTGTTCCTGGGTGCGTTCGTCGCTGTCGCCGCGGATGTGCCGAAAGAAGCAGCGGACCTTGCCCTCGCCGATGTCCTGGACGCTGATCCCGAGGTTCGGGGCGTCCGTTTCCACTGCGGTCCTGATCTGCTTCTGCAGTGAGACGAGTTCGGTGTGAGCGTCGGCGAGTACTTGGTGGATGCTGCTCGCCTCGGTGTGGAGGTCCGCGATCTCTTTCGTGGTCTTGGTGACGAAGCCCCGCGTGACGGTGGCGTCCAGCCCGGCCCACCGGGCTTGGTCGGACTTGGCCTGCATGCCCTTCCGAGCGTCCTCCGCCCGGGCCTTGAGGCCGTCGACGGTGTCCTTCCAGTCGGAGACCGCCGTGCCGAGCTTGCCGAGATCGACCTCGGACAGGTCCAGGTACGTGAAAGCCATCGCCGCGTCCCCTACTTGAAGTACTTGCTGATCTCGGACACGGGCACGGCAGAGCCGTCGTCACGGCTGATCACGGCCGCGACCTTTGCATCCTCCGACGCGTGCAGCTTCTTGCTGTAGTCGAGGTGGTTGGAGATATGCGCGCAGGCCTGGAGTACGGACTTGACCTGGGAGGTCCAGATCTCGACAGTCGTCTCCAGGGCGCCGCCCATCGCGAAATTGTGGGCCTTCAGGGTGGTGGCGGCCTGTGTCGTGGAACCGGCGCCTTCCTTGCTCGCGCCCGCGCCCGCGATATCCGCCTCCCTACGGAGGCCCTCGTAGAGGGTGAAGGCGTCATGGCCGACGGCACCGAGGTCGTCCTGGTTCACCACCAGGTCACCGCCTCCGCCACTCCCGCCACTCTCCGCAGGCAGCTGGTTAAGTTGCATCTGCGTCGAGCGGCGCTGCGCCGCCTCAGCTTTGAGTTGCTCCCACTCGTCCCAAGCCATTCCCCCGCACCCTCCTTGGTCCCCGTGACGCGACAGCCAGCAACGACTGGCCGCAGTGACCGCGCCCAGAGCTGCAACCTATCAACGTGCTGTTGCGATAGATCACTTGAACGACAGCACATGCATCAATGCTTCACGCTTGCACCGCCCGATTCACCCCTCTGGATCTGCCTTACTGCCCGATGAACGTCGTGTTGCGGCGCCGGGCGCGCACTACAGGGATGGCGAATGCAGCACCCAGCAGAGCGGCAGCACCTACACCCAGCGTGATCCAGAGAGCCGTGTCGCTGTCATCGTCGCGTGCGGGGACGGCGGCGGACTGCTTGTCTTCCTCGACCTCGTTTCCGGCGGGCTCAGAGGGCTTCGAAGACGGAGACATGGGCTCTGCGGCGGCAAGGTCCGGGAGAGGGTACTCGTCGGCCGGGCCGGGATCGCCTGGGGTCTTCAGGGCGATCCGGGGACGAACAACTCCGTAGCCGATGTGGTCGTTTCGCTTGGCGCCGCTTGTGGGGCCGGCGGCGGTGTTGAGCATGACCCGGAGGACCTGGTTGTTGGTCCAGTCAGGGTGCTTCGACCAGATGAGGGCTGCGCTGGCGGAGGCAAGGGCGGTGGCGCCACTTGTGCCATGGGCCTCGCACAGGCCTGTCTCGATGCCGCACGCGTGGACCAAATCGGTACCTGGAGCAGCCAGGTCCACCTGGGGGCCGTACTGGGATTCGGCGGTTTTTCGGAGGTCTTGGCCAACTGCTCCCACTCCGACGACCCCTGGAGTGGCAGCGGGGTATTCGACCGGGTTCCCTTCATCGCCGCTATTCCCCACGGCAGCAAATACCAGAGAGCCCTTATCAAGTGCGTACGAAACGGCATCGGTCAACTGCTTTGAGCCAGCTCGGGATCCCAAGGAGATGTTGATGACCCGCGCGCCCGAGTCGACTGCGTAGCGAATGGCAGAGCTGGCAGCTTGGTTGAACTCTTTCGTATGGCGGGGGGCGTTTAGGCCGTGATCTGGCATTCGGATAGGCAGAATCTTTACCCCGGGGGCGAGTCCGAAGGCTCCGTCCCCGCCACCGCTCCTTCCTGTTCCCGCAATCAAGCCGGCCATACCCGTGCCGTGACCGTCGTAGTCAGTGTGCTCATCACCCCGAGTCCCTACCGCCAAATCCCTCCCAAGAAGTACTTGACCCACCAGGTCGGGGTTCTTGTCATCGACCCCACTGTCGATAACCGCGACGGTGACTCCCTCGCCCTTGGTGGCCTTCCACATCTCCTCCGCCTTCATGGCGGTCAAGTGCCACTGCCGGGAACGGATGGACTCCGCGTGGGATGGCGTCGTGGCGATGCCCACCAGCAGGGCTGCCAGTACTCCCGGCAGCAGGGTCCTGTGAGCGAGACACTGCATTTTGCGGGTGGGCATGGGCATTTCTTTTGCGGTCCTTACGAGTTCAGTCCACGACGGGCGGTGTCGCGCGACGTACGCCCTGCTGCCAGGTCTCTTCGTCTTCAGTGAGGTAGTCGGGGCGCTCGCCTCGGCGATCCTCATGACGAGACTCCTCCGAGCGAGAGCCCGGCGGCGTGCCGCCACGTCCAACCGGTCCGGTACCGTGCTGCGGATCGCCTGCCCGTCGCACCGCGCCTGAGGCCGAGTGTCCGCCGCGCGCACCGTCCTGACCTGCAGGACTTGCAGGACGCCCGCTGCCGCCTGAGACACCATGTACCGCTCCTGAGCCGCCCGGGGTGAAGGGGCGCGCACTCCCCGTCCCAGCCTGCTGGGGACGGCCACCGACGATGCCGCCCGTTTCCGAGGCGAAACGGCGAGTACCCGGCCCACCGCCTGGCGCAGAGGGAGCCGTACCCCGCGCTGTGGCGGATCCGCCGGCACTGATGGGGCGGGCATTCACGCTCCCCGGCGTCTGCGGGCGACCACCAATGATGCCTTCGGGCTGCCCTGCGATGGGTCGGCTGCCCCCCATTCCGCCCTGGGCTGCCCCAGGCCTTCCCGTACCGACGGGCTGGCCTGCTGGGCCGCGGCCGTAGATACCTTCACCGCCGATCACTGTGCCCCGGGGGATACCGCCAGTGGCCCTCCCCGGAGACGGAGACACGGGCCTGCCGCCCGTGATGCCTCCTCCAGCGGTTGGACGCTGGGTGGAAGGCGCGGCACCAATGGGACCTTGCCCAGGGGCTACTGGAGGCCGGAATCCAGGGGAGGGGCGCCCTGTCCCCACTGAAGGGCCTGTTGGCCTTTGCGCACCTCCAGCCGCGGGCGGCACCATGCTCGGAGGTATCGCCGGATTCCCCTCTGGACGTCCTGTTGGACTCGGAGGGCCGCTGGCCGGACCCGATGGGGCGGCTGGCGCTGGGGGCAGAGTGGCAACGCTGTCGATCTCCACACCCGTGGGCGGGTGCGGACGTGTCGCTCCTACGGGCTGGGTCCCGGAGGCGCTGGCAGAGGTCTCCGGAGTCCGGGCTGACCGGCTCGCTCCATCCCCCGAACCGGTCGGGCCGCTTGCCTGCCCATTGGTGCTACTACCAGGTGCAGCCCCACCAACAGCACCATCTCGGGTCAGGCCCTGCAACTCCTCACGCTTGCCCTTGTCCGGCATCACAGCGTTGGGCGGCGGCGGAAACTTCGGCTTCTCCAACCCGTCCATCTGCTGCGCAGACAGCGTGTAAGACTCCCCGAGCTTCTTCATCTGCCGAGCAGCCTCTAGCCGCTCCGCCTCCCGCTTGGCCAAGACCGTCTGAATGTCCCGGGTCGAGTCACGGGCGACGGAAGCCGAATCCGGGTCCTTGGGCGTGGACCTCGCTGCTTCCAGATTCGCCTGCGCCGTCTTCAGGGTGGACTGGCCATACGACGTGTCCCGGGGGATCGAGGCCTGGACACTCGCGATCGTGCCGGCGGCCTCCTGGAGCCACTTCGACGCGCCCTCGCTGTAGTCCGCCAGCCGCAGCGTCGCGTTCGCGAGGTCTGCGCTCCAGGTGCGGAACGAATCAGCGCCCTCACCCTTCCAACTCACCCACTGCGGACGCGTCTTCAGCTCCTCGCCGACCTTCTTGATCTCCGCGCCCACCCGCAAGAGCTTGGCCGCGGCGATGATTACCGTGTTGGCGTCGGCCTGATCCAGCCAGGCGAGCATGTCCTCGTGACTCATGCTCTCGAACGGTGTCTTGCCACCGCCCCTGCCCTTGTCGCCCATCTCGTCTCCCCGTTATCCCCGTGATGCGTGAGTGGCCGTCATCAGAAGCCCGATGCGCCGGATGTGTCGCCGCTTCCGGAGGTATCGCCCGGCTTCGTGGTCGCTCCACCCGGCGTACCTGGAACCTGCGGCTCGTAGCTTCCGCCGTAGTGCTCGGTCGTGTCCTTGCTGATGGACAGCATGCGCTGGCGGACGTCCGCGTCCACGTTCTCGTAGCCCTTGTGCGAGGCCAGGACCGCGATGCTCATGCCCTCGATGGAGTCGGTGAGCAGCTTGGAGAGCTTCTCCAATTCCGAGATGACCGTCTCGTACGAGGTGAAGAGGTTGGTTGCCTCGGCCCAACCGCCGGAGCCACCACCGAAGTTGGCCCGCGCCATCGCGTCCTGTCCCACCTGCTTCGGGCCGGCCGGGCTTTCCTTCAGGTCCCGCAGGAGCGCGTCGATGCGGTCTCGGAACTTGGTGAAGGACTGCAGCTCGGTGATTACGTCACCGACAGTCGAAACGGCTGCCTGGAAGGCGCCCTCAACGCCGAACGCGGCTGCGCCCCACGATGCTGCTGCTCCGCCCAAATGGTCCGCCGCCCATGCGGCTGGGTCCGCCACAGGTGCGTCGATCGGCACGTCGTCCGCCACAGCATCCTCCCCGTTAGCCAAAGCGTCAGGTTTCACTTTAGCTACGGGTACTGACAATTCGCCTGCCCTCATTGCTCGCGCAAGTAAGTGCACAAGTGGGCAAGTTGGGCATAGTCGGTCGCAACTGAACGTCACGAATTCGTGACAGCCGCTCTCGTCGCCGGCGTCGTCGATGGCCGAAAAGCGGCGCCCATATGCGATGGCATCGCAGGGGCCGATGGGCCACGCGGCACCGAGGTGCGGTGAAACCGCCGATAACTCAAGGGCAGGGATTGCGTCCCGGCCAGGGGGACCGCATCCCTTTCAGCCTCAGTTTCGTGATGCGAACACCCGAGGATGTCACCGACAGCGTGTAGCGGCGATGGCAACGCAACGCCTCAGAGCAGGTGGTCCGCCTTCCCTGCCTTGATGTCGAGGATGAGTGTGCGGAGGGCTTCTCGGGTGTCCGTGAGGTAGGTGTCTTCGGCGCCGGCTATGGCAATGTAGGCGTTGCCGTCGGGGTCAGTGCCGAGGCGGAAGCAGTTGTTGCCCTCACCGCAGAACGGCTCTTCCCAGGCGATGCGATCGGTCACGACGTCTCCTACAGCTCACGGGCGATCTTGTGGATGACGTCACGCGATGCTGCCGGACTCATCGCTGCAGCGTCCATCCAGTCCAGATGCGCACGGTACTTCGTGAGCTGGGCCTCGGCATGGGTGAATTCCGGTCCGTGCGCCGAGTCCAGCTGCACGGTGTCGAGTTGGGGCACAGCCCCGTCCGCATAGAGCAGCGCATGCCCCGCGCCGGGGAACCCGCCCTTCGATGTGGGGATCACGCGGACTTCGATGTTCTCTCGTTCGGACTGGGAGGCCAGATGCTTGAGCTGCTCCCGGGTCGCGTCCGTACCGCCGTAGGGCATGCGCAGGGCTGCTTCGTGGACGTAAGCGATGTACGGACGTGGGTCCGGCCGTTCAAAGACCCGTTGGCGCTCCATGCGGTGTGCGACGCGCAGCTCGATCTCCAACCGACTCAGAGGCGGCAGCACGGCAGCGAAGACGGCGCGGGCGTAGTCCTCGGTCTGGAGCAGACCAGGGGCATG
Organism: Streptomyces regalis; assembly: GCF_001509475.1. Classification (GTDB taxonomy): domain Bacteria; phylum Actinomycetota; class Actinomycetes; order Streptomycetales; family Streptomycetaceae; genus Streptomyces; species Streptomyces regalis. Next base: position 11,271 of record NZ_LLZG01000085.1, read on the forward strand.
CATGACCTGAGCGGTACGGACGCGGGCGGCGTGCCACTCCAACTCGGCGATATCCAGGAGCCCTGAGGGCAGCGTCCCCCGGTGACGCTCCCACCATCCGCGCTCCCTTCCGGCCGCCATGGCCACCAGGGCGTCGACGTAACTCCCATCTGTGCAGGCGTAGTTGCAGGCCAGGGTGCGGATGCGCTCCGGCGAGAAGGGACGGATACCCGACTCCATGTTGGACAGCCGCGTCCTGTCGATCCCCAAAAGGCCCGCGGCGTACTCCGTGGTGGCGCCTGCCGCCAGCCGCATCTTGCGCAGCTCGGCACCCAGACGCTTCTGCCGTTCCGTCGGAGTGGTTCTGGTTGACATGGCGACAGTCTGCCTGTGCGGGGGCAGGCACGTCCAAGTCCTTAGGGGGTAATTATCTCCAACTCGATGGACACTGTGACTCCGCGGTCTCTACATTCAGTAATGCGAAAGCTACTCACGGCAGTTGGAAGCGCATCGCGCGAGCCTGCCCGCACCCTCAATCCCTGGGAGGGGTGGGCCGCGCCAGGGAGACAAGCCACCAACTGCCCTTCGTCCAAGCCGCCTCACCCGGAACGGAGACCCGCATGCCCGACCCTCAGCCCTGGGAGTGCCACCTCAAGCTCCCCAACGACCCCCGAGTCCTCTCGATCGCCCGCCACACCATCCGCACCGCACTCCTCGGATACGCCCACACACCC
>NZ_LLZG01000086.1 GCF_001509475.1 Streptomyces regalis
CTCGATCGTCGGGCAGGACCGCTCGGACTCCACCCATGTCGTCGAGATCGTGGAGTTCCCGTCCTACGAAGAGGCCATGAAGAACTCCAACCTCCCCGAGACCAACCGCATCTTCGAGGAACTGGTCGCCGCCTGCGACGAGACGCCTTCCTTTACGGACCTCGACGTCGTACGGGACGAACAGCTCAACAAGATGATCGTCCGCCGCTTCTTCGGCGAGGTCATCAACGCCAAGAACCTCGACCTGGCCGACGAGCTGTGCACCGGCGATTACCGGGAGCACGACCCCGCCCTGTCCTCCTACGACGTGGATCTCGCCCAGGCCAAGCGGGAGAACGGCGAGATCCTTAACGCCTTCGACTTCCGGCTCACGCTGGAGAGCATGATCGCTGAGGGCGACCTGGTGACCTGCCGGATCACCTTCCAGGGCCAACACACCGGCACCTACCAGGGGATGGAGCCCACCAACCGGGACGTCACAGGAACCGGGCACGCCACGTTCCGCTGCCAGGGCGGCAAGATCGCCGAGAGCTGGTGGAACTGGGACGAACTCGGCTTGCTGCGGCAACTGGGGGCCGTGGAGGTCTGACGAAGACCAGGATCGGTCGTCACCGTCTGCTCACTGACGCTGTGCGCGCGGCAGTGAGCAGTGAGCAGTGAGCAGTGAGCAGTGAGCAGACGGTATGCGACTCCTTAACGTGCGCGAGAGCCCCGGGTAAGCCGGGGCTCTCGACTGCGGGGCGGTTATACCGCCTGCGGTTGCAGGTTGCGGGCCAGCAGCTCGTCCAAGCTCTCCATGCCGGTGAGGCGGCCCGAGCTGTCGCGGACCACGGCGAGCGAGGCGCGGCGCCGACGCAGCAGGCCGATGGCGTCGGCGACCGTGGCGTCCTCGGTCAGTTCGGGCACCGGGCGGACCAGGGAGCGGGCGCTGGTGGTCCGTCGCTGGGCGCGGACCACCAGGGCGTCACGGGTGTGGACCGAGCCGAGGACGGTGCTGTGCTCGCAGGCCAGGAGCCGTGTGCGGCCGCTGTCGGCACCCAGTCACAGGATCTCGTCAGCATCTGCGCCGCCGTCGACCGAGGTGATCTCGGCGGCCGGGAGCCGCAGTACCCGTACCAGGGTCTCAGGCTCGGCCAGTGAACGCCTCAGCAGTTCCGAGTCCGTCTCGCTGATCAGGCCGATCCGCTGGGACCGCGCCGCGAGGGGGGTGAGCTACTCGCGGTGTGGACCGAGGGCAGGCTCCGGACATGTCGGTGCGTGACGCCCGGATCCGCCCAGCCGGCCGGTTCACCGGATCAAGGTTCCTGCCGACGGGGAGTCCGTTACCACCACCTCCGTCGGGACCACCCTGGCCCTATGCAACTACACCTTCTCCGTACGGGCCCGCCGCTGGTCGGGCGCTGATCATGTCTCGCGGGTCGGGACGGTCTGACGGCGACTCAGCATGCGCCACCGGAGGTGTAGTTGTCCAAGCGCATCCAAATCGCCATCCGTCTGAGCACACCAAGAGACTGCTGGCCGGCGCCCCACTGTGGTTGCCTGAGCGCTTCCGCTGCGAGATCGCCAGCCCCGGCGCGCCTATGGGATATTTTGCGACTTTTTCATATTACTGTCCCATGACTGTACGAAGTCGATCTCTCGCTGATCGCACCCACCTCACTCCATCGGAGATGACATGCACAAGCTTCGGAAGGCTGCCGTCCTGGTTGTAACTCTCGGCAGCGTCGGGCTCCTGGGCGTCGGCACCGCCGCTGCCGACCAGGGCGGTCACGGCGGCAAGGACGGCGGCAAGTTCAGCGCCCTGCAGAGCTCCTCCTGCAAGTCGCACGACCTGAACATCGACATCCTCGGCCAGGTCGGCATCCTCAACGGCCTGCTGGGCAACGCGCTCAACGGTGAGGGCAACGCCGGCGGGCAGGACAAGCACATCGGCTCGACCATGGGCTGCAACAACAGCGTCGGCGGCCACGGCCACTAGGTGTATTGATCACGAGCGTTGTTGAGGACGGGTGGGCCGCTCGGGACAGTCACGGGCGGCCTACCGATGAGTGAGGCCGGGGGCGCCATTGCCGACACCTCAGCGCGACCTCGCCCAGGCCGGCTCCCAGGAGCCACGGACGCGCCAGTAGTCCGGGGACGGCTCGCGCCACCTGTCGGCCTACTGCATCCCGCCGCTGAAGCAGGCTGGGTCGTGTTCACCGCGTTGGGCTGATCGGCCGCCTGCCAAGCGCGCGGGTCCCTTGTGGTGTCCCCGGCGCGCACCGCCGTGGCCCAAGTCTGGACGTGACGCTTCAGGCTCACATCGCCCCCTCTGCGTGCGCAGTCCTCCGTGGGGGGGGTAGCAGGGATCATGCACCCGATCCGGGCGCAGGGGAAGGGGCGTGCACGGCAGATCGCACGGGTCGGCCCGGGACGCCAGGGCGACCCGGGCCGTTCGCGCCAACGCACCAGCCAGACCGTTGGGTTGGAAAGGGCTAGCTGACTGGCGTCGGGCTGCCGGTCAGAGGGAGGCGTTGACGCTGACGTGGTTGTACTGCCCGGCGGTGCTCAGGAGCTCGGTCTTGACGGCATCGACCTGGGCCAGGACGTCCGAGCCGCTGACCGCCGTGGGGCCGGCGACGACGTGGGCGTGGAGGCCGCCGGAGACGTTGTCGAGCGCGGCGTCGGAGATCTCGACGGTGTCAACCTGGGGAGCGGAGTTCATGAGGAGACTTCCCTTCGTATGGATGATCCACAAGGGGGGTGGCCCCGCTGGGGGGACAGATCGCGGGCCTCGACCGCAGGCGTGCGCCACCCGTATTCCGGGACCTTCGCGCGTCCTGCGGCGCAGAGGATCAAAGCACGCAGCACGCCGGGCATCCAATCAACCGGCGCGCACACCCGAGAAATTGAAAGGGCAGGCTACGCATACGTGCAGGCGCCCACACGACTTAAGGGCAGCTTCTCTACATGCCGCGCGGCACCAGGCAGCGACTCGCATTGCCTTCACGATTCCGAACGGGACACTCCGCACCAACGGAACATCATCGGCAGACTCTTGTGCGGATCCGTCGCATACCGTGCCGCGGTTACGCATTCGATGTGCAGATTCACTGAAGCCGGACTACCAGCCCCACCTGGGGCACCGACCATTGTCGGTCGCTTGCGGTCGTCTGTTCTGTCGGCGGCTGAACGGCGTTCGGCCGTCATCGAGAGGCGGAACCGTGGTCGTGCAGAGAGGAGGCTGGCAAAGATCGGACCGCAGGCGTAGGCCGGCCTGGTCAGCGACGCGCGGTGTCGGCGCGCGGTGATGGTGCCGAACGCGCTCCTGGGCGGTGCCCCCTCCCCAGGTCGCCCCCCCCGGACGGCGGGTTCGGCTACTGACTCACGCCGTTCACCGAGTCCAGCCGCTATCGGCCGAGCGGGGACAGGATATCCGGCGCTCAGCCTTCAGGTTCCGGACCTGAGCCGACGTGAGCGCCTTCCTCGTCGTGGCGAAGACCAACCGTGATCAAGACGGCATGACGGTTCTCCGCACGCCCTTAATCGATGATTTGGTTGAAGAACAGGACGGCCATGGCGCTGGCGCCGCTGCCGACGCTGACCGCGAGGGGCCAGACGTTTCCGGCCAGTGCCGCCAGGACGGCGGCACCGATGCCGACCAGCGCGGCCAGCAGAAAGACCGTGGCGGCGCGTTGGCTGAGCAGCGGGCCGTTCTCGTCCCGCTGCGGGCGGTTCTCCCGTGTCACCCGGGTGCTCCTTGCGAGGGACTGTCACGGGCGCACGAGGCCGTCGCGCGGGGAGGCGGGCGCGGTCCGGCCGTCCGGCGTCGGCGGCTCGTACGGGTCCTGTGCGGGACGGACGAGTTCGAAGCGGATCTGGCCGTCCCCCCTGCCGCGGACCGCGTATACGGCCGGTTCGGGCAGGCTGTTGTAGTGGAACGGCGTGGAGAAGTAGTACGCGCCGGTGTCCGGGAGGACGACGATGTCGCCGGGTTCCAGCAGCGGCAGAGCACGGTCGCGCGCCAGCAGGTCACCGGCGAAGCAGGCCGGGCCGGCGATGTCCTGCCGGACGGGGCGGTCGTGTTTCGCTCCGCCACGCGGGTCGTGTGCGGTGATCCGCAGTGGCCAGGCGTCGGGGTGGAACACGGTGCGCGTGGCGACCTGCACGCCGGCGTGGGTGATGGCGATGGGACGTCCGCCCACGCTCTTGGTGTATTCGACGTACGCGGCGGTGAAGCCGTTCTTGGCCAGGATCGAGCGGCCGAACTCGGTGATGATCTCGTACCCGCCGGAGAAGAGTGCGGGCGCGTGCTCGCGCAGGTGGTCCACGTACGTGTCGTAGCTGGGGCTGACCTCGTCACTGGCGAAATTGACGGGTAGTCCGCCACCGATGTCGATGCCGACCACCTGGCGTCGCCCGAGGTGGCGGTTGACTTCCTCGGCGAATTCCACGGCCTGTGCCACTCCCTGGGCCATCAGGTCCAGCGGGCAGCCCTGTGATCCCGCATGCGTGTGCACCCAGGTCAGCCAGGGATGGTCCTCGAAGGCACGCAGCAGCCACTCGCGGCTGCCCGGATCCGCCAGCGGAACGCCGAACTTCGAGGTCTGCGTGGCCGTGCTCATCGCGGCGATCGTCCCGCCGCCCACCTGGGAGTTGACGCGCACGCCGACCCGCGAGCGGGGCGGGCGTCCGGCGAGGATCTCGTCGATCCGGGACAGTTCCTGGAAGTTGTCCACGTTGATCGTGACACCCAGGCCGAGGGCCCGTTCCAGTTCCGCGCGGGTCTTGGCCGGTGAGTCGAACACGATACGGTCCGGCGGGAAGCCCGCCGCCAGGGCCCGGTCCAGCTCGCCTCCGGTGGCCACTTCACAGCCCATGCCGTGCCGCCGCAGCTCTGCCAGCACGGGCACGAGGCTGTTCGCCTTCGCCGCGAAGGCGTGGAGGACGCAGAGCGATCCGGGGAAGGCCCGGTGCAGGGCATCGACCGTCTCTGCGACGCCTTCGAGGTCGACGAAACCGGCCAGCGCGGACCGCTCGGGGTCAAGGAGTCCCTGCCGCACGGCCGCTCGCAGGATGTGCTGACGTCGTTCGGCGGCTTCGGTGAGGTCGGTCATGGTGCCCCCTTGGTATCGGTGTGCCGAGCGCCCGGTGAGTCCGGGCGGACTCCAAGGCTGCCCGCCACCGCCGGACGGGGTCTTCGTGGAACGGGCAGAAGATGCCCGCGGGGACCGTGGGCAGGGCAACGCCCCCGGCGGCGCTCTCCGGCCGTTGTGCGCGGCGACGAAGACCACGCCGTCGGATGGTGCCGCCGGCCAAGGAACCGCGATCGTGGCAGCACAAGCCCGACCGCCCCCGCGGTCACGGCCGAGCCGGCCCAGAGCCCTTGGGGTCGTCGAGCAGGCGCAGTTGAAGCTGGGCGAGCAGCCGGGCGTCGGCACTGTCGAGATCGATGTGTGACTCCTGGGTGATCCGACGGATCCGGTACCGCAGGCTGTTGGGGTGCACACCCAGGGCGCGGGAGGCAGCGGGCACGTCCCCGAAGTGGTCGAGGTACGCCCGCAGCGTCGCCACCATGCGACTCCCGCTGTGCTCGGCGTCGAACGCCACGAGCCGTGCCACCGGGGTGTGCGGTGGCAGGACCACCTCCCGCAACGCGTCCATGACCTTGATGATGCCGACCGCCTCCGCGACGTCCTCGGTGCTCGCGACAACCCGCGGTCCTCCGGCTACCAGCAGCGCATCAAGAGCCAACTCGGCCGACCGGCGGGATTCGGGTAGCCGCGCCAGGCCCTGGACCACGTCGCCCAGGCCGATGCGCACGGTCGTCCTCCTCGTGGCCGAGAGCTGTCTCGCCAGGGACCTCCCCAGTTCCGCAAGCCGGTTGCCGGCCCGCTGCGGGTCCGCGTCCAGCGAGCCCAGCACCATCAGAGCCCTTTCGCCCATCGGGACGACGACGGCCTGGTGGCCGTGCGCGGAGCAGTGCAGCGCGAGCATGCCCTGCAGACGTGAAGCTTCATCGCCTCCCCCGGACCCGTCGTGCACCGCGAGGACGGCACAGGCACCCTGCTCCGGCAGCGAGGCACGCTCTGCCAGCACCTCGACGCAACCACGCCCTTCCAGCACCGCACGGGCCGCGTCCTGCACAAGTCGGGTGTCCGCGCCACGCGTACTGTGGTGCAGCAAGTGCGGCGCGGCCGCCCGAGCCGCCGAGCGCAGGGCCTCGGACGCGTTCGGAGCCAGAGGCCGACCCGCGACCGCAGCCACCCAAATGGACCCCAGCACCTCGCCACCCGCCCGGACAGCCGCCACCAGACGCTCCGGACCGTCTCCCGTGGCCGGCCGATGCAGGACATCAACGCCCCACAACGCCCGGAAGAAGCCGGCCTCTCGCATAGCGGCGACACGCCACGGCGGAACCCTGCGGCCGAGGATGGTCAGCCGACGCATCTCATCCACGTCCTCCTCAGTCGAGGAGTAGGCCAGCACACGGAACTCCGGATCCTCGATCGTCACCGCGCCCCCGGCGAGCGCCGCCACCGCATCGGCCAGCCGCTCCAGGTCCCCGAGCACAACGGCCTGCGCCATGGGACCGGGAGAAACACCCGCCGAAGCCAGCCCCGCCCGCAACACGCCCACCAACTGATCCCAAGTGCACCACGCGGTACGGAAGAGCACCGCGACACCGGCCTCCTCGGCAGCCGTACGCAGCGCGCCGTCGGACGACCCAGACCCGCCAGACCCGAAGACCACCCCCGCAACGGCCCACTCGCCCGCTCCCCGCAGTACATCCACCGCATGGGCCGACCGCGCATCGACCCCGACCGCAAGCACCAGCTCCCGCGGCCGGAAGCCGGGCTCCAGCGGATCCAGCACACTCACGCCAGTGACAGCCGCCGCCAGACCGCCAGGAGCCGTGTGCAACTCCAGGGCACCCGCACCCACCACGGAAAGCAAACGCTCCAACGTCACCTGCGACTCCGCAGCGGCACCCCAGCTCGGCAGCGCGTCCGAATCCATCAGCGATCCCCCTTGGTTCCCACGCCGTTCGGAACCGACAGCGACCATGCCCCACGGCCTCGTCAGTGGCACCCGAACGACGTACACCACCACAAGGCCACCTCACACTCAACAGCGCACCGTCGCACAACCCGGGCGCGAACAGCCGATGCGCTGGCCGCCGATCACCATGGGAACCCGTCGGCGCGGCCCCCCGAACCCGGCGAGCGCCTCGAACCGACCGTTGCTCCTTCAGAGCCGTGAAATAGGCGGCCACGCCGTGATGTTCGCGCAGCAGTTGGGCGAGTGCGGACAGATCATCGGCCGTCACGCCAGCCGGCACCGTACTGTCAGGTGTGTTGCCCGGTGGTCAGGGGGACCATGGAAGTCAAGCGCCTGCCGACGCAGCCGCGCCGCGCCCCAGCTCGGCGGATGGCCCGTGTCGGCTTGCGGAAGGAGTGCCGCGATGAGCGAAGCCGAATGGCCTCCCGCGGACCTTGACTGGGCGGGCACCCGCCGGGAGGATGGCCCCTCGCAGCCGAGCGGGCTGATGGACCTTCTCGCTGTCGCGGCGGTGCTGCTGGACGCCGACGGCCGGATCGTCCTGTGGAGCCCGCAGGCCGAGGAGCTGTACGGCTACACAGCGCAGGAAGCGCTCGGGCAGTACGCCGCGCAGCTACTCGTCCGTGAAGAGCACTGGGACTGGGTGATCAAGAAGTTCGCCGAGGTCATGGAGACCGGCCAGAGCTGGGGTGGCACGTTCCCCATCCGCTGCAAGGACGGCAGCACACGGCCGGTGGAACTGCGCAACATGAGGCTGCTGGACGATCGCGGCGACTTCTACGCCCTTGGGCTCGGCACCGACTCCCCCACACTCCGCGCGCTGGAGCGGGACGTCGCCCTGTCCACCCGGCTGATCTCCCAGTCCCCCATCGGGATCGCGATCCTCGACACCGACCTGCGCTACGTGGCCGTCAACCCCGCCCTGGAGCGCATGCACGGTGTCCCCGCGAAGGAGCACCTGGGCCGCCACTACCGCGAGATCATGAAGCAGTCGAAGTTCGAGGTGCCCGAGGCTGCGATGCGGCAGGTCCTGAAGACCGGGATCCCTCTGATCGACCAGTCCACCATCGTCGGCCGCAGCCCGGCCGACCTGGAACACAAGCACGCCTGGTCGATCTCGCTCTACCGGCTGGAAGACACCCAAGGCCACGTTCTCGGGGTGGCCGACCTGGTCGTGGACGTCACCGACCGGTATCAGGCGGCCACCGAGGCCACCGAGACGCGGCGGCGCCTGGCCCTGATCGCCGACGGCTCCGCACGCATCGGCACCACCCTGGACGTCGAAAAGACAGCCCGCGAGCTGGCCGACGTCACCGTTCCCGCACTCGCCGACATGGCCACCGTCGACGTGCTCGACTCCGTCATCGACGAGCACCGCCCCGCCCCCACACAAGGCCCCCTGCGCTTCCGCGCCCTGGCAGTGAAGGCCGCCTACGCCACCGACGCCCACCGGGCCTCCGACCCGCCCGGCCAGATCGCCGCCTACGACGCCGACCGCCTGGCCACCCGATGCGTGCGCACCGGCCGACCCATCCTTATCCGCCACGCCGACGGAAACGACCTGACGCGCATCGCCCGCGACGAGGACGCCGCCACACTGCTGGCCCGCGCCGGCGTGCACTCCTACATGGCCGTCCCGCTCACCGCCCGCGGCACCACCCTCGGCTTCCTCGGCCTGACCCGCGCCCGCGCCCCGCGGCCCTTCGACGAGGACGACCTCGCCATCGCCACCGAGCTGGCCTCCCGCGCCGCGGTCTGCATCGACAACGCCCGCACCCACCAGAGCATCCGCAACGCCGCCGAGACGCTGCAGCGCAGTCTGCTCCCGGAACACCCTCCCGAGCTGCCCGGCCTGCAGGTCGCTTCCCGCTACCTGCCCGCGCAGGCCGCCTACGAGATCGGCGGCGACTGGTACGACGTCCTCCCCCTCGGCGGGGACAAGACCGCACTGGTCGTGGGCGACGTGATGGGCAGCGGCATCGACGCCGCCGCAGCCATGGGCCGTCTACGCACCGCCACCGCGGCCTTCGCCGGCCTCGACCTCGACCCCGCCCAGGTCCTCGAGCAACTCGATGCGATCACCTCCGGCCTGAAGGATTACATCGCCACCTGCCTCTACGCCGCCTACGACCCACACAACGCCACCTGCCACATCGCCAACGCCGGCCACCTGCCCCCCGTCCTCATGCACAGCGGTGACCGCCCCCGGCTGCTCGACCTGCCCACCGGCACCCCCCTCGGCGTCGGCGGCATCCCCTTCGACACCACTACCCTCCACCTCACCCCCGGCGACCAACTCGTCCTGTACACCGACGGGCTCGTCGAAACCCGCCACCACCCCATCGACGAACGCCTCGACACCCTCCTGAACCTCCTCGACACCCCCGACCGCCCTCTGGAAGAAGCCTGCGACCGGCTCCTCCGCAACCTCCGGCACCCCGAAGACCGCGACGACGTCGCCCTGCTCATCGCCCGCACACGCCCCTTGGTTCAACGAAATCGGCCTGGCCTGCTTGGACCCTCGGTGGGCGGGAGGCCGTCCCCGCCTGCTCAGCCCTGACGACGAGGACTTCGTCGTGGCGACGGCCACCACCCGCCCGACCAAACTCGGCCAGCCCTTCACCCGCTGGGCCGCCCGCAAACTCGCCGCCTACCTGCGCCGCGTCCACGGCCGCGTCATCCGCATCGGCCGCGAGGCGTTACGTGGCCTGCTCGCCCGCCGCGGCGTCACCTTCCAGCGCACCAAGACCTGGAAGGAGTCGCCTGACCCCGAGCGCGACGCCAAGCTCGACCGCATCGAGCAAGTTCTGGACCGCTTCCCCGACCGCGTCTTCGCGTTCGACGGGTTCGGGCCGCTCGGCATCCGGCCCGCTGCCGGCACATGCTGGGCCGAGCAGGGCCGGCCCGAACGGCATCCCGCGACGTACCACCGCACCCACGGTGTGCGCTACTTCCACGGCTGCTACTCGGTCGGCGACGACACCTTGTGGGGTGTCAACCGGCGCAAGAAAGCTGGTGCACACCGGCCTGAACCTGCACGCTCTCGGCGGGGGCCTGCTGCTCGCGGGCCTGGCCCCGCACATCCGTCGGGTCATGCGGGTCACCGGCTGGGACACCGTCCCCGGCCTGCAGATCGAAAGGGGGCACGAGGAACCGTGACGCGCACCGGCTTCGTCCATCAGGCGCTGTGCTACGGCTCAGACGAGGAGTTCCTGGACGGCACGCTGGGATACGTACGCGACGGCCTGCAGGCGGGCGATGCGGTCCTCGCCGTGGTCGCCGCCGCCAACATCGGCCTGCTGCGCGACGCCCTCGGCGACGCGGCGCGCGAGGTCGAGTTCGTCGACTCCCTGGGCCAGCACAACGATTACTGCACCGCGCACGACGGGGGCGGCACCCGCCAGGTGCGGGTGATCGGCGAACCCGTCTGGACCGGGCGTACAGACCTCGAGACCCGGGAGTGGATGCGTTACGAGTCCCTGCTGAACATCGCCTTCGCCGACTCCGGCCACTGGATCCTGTGCCCGTACGACACCCGGGTCCTGCCCGAGGACGTCGTCGCCACCGCCCGCCGCACCCACCCCGAACTCGCCGTCGGAACGCGGGTTGCTGATCAGCCACCGGTACGCCGACCCGGCCGACTTCTACGCCGAGTGCGACGAAATCGAACGCGAGCTGATCGCGATGACCGATCCGGCCCGTCAAGTCCCCTTCGCACGCGACCAGTCGGCCGCCGTCCGCGCTGCCGTCGCCGAGTTCGCCCGCAGCCGCGCGGTGCCCGAGAACCGCACGCGTGACATGGTCACCGCTGTGCACGAGGTGGTGGTCAACGCCGTCCGCTTCGGCGGAGGCAACGGCGTACTGCACCTGTGGAGCGAGCCCGACCACGTCATCTGCGAGGTCACCGACGCCGGCAGCCGCGCTCGCGCGCCCGCGTTCCCCGGTCATCTGCCGCCGGAACCGCGTGCGCCACGGGCGCACGGCATGTGGGTCGTACGGCAGTTGAGCGACCTGGTGACCGAGCAGTTCGGCCCAGAGGGATCGGCCGTGCGGATGTACTTCCGCCGCTGACCGACGGTGGGCAGCACATTCCCGGCACGGGGCGTACGCACGCCCTACAGGCAGCCGCACACCGGAACCATGGCGATGCCGGGCAGGGGCAGCAGTCCAGCCAGCACCGGCCCGCCATGATCTGCGATCAACAAGGCAGGACCTCGTGGCCGTGCGACTGACCAGCGCCGAGAAAGCTCGCCGCACCCGACAGCGCATGCTCGACGCCTGTAGGGTTCCAGAAGTGACGTACAGTATCTGACCAGGCACTTTGCGACTCCGGGCGATCACGGCAAGCTCGGACCCCATGGCACTGCGCATGCTCTACCTGGTCTTTCTGAGGCTCCTTGGACTGCTCCTGTGGCTGTCGCGGTCGGAGGATGCCAAGGACGTCGAGCTGCTGGCGCTGCGCCATGAGAACACGGTGCTGCGTCGTCGGCTCGGCACCCGGCCGCGGTTGACCTGGCCGGACCGCGCAGTGCTCGCCGCCCTCGCCCGGCACCTACCCTCCCGGCTGCGCCGACACCGCCTATTCACACCCGGCACCCTGCTCACCTGGCACCGGCGACTACTGCGCTGGAAGTGGAAGCAGAAACCCGCACGGACCGGCCGCCCGCCGATCTCCGAGGAACTCACCGCCCTGATCCTGCGCCAGGCCCGCGAGAACCCGACCTGGGGCTCAACCCGTATCCAGGGCGAGCTGCGGCGCCTGGGCCACCGCGTCGGCG
>NZ_LLZG01000087.1 GCF_001509475.1 Streptomyces regalis
ACACGGCGGGGGCGGTCGTGGGGGCGTGTGGCGGCCTGGGCGGCGGTCAGCCGCTGGCGGTGCAGATCTGCCAGGGAGGCGACGCGGTCGTGCGGCGGGATGAGGTGGACGTTGCTGGTGTGCTGCTCGGCGCGTTCGGCGGCCAGGTGCTGGTCGTGGAGGGTGGCCAGGGTGGTGGACCAGGTGGCCGGCTCGCCGGACTGGTGGACGAGTTCGACCAGGTGCTGGGCCTGCTCGGGCAGTGTCAGCTGCCGGTGGCCGGGGTCGGCGAGCAGATGGGCGGTGGCGTGCAGCAGATAGGGGGTGTCGGCGGCGGCCCAGGACTCGGGCAGCTCGGTGTCACGGTCGAGGCCGATGGGATGCAGCACGGTCAGCCGGGAGCCACTGGCCTGGATCCAGGCGGGCCGTGCAGAAACGCCTGGTGGCCGCTCGCGCTGCCATGCCTGTTCGAAGCGCCACAGCCGGCCTGCGCGCTGGATGAGCCGGGCCAGCGAGGTCAGGTCGCTGACCAGGATGTCGGTGTCGATATTCAAGCTGAGCTCCAGCAGGCTGGTGGTGACGACGACCAGTCGCTCGGGCCGTGGCCCGGCGGGGCCGAGGCTCCTGCGGACCTCGGTCAGGGCCTGTTCGAGGCGGTGGCCCGGGAAGCGGGCGTGCAGCAGGAGCAGTTCGTGCGGGCCGCCGGGCCAGTTCAGGGCCTGTTTCAGGTGACGGTAGGTGTCCTGAGCGTCGGCAACCGTTGCGCACACGACGACGGCACACCCGCCCAGCCGTGCCACAGGACCGATCGCCGCGGTGATGTGGGCCAGCCTCTCCCCCGGCTTCACGCGACGCTCCGGGGTGCCGAGCCGCTGGTAGCGGACCGGGCGCAGCCGTACGGTGAGGGTGCGGCGCTGGGCGGCGGTGTGCGCGGAACGGGCAGCGGCGCTGATGACGGTGGTCCGGGCGGTGGCGGCGTCGGCGAACAGCCAGCCCGGGTACGGCACCGTGAACTCGCTTTCGCGGGCGGCCAGTTCGCGCCGCCGGTGTCCGGCACCGGCCAGATAGGAGCACACCAGCTCGCGTGCCACCTGCCCGGGCAGGGTCGCGGACAGCACCACCACCGGGGCGCGCAGGACGCCGAGCCAGTGCAGCAGCCTGGCCAGGATGCGCCTGCTGAACGAGGTGAGCGCGTGGGCCTCGTCGACGACGACGCACCGGCCCGACAGCGCCAGCATCCGCAGGGCGTTGTAGCGCACCGGCAGGGCCGCCATCAGGGCCTGGTCGACGGTGGCGACGGTGAACTGGGCCAGCAGCGCGCGGTCCCAGCCACGCAGCCAGCCGTCCGGCACCCACCGCCGCTCTCCCCCTCCCGCAGCGCTGTCCTGCGCGGGAAGCAGCAGGTCGTCATCGTCCTCGTCGTCTGGGTGGGGGTCGTCGCCGGTGCAGGTGGCGGCATCGCCGGGGGCGAGCATCCGGTCGGTGTAGGCGGCGTTGCGCCAGCTGTGGTTGTGGACCAGGGTCAGCGCGGCCGGCGTGGGGCAGTGGGCACGGACGTAGGCGCAGAGTGTGTCGTAGGCGGCGTCCGCTGTCGCCGTGGTGGGCAGCAGGTAGCAGATGCCCTGGGTGCCGCAGGCCTGGTTGAGGATGCGGGCGGCCTCCAGCGCGGTGACGGTCTTGCCCGCCCCGGTTCCATCAGTGACCAGCAGGATCCCCGCGCCCCGCTCGCCGGCAGCGGGGAGCAGGCCTTCGAGGACGGAGGCCTGCAGCGGGTTCGGCCCGGGCAGGCCGTGCACGGCGGAGAACGGCCGCGGCGGCAGTGCGACGCGGGCGAGCTGTGACTGCTCCACCACCTGAGGGGCCATCCAGCGGGCCCAGGCGAAATGCTGAGCCGCCCCGTAGGCGGGCATCCGCGCCCGCGGCAGCCACACCCGCTGCTGGCTGGCCAGCCGGTCCGCGACCATCACCAGCCCGGTCATCAGCACCGCCGCCGGGGAGGACACCTGTGGCGGCACCACGTCGGCGCCGGTCAGATACCGCAGCTGCGCCGCGTACTTGGACCGCATCCGCTGCCACAACCGGCCGCCCAGATCGGCCTGCACCCGCCGCGCTCCGGCCGCACCGTGCACATCGAGCTGCAGAAACCGCCCATGGTGGCCGCCGGCGATCTGTGCCATCCGCACGGCGGGACCCGCATCGTCCTGACAGCCGTATCCCATCTCCGCGAGCAGGCCAACGAGCACGTGCATGCTGGCCCGTTCGTGCCGCACCAGCCGCCAGCCCTGTGTATCAGCCTGCAGCTCATCCGTCACACGCGCCCACGGCATCGGCTCGCACGCCTGGAAACGGCTCACCTTGCCCAGATCATGCAGACCGGCCACGAACATCACCAGCCGACGGGCCTCCGCCTCACTGACCCCGAGGCCTGCGGCGATCACCGAACGCTGGGCCGCGACCAGCATCTGGTCCCACAACTCCCCCGCCAACGCCGCCACATCCAGCATGTGGAACAACACCGGATAGATCACTCCGTGCGGCTTGCAGGACTTGCAGTACTTGCCCCACAGACACAGATCCAGACCCTCGAGCCGGCTCTCCTCCACAACGCCCATCCCGGCACCACGCTCCCGCCCACAGCCGCCAGCAAACGCGGCCTCCCTACCCCGGCCGCACACCGGCCGCGCCGACTCCCGGCGACAACCGCTCACGCGAGTGAAAGCCCACGCTCACGCGCATCCCTCGCCCCGCGGCAGGGCAGAACTCCCCGTACCCACACCCGAGGCGGCACGGACCGGGCCCCGGTCAGTCCCGCCCACCAGTCACCCTCCTACTGCACAGGCAGAGATGGACCGGGGGCACCACACGACATCGTCCAGGCAATCGGACATCCTCGCTGCCGCGCATGCGGAGCCGCCCCGGCGAGGTTGCCGTCGAGTCCGGCCAGGAATGAGGCTCTTTCCGCACACGCGGAGATGAACCGTCGGTCATGACGTCTTTCGCGCCGGGCCAGTGTCCGGCTCCGCCGCGCGGAGATGAGCCGAGTTGGTCCATCAGCACGGAGGTACAGGACTGTGTTTCGCCGCGCATGCGGAGATGGGACGACCACCGCGCTGCTCCATGTCGGACGTACCTGGCCTCACCCGCGTACCAGGATTGCGTCGGGTGCTCGCCTTGACGCTTCTTTCCGCGCAGGCGGAGATGTATCGCGCCCGGGGTCGATGTCCTTCAGACAGATCGTGTTTCGTCGCGCATGGCGGGGCTGCGGCCAGGTGAGGAGGCCGAGAAAGGGCGCTGAAGGTTTCGCACACCGCAAGATGGGCCGGTTCGCGGGCCGTTGGAGGCCGCTCTGGCAGGTTCCTTCCGCACACGCGGAGATGAGTCCAGCCCCTTCGCCTTGAAGGACAGACGGTTATCGCCCTTCCGCTCACGCGGAGCTGGACCGCCCAGCGTGACTGCCCGCCACCGGCTCCACCCGTTTCTTCCGCACATGCGGAGATGTACCGCCGGGAGCGATCATCCACGACAATCTCCGAATGTTCGTGTCGCACACCCGAAGATGTACCGCACATGCACAACGGCACGGAGAAGAAAGGGCTGTTCAGTCCGCACAAGCGGAGATCTACCCGCGTTTGGAGTTCACGGCCCCTAACGAGCAATCCAGCCACACCGGTCAAGATCAAACCTCCTACGCGATTCGCATGGAATGTCCTGCACTTTTGCGTGACTTGTCACGATCGTCTTCCACGCGATGTCACGCCCCGGAGTCAATGCACCAGCTCAAAACACGGGCATCCGGGGCAACCACCGGATCCCAACCGCGGACGGCGGGTGCAAGGCTCTCCGCGCGCCCCTGGAGCTGTGTGCGGGCCGGTGTGAGTCGCTCTTGGTGGGGTGGGCGCGATAGAACCGGGTCATGGGGTTGAAGAAGGTTTCGCCAGCGGTGGTGACCATGCTGGGCGCAGCCGGGCTGGCGGGGGCGCTGGTCGTCATGTTCACTCCGCTGAGCCGGCGTCTGGCGTGCTGGCTGGCCGGGGGTGACTGGTCGTCGATGGACGTCGCGGCCCGGTCCGCGGCGGCGGGGCAGGTCCGGCTGGCGGTTGTGCAGGTCGTCGCTGCCCTCGGTGCCGGTATCGCCCTGCTCTATACGGCCCGGTCCTACCGGCTGAGCCGTCGCGGGCAGGTGACGGACCGCTTCACGAAGGCGCTGGAGCGGTTGAGTTCGTCTGAGCCGTATGTATGTATCGGGGGCATCCTGGCGCTGGAGCAGATCGTCCAGGATGCCCCTGACCAGGGCAGTCATGCCGCACGGGTGCTGAATGCTTTCGTGCAGCACCATACGCAGCCTGCTGGTGCGCGGGGTGATTTGGGCTCGGTGCAGCTTCCGGAGGAACCTGACGAGATGGTTCAGGAGGCGCTGCGGGCGCTCACCGCGGCTGGTTCGAGGCGCCGGGGATCTTCCTGGCCACTGGTCGATCTCTCGGGGCGGCATTTGGCGAAGGCCCGACTGCCGGGGGCGGACCTGCGGGGTGCTCTCCTCAAGGGGGCGACGCTCCGGGACGCCGTTTTGTGTCGGGCGCGGCTCGACGGTGCGGACCTGGAGGATGCCGACCTGGTACGGGCGGACTTGTCCGGTGCGCGGGGGCTGACGGTCGAGCAGGTTCTCTCCGCCCACAGTCTGCGCGGCTGCGTGCTGCCGGAGCCGGTGCGCAGTGATCCCCAGGTGGTTGAGCGTGTCAGCCGGGACGAGTGACGCTGAGGACTTGCCTCGGCGCTCTCGTGGGGCTGTACATCAGGCTTCCAGGGCCCAGTCCGCGACGGCTTCGGGAAGCCGGTCCAAGACGTGTGTGCGGGTGGTCAGTTCGCGCAGATTCTGCCAGAAGCGGCGTCTGACGTGTTCTGGTGTCATGCCGTGGAGTTGGGCGAGGCGTTGTTCGAGTCGGCTGATGTCGCCGGGGCGTGATGCGCCGGTAGTGCGCCGGCTGGCTGGGAAGTCAGTTTCCGGCAGAAGGCGTGTCGCAGGCAGGGAGGTGAGGATGTCGTCGGGCATGGCGGCGTTGACGGAGAAGTAGGCGCCCAGGTCGATGGCCTGTTGCCGCTCGGTGGGGCTCCCGAGGAACCAGTGCAGGATCATTCCGGGATGCGGCTGGTCGGTCAGCAGGTCGAGGAGGGCCCCGGTACGTCCGGTGCTGTGCAGCGACAGCAGGACGGGCTGCTCGCGTGCGGCCTTAAGGATCTGGGCGAGTACGGTGCGTTGGCGCTCGAGGCTGCCTCGGCGGTCGAGGCCGACTTCCCCGATGAGGCAGCTGTGCCGCAAGGTGGCACGGAACTGCTGCAGGTCGAAGCTGTCGAGCGCCTCGGGGACACCGGGGTGTATGCCGGATCCCCACACCAGGCGCGGGTCACGGCGCCGGCAGGTGTGGTGTGCCTCGGCCGGGGTGCGGGTGACGGCGAAGACGACGGCTGGGTGCAGGGCGTCGATCTGTGCGGGGGTCACATCGGGTGCGATGTGGGCGTGGCAGTCGAGCGGTGGCAGTGGGTCAGGGAAGGGGGACATCGTTCAGCTCCTGCAGGCCTCGCTGGCACATGGCCACGACGGCGTCGAGGTCGGTGTCGGGGGGAAGTTCACCGACGGCGAGGATGTCGGTGTCGTCGATGCCGCGGGCGATGGCCTGGCGCACGTCGTTCACGTCCTTGCGGCGGCGGTCCAGCAGCGACTGGTGCGCGCTTCCGGTGAGGCGGTGGACGAGGTAGGTGGTGGGGTCGTGGTGGGGGCCTGCGGTGAATGCTCCCCGGCGTACCAGGCAGGCCAGGCACAGGCCGCAGTTGAGGGTGGGGTCCCCGCCGGGGTACCAGTTGCCGTCGAGTTTGCTGCACGAGAGGGTTGCCGCCCCGGCTTGCAGCAGGGACTGCCCCACGCGGTCACAGGCGCGCGTCAAGAGTTGTCCCTTGGTGAGGTAGGCGTAGGGGTTGGCCACCGTCACGGGGATGTCCAGGGTCGCCAGGAGTTCGTTGATGCGGGCGAACGTGCCCGGATGGGTCGAGCGGGTGGACAGGGCGCCGCCGCGGGCTGCGGTCAGGGGTGGGTTGATGCTGGTGAAGCCGTTCTCGGGGACGGTCACCCGCGGGCTGGAGGCACCGGCGGCGACGCTCGCGGCCAGGGCGGCGAACAGCAGACTGCGGCTGCGTGAGGAGGGTTCAGCGGCGGCATGGGTCTGGTGGAGTTTCACGCTGCAGTGGCGCAGCGGCTGCCGCGCGCGGTCGCTGAGCCAGGCGCTGGTCTGGTGCTGCGCGTGGAGGATGGCGGTGCTGGCGTCGCAGTGGCTGAGGTGGATGCGGGCCGCTGTGTCGCCGAGGTGGTCTGCGGCGCCGCACAGGGAGTCGAGGCCGCCGCTGAGGAGCATGACGTCGTCGGCGTCGGGAACGGGTGCCGGGCGGTGAGCGGCGGGGGCGGCGGGCACGGCGTGCAGGTGCCAGGCGTCGCCGGTGAGCCAGGCCAGCAGTTCCTCGGCGAGCCGGCCGGACGCGGCGTTCCAGGGGTCGGGATCGACGGTGTGGACGGTGAGGTCGATGGTACGTGTGAAAGTGGTGGGGGGACGGCGGGCGCTGCGGTCGGCGAGGTAGGCGGAGGCGGCGATGCGGACGAGGTCGGCGGCGGCTGCCGGTGCGGGGCCGATGAGGTCGAGGTCCCAGCCGAGTGTGCAGGTGACGGTGGGTGTGGGGCTGTGGGCTCGGGTGCGGGGCCAGTGCAGGGCGGTGGCGGAGGGCTCGCGTTGCTGCCCGTCGTGCGGGAGTACTTCGTAGGCGGTCGTCATGAGCGTTGTGCGCGCAGAATGCGCAGTGCCTCCCTCGTCACTTGCGCTGCTGCGGTGGTGAATTCCTTGACGGTCATGCGTCGTGTGTCGGGCACGGAGATGTGGCGCACGCGGCGCTGGAGCCAGGACCGCAGCCAGCCCTGTTTGCGGACGGCTTCCTCCGGGGTGAGGTTGTCGCCGGCTTTTTGGGACTGGAGTTCGACCAGACCGAGTTCGTAGATCCATTCGGCGACGAGGCCGCGCAGGCTGTCTTCCGGAGTGGGCGGCTCGGCGGCGAGGAGGATGTCCTTGACGTGCTTGACGGTGGCCCTGCGCAGGGCCGCCTCGTCGGGGTGGCCGGCGTCGCCGAGGACGGCCTGCAGGATGCGGGAGACCTGGGTGCGCCGGGGCAGGCTGCTCAGTTCGGTGAACTCCAGGCCGAGTTCACGCAGTTGCGCGGCGTCACCGTTGCGCAGTGCGTAGGCGCCCGCGAGGGCTGCGGCACCGCGCGAGGAGCCTTTGAGTACCTGGCGCTGCGATCCGCCGCCGACACGGCCCGGTGCCGCCGCTCCCCCGGCTCCTTCCCCGCCGCCACCGCCGCTGCCGCGGGCAGGGGCGATCAGAGCGGAGAGCGGATAGCCGCCGGCCGGCACCGTGCCGTGGTCCGCATCGTCCTTGTTCAGCGCAGTGGCCAGCGCCTGCACGACGTCATCGAGGAGTTGCTGCTGGCTGTCCGGCGGGTCTGCGGGGTCCGAGGGCGGCGGGGTGTCCCCGGGTCCCTGTCCGGTGCCGGGCAGGGCGTCGAAGGCGTCGTGGGCCGCGCTCCACTCGGCGGAGCCGCTGCCCCCGTAGGAGCCTGACGTCCCCATCAGCGGCCCTCCCGTTCCAGTCTGGCCGCTTCCCTGACCATCGGTTCGATGTCCGTAGCCTCCGCCAGGCGTGAGGTGAGATCGCGCAGTTCGTCGCTGTCGCTGTCGGCGATGTCCATGGCGGAGCCGGGGGTGAGGTTGCCGCGCATGTCCCACAGGCCGTCGGCGATGCGGCGGCGCAGGTCCGCAGTGGCGTGCGCGATGTACAGAAGGGACTCCACGAGCGGCTCGCTCTCCTGTTCCCGGCGGCCGCGCTCCAGCAGGGCGCCGACGACGGCCTGCTGCTCTGTGACCGGCCGTGCGGTCACCTCCTGCTGCGCGCTGCGCCGGTGCGGCTCCGACTTGCCGGCAAGGTGGGAGACCCAGGTGACCTGCTCCTGGGTGAGGGAAGCGGCCGCGGTGAGGCTCACGAGGGAGGCGGCCAGGCTGAGATAGGGCCCGATCGGGGCCGTGGTGAGGTCGGGCTCGGAGGCGGCCCAGTGCCGGCTCGCCTCACTGACCTGGTCCGGTCTGTCGTCACGTTCGCCCTTCCCCCAGGCCTGCCAGTGCTCGAGGAGTTCACTGCGCTGGGCGTCCTGGAGTTTGACGAGGGTCTCGAAGTCCTTGCCGGGGCTGTCTTCCAGCAGCATGAGCTTGACGATCACCGAGGGGTCGATGCTGATGCCCTGGCTCTCGGCAATCCTGGTCCGCAGGGCGAACGCGTTGAGGAAGCGTTTGATGCTGCGCGGGCTTCCGGACCGGTCGGCCGACAGGCCGGTGGCCAGCCGGCTGGCCAGGGCAAGCGTCGCCCTGTCGGGCTGCCAGGGAAGACTCTGCAGGTCCGCCAGGACCGGTGACTGCCCCGCCGCACGCCGCTGCTGGGCGTGCCCTACCAGCAACGTGTAGTCCTCCGGCGGGCACTGGTGGGCCGAGAGCAGCAGGGTGATGAAGGTGGCTGCCTCGTCGGCGCCGATCCGCGGCAGCGACAGCGGCACCTGGACGATCTTCTCCAGGTAGCGGTGGGCGAACCGCTCCCCCCGGCCCGTGGCGTCCAGGCTGGCCGCGATCGACTCGCGCACCATGTCCTGGTCCGCCGCCAGGACGAACGCGACCTTGTCGACGGACAGGAACAGCTTGATGGCCTCCAGCGTGGCCATCACCGCATCCGGCAGACAGCGGTCCAGATCGTCGACCAGCACGACCAGACGCTTGAGCTGGGTCAGGTCCTTGAGCAGGCGGGCGAACTCCTCCCGGAAGCCCGCCAGACTCTTGGGGTCGCTCTTCGAACGAGGAGTGAGGGCCTTGACCAGGTCTTCGGACTGGGCGACTAGCGATCCCCTCGCCATACTGACGGCAACGCGTGACCAGCTCACGCGCTCCAGAAGCTCCTTGATCTTCTCCGGCAGGCACTCCTGCGTTTTGTAGGCCGCCAGGAGGTCTTGCAGGACTTCACCGATCACGCTGCCCCGCACATCGAACTGGTCGTCGAACTCCCAGGGATCGAGACGGATCACCCGGTAGCCGTCCCGCTCGTTCAGCTCCTTGTGCAAAAGCCGCAGGACCGTGGACTTCCCTCCGCCCCAGGGCGCGGCGATCCCGATCGTCACGGGGTCCAGATACGGGATCTCGAGCGTGGTTGCGACCGTGTCGACGATGGACGCGAAGCCCAGCAGATCCACGACCGTGGGGTTGTCATCCCACAGCTTCATTTCGCTCATCACACGCCCCCCAGCATGCTGCAATGTCCCGCCGCGCACAGCGCAATCCGTGAACGGGTCCGGCCAACCTGCCGGACAGGCCGCCGCAGGTACGGCCGACCCCTTGTGCCGTCAACGCCCCAGCGTCATCCGAGAGCGGACAGGCCGACCGCACCGCGCTACGGTTCCCCCTCTGTGGCCGCCATACATACCACAACAACAGCAATAGCCATAGCAGCTGACACGCTGCGACAAAAACCTCTGCAGCAACAAGAGCCGCTCGTCGGGCCTCACCCAGATCACCGATCCGGGTGAACACCCACACCCACACGCATCCCCACGCGCAACCCGGACAGCATCCTGTACGAACCCCCAGCATCAACCAAGATCACGCAACGAAAAAACGCTCACACAACCGAAAGCCAACAATGGTTCAGTCCGCACACGCGGAGCTGTATCGATGCGAGGGGATGCGGTCATGCAGAGGCGGCGGTCCGAGCCGCACACGAGGCGCTGCATCGCACACGAGGAGCGCCCTTGACCAGGTCGAGCAGTTCGGTCCGCACACGCGGAGTTGTACCGTCAAGGTCCACCCGGATCTCCTTCAGGCCGACTTCCTGTCCGCGCACGCGGAGCTGTATCGGGCACATGCTGGAACTGCCTCACAGGCCGGTGGTTCGGTCCGCACAAGCGGAGTTGTACCGTCCTTGCCCCCGCACTTTCTCCGGGCCCGGTCCGCACACGCGGAGCTGTATCAACACGATGTGTCCGGCGGTGGGAAATGCCTCAATTCGTTCTGCACAAGCGGAGTTGTACCGTCGGGCCCGTAATAGCCTTACCGCTCACCTCCGTTCAGTCCGCACACGCGGAGATGTACCGATGACGGTTTCCGGAGGCAGGTCAGCGAGGCGGGCGGTCCGCGCACGCGGAGATGTACCGATCATCGCCCGGCCGCTCCTCCCGTCGTACTTGTTCGGTCCGCACACACAGAGTTGTACGGGCACAGAGAGGCTGGCCAGGAGGACACCGCCGTTCGGTTCCGTAAAGGCGGAGCTGTACCGTAGCCGCGGCACCAAATCCGTAAGGAATGAGGTTCGGTCCTCAACACGCGGGTCCGCGCACGCGGAGATGCCTCGCATGGCCGCTGGGGGCGTATCTGTGTGCTGATGCTCAATCCGCACACGCGGAGGTGTATCGGCCCAGAAATCCCCCACATCGTCGACGACTTGGTTCGGTCCGCGCACGCAGAGAGGTACCGGACCAGCGCCAGAATCCGAAGGCGTAGCCATCATTTGATCCGCACGCGCGGAGAGGTGTCGATGTACCGCGCTTCGAGTTCAAAGGCCACACCAGGCACTCCAGCCCCATGAACCAAGATCAAATCTCATACGCGATTCGCACCTGAATGTCCTGCACCTTTGCATGACTTGCCACGATCACCTTTCGCGCAATGTCACGCCGCGGAACCAACACACCAGCTCAACAGAGCTTTCCGAGCGACATTCAGATGAGAGAGATCTTGGACGTTTCAGTGTGAGACAACAGCTGCCGTTTGTTCGTCGGTGGGGTTCATGGCGTGGGGCTTTCGGGGAGTCGGGTGAGCGCGTGCCCGACGGCGGAGAGCAGGTAGGCCGGGGTGGTGTGGGCCAGTAGTCGGTGCACCGCCCGGTCGAGGCGGTCGTTTTCCTGTTCGGCGTGTTCGGCCAGGGCCCGGTGCACGGCCAGTTCCACCAGGCTCTCAGGACTCTGGCACTCGCGGCGGGCTGCGGCGGTGAGGGCAGCGTGCACGGTGGTCGGGAGGGCGACGTTGAGGATCACTTTGTGGTCTGCGTCGGGGTAGTGCGTGGTGATCACGTCGATGGGCAGCTGTGCTTCGAGTCGGTGGCGCAGTCGGCGGGCGGCCCGGTGTGGGGTCTTGGCGGGGACGAGGGCCATGAGGCGGGTGGCGTCGTGGTTGGCGACGAGCGGCAGTTTTCGGGCGGCTTGGTGCAGGGCTGCCGGGGAGAGGGGGCGGGTGAGCGTGATCTCCAGGGCGTGGTGGGGCATCGTCAGCGCCTGTTTCTGTGGGGTGCTGGCGGGTGTGGGAGGCGGGTGCGCAGGTGGGCGGCGTGCAGGAGTGGGTCGAAGACCTGCCAGTCGGCCAGGGCGAGATCGGGGGCGCTGTCGGCGGTGGCGTGCGTCGGACAGTGCTGGGCGCGCCAGCGTTGTTGCTCGGTGGAGGGCAGGTGGCTGAGGTCGTAGACGGCCATCAGGGTGTAGGGC
>NZ_LLZG01000088.1 GCF_001509475.1 Streptomyces regalis
CGCCCCCACAGCCCCTGAACCGTCCGAACGCCGCTCCCACAACCCCTCGGAAGGTGCCCCATGAACACCGCTGAACTCGTCGAGCTCGCCCAGCAGTTGCGGGTGGACAGTGTGCGGGCCTCAGCTGCGGCCGGGTCGGGGCACCCGACGTCGTCGATGTCTGCCGCCGATCTGACGGCGGTACTCCTTGCGAACCACCTTCGCTATGACTTCGACCGGCCGGCCCACCCCGGCAACGACCGCTTCGTCCTCTCCAAGGGGCACGCCTCGCCCCTGCTGTACTCGGCCTACAAGGCGGCGGGCGCCATAGAGGACGGCGAACTGCTCACCTTCCGCAAGATCGGCAGCCGTCTCGAAGGGCACCCCACGCCGCGCCGGCTGCCGTGGCTGGAGACGGCGACCGGATCGCTCGGGCAGGGGCTGCCGATCGGGGTCGGGATCGCGTTGGCCGGGAAGCGGCTCGATCGGGCCGGGTACCGGGTGTGGGTGCTGTGCGGGGACAGCGAGCTCGCCGAGGGCTCCGTGTGGGAGGCCGCCGAGCACGCGGCGTACGAGCATCTGGACAACCTCACCGCGGTCGTCGACGTGAACCGGCTCGGTCAGCGCGGCCCGACCCGGCATGGTCATGATCTCCACGCCTACGCCCGCCGCTTCCAGGCCTTCGGATGGCACACCGTCGAGGTGGACGGGCATGACGTGGACGCCATCGACCGGGCGTATGGGGAGGCGCGGTCCACCAGCGGGCAGCCCACCGTCATCCTCGCCCGCACGCTCAAGGGCAAGGGCGTCCAGTCCGTCCAGGACCGTGAAGGACTGCACGGGAAGCCGCTGCCGGACCCCGACGAGGCGATCGCCGAGCTCGGTGGCCCCCGCGACATCCATGTCCGCGTCCACGAGCCGCCCGCCGCCCGCATGCTGCACGCCGTCCCCGCCGGACACCTCGAACTGCCCCGCTGGGAGAAGGGGGAAGAGGTCGCCACCCGGAACGCCTACGGCGAGGCGCTCGCCGCCCTCGGCACCGGCCGCGGTGACGTCGTCGCCCTCGACGGCGAGGTCAGCGACTCCACCCGCGCCGAGTTCTTCGCCAAGGCACACCCCGACCGCTTCTTCGAGTGCTACATCGCCGAGCAGCAGTTGGTCGCCGCCGCGGTGGGGCTCGCGACGCGCGGCTGGGTGCCGTACGCCTCCACCTTCGCCGCCTTCCTGACCCGCGCACACGACTTCGTGCGCATGGCGTCGGTCAGCGGCGTCGGCATCAACCTCGTCGGCTCGCACGCCGGCGTCGCGATCGGGCAGGACGGGCCGAGCCAGATGGGCCTGGAGGACCTGGCGATGATGCGGGCCGTGCACGGCTCGACCGTGCTGTACCCGTGCGACGCCAACCAGACCGCGAAGCTCGTCGCCGCCATGGCCGACCTGGACGGCGTCCGCTATCTACGCACCTCGCGCGGCGCCGCCCCGGTCGTCTACGGCCCCGACGAGGAGTTCCCCGTCGGTGGCAGCAAGGTGCTGCGGTCCAGCCCCTACGACCGGCTGACCGTCGTCGCCGCCGGCGCCACCGTGCACGAGGCCCTCGCCGCCGCCGACGCCCTGGACCGCGACGGCATCCAGGTCAGGGTCGTCGACCTCTACTCGGTCAAGCCCGTCGACCGGGCCACCCTGCGCCGGGCCGCCGAGGACACGGGCTGCCTGATGACGGTGGAGGACCACCACGAGGAGGGCGGCATCGGCGACGCCGTCCTCGACGCCTTCGTCGACGGGCGCCCCGTGCCGCGCCTGGTGCGCCTCGCCGTCCGTACGATGCCGGGCTCGGCGTCCCCGGACGAGCAACTGCACGCGGCGGGCATCGACGCCGCGTGCATCGCCGCCGCGGGCAAGCTGCTGGTGGAGGAGGCCGTCGTACGATGACCGGCGACGACGCCACGAGGAAGGTGCGGGCCGGTCGCCGTACGGTCGAGGTCAAACGTGTCGACAAGGTGCTCTTCCCCGGTGGCGGCGGGGCCAAGGAGTACACCAAGGGCGATCTTGTCGACTACTACCGGTCCGCCGCCGCGTTCATGCTGCCGCATCTGCGCGGCCGCCCCCTGATGCTGGAGCGGTACCCCGACGGTCTCGACGGCCAGAAGTTCATGCAGAAGAACACTCCGGAGCACTACCCGGACTGGATCACCCGCGTCGAACTGCCCAAGGAAGACGGCACCGTCTGCCACACCGTCTGCGACGACACCGCCACCCTCGTCTACCTCGCCGACCAGGCCTGCCTCACCCTGCACCGCTTCCTCTCCCGCACCGACGACATCGACCGGCCCGACCGGCTGGTCTTCGACCTCGACCCGGCCGAGGACTCCTTCGCGCAGGTCAGGGACGCGGCCGGGCTGCTCGGCGAGCTGCTCGACGAGCTCGGGCTGCCCTCGGCGCCGATGACCACCGGCTCGCGCGGGCTGCACATCGTCGTACCGCTGGACGCGCACCACGACTTCGACGAGGTCCGGGAATTCGCCAAGGACGTCGCCGGCCTGCTCGAATCGGCCCACCCGGACCGGCTCACCACCGCCGCCCGCAAGAAAGACCGCGGCGACCGCCTCTACCTCGACGTGCAGCGCAACGCCTACGCCCAGACCGCCGTCGTCCCCTACACCGTCCGCGCCCGGCCCGGCGCACCCGTCGCCACACCCCTGACCTGGGCCGAAGTGGACGACCCGGACCTGGACGCGCGCCGCTGGAGCATCGCCGACGCCGTGGAGCACGCCCGCACCAACCCCTGGTCCGGGCTGATGGACCGGGGCCGCGCCCTCGGACCGGCTCGGCGCAGGCTCGACGCACTGCGCGGCTGAAGAAGCCGTACCCATGGGTTTGGCCGGAGCCTCCCGGGCCACTCGGCGCAGGAGGCGTCCATGAATGATTCACAGAACACACCCAAGTCATCCAGACGGCAGACGGGCGGGGCGGACGAGCGGCCGACCCCGATGGAGGTCCTGCGCCAGGCACGGACCCAGCTCGCCGAACTCACCGGCATGAACGCGGAGACGGTGTCGTCCTTCGAGCAGACGGAGGACGGCTGGACGCTCGAGATCGAGGTCCTGGAACTGTCCCGCGTCCCCGACACGATGAGTCTGCTGGCGAGTTACCAGGTCGATCTCGACCCCGACGGACAGCTCACCGGGTACCGGCGCGTGCGCCGCTACGAACGTGGGCGTTCCGACGCACACAGGCCCGGCGGTCGGTAGGCCGCCCGCCCACGCCCGGCAGACCGTCATGAGACAAGGAGGAACGGCCGGCATGACCGTTGTCCCGGCACAGCAGCCCGGCGGCGGAGGCGGCAGCAGCGGCCTCTACGACGTTCTGGAGCTCGTCCTCGACAGGGGGCTTGTCATTGACGCATTCGTGCGTGTCTCCCTGGTCGGCATCGAGATCCTGAAGATCGACGTCCGTGTCGTCGTGGCCAGCGTCGACACCTATCTCCGCTTCGCCGAGGCGTGCAACCGGCTCGACCTTGAGGCCGGGCCGCGCAAGGCCCCCGGTCTGCCCGAGATGGTCGGCGAGATCACTGAGTCCGGCGCTCGCGGCAAGTCCAAGGGAGCGCTGTCCGGCGCCGCCGAGACCTTTTCCGACGCCTTCAAGCAGGCACGTGAGAACGGCGAGGCGCATCCCAGGCAGCGCACCCGCAAGTCCACCACGACGCGCAAGAAGGAGGAGCACGAGTGAGCACGTACGTGTACGGCATCACCGCGAGTTCGCGCACCGACCTTCCGAAGGACCTGGGCGGTGTCGGCGACCCGCCGCGTCCGGTGCGCGTCCTGAAGGAGGGCGCACTCGCCGCCCTGGTCAGCGACGCCCCCGAAGAGCTGCGCCCCAAGCGCAGGGAACTGCTCGCCCACTCGAACGTGCTGGCCGAGGCGGGTGCGGCCGGCTGCGTACTGCCCATGCGGTTCGGCAGCGTCGCCCCCGACGACGACACGGTCACCGGGGTGCTCGCCGAACGCGGGGAGCACTACAAGGAACGCCTGCGGGCCCTCGACGGCAAGGTCGAGTACAACGTGAAGGCCACGCATGCCGAGGAGGCCGTGCTGCACCGCGTCCTGGCCGAGAACCCGGAGATCCGGGCCATGACGCAGGCCAACCGGCAGTCCGGCGGCGGGTCCTACGAGGAGCGGCTGCGGCTCGGCGAGATGGTGGTCGCCGCGGTCAAGGCCCAGGAGGCCGAGGACGCGACCGATGTGCAGCACACGCTGGAACCGGTCGCGGACGCGGTCAGCGTGGGTCCCGACTCCACCGGCTGGCTCGCCAACGTGTCGTTCCTGGTCGACCGCGGCTCGGCCGAGACGTTCATGACCGCCGTCGAGCAACTCCGCAAGGGCCATCCGCACCTCGATCTGCGCGTCAACGGCCCGCTGCCGCCGTACAGCTTCGTCGAGCCCGGCCCCGCCGAGCCCGCGGGCACCACGTCCGGCGGCGGAACGGCGAAGGAGTGAGGCCGTGGGACTGATCGGAGAGGTACTGCTGCTGCCGTTCGCCCCGGTGCGCGGCAGCGGATGGGTCATCAGACAGGTGCTGCGCGAGGCGGAACGCCTCTATTACGACCCAGCCGCTGTGCGGGCCGAACTGGCGAGCCTGGAGGAGCAGCTGACCGCGGGCGAGATCGACGAGGAGGAGTTCGACCGCCGTGAGGACGAACTCCTCGACCGGCTGGAGATCGGCCTGCGCGCAGGCTACGGGAACGGTGACGGGACGGCACGATGAACCGAATGGGACTGGGCCTCGCCGTAGGGGCCGGATATGTCCTCGGACGGACGAGGAAACTGAAACTGGCGTTCGCCGTCGGCACGCTCGTGGCCGGCAAGCGGATGCATCTGAGCCCGCGGGCCGTCACGGACCTGGTGTCCCAACAGCTGCAGAACAACCCGCAGTTCAAGGAGATCGGGGACCAGTTGCGCGAGGACCTGCGCGGCGTCGGCGAGGCGGCCTCCGGCGCCCTGGTCGAGCGCCGGCTCGACGCGCTCGCCGACCGGCTGCACGGACGCACCGCCGAGCTGCACGAGCAGTTGTCGGGAGCGGTGCCGACGCCGGATCTCGGCGGGCGGGACGAGGAGTCCGAGGAGGAGACCGAGGACGAGGAGCCGCGCGCCGAGGACGAGGACCGCGAGCCGGACGAGCCCGAGGGACACGAGGAAGCGGAGGAGGAGTCGGAGGAGGAGTCCGAGGGCGAGTCGGAGGACGAGGAGCCGTCGGGCAAGGCGGCGGCGAAGCGAGCGGCCGCGCCGAAGAAGACCGCCAAGAAGGCGGCCAAGAAGGGCCCCGCGAAGAAGACGGCGGCGAAGAAGACCGCCGCCGGCAGGACAGCGCCCAGGAAGGCGGCTGCCAAGCGGAGCGGGACCGGCAAGTCGGCCGGCCGGAAGACGGCCGGGGCCCGCGGGGCGGCCCGCAGTGGCCGGGCGCGTCAGTCGAAGGGCGGTGACGGGTGATGACCGAGACACTCGGATCCGCGAGCTCCGCCGCCCGCGGAGCAGCGAAGCAACCACTCGCCGGTGTGGCCCACAGCGAGGCCGCCGACCGGTTCAAGGCCGAACTCCAGGAGTACCTCGCCGCGCAGACCCAGCGGATGCTGGTCGGCGCCGGCCGCAAACTCGGCGAGGCCACGGTCAAGCTGAACGACGTCGCCGAGGGCCGCAGCCCGGGCCTGGCCAAGCTCGCCCTCGACGGCGGCCGCAAGCTCGCCGACGGCAAGGGCCCGCTGCGCACCGCGCTGGAGGTCGGCGCCACCCGCGCCAAGGACAACGTGGTCGACACGTTCAAGAACCTCGGCGGCAAGGCCAAGGGAAAGGGCAAGGGGAAAAAGGCCGGCAACAAGCCCACCGTCATCATCGAGTACGTCGACGTGGGCGTGCCGCTGCGCACCGCGTACGACCAGTGGACCCAGTACCAGGACTTCAGCACCTTCGCGAAGGGCGTGAAGAGCGCGAACCGCGCCGACGACACGACCTCCGACTGGCAGCTCAAGGTCTTCTGGTCCAACCGCAGCTGGAAGGCGCACACCACCGAACAGGTGCCGGACGACCGGATCGCCTGGACGTCGGAGGGCGCGAAGGGCACCACGAAGGGCGTCGTCTCCTTCCACCGGCTCGACGACAGCCTCACCCGCGTCCTGCTGGTCGTCGAGTACTACCCCAAGGGGTTGTTCGAGAAGACCGGCAACCTCTGGCGCGCCCAGGGCCGCCGGGCCCGCCTCGACCTCAAGAACTACGTCCGCTTCGTCACCCTCAAGGGAGAGGTCGAAGACGGCTGGCGCGGCGAGATCCGCGACGGCGAGGTCGTCCGCAGCCATGAGGACGCGGTCGCGGAGGAGGACGAGGAGGAGTACGAGGAGCCCGAGGACGCGTACGAGAAGGACGAAGAGGACGAGACCGAAGAGGGCGAAGAGGACGAGGAGGAACCCGAGGACGCGTACGAGGAGGAACCCGAGGACGCGTACGAGGAAGAGCCTGAATACGAGGACGAGGACAAGCCCGAGTACGCCGGCGGCGGGAGCCGGCGATGACGATGTCCAGCCGGCTGCCCGAGCCCTACGGTCAGGGCAGTGGCGCCAACCTCGCCGACATCCTGGAAAGGGTCCTGGACAAAGGCATCGTCATCGCGGGCGACATCCGCATCAACCTGCTCGACATCGAACTGCTCACCATCAAGCTGCGCCTCATCGTCGCCTCGGTCGACAAGGCGAAGGAGATGGGCATCGACTGGTGGGAGGACGACCCGGCGCTGTCCTCCCGCGCCCACCGCAACGAACTCGCCCGGGAGAACGCCGAGTTGCGCGAGCGGCTGGCCCAGCTGGAGCCCACCCGGGGGGAGGAGGAGGCCCCATGACCGGACTGCGCTATGTCTACGCCGTCTGCCGCCCCTTTCGCTCCGCCCTCCAGGCCCAGCTGTCGGGGGTAGCCGGGGCGCCGCCGAAGCAGCTGACGCACCACGGCCTGATCGCCGTCGTCAGTACGGTGCCCGAGGCGGACTTCGCCGAGGAGCCGCTGCGCGCCCACCTGGAGGACCTGGACTGGCTCACTGCGACGGCCCGTGCCCACCAGCAGGTCATCGACGCGCTCACCGTCGTCACCACCCCGCTGCCGTTGCGGCTGGCCACCGTCTTCCGGGACGACAGTGGCGTACGGAGCATGATGGAGGCCCGCGAGGAGGACTTCCGGCGCGTGCTCGACCGGCTGGAAGGGCGGGTGGAGTGGGGCGTCAAGGTGTACGCCGAAACGGAGCGCGCGGGGCCCACGGAGCGCGCCGGCCTTACGGAACCGGCGGAGACCGGTGGGGGGCCGGAGCCCAAGGCCGTGTCGGGCCGCGACTATCTGCGGCGGCGCCGCATGCAGACGCAGGCCCGGGAGGACGTGTGGCACAGGGCCGCCGCATTCGCCGGCCGACTGCACGAAACGCTTTCCTCGTTCGCCGAGGAGTCCCGGCTGCACGCCCCGCAGAACTCCGCGCTTTCCCGCGCGTCCGGGCAGAATGTGTTCAATGCCGCCTATCTGGTGCCGCGCGCGGATTCCGAGGAATTCGTGGAACTGGTGGACCAGGCCAAGGACGACGCCCCCGGAATCCGGGTCGAACTCACCGGGCCCTGGGCGGCCTATTCCTTCACGGGGGAGTTCGCGGAGGAGGAGCCGGACGAGCCGGAGGTGGGGCCGTGACCGTCGTCGAACGCCGTGAGATCGCACTCGTGGACCTGCTCGACCGGCTGCTCGCCGGAGGCGTCGTCGTCACGGGCGACATCACCCTGCGCATCGCGGACGTCGACCTCGTCCGCATCGACCTGAACGCGCTGATCAGCTCCGTCAACGAGCAGGTCCCGTCACCCTGGGGGGAGTTGACATGACATCACGCCACAACCGGCTGGACCTCGAACCCGACACCGTGGAACGCGACCTGGTGAAACTCGTCCTGACGGTGGTGGAGTTGCTGCGCCAGCTCATGGAACGCCAGGCGCTGCGCCGCTTCGACGCGGGCGACCTGAGCGAGGAGCAGGAGGAACGGATCGGGCTCACGCTGATGCTGCTCGACGACCGTATGACCGAGCTGCGCGAGCGCTACGGACTGCGGCCCGAGGACCTGAATCTGGACCTCGGGCCGCTGGGACCGCTGCTTCCCAGGGAGTGACATGTCGCCTGACATTTCCCCATGACATTTCCCCGGGAATGAAATCAACTCACCACCGATACCAGCGACCCCTGCCGCCTGCCGTGGTCGTGCCACGCATGACGAAACCCAGGAGCCACACCACGAGAACCGCGATCGCGATCCACCACAGGGCCTTCAGCGCGAATCCGGCACCGAACAGAATCAGCGCCAGTAGCAACACGAGCAGAATAGGAACCATGATTTGACCTCCTGCTCGCCGAGTCACCAGAAATGCGCGATTCAGGCTTCCTTACGGCACAGAATCTCCCCGTGCAGCACACTGAACCAGCCGTCCTCCTGCCGCCCCCACTCCCGCCACGCCTCCGACACGGCCCGCAGCTGCCCGGCGCCGGCGTGCCCGCCCTCCGTGGCCCGCTCGGCATAGGCCGAGGCCAGCGTGCGATCCGCCCACAGGCCGCTCCACCAGGCCCGCTCGTCCGGCGTGGCGAAGGTCCAGGTGCTCGAGGTGGCCGTGACGTCCGTGAGCCCCGCCCGCAGCGCCCAGGACTTCAGTCGGCGCCCGGCGTCGGGCTCACCGCCGTTGGCGCGGGCGACCCGGCGGTACAGGTCCAGCCAGTCGTCCATGCCCCGGGACGCGGGGTACCAGGTCATGGCCGCGTAGTCCGAGTCGCGGACCGCGATGAACCCGCCCGGTTTGGTGACCCGCTTCATCTCGCGCAGCGCACCGACCGGATCGCCGACGTGCTGGAGCACCTGGTGGGCGTGGACCACGCAGAACGTGTCGTCCGGGAAGTCCAGGGTGTGTACGTCCGCGACGGCGAACTCGACGTTCGTCAGACCCCGTCCGGCGGCCGTGTCCCGGGCCTGATCCAGGATCTCCGGCGCCTGGTCGACACCGGTGACGTGCCCGTCGGGGACCAGGGCGGCCAGGTCGGCGGTGATCGTGCCCGGTCCGCAGCCGACGTCCAGGATCTTCATGTGCGGCTTCAGTGAACCGAGCAGGTAGGCCGCCGAGTTGGCGGCGGTGCGCCACGTGTGCGAACGCAGCACCGACTCGTGGTGCCCATGGGTGTAGACGGCGGTCTCCTGTGCCTTCGACATGGCTGTTCCCCTCGCTCGTCGTACCGGCTCACGGGGCTCACGTCCCCGCCGGGCGGTACTCGACACCGTACGCCCGCATGCCGAATGGTGAGACCTGCGTTTTACTATCTGGACTGACGACTGATCAGGAAGAGAGAAGGGGATGCTCAGGAGCCGGGCAGCGGGCGATAGACCGTCAGCGCCTCCGGCAGCTTCTCCAGCGTCACTTCGCCCCCCACCTCGGTGACTTCGCCGTCGTAGGCGAGGAGCGCGCCGGGTGTGACCCCCGACAGGTGCAGTCGGCCCACCTGGACCGCCGCATGGGCCGGAGAGCGGGTCAGCGGGCCCGCGAGGGCGGCCGCGAGCAGGCGCAGGGCGGGGCGGCGGCCGCCGTGCACGACCCGTACGTCGAGCACGCCGTCCGCGAGGTCCAGACGGCGGGCGGGGGCGAGGCCCAGCCGGTGGTAGGTGCCGTTCCCGGCGAACAGCAGCCACAACGGGTGGGCGCGGCCGGCGACTTCGGTGTGCAGCGGGTGGCGGTCGCTGCGCAGGACGCGCAGGGCCGCGAGCACGCCGGCCGGCCAGGCGCCGATGCGGGGCGAGAAGTGGTCGCGCCTGCGCACGAGTTCCGGATACACGCCCAGGCTGCAGGTGTTGAGGAACAGGCCGTGCTGTCCGTCGCAGACGAACCGGCCCACGTCCACGCGCACCGCCTCGCCCCGCTTGAGGGCACGGATCAGATCGCGTTCACCCTCCACACCGAGGTCGTGGGCGAAGTGGTTCATCGTGCCGCCGGGCAGCACGGCGAGAGGCAGGCCGTGCCGCAGGGCCACCTCCGCGGCCGCGTTCACCGTGCCGTCGCCGCCGCACACGCCGAGCACCCGCGCGCGGG
This sequence comes from Streptomyces regalis, assembly GCF_001509475.1. Lineage (GTDB taxonomy): Bacteria > Actinomycetota > Actinomycetes > Streptomycetales > Streptomycetaceae > Streptomyces > Streptomyces regalis. The sequence goes on from NZ_LLZG01000088.1 coordinate 10,103, forward strand.
TCGCCGCCTTCTGCAACTCGGCGCGGACATAGCCGGGTTCGCACTCGACGACCTCGGCGCGCGGCAGCGCGTCCAGCAGGGCGTGCACCCGGGCCGCCGTGCCCGCTCCCTTGTTGGCCACCATCACAAGGCCCGCCCCGTCCGGCAGCGCCGGAACGTCCGTACGGGGCCGGGCCGGCGGGATCAGCCGGTCACGCGTCGGCACCATGCCCCGCACCGCGAACGCCGCACCCGCGCCCAGCGCCGCGCCCGCCAGCACGTCGCTCGGGAAGTGGACGCCGGTGTACACCCGGGACAGCGCGACCGACCACGCGATCGGGACCACCGCGAGGCCCCACGAGGGCGACTCCAGGGCGACGCCGGTCGCGAACGCAGCCGCCGACGCGGCATGACCCGAGGGGAACGAGGTGGTGATCGGCTGCCGCTTCAGCTGCCGGACCAGCGGTACGGGGTCCAGAAGAGGGCGGGGCCGGCGTACCGACCGCTTGCCGAGGGTGTTGATGGTCAGCGAGGCCAGGCTCAACGAGGCCAGACCCCGGGCCGCGGCCCGACGGGCCTGTGGCGTACGGCTCGCGGCGATGGCGGCGGCCGTCGCGAACCACAGCACCCCGTGGTTCGCACTCCGGCTCAGCAGCGGCAGGACCCGCTCGGCATACGGCCAGTGCTGTTCGGCGGCGAACTCGAACAGCCGGGAGTCGAGGGCGAGGAGCCGGTCGCGCAGAGCGTGCCGGCCGGGCTTGGGGACGGTGAGGTCGACGTCTGGGCTCATACAGGGCTGGGTACCCTGAAGTGGCTGAATCCTGTCCGGCCGATGGTGACCGACACACGGAGGAACCCGTCCATGCGCCTGCTCCTCGTCCGCCACGGCCAGACGCCCTCCAACGTGGACTACCTGCTGGACACGGCCGTCCCCGGAGCCGGCCTGACCGCACTCGGCGAACGGCAGGCCGCCGCTCTCCCCGCGGCGCTGGCCGACGAGGACATCGAGGCGATCTACGCCTCCACCCTGATCCGCACCCAGCTCACCGCCGCCCCGCTGGCCGCTGCGCGCGGTCTCGACGTGCTGGTGCGCGACGGGATTCGTGAGGTGTTCGCGGGGGACCTGGAGATGCTGCGCGGCGACACCGAGCAGGGTGAGTTCTACATGAGGACGGTGTTCGGCTGGGCGGCCGGTGACACGGAGTTGCGGATGCCGGGCGGTGATTCCGGTACGGAGGCGCTGGCGCGCTACGACGCCGTGGTGGCCGAGGCCGCGGACAGTGGGGTCGGGACGGTTGCCATGGTGAGCCACGGGGCCGCGATACGTATGTGGACGGCGGCTCGAGCGGCCAACGTCGATGTCCCCTTCGCTGCCGCGCACCCGCTCGACAACACCGGGGTGGTGATTCTGGAGGGGGCGCCGTCCGATGGGTGGAAGGCGCTGAGCTGGGCGGGGGCTGTGGTGGCTCCGGTGGGGGAG
>NZ_LLZG01000089.1 GCF_001509475.1 Streptomyces regalis
GAACTATGTAGTCCCACCACATGTGCCCCTGACCTGCAGATTCCTACCGTGTGCGAACACGTACCCGTCCCCACCGCACACGAGGAAGTGGCGCACATGGCCTCCGGAACCACCGCTCCCCCACCCCCCGGCAACCTCAAGCGCATCGTCGCCGCCAGCCTCATCGGCACCACCATCGAGTGGTACGACTTCTTCCTCTACGGCTCCGCAGCCGCCCTCGTCTTCAACAAGCTGTTCTTCCCGGACTCCGACCCGCTCGTCGGCACGCTCCTGTCCTTCCTGACGTACGCCGTCGGATTCGCGGCCCGGCCGCTGGGAGCCCTCGTCTTCGGGCACTACGGCGACCGGATCGGCCGCAAGAAGCTGCTGGTGCTGAGTCTGCTGCTGATGGGTGGGGCGACTTTCGCGATCGGACTGTTGCCGACGCACGCGACCATCGGGTCCGCCGCGCCCGTGCTGCTGACCATGCTGCGCCTGGTGCAGGGTTTCGCGTTGGGTGGGGAGTGGGGCGGGGCCGTGCTCCTGGTGTCCGAGCACGGGGACGCGCGGCGGCGGGGCTTCTGGGCCTCGTGGCCGCAGACCGGCGCTCCCGCGGGGCAGTTGCTGGCGACCGGCGTCCTGTCGCTGCTGACGGCCGTGCTGTCGGACAGCGCCTTCGGCAGCTGGGGCTGGCGGATCCCCTTCCTGCTCTCCGGAGTCCTGGTCATCGTCGGTTTGTGGATTCGTCTGTCTGTCGATGAATCGCCTGTCTTCAAGCAGGCGTTGGCCCAGGCGGAGGCGCGCAAGGTCGCGCACGTGGCGGCCGCCGAGAAGCTGCCGCTGGTCTCCGTGCTGCGGCACCACTGGCGTGACGTGCTGGTGGCGATGGGTGCGCGCATGGCGGAGAACATCAGCTACTACGTCATCACCGCGTTCATCCTCGTGTACGCCACCACCTCGGCCGGCGTCTCCAAGCAGACCGCCCTCAATGCCGTGCTGATCGCCTCCGCCGTCCACTTCGCCGCCATTCCGGCCTGGGGCGCGTTGTCCGACCGGGTCGGCCGTCGCCCCGTCTACCTGCTGGGCGCGGTCGGCGTCGGGCTGTGGATGTTCCCGTTCTTCTCGCTCATCGACACCGGCGGCTTCGGCAACCTGCTTCTCGCCGTGACCGTGGGCCTTGTCCTGCACGGCGCCATGTACGCGCCCCAGGCCGCCTTCTTCTCCGAGATGTTCGCGACCCGGATGCGCTATTCCGGTGCCTCCATCGGCGCGCAGTTCGCCTCGGTCGCGGCAGGCGCGCCCGCACCGCTGATCGCCACCGCGCTGCTGTCCGACTACGGCAGCTCCACCCCGATCGCCCTGTACGTCATCGCGGCGGCCGTCCTGACGGTGATCGCGGTGGGCGCCGCCAAGGAGACCCGCCACCGGGATCTGGCCGACATCGAGTCCCCCACCGACGCGGAGCCCGAGACACCCCGGGCGGCGGACGCGCGCACTGTCTGACCTCTGGTCGACGCCACCGAATCCCGGGAACCTGACCCCCGTACGCCGTGCGTGCGGGGGTCAGCGCTGTGCCGGTGCCGACAACCGGTGCAGCCGCAGGGCCAGTTGGATCTCCAGTGTGCGGGCGGGGCTCTGCCAGTCGTCGCCGAGGAGGTGGCCGACGCGCTCCAGGCGCTGGGCGACCGTGTTCACATGGACGTGCAGTTCGTCCTTGGTGCGCGCCGGGCTCATCCCGCAGGCGAAGTACGCGTCGAGGGTGCCCAGCAGGCCGGTGCCGCGCCGTTCGTCATACGCGACGACCCGGCCGATCGTCCGGTCGACGAAGCCCGCGATATCCCGGTCCCCGGCCAGCAGCAGCCCCAGGAACCCGAAGTCCTCGGCAGCGGCGCCGTCTCCGGAGCGGCCGAGCAGCCGCAGGGCGTCGAGGCAACGCCGGCCCTCCTCATAGGCGGCGGCGACGGAGTCCGGGTGTGCGGCCAGGTCTTCGACCGGGGCGGAGGCGCCGACGGTGACCGCCTCGTGGACGGCCGTGCCGAGATGTCGGGCGGTGCGGCGGGCCAGGGCGGTGGCGGTGTCTCCCGTTTCGAGGGGCAGGAGCAGCACCGTGCCGCCGTCGCGGGCGGCGGCCAGGCCGTGCCGGGTCGCGGCAAGGTGGGACGCGGCGGACCATAGGCGTCTGCGGGCGGCCGCCTCCTGGTCGGCGTCGGCCGCGACGGCGTCGAGGCGCGCGGCGAGCACGACATGCCCGGCGTCGAGGTCGGCGTCCAATCGCGCCGCGCGCTCGCGCAGCAGACGCGGGTCACGGTCGCGGGCGTCGAGGAGGTCGTCCAACAGCTCTCCCCGGACGCGCTGTTCGGCTTCGGCGGCGGAGCGCCGGGCGAGGAGCAGCAGGGAGGTGACCATCGCGGCCCGCTCCAGAGTGCGCTGGTCGACGGGGTCGAGGCCGGGGTGGCCACGCAGCACCAGCGCACCGAGCAGTTCGCCGCCTGCGGCCACCGCGGCGATCCAGTCGTCGTCGTGCCGTACGGCGTGGCCTTCGGCGCGGGATGCCTCCAGCGCTCTGGCCGGTGCGGTGGCGGCCTCCGCGAACTCGACCGTGCCGTCCAGGACTTCGGAGACCGCGGCGGCCACGTCGTGTACCCCGCCGCCGCGCAGCACGAGTTCGGCGAGCCGGTCGTGCACGTCCGAGGCCCGTTCGATGACTCCGCTGCGGTCCCGGATGATCTCGTTGGCCAGCTCCAGGTCGGCGAGGGCCGAGCGGGTCTCGGTGAGCAGGTTCGCGGTGTCGATGGCGGCCGCGGCAAGGGCAGCGAAGGAGCCGAGCAGCGCGATCTGCTCCCGCTCGAAGACCCGGGCGCGTCGGTCCGCAGCGAAGAGGACACCGATCACGTGGTGCCCCAGCATCAGGGGCACACCGAGGATGGCCACCAGCCCCTCGTCGCGCACGCCGGCGTCGATGGTGAGGGTGTGCTGGAAGCGGTCGTCCTTGAAGTAGTCGTCGGTGACATACGGGCGGGCGGTCTGCGCGACGAGTCCACCGAGGCCCTCGCCCATGCCGAGCCGCAGCTGCTGGAACCGGGCGGCGACCGAGCCTTCGGTCACCCTCATGTAGGTGTCGCCCCTGGCCGGGTCGTTCAGGCTGAGATAGGCGACGTCCGTGCCGAGCAGCGACCGGGCGCGCTGCACGATCGCCTGCAGTACGGCGTCCAGGTCCCGGAGACCTGCCAGGTCGTGGGCGGTCTCGAACAGGGCCGACAGCTCGGCCTCTCGCCTGCGCCGCCCTTCCAGCTCGGAGCGCACGCGCAGCGCGAGCAGCTTGGCCTGTTCGAGGGCGACGATCCGCTCGGTGGGTCTGCCCTCGGCGCGGGCGAGCAGCACCGGCTGCTCGTAGGCGTCGGCGGACGCGCCCCGGGCCAGTAGCTCGAGAAATGGCGTCTCGGCACTGCTCAGGGGCGCTCCGGCAGCGGCGGAACGCGAGGCGGACTGCACGTGATCGCGGGACATGCCCACAGGATTGCTCATCGCACCGCCGCCTCGTCAGCCCTGTGGATAACTCGGAATCCCGTCGGCGCCGGCCCGCTCAGTGCGCGGTCCAGCCACCATCGAGCACGAGCGACGTGCCGGTCACGAAGGACGCCTGCGGGCTGCACAGGTACGCCACGGCCTCCGCGACCTCCTCCGGTTCGATGAGCCGCTTGACCGCGCTGTCCTGCAGCAGCACCTCGGAGAGCACCCGCTCCTCGGGGATACCGTGCGCCCGGGACTGGTCGGCGAGTTGTTTCTCCACCAGTGGGGTTCGCACATAGGCGGGGTTCACACAATTCGAGGTGACGCCATGGGGTGCGCCCTCCAGGGCGGCGGTCTTGGAGAGTCCCTCCAGACCATGTTTGGCGGCCACATAGGCCGACTTGAAGGCCGAGGCGCGCAGTCCATGGACGGAGGACACATTGACGATCCGGCCCCAGCCCTGCCCGTACATATGGGGCAGGGCACCACGGATGAGCCGGAAGGGCGCCTCCAGCATCACGGTGAGCACCGTGTGGAACACGTCGGGCGGGAACTCCTCGATGGGGCGCACCAGTTGCAGCCCGGCGCTGTTGACGAGGACGTCGGTGCCGGCGGCGGCGAGTTCGGTGGCGTCCAGGTCGGTGAGGTCGAGGACGTGCGGTTCGACGGCGCCGGCCAGGCCCCGTGCCCGGTCGGCAAGCGCATCCAGGCCCGCGGTGTCCCGGTCGACCGCTCTCACCTTGGCTCCTGCGGCCGCGAGCCGCAGCGCACACGCACGGCCGATACCACCGGCGGCGCCGGTGACGAGTGCGGTGCGGCCGCCGAGGTCGAGCGGGACGGGCAAGGACGAGCCTTGAGCCAGGAGGGTGCTGGGCGGGGTCATGGCTCGACCCTAGGCAGCACCCTCGCCAGGCCACATATGGTCACAGCCCATACTTCAGTGCGAACTCATAGGCTCGAACCACGTGGGTTCATCGGACAGTGCCTGTTTGATCCGGAACAGCTGACGTTCGTCCATCACGGGCAGCGCGTCCACCTCGAACCAGCCGACCTGCAGCGATTCGTCGTCGTTCACGCGGGCCTCGCCGCCGACGGCCCGGCAGCGGAAGGTGATGTCCATGAACTGGCATGTGTCGCCGTTGGGATAGGTGACCTCGTTCCCGGATCGGACGAGGACAATGCGCTCGGCGACGCACCGGACACCGGTCTCCTCCTGCACCTCCCGCACGGCTGCGGCCGCGGGCTGCTCGCCAGGGTCCGGAATGCCGTTGATCACCGTCCACTTGCGGTTGTCCGCGCGCTGCCCCAGCAGGACCCGCCCTTCATCGTCGAAGACGACGGCGCTGACCCCGGGAAGCCACAGCAGTTGATGACCGGCGGAGGCCCGGATCGTACGAATGAAGTCAGGAGTAGCCATGGCCCCGACCCTAACTGGCCGGTGGCGGCGCCCCCGGGAGATTCCGGGGGCGTGCGACCGACGTACGGCTACACGTCAGCGGCGCGTCGCGTGCGCATCCCGGCGCCGATCGCCCAGCCGAGGCCGCCGGCGGCGACCAGCACCAGGGCGATCTCCGGCAGGATGCCGAACCGCGTGGCGGGCGTCTCGGTGGAGCGCAGCGGCACCTTCTGGACCAACGAGTCGGCCACGAACATGCCCGTCTTCTGCGTGATCGTCCCGTCCGGCATGATGATCGCGCTGACCCCGCTGGTCACCGGCACGGTGACGGTCCGGCTGTGCTCGACGGCACGGACGCGGGACATGGCGAGCTGCTGGTACGTCATCTCGCTGCGGTCGAAGGTCGCGTTGTTGCTCGGCACGGAGATCATCTGCGCGCCGTCGGTGACCTCGGAGCGCACGGCCCAGTCGAAGGCAGCCTCGTAGCAGGTGACGAGGCCGACCTTGGCGCCGTCCATGGTGAACACGCCCGGCTCGGTGCCCCGGCTGAAGTCCTGGCGGACCATCGCGGTCCAGTTCTCGTTGATCGCCCCGACGAGCGAGCGCAACGGCAGGTACTCGCCGAACGGCTGGATCTGCCGCTTGTCGTACGTGTCGACGGGCCCCTTCACCGGGTCCCACAGGATCTGCTCGTTGAGCAGCTTGCCGTCCCGCTCGACGACGCCGCCGACGGAGATGGGCGCGCCGATCGCCTTGGCGGCCGCGTCGATGACGGCGCGCGCGTCGGCGTTGGCGAAGGGGTCGATGTCGGAGGAGTTCTCGGGCCACAGCACGAAGTCGGGCTGTGCGACCTTGCCCGCCTTGACCTCGGCGGCCAGGCGCTCGGTCTCGCGCGCGTGGTAGTCCAGTACGGCTCGCCGCTGGGCGTTGAAGTCCAGTCCGGCACGCGGCACATTGCCCTGGATGACCGCGACGGTCGCGGTGCCGTTCTCGGCCTTGTCAGTGACAAGCGGCCGGGCGGCCACGGCGCCCACGACCGGCAGGGCCACGCTCAGCAGGGCGACCGCGGCAGCGGACCGCCGTACGGCCCGCGTGCGCCGCGCCTCGACAGTCAGGCGTATCACCTCATGCAGACCGAAGCCGCAGAGAACGACCGCGAAACCGAGCACCGGGGTGCCGCCCACCGCGGCGAGCGGCAGGAAGACGCCGTCGGCCTGGCCGAACGCGATCTTTCCCCAGGGGAAGCCGTTGAACGGCGCACGCGCGCGTGCCGCCTCTCCGGCGATCCACAGCGCCGCCGCCCACACCGGCCGGCCCGGCAGCTTCGACACCGCGGCGACTCCCGCGCCCACCAGCGCGACGAAGAGCGCCTCGATCGCGACCAGCGCGAGCCAGGGGCCGGGGCCGACCTCCACTCCGGTCCACACCAGCAGCGGTAGCAGGAAGCCGAGGCCGAAGAGATAGCCGAGGCCGAGGCCCGCCTTCCAGGAGCGGCCGCGCAGCACCCAGCCGAAGACGGCGAAGGCCGGCAGGGCCAGCCACCACAGGGTGCGGGGCGGGAAGCTGACGTAGAGCAGCACTCCGGAGAGCGCCGCGGCGAGGGCCGGAACCAGACGCACGAGCCGTGCCGCGCGCGAGGCGGGCGCGATCTGCGGCTGCAGTTGGTCCGACTCGCCCACGGAAGTTGCGGTGACGGTCACTCGGGGAGTGTACGGCGGTTGACCTCGGCACCGACAGCGCGGTCCGGCGGCAGCAGGGCTCCCACGTGGGCGCATGCGTCCGTCGGGCCCCCGGCAGGGTCCCCTGCGGGCGCGGGCCTCTCACGGGAGACGCCGCCGGTCGTCCCTCCCCAGCGCGCCGACGCCGGCCCCTCGGCGCTCAGGCGACGCATCGTTCCTGCACGACACGTCCACAAACCGGCCATCAGCCGTTACGGTAGGCCGGAGCCTCAGTCGTACCGGCAGGTCAGGTCCGGACGGCGAGGCCCGTCACAGGTCGGGGGACCGGGTTTCGGGGGGCGGGGTGGATGTCACGGGGATGACGTCTGCGGCAGGTCCGGATGAGGCCGGCGACAGACGAAACGTTTCTGATGCGGCGGGCGTGGTCGTACTGGGGGCCTGCGCCGCCTGGTCGCTGATCACGGCTGCCGTGCACGACGGCCGGCCCGAGGGGGTACTGCTCGCGATCCTCGCCGTGGCCGCCGGTTATGCCGCGGGGCGGATCGGCGGGGCTCTGCTGCCGGTCGCCGCGCCCTGCGCCGGAGCAGTGGCCGGAGTGGGCCTGACGCTGGCCGTACCGCACCTCGCCCCCGGGCCGCAGATCGTCGCCCCGCTGGGCCACGCCGGGGGCACCGCCGCCGTACTGACCCTCTCCGCCGGCGCCGCGTGCTGCGCCGCCTGGGCTGCCTCGGCACCGGCGCTGCGACTGGGTCTGCGCGCGCTGGCCGCAGGAATCGCGGTGACGGCCGGCGCCCTCGGCTCGACCACGGGCCTCGTCTCCTGTACAGCCGTCGTGCTGTGCTCGATCGCCGCCGGCCACATCCGCCATCGCGGCGTGGCCATCGCGGGACTGGCCCTGACCGCGACCTCCGTCACCGGCCTGACCTGGGCGGTTGCCGGGAACGCCGTGCCTGGCGGGCTCGTCGGCCGGCTCGAGGGTCGGCTCACGCAGCACCGGATCCAGCTGTGGCAGGACGCCCTGCACCTGGCGGGTCAGGACCTCGGCCTGGGCGTGGGACCGGGACGCTTCGGGGAGCTCAGTACGACGGCGACCGGGACCCCGCTGTCCGACGGCAAGCCGCACTCGGCACCCCTGCAACAGGTGGCGGAGCAGGGAGTGGTCGGCGTGATCCTGCTGGCGGCGGCCTTCTGCTGGATGCTGTTCGCGCTGTGGCGCACCGCGCGCCCCACCCCGGTCGCGCTCACCGCGGGCGCGGCCCTGACGGCGCTGGCGGCCATTGCGGCGGTCGGCAACGCGCTCAGCTTCACCGCGGTGTCGGTGGGCGCGGGCCTGCTGGCGGGGTTGGCCACGGCACGTCCGATCGGCCACGGATCGCCGGTGCGCGAGGGCGACGTACGCGCGCGTGGGGATCGGTTGACTCCATGACCCGGCGTGCGGCGCAGGGGCCGGCCCACACACATGGTTCCGAAGCCCCACCCGCGCGGTGACGATCGGGCCCTTGATTCAGTGCGCTGTGCCGGGTGCCCGTGTCCGCAGGCGGTCCCTGATGACTCGTACGGCCGCCTCGGCGTCGTCCACGGTGACCGTGAACGTATGGCCGTCCCACAACCGCAGCACCAAGCCCTCGCCACGCCGTACGACGACGGCGGTGCCCTTCTCGGGCCGCCACCGGTAGCCCCAGCCACCCCAGTGACGCGGAGTGACGTGCGCGACGAAGTCGGCGCCCGCGACCTCGGACAGCAGAATGCGGCGGCGCGGCACACCGATGTGGCCGCAGCGCACCTCGAGGCACTCCTGGTCGACCTTCAGGGCGACATGCACGAACGCCAGGGTGCCGAAGAGGACCAGCAGCCCGGCCGCGATGCAGCCGACGACGGCCATGACGAGCGGGGCGACGCCATCCGTCCACGGCGAATCGACGGCCAGCTCGATCCCGAGCGCCATACAGGCGGCGCCGACGAGCGCCAGCAACCACTGGACCCGGTTGGTCGCCCGCCCGGTCCAGACATCGGGGTGTGGATTCGCGCTGTGGGGGTGGTCCCTCATGTTTATGAGGTTACTCAGGTTTCGCTGCGCTGGTACCGCGCTGCGGAGGGTGACTGCGCCGACCGGGCCGCGGACGGACCGACGTCGTCCGTTTTGTGACGCTCGGTTACCGTGCGGGGCTGATCTCCTGCAGGAGACGGCCTTCCTCGTAGGCCAGAGCGGGCACGGGCAGCGCACCCTCGCGGCCGCTCAGCAGCACCGTCAGGGTGCCGTTCGCCTCGACACCTGGGGTCGGCTGCTCGCCGAGTCGGCGCAGCGCCTGGGCGGCGACCGCGCCGGCGGAGCCGTGCAGGACGAGCGGTGGGAAGCCGGGGCGCTGGACGGCGGCGCGGATGCGCTCGGCGACGAGCTCGTAGTGCGTGCATCCCAGGACGACGGTCGTCACGTCCTTGGGGGTCAGTGCGGCGGCCGCGGCGACGGCTGCTTCGATCGCCGTCTCGTCCGCGTGCTCGACCGCCTCGGCCAGCCCGAAGCACGGCACCTCGGTGACGGCCACGCCGTCGGCGAAGTCCTCGATGAGGCCGCGCTGGTAGGGACTGCCGGTGGTGGCGGGCGTGGCCCAGATCGCGAAGGGGCCGCCACCGGCCGCGGCCGGCTTGATCGCCGGGACCGTGCCGATGACCGGTATGCCCGGTTCGAGGCGGGCGCGCAGGGTGGGCAGGGCGTGCACGGTCGCGGTGTTGCAGCCGATGATCAAGGCGTCGGGCCGGTGCGCGGCGGCGGCGTCCGCGACGGCCACGGCGCGCTGCGTGAGGTCCTCGGTGGTCCTCGGGCCCCAGGGCATGCCGTCGGGGTCGAGGGAGAGCACGAGATGCGCGTCGGGTCGCAACCGCCGTACCGCGGCGGTGGCCGCGAGCAAACCGATTCCGGAGTCCATCAGCGCGATCTTCACCCGGCCACGATAGACGATGGGGCCTTGCGGGCCCCTCCGGTGGGGCAGACTGCGCGCGTGAGCGCCATCGCGTGGACTGCCGCCGGATCACTCGCCGCCTGGCTGTGGCTGCTGCTCTGCCAGGGCTTCTTCTGGCGTACGGACGTCAGACTTCCGCAGCGGGCGGAACCGGACGAGTGGCCGTCGGTCTGCGTCGTCGTACCGGCGCGCGACGAGGCGGCGGTACTTCCCGCGAGCCTGCCGTCGCTGCTCGCCCAGGACTACCCGGGGCGTGCGGAGATCTTCCTGATCGACGACGGCAGTTCGGACGGCACCGGGGAGCTGGCGCGCGAGCTCGCGCGGCGGCACGGCGGACTGCCGCTGACCGTGGACTCCCCCGGCGAGCCGCCCGCGGGCTGGACCGGCAAGCTGTGGGCGGTGCGGCACGGCATCGGCCTGGCACGCGCGCGTGATCCCGAGTACCTGCTGCTGACGGACGCCGACATCGCGCATGCCCCCGACAGTCTGCGGGAGCTGGTCGCGGCGGCGCGCACCGGGGGCTTCGACGTCGTCTCTCAGATGGCCCGGTTGCGGGTGGAGAGCCTGTGGGAGCGGCTGGTCGTGCCGGCCTTCGTGTACTTCTTCGCGCAGCTGTATCCGTTCCGCCGGATCGGTGAGAAGGGGGCTCGGACCGCGGCCGCGGCAGGCGGCTGTGTCCTGCTGCGCGCCGACGCCGCCGAGCGGGCGCGGATTCCGGACGCCATCCGGCACGCCGTCATCGACGACGTGGCGCTCGCGCGGGCCGTCAAGGGCGGTGGTGGCCACATCTGGCTGGGGCTGGCCGAGCGGGTGGACAGCGTGCGCCCCTATCCGCGACTGAGCGACCTGTGGCGGATGGTCTCGCGCAGCGCGTACGCCCAGTTGCGGCACAACCCGCTGGTGCTGGCCGGGACGGTTGCCGGGCTCGCGCTGGTGTATCTGGTGCCGCCCGTGGCCCTCGTCGCGGGTCTGGCGGGCGGGGATACGGCGTCGGCGGTCGTCGGCGGTGTCGCGTGGCTGGTGATGGCCGGTACGTACGTGCCGATGCTCCGCTACTACCGCCAGCCGCTGTGGCTCGCTCCCCTGCTGCCGTTCACTGCGTTCCTCTACCTCCTCATGACGGTCGATTCCGCGGTGCAGCACTACCGGGGGCGCGGCGCGGCCTGGAAGGGCCGCACCTACACCCGTCCGGACGCGGTGCCCGACGAGGGCTGACTACTTGCGGCCTGGCGTCCAGTTCATGCCCCACCCGTAGGCGTAGTCGACGGTGCGCTGCGGGCTCACCCCGCGCTCGGGCACCAGGTAGCGGGCCTCGCGCTGGACGACGAGATCGCTGCCGGTGTTGGTGATCAGGGCGAGCGCGCACACCGTGGAGGGGACCGTGCACTCGTCGAGCGAGAAGTCGACCGGGGCGCCGTGCTGCGGCGTGAGGGTGACCGTGGCGTGCAGGTCGGCGAAGGAACGCGCACCCTCGTAGATGGTCACGAAGATCAGGATGCGCCGGAAGTCCCGCTGGTGGTCGAGGTTGATGGTGAGGTTCTCGCCACTGGACACGGCGCCGGTGCGGTCGTCGCCGTCGAGGTGCATGTACGGGGGCTGGTGCAGGGCGCCGAAGGCGTTGCCGAGGGACTGGATGACGCCCTTGCTGCCGTCGGTGAGCTCGTACAGGGCGCACAGGTCGAGGTCGAGGTCGTTGTGCATGGCGACCGGGCGGCCCAGCTTGCTCGCCCAGCCCGAGAACTGCTTGCGCATCTGCCAGTTGAGGTTCACGCGCATCGCGCCCGAGGTGCCGCCCTGTTTGGTCAGCGAGACGGAGGGGGCCGCCTTGGTCAGCGTCACCTTGCTGAGCCTGACCGGCGGCGCCTGGGGCACGGGCGGGGGGACCGGCGGCATGGCGGGCGGCGCCATGGTCACCGGC
>NZ_LLZG01000090.1 GCF_001509475.1 Streptomyces regalis
GGACCCGGCCCCCACCCCGCACGCGGCCCCCGACAGGGGGCACGCCCCCGCCGGCCAACGGCCGGCCCCGCCTCGAAGTGCTGCTCCCCGTCCACGTCCTCGCCGCGAGCCGTCTGGGCGCCTTCCCCCGGTCAGCCCCATCCCGACCGTCCGGGCCGTGCGCGACCGCGTCAAACGCTGGTGCCACCGCTCGCCAGCTGCTGCGGCTCCGGCTGCCGCAGTGATCACCTTGTCCTCGTTGGTGCGGTCACGTGTACGTGTCGAGTGCGGTGGCGGCCCCGCACAGTGCGGTGACGTCCCGCAGGAAATACTGCATCGCCCTCACGGCGGCACCGTCGCTCTGGTCTGCTTTCCATGGGTTGCGGCCCGGCAGGAGAAGACGGTCGAGGGCCTGTTGGGCGGCGGTGTCCGAGTCGGCGGCGATCCAGCCGTTGCCGGGCAGGTTGGGACGGACCTCGTTGTAGAGGATGTTCCACCGGCTCTGCACCCGGGTTCGCCAGTCGTCCATCGGCGCCCACTCGGCGCTGTAGTGGGCGGGGAGAGACCTGAGAGAGCGGCGGGGGCGTCCAAGCGGGCTGGGCAGCAGTGTGTCGAAGTCGGCGAGGAAGCGCCCCATGTCCTGGTCGCGGGAAGAAGCACTGCTGGGCAGGTCCCGGATGCCGGTGATCTGGTCGCGCAGGTCGGTGGCCCTGGCGGTCAGGTCGGCGAGGTCGGCTGCGCTGAAGAGCGAGAGCAACTCCCGCTGGAACTGGGTGGCTTCGGCGCCAGCGCGCGCCATGGCGAGTCTGGCCCGGCGGGCGGCGTCCTGGTCGCTGGCCAGCTTGTTGAACAGGAGCAGCGCGGCGGGGACACCGAAGCACACGCCGGTGGCGGCGGAGTAGATGTTGAGGAAGTAGTCGTGTCCCGCCCACCAGTTGCTGCTGTCGAGCCGCAAGCCCTCGACGAGCAGGACGACTCCGGCGGGAATGAGCACGTAGGTGAGGATCCGCGTCGACCGTGGCTTCTCGGTCCACCAGCGGCGTATCCGGGTGATCAGTTGTTGCACGTATGGCCCCCTGCTTGTGTGCGCTGCGGGGACGGTAGCGGAAAACGCGACCTGTCCAAGTCCAAGCTCCAGACGTCTCCGCGGTCTCGTGTCCGGACGCCGCCGGTACTGCCGCGCTCACCGCTGCGTCGTGCTGGAGGGGTGAGCGCGGACCGGCGGGGGAGGGCGGGTGGTTTCCGCTACGATGCCGACCGGCAGGACGCGCACCGCCTACCGCCGCCGCTGCACCCCGCCCGCGCCGGGACAGCTCAGACGGCCAAGGTCCCCACCCGGGCCCGCGACACCCACCCGCACGACTGCGGGCAGGCGCGGGGTGCCCGGAGAGAAGTCGTCATGCCACGCAACCAGTCCCGCGCCGGCCGGCGCGCCCGCCTCGTGCAGAAGACCACGGGCACCAAGGGCAAGTACACCGAGCTGCTGCGCGAGGAGACGCGCCCGCGGTCCGTCCGCAGGGAACCCGTCCACGCCGAGCCCGTCCGTCGGCTCGCCGCTCACCTGCGCGCCGACCTGGGCGCCGACGGGGAGAAAGCCGCCCGCCTCGTGGACGAGGCCCTGGCCTGGACGCTGAAGGACAGCGGGCTGAAGCAGGCCCTGCTCCGGATGCCCTTCAACTCCGCCGCCCGCGCGCGCCGCGTCGCCGCCCTGGACGAGCACGCCGTCGGCGAGGTCACGGTGCACGACGCCCCCCTCGTCCAGGTCGTGTACGAGGTGCTGGAGATGGCCGCCGAGGAAGAGGACCTGGTGAGCCCGGACCTGCTGCGCGCGGCCGCGGATGTCCTCGACAGGCTCGTCGGCCACCACAACCACATCTGCAACTCCGCGATCTACGGGGTGCGGGCCGGCGGATGGCTCACCGATACCAGGATGTGGGAGAGGGTGTACACCACGACGGCCCCGGCCGCCGTTGTCGCGGCGGCGGCCCTGCGCACGCTGCGGGAGGCCGCCCGCATCCCGGACGAGGACGAACTGACCGACGCCGACTGCATGTTCACCCTGGAGGAGGCCGCCCGCTTCGCGCGTACCGCCGCCGACCTCGCCGTCCACCCGGCCGCCTGACCCAACGCGGACGGACCCGCTGCCCCGCGCCGCGCCCGGCACCGGGCAGCACCCCGACCTCTCCCCGGTCCACGGCCCGCCGACGGCTTCGTACGACGCCGCGCCTCCCGGCCGGGCTCAGCCCGACCACCCGGCATGTGCTCTGTACCCGCCCCCGCTCCGTATGGTGGTTGACCTGCCGTTTTGGTCGAAATCCGAGAATGGGTGACCGGCCGGAGCGGATGGAGGCCTTCGAGTGGACGAGGTCGGCGGTGCGCGCCGGCGGGGCGAGCGCCGTACGGCGCTGACCGCGTCCGCGGGCTCGTCGCAACTCGGCGGCCCGGCCCGGGGGTTCGTCCGCCGTACGGCCGCCGTGCTCCCGGAGCCGGGGAAAGCGCGGGTCCCGGGACGTCGTGGAACGGGTCCGGCCTGCGGCTCGTCACCCGCCGCGCCCCGCGGCGAGGCCGTATGACGGTGTCGTCCGCTGCGCCTCGGCGGAGCGGACGTCGAGGTGACCCGCCGGCCGTACGGTAGGCGACCCCCACCCAGCCCCTGACGGGCCGTCGGGCGAGATCGTGCAGGTCGCAGCCGGTCGGATCGGAAAGACCGTCAACTCGTGTGCTGCGCCCGCTCGGAGGGGCGTACCCTGTTGTCATCGTCGCCGCCGAGGGCGGCCTGTTGCGCAGCCGGTGGACACCGCGGTATCCACCAGCAAGACCTGAGTACGCCGCCTGCACGTCACGGGGCGGGTACCCGGATCCGCCTGCGGGTCACCGAAGCGACGCCGGGTCAGCTCAGCGACGGACCGCGGTCCTCACCGGGCGGGCACGGGTGCGTTGCGCTCCGATGGCGCTCTGCTCGCGTACGCCGGTCACCGGCCGCGAGCCCGCCTCGCGCCGGCCCATTCGATTGAGGCCCTGTGAGCACCATCGACATCCCTGACGAGCACGACGACATCGACGGTATCGAGGTCATCGACATCCGTTCCGGCGACCGCTCGACGCCGTTCGTGCACCGCGTCGAGCCGGTCAGCAAGACCACCAAGGCGATCAAGTTCCTCGAGAGCCACCCCGACGTCCGGATCTCCGCCGCCGCCGTCCGCCGGATCGCGTTCGGGGCGGTCGAGCCCGGACTCCTCGACGGCGCCCGCCTGGAGCGCCACCGTGTGGAGACCGGCTGGCTGAGCGTCATCACCTACCGCGCGTACACGCTGCTGCTGTCCCCCGCGATCGAGAACGACCGGCTCCTGGACGAGGCCCACTACGCGGCCGACCCGGACACCAGCAACAACCAGCGGGTCCTGGCCATGCCCACCGCGCACGACACCGACGCCACCCTCGTCTACGCCGACGCCATGGACGACCTCCTCGCCGCCATCGACCGGGCGTCCAAGAGCGTGAGGAAGAACAACCCGCAGGAAGTCGGCCGGCGCATCGTGGAGCGGCCGCTGACGGCCGTCCCCGCCACCTTCCTCAACCCCGGACGCCACCCCGACGACGACCTGAGCCTCGTCGACGGCAACAGCCGCTGGGCGTCCTGCACCGCCGACATCACGGTCCCGGCCAGCTCGATCCGCCCCACCAACGCCAAGGACCCCGACAGTCTGCTTCCGTCCCACCTCATGCGGCTTCCCCTCACCGAGCGGCGGGATCTCGTCCGGGAGATCGTCAAGAACGCCCACCGCGACATCAACGGCGCCACCGGCACGAGCAGGGCGGCCCGTGCCAAGCGCGACCAGGCCGCCAGGCTCCTCAACGCGATGACCGTCCCGGTGCAGGTCATCGTCGGCTACACCGACGACAACCCGTCCATGGGCATGGGACGCTTCCCCGTCGCGGTCCGCTCGCTGCTGATGCGCATGAACGTCGGGGTGAAGCAGTTCGATCCGTCCTCGAAGAACGGTGTCACCGCCGAGGAGATCGTCACCGCCCTGTTCGACTCCGGGGAGCTCGGCGACGACGCCCAGGCCGTGCGGGACGTCCTCCTCGGCCGCGCCGATGTCACCGACGCCATGAAGTCCCTCGGCCTCAACCCCGCCTTCCGCGACCTGCGGTTCACGTTCGTCGTCCAGCAGCTCACCCGCAAGGAACCCCGACTGAACGCGGTCATGGCCGCGAAGCTCGACAAGCGTCGCCTGCAGGTCACCCACCGCAGCGGTCCGATCGTCGAACTCGGCCTGCGCTCCTACTCCAGCCTCGCCAAGGAGAAGCTGGCGCCTGTGCGCACCGCGCTGGACACCGGCTGTCTGTGGCAGGCCCTCGCCGACCACGAGTGGTCCGTCGAGAACATCGACAACGACCAGGCCGTGGACGACCTCCTGGAGCGCGCCGACAACGGCGACGTCCCCGCCCGGCTGCTCCTCGGCGTGCTCGCCATGGTCACCCTCGTCACCAGCGGCTACCTCCTCGCGCCCGGCGGCTCCGCCGAGCAGATCGTCGGCAACATCAAGGTCATGCGCGCCGGCGTCGGCACGGTCATCAAGACCGTCCTCGACACGAAGGAGGGCCGGCAGGTGCTCGCCGACGCGATCAAGCGGATCCGGGCCGGCCTGGAGCCGAGGTGGTGGGCCGACGGCCACCTCGTCGAGCAGGACGGCTGGAAGGGCAGCGACTTCAACGCCCACCTGCGCCTCGCCGCCAACCACGGGTTCGCCCCCGAGGGCTACCAGAACGATCCCACCGCCACCGAACTGGAGGACAAGGCCCTCACGGCCTTCCAGACGTCCCTCACCGCGGCCGGCGCCGACCTCGACGACCTGATCGCCCTGCGCAAGATGAACGGCACCACCACCGAACTCTCCTGGACCGTCGTGGAGCCGTCCTTCAAGCAGCTCAGCTTCATGGGCAACGACCTTGCCCGCATCGCCGAGAGCGAGCCGCGCTGATGACCGACACCACCTGGGCCGGCGTCGTCGTCATCACCGACGAGCGGTACGCCATGCTCGCCCGGCTCGCGGGCCAGTGGCTCGTCGAACCGCAGCCCGAGCCGATCCCCATCGGCGAGGACTCCGGGTACGAGGACAAGGCCATCTACATCGCGGTCAACCGCAACGGCAACGCCTGCTACTGCGGAAAGACCGCCCCCACCCGGGCCCTGAACCGGGGAGCCGCGGCGACCAGGCTCGGCCAGCACACCAACCGCAGCACGTCGAAGCGGGACGAGTGGGTCGAGTACTGGGTGATCCCGCTGCGAGCCGCCACCCCCGGCCACGTCGTCTCCACCCTGGAGAAAACCGTGGCCGCACGCCTCGGCATCCCGCTCGTGCACCGGACGCGCATCCCGCGCCGACGCACCTGACCCCCGGCCAGCCGAAACCACGGCCGGCACCGGAAACACACAAGGGCCCCCGGCACCGGAAGGACGGTGCCGGGGGCCCACCCGCTCCGGGGCCAACGGCCCGGTCCCGCACCCGACCGACCAGGGTCCCGAAAGGGACCCGGCCCGCACCCCCACGCGGCCCCCGACAGGGGGCACGCCCCCGCCGGCCAACGGCCAGCCTTTCCCGATCGAAGTGCTGCTCCCCGTCCGCCCTTGCCGCGGCTGCGCACCAACCTGACCACCAGGGCACTGGGCGCCACCTGAGGGGCTTTCACAAATTCACACACTTTCACGCACGCGCTCATGCAGCAGCGGGCGGCCGTACGGCGACGACCGTCGCCCGGTCGGCTCCGGACGAGGCCCTACGGCGTCCGCTGCGCCCCGGTGCCCAGGCCGTGGTGATGAGCAGCAGCGTGCCGCGGTCGTACGCCGCCCGCCTCTCCTCCGTACGGCGGGCGGGTGTCGGCGGCCAGCACGCGGGGGAGGAGCGGCAGGATCGGGCGGGTGGCTATGGCGGATCCGCCATAGCCGGCCCGGGGTGGTGGCCAGCGGGCTACGGTGCTGCGGTGAACGACGAGGTGGGGGCGCCGGCCGGCGCGAGCACGCTGCCGGAGGTCGACGACGTCCTGGCGGCGGCTCTTGAGGCTCAGGGCGAGGCGGGCGTACGGGCGTTGGGGCTGCTGCGGGATGCGCACCGGGTGCTGACCGGGGAGGGGTTCGTACGGCCGGCGGAGGTGGCCGCGGCGTGTGTGCGCTCCGCGGCGGACGCGCTGCTGAGCCTGCCCGGCGCCCTGGTCACGGCGGGCCTGAAGCCCGCGGCGAAGGACCTGCTGGCCGCGGTGGACGCCCTCCCGTCGCCGGTTGCCGCCGAGGATTCCCCGTCCGGCGAGCTGGCCGCCGGGGCCGCCAACTCCAGCCCCGGGGGCCCGGTGGGCGCGGGGTGGGAGCGGGTGTCGGCAGCGGCCGAGGTGCTGCGCGGCGAGCTGGAACGCCCGGGTGGCTTCCACCGGGCGCGAGCCCGCGGCATCGTCGAGCGGCTGACCGGGGTCACGCTCGGCGCGGCGCAGGAGACGGCGCTGGACGTGTGGGGAGCGGTCTACGGGGTGGCCTCGGGCATCCTGCACGGCAGCGCCGCCGGCCCCGGCGAGGCCGTCCAGCTGTACGCCGATCTCCTCGGCGCGGCCCACCAGTTGCTGGTGCCGCTGCCGGACCGGGCGGCCCGGGTCCTCGAACTCGCCGCCCTGACGCAGCCGGGCGCCGCCGAGGCCGCCGAACTCGCCCGCTGGTCGGACCCGCGCGCCACCGACTACTTCTTCCGCTGTGGCCCGGCGCCGAGGTGGCTGAACGTGCTGCAGGAGCACGCGCCGCACCTGCTGATGCCGGACGGGGCGGTGGGCGGACGATGGCCGGCCGCCCCGTTCCTCGAGCACGTCGCCGGCGCCGACCCGGATGCCGCCCGGGCGTGGCTGGCCGCACCTGCCGGCGAGGGCGCCGCCGCGGTCGCACGCGCGCAACAGGTCGCCGCGGCCGGCCGGTTGGCCCTGGACGGGCTGCTGGGCCTGGCCGTACGCCACCGGGACGTCGTCGACGCAGGCCAGCTGCGCGCCGTCCTCGCCGACCCCGGCGTACGGGACGGCGGGGGCCCGGCGGTGGGGGCGACGCTGCGCCTGGCAGCGAGGTGGGCGCGAGCGGTCCCGCGCACCGAGCGGACGCGCGCGTGGATCCTCGTGGTGGAGGGGCTGCTGGCCGGCGCGGTCGACGACGAGCACGCCGGCCACCTGTCCCTGCGGGCCGTCGCCGAGCGCGCGGCCGCCGCCGAAGCCCGGGCCAAGAAGGCTCTGGCCGCCGGGGACGTCGCCGCGGCGGAAGCGGTGGTCGCGGCCGCGGTGGCCGGCGAGGAGGAGGCGCGGGAGCTGATCGCCAAGGAGACGGCCGCGCGTCTGCCCGGTCACGAGGCCGCGGCGCTGCTGCGCGAACTCGCGTGCACCGCCTACCCGGCCGGCCGCGCCGCCGGCGCGCACCCGAACATCACGGTGATCCGGGCCGTGCTGGCTGGCCTGCTCGCCCGCGACATCGCGCTGCTGCCCGAGGCCTCCCGACCGCTCGTCTTCGGCGGCGACCTCGACCTGGTGCACGCCGGTGATCCGGCCGCGTACGGCGGGCCGAGGCTGGCGCGCACCGTGCTCGACCTCGCCGCGGCGGACGCGGACGCCGGCGTGCACCTGGCCGAGCGCACCCGCCCGCTGACCCGGGTGGCCCCGGTCGACGGCCGGCTGCACGACCGGCTGCTCGCCGCCCATCTCGCCGCCCGTCCGCCCGCCGGCGGATTGGCCGAACAGGAGTGGTGGGAGCAGGCCGTCGTGCTGGTCCCGCGCCTGCTGGCCGCCGAGCCCGCGCCGGAGCCCGCCCGCCTCCTCGACCTCGTGCTCGGCACCTGCCCGCCCGAGCGCGCCGTGCAGCTGGAGGCGGACGTTCGTATAGCGCTCGGCACCGCGCCGTCGGCCGCCCAGGTGGCCGAGGTCCTGCCCGCCGACGCCGAGCAGGACGACGGTCTCGCCGAGCCGCTCGCCTCGTGGCTGCGGGTGTGGGACTGGTCTCCCGTCCTGCCCGCGCGGCTGCTGGCCGACTGGGAGCCGGTGCTTGAGGCGGCGCGCCGCCTCAAGCCCGCCGGCCCGTCCGACCCGCGTACCGCGCCTGTGCTGGAGCCGCACAAGGCCGCCACAGTGCTGGACGCCGAGGACCTGGCCGAGGTGGCCGCCGGGCACGGTCCGGTGGCGGCCGCCGCCGCTCTGGCCACAGCCGACGACGCCGGCGCCGACGGCTACGCGATGGTCCTGCACCGCCTCATCGCCACCGACCCGGCCGCCTGGACCGCCGACGTGCCCGCCGTCCTGGCCGCACTGCAGCTGCCGGAGCTCGGCGCGTTCTACCTCGCCGCGGCCGCCGTCCTCGCCGACCGCCCCGGCGCACTCCCCGGCTCTGCGCTCGCGGACGCCGTCACCGCGGCGCTCGACGTACGCCGCCGCCTCGACGAGACGACCTCCGCCACCGACACCGCGGCCGCCGACGACCGGAGCACCGCGGTGTTCTTCGCCGACCAGGCCCTGTTCGACCTGATCACCACCGTGTGGCGCACCGACACCGCCCTCGCCGACGACCAGGCGAAGGCCGTCCTGGCCCACCTGCACGCCCTGGCGGCCCCTCTAGCCCGCCAGGACACCCCCACCGACGGTCCCGGCCCGGCAGGCGGCGGGGGAGTGGACGCGGCGCTGCTGGGGTCGGATCCGGGAGTGCGGGCGCTGGGGTGCCTGCTCGAGTACGCCGTCCACCGGGCCCGCACGCAAGGGGAGATGCCCGCCGACGTCCTTCAGACGGTGGCCGGCGCGCTCGCCGCGCGCGGGGACCAGGACGCGGTGGCCACCGCGATCGGGGTGCGCCTGCCCGCCCTGCACCGGCACGCCCCCGCCTTCGCCACCGACCACCGCACCGCGCTGTACGGTCTCGCCCCCGGCCGTCCCTCGCCGGCCGACTCCTGGCTGCGCTGGGGACCGTACGACCGCCAGGTCCTCGCCGCCCTGGAGCGTGCCGAGCTCCTCGCCGCGCTGCGCGACGCCGACCCCGGTCCGGCGCCCGGCGCCGCCGCCCACACGGCGGTCGTGCTCCTGGCCGACCCCGCCTTCCTGGGCGATCCGGCCGTCTTGTGGGCCGAGTTGGCCACAGGCACCGGGGGAGCGGACGCGGCCGGCCTGCTGCTGGCCGCCATCGCCTCCCGGACTCCGCGCACCGACGGCCCCGCCTGGCCCGATGCCGCCGAACGGCTGGCCGCGGCGGCCGACCTGTGGCGCGCCGCGCTCGCGGCCGGCCTGCCGTCCGGCGCCCTCGCCGGCGCGGGCGACTTCGCGGACACCGGCCTCGACGAGGACCTGTGGCTGTCCCTGACGCGGGCGAGCGCCGAGCACACCCCGGCCCTGACGGACGCCGACCTCGTCGCCGAACGCGCCGCCCGCCACCCCGACAGCGAGGACGCACTCCTCCTGGCCGCACAGCTGGTCACCCACCCCGCCGAGACCGGGCAGGACGCGGCCGTACGACGCCATGCCCGCGCCCTGCTGGACGCCGCCGCTGCCCGGCCCGCACACGAACACCCCGCCGTGCTACGGGCGTTGAGGGAAGCACTGGTCAACTCCGGAGACATCGACGCCGCCCAGGCCTGAACCGGCGTTCGACGGCGCCGAGCAGCTGCTCACGCGAGCCCGGCGGCCGACGCACTGCCGGGTGCTGCCGTGACCGGCGCGGTGGTTCAGGACGTCCTCCAGGACGAGGCCCGTCTCGTCCGCGACCTGGACCCGCCCGGCCAGCGGCGGCCGAGCCCTCCCCGACCCCGTCAGCTCAGCCGCGGTCAGCTCCACCCACACCACCGCCAGCCGCTCCGACAGCAACACCCGCGCCCACCGGCCCAGTTCAGCCCTGCGCACCCGCAGCGCCTCGTGCTTCTCGGCCAGCCGCGCCAGATGCCGGCATGCTGCGCACACCCGCCGCCCGTCGTGCTCGAGCAGCGGCAGCTGGCCAACGGCCCCGCACCCCTCACACCCCCGCCCGACTGCCCGCCGCTGTGCCGCGGCGGCCAGCTGGCGGCCGGTGGCCGTGGTGGGGACGGACTCGGCGACGGCGTACAGGTCGAACGTCTGTGGC
Source organism: Streptomyces regalis (assembly GCF_001509475.1). GTDB lineage: Bacteria > Actinomycetota > Actinomycetes > Streptomycetales > Streptomycetaceae > Streptomyces > Streptomyces regalis. Next base: position 10,091 of record NZ_LLZG01000090.1, read on the forward strand.
TTCCCCCGCCAGTTGAAGTCGCGGACGCGGGCACGGACGGGACCGCCGGGACGCCGGGGCGGGTTGGCGTCGGCCAGCCGGGTCCGGGTGACCAGCCCGGCGGGAACCTCGCTCCAGCGCTCGTACCGCACGGGCCGGACCTCAGCCGCCGCGGCTGCCGCACCGATCCCGTCCGAAGCGGCGGCACCTCCCGCCGCCCGCTCCTCACCCGTCCCGCGCGTACCGTCGACTACGGCGACTGCTGAATTCGTGGCGCTCAATTCCCCAATTCCTTTCCGTGCCCTATCCTGTTACGGGTTGCCTTTCTCTCCCCGCAACTCCGTTACGTGTTACGCGTCCTTTCCGGAACCCGTAACAAACCTCTAATGGGATTCCCTCGGGGCTGACGCTCCCTCAATTCAAACGGATCCGTTTCTGATGCCATGTAACCCGTAACAGAATACGTACCAATTCAGAGAGGTCTAGTCCACTCAGAACCAAGCATGGAAGATTGATCTGATGTACCGTCAGACAGCAACGATCCGGCACCAGTCGCCAACCTCCCCTCGTTGCTGCCATACTGTAACCACAGCAGACCGGGGCCGGGAAGCCCGGAGGGCGCCCCGGACCCACCCGGACCAGAGACACAAACCCCCTTAAACCGGAGACATTAAGCCTCTGAACAGGGAAAATAGAAGATCAGGCCGCTACCCAGACGGGGAGTCACGCCCGCCGGCACGGTGAATGCACCCGAGGCCGGCACCCGAGACCACGGGACAAAGACAACAGAGAGTAACGT
>NZ_LLZG01000091.1 GCF_001509475.1 Streptomyces regalis
GGCCGGGGCTGGGGCTGTGGTGGCTCGCCGAGCAGCCGGTCGAGGTTGTCCAGGAACGCGGTCGCGATCCGTGAGTCGCACCAAGGATCGGCTCCGGCGACCGTTCCAACTCGTCCCGCATGCCGGCCAGTGCTGCCAGACGCAGGACTCCAGGGCCCTGCGCACCCACTGGTCCGACGTGGCGGGTTCGGCCTCCGACGACGGAGCAGCCGAATGGCGAACGGCTCGTGCGAGCCGGTGGTCAGGAGGAGGGCACCGACCGTGCGAGCCAGTCGTACGCTCCCCGCGCCGTGAACTCGCCCTGACCGCCCCGCAGCAGCAGGCCGGCCGTCGCGAACTCCGGGGCGTCCGCCTGGGCGGCCACGTACGGGATCGCGATGCAGCGCATACCGGCCGCGTGCGCAGCGGCGGCGCCGGGGGCCGCGTCCTCCAGGACCACGCAGTCGCCCGGCGCCGAGCCGAGCCGGCGGGCCGCCTCCAGGAAGACGTCGGGGGCGGGCTTGCCGCGCTCGACCTCGTCGGCCGACACGACGGTGCGCAGATGGGCGTCCAGGCCCGTGCCGGCGAGGATCGCCGTGATGGCCCGGTGCGACGAACCGGACGCCACGGCCATCGGGACGCCCTCGGCCGCCAGCAGCTCCACGAACTTGCGCATCTCGGGGTACGCGCGCGTGGCGGTGCGGGCGAGGTCCAGATAGCGGCGGTTCTTGGCGGCGAGCAACTCGTCGACGGAAGGCCGCAGGCCGTACTCCCGCTTCCAGAGTGTGACCGTCTCCAGCGTGCTGATGCCGACGTACCGCTCGTGATCCGCCCACGTGAAGTCGGGAACCCCGTGCTCGGCGAGAACCTGCCGGCCCGCCTCGTAGTAGTGGGGCTCGCTGTCCACGAGCGTTCCGTCCAGATCGAAGATGACCGAGGTGCCGTTGAGACCGCTCATGGACCCAGGATGTCAAAGGTCACTTCCGGGCCGCCGCCGCCCGCCCGATCGACTCCACCAGCGGCAGCAGCCGTTGCGGGACGCGCTCGCGCAGGGCCACCTCGGTGCGGGTGCGGACCACGCCGGGCAGGCTGATCAGCTTCTGGATCACGTCCTCCAGGTGCGCGTTGTCGCGGGCCACCACCCGGGTCAGCAGATCCCCACCGCCCGTGATCGAGAAGGCCTCGACGATCTCCGGTACGGCGGCGAGCGCGTCGCCCACGTCGTCGAGATGGCCCTGGGTGACCTCGATGTGCACAAAGGCCAGCACCGGGTGGCCGAGGGCGGCGGGGGACAGCGTCGGCCCCGTGCCGGTGATCACGCCGTCCCGCTCCAGCCGGTCGAGCCGGGCCTGCAGAGTGCCCCGCGCGACGCCGAGGATGCGGGCGTACTCGCGCACGCTCGTACGGGGCTGTTCCAGCAGCAGCCGCAGGATGCGGGTGTCGAGCTCGTCCACGGCCATGGCGTCCGGCCTCTCCTCGTACGTGGTCCGTTGGCCCGTTGGTGGACGATCCAGGACCGGAATCTCTGTACCAATGGACCAGCATATTCGACGTCACTTGAGCCAGTCGCCGTCGCGATGCTGCAATGGGACCGTCGATGGCGCTGCGGACCTCCGCGGCGCCTTTTTCATGCCGGTGCAAAGGGGCGGAAAGCAGTGCTGAAGAGGGTGTTCGTGGCGCCGGACCCGGGCCGGGCGAGGCTGCGCTTCGCCGTGCGGGCCGTCCTCGGCATCGGGCTCGCAGTCGTCGTCTGCGGCCTGGCCGGACACTCGCTCGTCGGCGCCGTCACCGGCGGGCTCGCCGCGCTGCTGGCCCTGTTCACCGTCACCGACGCCACGGTCCGCGGGCAGGCGGTCACCACCGTGCTGCTGCCGCTCGTCGGCCTCCCCGTCCTCGCGGCGGCGGCCGAACTGCACGACCATCCCGTCGCCCGCGACCTCACCTTCCTCGCCGTGGTCGGTGCCGGCGTCTACGCCCGCCGCTGGGGCCCGCGCGGTCACAGCCTGGGCGTGTTCGCGTTCATGACCTTCTTCGTGGCGCAGTTCCTGCAGGCGACCCCGCGACAGCTGCCCGAGCTCTACGCCGCCGTACTGCTGTCCCTGCTCACCGCGGCAGCGGTCCGCTTCGGCCTGTGGTGCTACGAGCGCCGCCTGCCCCCGGCTCCCGTACCCGCACCACCGGGCGGCACCGGTCTGGCCCGGGTGACCACGCGCCAGGCGATCCAGGCCACCGCCGGCGCGGGCTTCGCCCTCGTCGTGGGCCAGCTGGTGTCCGGGCACCGCTGGTACTGGGCCGTCGGCGCCACCTGGTGGATCTTCGTCAACACCACCTCGCGCGGCGAGACCCTGGTCCGCGGCTTCCGCCGCGTCCTCGGCACGGTGATCGGCATCGGCCTCGGCCTGCTCGTCGCCGTCCCGCTGAACGGCGCGGGCATCCCGACGGCCGTGCTCCTCGCCGTCTGCGTCTTCGGCATCTTCTACACCGCCGCAGTCTCCTATAGCTGGATGATGCTGTGCGTCACCGTGCTCGCCGAGCTCCTCTACGGCCTCCTGGGCGTCCTCGACCCCGCCCTGCTGGCGCTGCGCCTCGCCGAGACCGGCGTCGGGGCACTCGGCGCCGTGCTGGCCGTGCTGCTCGTCCTGCCCGTCACCACGCACACCGTCACGGACGCCTGGATCCAGCGGGCCCTGCGCTGCGTCCACGCGGCCACCGCCGAGGCCGCCGCCCGACTCGCCGGTGACGAGACCGCCGACCCGGCCTCCCGCGTGGCCGAACTGGAACAGCTGCTCGGCCGGGTACGGCTCTCGGTCGCCCCGCTGGTGCACCCGCTGAACCCGATGCCGGCCCGCAAGCGGCGGGCCCGCCGCGTCCTCGCCCTCCTCGACGACTGCGCCCGCGAGATCCGCGGCCTGGCCGCCGTCGCCGCCGACCCGGAGGCCTCGCACGACGCCCGCCTGGCCGCCGCGTGCTGGCGCGTCGAGGCCGCGGTCGAGGCGCTCACCGGCGGCACGGACATCACCGCCCCCGCCGAGCAGCCCACGGTGTCGGACCCCGCGCTGGCCCATCTGCACGGTCTGGAGCGGGCCCTGGCCGAGCTGGCCCAGCCGCTGCGCACGCCGTCCGGTTCGCGGCTCGTCGGAGCGTGAGAGCGCCGGGCCCGGGCGGTCCGGCGGCCTCGGCCGTCAAGTCGCTCGGGCCTTGAGCAGCTCGGCCGTCATGTCGCTTTATCGGCCACCTGGAGGGTGGATCAGGCCGTCCGCCGGGTAACCCCGCGCCATCGGACGCACGGAACCCGCGAGCCGCGCGGGAGCGGCCCGCGGGCGAGTCTCCTGGGGGTGTGCCATGCGGAACTTCCCTCGCGCCACGGCGCCGTACCGGGAACCCGTGACCGGTGCCGGCCCCGTCCGGTCGGTCGGGCTCCAGGGCCGCCCGCCGAAGGACGGCCCGCCGATTCCCGCGCGGCCCGCCCCGCCGCCGTACGCCCTTGTCCGCGCCGCCACCGACTTCCTCGCTCTGCATCGCCACCGCGCACCAGGCGATCGCGGACACGGGGACGTACCGCCACACCCCGCAAGAACTGGCCTTCGGCGCGCGCGTCGCCTGGCGCAACGCCAACCGGTGCATAGGGCGCCTCTACTGGCGGTCCCTGCACGTGCGCGACCTGAGGGACGTGCGCGACGCGGACGGGGTGGCCGAGGCATGCGCCGGGCACCTCAGGGACGCGACCCGGGACGGCCGGATCCGCCCGATGGTCACGGTGTTCGCGCCCGACGAGCCCGGCCGCCCGGGCCCGCGCATCTGGAACGAACAACTCGTCCGGTACGCCGGCTACACCCGCCCCGACGGCCGCGTCACCGGCGCCCCCCGCAACACCGGCATCACCGCGCTCGCCCTCCGCCTCGGCTGGCCCGGCGGCCCCGGCACCCCCTTCGACGTCCTGCCTCTGCTCGTGCAGGGGACCGGCGACGACGCCCCCCGCTGCTTCGGCTTGCCGGACGGCGCGGTGCTCGAAGTGCCGCTCAGCCACCCCGAGTACACCTGGTGGCGCTCGCTGGGCCTGCGCTGGCACGCGGTGCCCGCGCTCGCCGACATGTGCCTGGAGATCGGCGGCACCTGCTACCCGGCGGCCCCGTTCAACGGCTGGTACATGGGCACCGAGATCGGCGCCCGCAATCTCGCCGGACCGCGCCCTCGTCGAGCTGAGCCGCTCGGTACCGCACTCCTTCGACCGCGCCGGGGTCACCGTCACCGACCACCACACAGAGTCCCGGCGCTTCCTCGACCATCTCGGCCGCGAGGAGCGCAGGGGCCGCCGGGTGGGCGCCGACTGGTCGTGGATCGTGCCGCCGATCCCGCCTACGTGCACCACGCTGAGGCCAGGGCCCGCGCGAAGGGCGTTTTCGGGCGCGACATGACCGAACTCGCCGACGATTAGGTGACCTTGGTCTAGACCGATGATGATCCGCTGCTACCGTCACCCCGGACGGAACCCGACCGGAAGGGGACAGCGGTGGCAGACGTCGGCAGGCGGGAAAGGCGGGAAGGGCGAGAAAGCCGGGGGGTGCGGGCCTTTGTCGGGTCGTTCACGGCGGCGGGAGGTCATGGCATCACCGCGGCGTCGGTGGCGGCGGGCAGTGGCGCGCTGACCGTCCTGAGCGGCGTGGACGACATGCCCGACCCGGCATACCTGGCCCTGTCGCCCGACGGCGACACGCTCTACGCGGTCAGCGAGACCGCCGAGGGCGCGGTGGCCGCCTACCGCCTGAGCGGGGGCAAACCGGAGCTCATCGGATCACCGGTGCCGGTGGGTGCCAGCGGACCCACGTACCTCAGCGTGTTCGCCGGCCATGTGCTGACCGCCAACTACGGCTCCGGCAGCGTCACCGTCGTGCCCGTCCGCCCTGACGGCGCCCTCGCGGACGCCCCGTCCGCCGTCCTCCAGCACACCGGCTCGGGCCTGCACACGCCACGCCAGCAGGGCCCGCACGCCCACCAGGTGCAGCCCGACCCGAGCGGCCGCTGGGTCGTCAGCGTCGACCTCGGTACGGACTCGCTGCGGGTGTGCACACTGGCCGACGGCACGCTCGACGTACACCGGGAGATCGCCCTGCGGCCGGGCTCGGGCCCCCGCCACCTGGCGTTCCGCCCGGACGGCAGGTACGCGTACGTCCTCAACGAACTCACCCCCACCGTCACCGTCTGCCACTGGGACGCCGACGACGGCACGCTGAAGCCGCTGGCCGAGACGCCGGTACTGCCGGGCGCCCCGGCCGGCGACGCCTATCCGTCGGGGATCGTCGCCTCGCCCGACGGCCGCTTCGTGTGGACCGCGACGCGCGGCGAGGACGTGCTGTCGACGTTCGCCGTGGAGGGCGAGGAGCTGCGGCTGGTGGGGACCGTGACCTGCGCCGGGCACTGGCCGCGCGCGATCACCGAGGCGGGAGGGTTCCTGTACGTCGCGAACGAACGCTCCGGTGACGTCTCCTGGTTCGCCGTGGACCCGGCCACCGGACTCCCGCGCTACGAGGGCTCGATCGAGGCGCCCGCAGCGTCCTGCGTGGTCATCGGCCAGGCCGCCGAGGAGGCATGACCGGATACCGAAGGGATCTCCCAGGGGCGCCCGAGGGGTGTCCAGGGGACGCCGAAGGGCCCGCTCCCGGGTGCGGAGAGGGCCCTTCGGCACTACTACGGCTGTGACATGCGCGTCAGCGGACCGGCGTGCCCTGCGGCTGCTGCGGTGCGATGCCCAGCGCCGTCGTGTACTTCGACAGGGCGAGCTTCCCGATCGCCGGATACGGGCCGAGCGCCTCGGCGGCGGAGCAGCCCGCCTCCTGGGCAGCCTCCGCGATCAGGCTCGGGTCGATCTCCGGCCCTATCAGGTACGGCGCCAGCGCCAGCTGCTGCGAGCCCGAGGAGCGCAGCTGCTCGGCAACGGCCGTGATCGAGCCCTCCTGGTCCAGGGCCGCCGCCATCACCGGCACAGCGAGGCGCGCGGCAAGCAGCATGCCGGTGATGCCGGCCGCCTGCACGGCCTCCTCGCCGCCGACGGAGGCCAGGACGATGCCGTCCGCGGCGGTCGCCACGGTGAACAGCCGGGCACGGTCGGCGCGGGCCAGACCGGCCTCCGACAGGCGCACATGCAGCGCCTCGGCGAGCAGCGGGTGCGGGCCGAGCACATCGGTGAGGTCGGCCGCGACCCGGCTGTCCATCACGGCCTGGCGGATGACGCGCAGCAGCGCGCTGTCCGGGCCGGCCAGCAGCGGCACGACGACGGCGACGGGGCCCTCCGGCTCCTTGACCTCCACACCCGCGGCGAGCGCCTGCTCATAGCGGGCGGTGCGCTCCTGGGCGGTGTGCACGAGCACGGACTGGAGCGTGGGGAACTCCACGTCATCGCCGTCGACGTACCCGATCCGGGCGTCGAGACCGGGGAGCTCGGAGCGGGCGATGCTCACGACCTCCTCGGCGAGGCCACGGGTGGCGGCGCTCGGCGTGCCCGGCACCGCGAGAACGAGCGCGGGCGCGCCCTCGGGAGCCGCCAGGGGCTCGGGTCGGCGGTGCCGCCCGGGCTGACGAGGTCGCGGCATTCGTACTGGCAGGCCGGACGCGGGCCCAGTGGGGGAGCTCATGGCGACGCATGTTACTGGCTTCCTGGGCTCCCCTGTTCGGGGAGGGTGCAGGTGAGCGGTATCCGTCCATATTTGTCTGATTGAGTTACGTGCGGTGCGGAAGCGGACGGCGTAGGTGGATCAGTCCCTCTTTCCGGTCCTCACGCAGAGCATCGCCTCGTCACTCGGCAGAGTGAGCGCGCCCGCCGCCAGATCGGTCGCGATGCGCACCGCCCCCTGCAGCGGATCCCCGGCGGCCGGCACCCGCCGCGCATGCGGCAGCCGCTTCGACAACTCCTCTTCCAGCGGTACGAGAAGAGGGGCGCCCAGCTTGAACAGGCCGCCGGTGAGCGCGATGTGGGGCTCTCCGGCGGCCGGACAGACGGCGGCCGCCGATTCGGCCGTGTGCCGTGCGGCGGCCCGCACGATGTCCGCGGCCACCGGGTCGCCGTCGGCGCAGGCGGCCACGTGCGGCGCGAAGGAGGCGAGGACGGCGGGACGGTCCGGGCGCGGATAGAGCTTGCCGGGCAGCCCTCGCACCGGGCCGAACAACTCCTCGGCGCGGGCCAGCAGCCCCGCCGACCCGCCGGGCCGCCCGTCGTGTGCGCGCAGCGCCGCCTCGAGCCCGGCCCGCCCGATCCAGGCACCGCTGCCGCAGTCGCCGAGCAGATGCCCCCAGCCGTCCGCGCGGTGCCAGCACGTCAGGTCGGTGCCGATCGCGATCAGCCCCGTACCGGCGGCGACCACGACGCCGGGCCGGGGCCCGAGGGCGCCGACATAGGCGGTGACGGCATCGGCGACGAGGGCGAGGCGCCCGATGCCGAACTCCCGCTCCAGCGCGGCCGGCAGTTCGGCGCGCAGGGCATCGCCCAGGGTGGCGAGCCCGGCAGCCCCGATCACGGCCGTACCTAGCCGAGCGACTCCGCTCTCGGCGACCAACGCCCGCACCATGGGCACCAGTTGCTCCATCAGGTGCCCGGGGTCGATGCCCCGGTCCCCGATGCGGACCGGCTCGCGAGACTCCCGCCGGGCCGGTGCCCCCTGGTCGACGGTGCCGACGATGACGCGCAGCCCCGATCCTCCGGAGTCGACGGCGAGGAACCCGGAGGAGTCGGTCACGGCAGGCGCCAGTCCACCGGCTGTCCTCCCTGTTGGATCAGCAGGTCGTTGGCCCGGCTGAACGGGCGGGAGCCGAAGAAGCCGCGGTCGGCGGACATGGGGGAGGGATGGGCGGACTCCACCGACGGGAGCTTGCCGAGCAAGGGGCGCAGGTTGCGGGCGTCACGGCCCCAGAGAATGGACACCAACGGCTTGCCGCGGCCGGCGAGCGCACGTATGGCCTGCTCGGTGACCTCCTCCCAGCCCTTGCCGCGGTGGGCGGCCGGCTTGCGCGGGGCCGTCGTCAGCGCCCTGTTGAGCAGCAGCACGCCCTGCTGGGTCCACGGCGTCAGATCGCCGTTGGACGGCTGCGGCAGCCCCAGGTCGGTGTTGAGCTCCCGGTAGATGTTGATGAGGCTGCCGGGCAGCGGACGCACCTCGGGCGCGACCGAGAACGACAGCCCCACGGCATGTCCCGGTGTCGGATACGGGTCCTGTCCGACGATCAGGACCCGTACGTCGTCGAACGACTGCTGGAAGGCCCGCAGGACGTTCGGCCCGGCCGGCAGATAGGTGCGTCCCGCGGCGATCTCCGCGCGCAGGAAGTCGCCCATCCCGGCGATCCGTTCGGCAACGGGCTCCAGGGCCTTCGCCCAGCCCGGTTCGACGATTTCATGCAAGGGTCGTGGTGCCACGGGCGTCACCCTACTGCCGTACCGGCAGCGGTGATCAACCAGTGGCCAAGGCCGGCCCGTAAGCCCCGGCGACTCGGACGGCTCATGCGGTCACCGCGGCCCGCACGCACAGCACGTCCGGCAGATGCGACGCCAGCTGCTGCCAGCTGTCGCCGTCGTCGGCCGACGCGAACACCTCGCCGTTGCGGTTGCCGAAGTACACGCCCGCCGGGTCCGCGTCGTCCGTGCACATCGCGTCGCGCAGCACCGTGCCGTAGTGGTCCTCCTGCGGCAGCCCCGCCGACAGCGGCTCCCAGGTCTTGCCCGCGTCCGCCGTACGGAACACGCGACATCGGTGGTCGGCGGGCACGCGGTCGGAGTCGGCGTTGATCGGGAAGACGTACGCCGTCCCGCCGCGGTGGGGGTGCGCGGCCGCCGCGAAGCCGAACGTGGACGGCAGGCCCTCGCCGATGTCCGTCCAGTGCGCGCCCGCGTCGTCGCTGCGGTACACGCCCCAGTGGTTCTGCAGATACAGGCGGTCCGAAGTCGCCGCATCCTGCGCGATCTTGTGCACGCACTGGCCGAACTCCGGGTTCGGATCCGGCAGGAACACCGCGGAGACACCGGAGTTGGAAGGCGTCCAGCTCGCGCCGCCGTCGGCCGTCTTGAACACCCCTGCCGTCGAGACGGCGACTGTCACGGCGCGTGGGTCGCGCTTGTCGGTGATCACGGTGTGCAGGCCCTCACCGCCGCCGCCCGGCACCCACTTCGACCGGGTCGGGTGCTCCCACAGCGGGCGGACGAGCTCGAAGGTCTCGCCGCGGTCCTCCGAGCGGTACAGCGCGGCCGGTTCCGTGCCCGCGTACACCACGTCCGGCTCCGCGGCTGCCGGGTGCAGCTGCCACACCCGCTCCAGGGAAGCCTCCGTGTCCTTCGGGAACTTGACCGCCGGCTGGGCCGGTTCGGTCCACGTACGGCCCAGGTCGTCGGAGTGGAACACGGACGGACCCCAGTGCGCGCTGTCGCCGCCCGCCAGCAGCCGCGGACGCCCGCCCCGCGTGTCGATGGCGACCGAGTACACGGCCTGGGCGTTGAAGTAGGGAGTCTCGTCGAACTCCCAGCTGCCACCTCGCCTCCGCCCGATGAACAGGCCCTTGCGCGTGCCCACGGCGAGCAGTACCTCGGTCATGCCGATCACCTCCGCGACGTCTTTGTCTCAGACACCGGCCAGTCTGCACCCCGGCACTGACAGTCACCTCTGGAAAGGGCTATGTCGCAGGTCAAGGGGGCGAGGGTAGCTCGCCTCCGCGAGCTGCGGGGCGGTTTCGCGAAGACCCCCACGGGGGCCGCGTGACCCGTGCCACGGTCGACTCCCGGTATGTGTCGTGAGCATCCGCCTGCCGTCTCCCGTATGGGAGGGAGGTGGGTCCGGCATGTTCGTGCGCTCATGAGGAGGAAGCCTTCGATGGCGTTCCGTGGTCCGAAGGTGTGGCTGTGGCGTTGGCGGCGCAATCCGCTCAAGCGCCGGGCCGACGCGGTGGAAGCCTGGGTACTGCTCGCCGCCTGGGCGCTCACCGTCCTCGTCGGAGTGCTCGCCGGCCTTGCGACGGCCCGCACGGTGGAGCAGGGAATGGCCCGGGAGCGCGTCGAGTGGCGCCCCGTCGTCGCCCTGCTCACCGAGCAGGCGCCGGGCACGACCGACGCGCGTTCCGGCACGCTGAGCGGCGTGAGTGTGTGGGCGAAGGTCCGCTGGAGCGCGCAGGACGGTTCCGCGCACACCGGTCAGGCCCGGGTCCGGCCCGGCAGCGGCGTCGGCACGCCGGTCACCGTCTGGACGGACCCCCAGGGCCGCCTGGTGACCCAGCCCGCCACCCCGTCCGAGGCCCGCTCACGAGCCGCACTGGTCGGCGGCCTCGCAGGCATGTGCGCCGCGTCCGTGCCCTTCCTCGCCGGCCGCGCCCTCCGCCGCCGCCTGGAGAGCCGGCGCATCGACCGGTGGGGCTACGAATGGGCACGGTTCGGCCCACTGTGGGGCGGGCGGACGCCGGGGTGACGACTGTGCGAGGGACCAGCCAAGTGCCGTGGCTGCCCCGCCCGTGAATATCGTGGCTGCTGCTCTGCCCGTCGGATCACGCCGGTACGGCGTCTCGGTGCCGCCGGGGAAGACGCCCGGCGGTGGCCGCGGCCCGCGAAGGACGCGGGGCCTCGACGGCGAACGAGGCCGGTCGGCGGCACCGACGGCCAAGGATGCGGCGATTCAGGCCCACGTCCGTCCAGGAAGCGGCCCGGGACGCGGACCTGTGCCGGGCCACCTGGCTGCGCGGTCCCGGGAGGAACCCGACGATGGCCCACCCGATCAGCCTTGCCCGACTCCGCGTCCGACGGTGTCCGCCGCTCGATCAGTTGTGCTCGATTCCGCGTCCGGTGGTGTCTGCTGTTCGACCAGTCGTGCCCGGCTCCACGTCCTGTTGGTGTCCGTCGGCCGATCAGCCCTG
>NZ_LLZG01000092.1 GCF_001509475.1 Streptomyces regalis
TCCGCCGCTATCATCATCGTCATCCGCGAACCAGCCCTTGACGGTGTCGACAATCCCCTTGCCGTCACCCTCATCAGCGGGCGCCGCATAAGCGACCTGAGGTAGCGCGGTACTTGTTATCGCAGCCACCACAAGGCACGCCACAAGCCTGCCCAGTCTGGGTCTCACGTCAAACCTTTCCTTGTCCGTCTTGGTCCAAACATGCCGCCCCGAACCTGGGTCTACCTGCACGGACGCAGTGGCCATGGGTAGCGGCGCCGAGTTTCTATTCGTTTCGCTGATGCAATGTCAAGCGAGTGGACATCGTGGACAGTTGACATCAAAGAGGCCGCTGGGTGTCCGATATTTCCGCTCGCTGGTAATCGACCTGGGGGATCGTGTATAACCCGCCCGGATCGGTCCTGAACACTTTTGATTTCGAGGGGGGAATCGCCCATGAGCACCGAAACCCGGGAACCCGAAACCGTGGAACCGGATGTCGAAAGACCGAGAAAACCGACCGGCGATCGCACCGCGATACTCATCGCCGGCGCCGCTCTGGTCGCCTGCGCCGGCCTCGTCCTCTACGGAGTGCTCGACCCGGGGGGCGAGGATGACGGGAAGCCGGAACGCCGCACTCCCACCGCCGCGGTGACCTACGAGGTGACGGGCACCGGCACCGCCGACATCACCTACCAGGCCCGCAGCGAAACCGGTCAGGCCACCGTCGTCAAGGCGGCCGCCCTGCCCTGGCGCAAGACCGTCGACGTCCCCCTCGTCCAGGACCCGACCGTCAGCATCATCCTCACCGAACAGGGCGGCCAGGCCCGCTGCACCCTCGCCATCCGCGGCCGGCACGTCCAAAGCGCCACCGCCACCGGCACCTTCGGCCGTGCCACCTGCTCGGGCTCCCTGCCCGGTCCGGACGTGACCGAAGGCTGACATCGCGCCCCGAAACCCGGCGACCGGCGACCCGGCCGACCGTCGGCGCAGGTCGAGCCGCCCTGGCGCACCGCCGCCGTGCCGTGCCACACCGCCCATGCGCTTCGTCACCCTGCCCGCCAGGCCAACCCCTGCACCTGCCGCTCCTCCCCAACACGCCCCGAAACACGCCCATTTGTAAGGATCTCAGCGTGCAAGTCTTCCCCCGCCAAGTTCTGATCACCACGACCGTCGTCGGTGTTCTGGCAGTGACGTCCGCCTGCGGTGGGCAGGACGACTCACAGGCGGCTGCCGCGCACTCGGTCGAGGTGTCGCAAACGCCGGAGGAGAGCCCTGCCGACACCTCCGGCTCCACGTCGCCGAGCGCCTCCGTGTCCCCGTCCGCCGGCCCGCCCGCCTCCGACCACGCGTCCGCCTCGGCCTCGGCGTCCGCCTCCGCATCCGACGCCGCGAAGGAGACCAGTGCTGCGGCAAGCGACGCGGGAGCGTCGCCCGGCGGTACGGCGGACACCGTGTCCGCCGCCCCTGCCGCGCCCGACTTCCCGGTACCGGTCGAGGCCGGCGATGCCACCCAGCTGATCACCGTCAAGGCCGGCGGCTCCTACGCCACCGTCACCGCCTGGGCCAAGGGTTCCTCCGGCTGGAAGGCGCAGTTCAGCACAACCGCGGGCCGCGTCGGCTCCAACGGCGTGACCGACGGGGCAACCCGCCGCCAGGGCACCTACACCACCCCCTCCGGCACCTACACGATCACCGAGGGCTTCGGCCACGTGGCAGGCGGCACCGCGATGCCGTACCACGTGGTCACTGACGACGACTGGTGGGTGGAGGACCCCGAGTCGAAGTTCTACAACTCCATGCACGGCGAAGCGGGCGCGGACTTCCCGCTCACCGAGTCCGGCGACCACGGCAGCGAGCACCTCATCAACTACCCCACCCAGTACGCCAAGGCACTCGTCATCAACTTCAACCGCTGGCCCGCCACACCCGGCCGCGGCGCCGGCATCTTCCTCCACGTCAACGGCAACGGCGCCACAGCGGGCTGCGTCTCGGTACCCCGGGCCACCATGGACCGCATCATGAGCTGGATCACACCGTCCGCCCATCCCCGCATCGCCATCGGCTGACCTCAGCCCAAGGCATCGAACTGTCCGCCACTGGGCGTCGCCGCCCGAAGTCCACCACGCGGCGCCGGTCTGACGGGCGATCACCTCACCGGCGTACGCGCCACAACCCGCCGAGAAGCCCCTGACCCGGCCGGGACCCCACCCATTCACAGGGTCCCGGCCGAGCCATGCCCATGCCGTCGCCCTACCGCCGCGACTCCCCACGCGTCGCGTCCCGGCACAGCAGCCGCAGCGACCCGTCGCCCGCGAAACACCGCCGGGCCTCGTCGATCGGGTCCCACAGCCGTCCGTCGGGCGTGCGGATCCAGAAGTCGCCGCCCGAGGTCCACCACTCGGCGCCGGTCTGACGGGCGATCACCTCACCGGCGTACGCACCGAGACCGCGCAGCACGTTCTCCACGGCGGCGTACGGCGTCCGCTCGCCGCGCAGTCCGTCGATCATCCGGTCGACCCGCCACAGGCTCTGCGCCGAGTAGTCGAGCCGCAGCCGCGCCCCCTCGCGCATCGTCGCCACGGCGTCCGCCGCCCACCGCACCGGCTTCGTCGCGGCTGGGGGCCTGGTTTCCTGCTGAGTCGTCACATTCTTGAGAGCGTGCCCGAACAGTGTTTCGTCACCCGGATCCGCGGGCTGCCCGGGACCGGTGCAGGACCATCGCACCTCCACCCCAGCACGGGCACAGGACTCCCTCAGAAACCAGGTTTACGCGGCAGCCCGGGTTGACGCGAGAGTGACGCTTCGCCGCTCCCGTGCGCTCCAGTCACTGATGAGCATGTACTTCCATCTCCGCGCGGTGCCGCCCTCGGCGCTGCGCAACAGCGCAACCTGGTTCCAGCGTCTTTTCGAGGACGACTGGGACACCGTGCGGGAGCGGATCGGCCGGCATCGCGAGGAGGTGCTCGACAAGCTGTACGGCGAGGTCGAGCTCCTCTACTCCGGCATCCCCCCGAACCACGCACCGGAAGGCCCCCGCACCCGTGTGGTCCTCGGCGGCCGCCCGGTGTTCCACACCCACTCGTCCCTGCCCCCGTTCCTGGTGCTCACCGCGTCCCAGGTGGCCGGGGTCGCCGACTACCTCAAGGCGGCCGACTTCGACGACCTGTGGCGGCACGCGCGCGTGCAACTGCTGCGGCCGTACGGCGCGCCGGACGCGGAACCCGAAATGCGCGGCCTCTACGCGGCGACACACCGCGACCTGACCGCCTTCTACGCGCAGACGGCCGACTACGGCGACGCGGTGGTGAAGTGGCTGATGAGCTGACGGCCGCCCGAGGAGGTCAGCCCCTCCCCCGAGCCCGCCGCGACACCACCGCCCGCAGCACGCGCCGCCCCTCCGTCGACACCTCCAGCGCCCGCCGCAGCCCGCCCGCACCGTGCTGGGCGAGGAGCTCCAGGACGCCGACCTGGCGGCGCAGTTCGGCGGCGACGAGCGGCGACATGCCCTGCGCACGGCCCTCGACGGGAACCCCACCTGCTCGTACGGAGTTGAGAGCCTGAGGCAGGGCACCGGCCGAGGACGCGTCGTCCGCCGCGGGGTCGAGAAGCCGGTGGATCTGCAGCGCGGCGACCGAACAGGCGTCGGCCCATATGCGCGCCTCGGGGGCGGACCGTACGGCAGGAGCGGCGGCCAGCATCCGCCGGGCGAGCAGCGCGGCCTCGTCCTCGACGTCCTCGTCGTCCACGGCCTCCGCGACGCCCAGCTTCGCGCGCACCTGGTCCAGCAGTTCACCCCACGCGGCCGGGTCCCCGCCGGCCGCGAGGTTCGCCCACAGCGGCCGCAGCACCTCGTCGTCACCGCCCAGCAGGGGCACACACCGATCCAAACAAGCCAACCCGCTGGCGGCCAGTCCGCGTTCGTCGGCCTGAGCGATCAGTTCCACCAGGCTCATCCACGCCTCCCTAAGCGGGTCAGTCATGAGGGTCGGGGTCCCCGCACAGGCCCCTGGAAGGCTCCTTCCTTAACGGAGCCCGCACCTCCCCTTACTGCGTGCAACGGCCCGTGAGTGTCACAGGGGCACGACGCCGAGCCGGTCGAGCAGCCGGAAGAAGAGGTTTTCGGCCAAAGGATCCGCTTCAGCGGTGAGTACGTCGATCAGTGACTCGGCGTTCACGTCGTGCCCGGCCTCGGCGGCCCAGGCGACGGCCCGCTCGGCGGCGTCACCGGGTTCGAGGAAGTAGTCCTCGACCGTGAGCCCCTCGTCCCCCGCGCCGAGGTACCCGGCCATGGCGGCCCGCGCCAGACAGGTCGTCCACGCCCCGCTCTCCGGAGCCGCCGCCTCCACGACCACGCAGTCGCTGTCCATGACGTACCCGAAGAGCGCGGGCGCCCCGGTCTCGTCGGCCAGGGCGTTCATGTTCCCGACCTCCCCGTCCCCGCTCGGGTACTCCCACACCTGCCAGCCGCCCGGCGCCTGATCGCGCAGGGTCATCCCCTCGGCGCCGGCCAGCGCGTCCAGCTCCGCCAGCGGCCGCTCACCGCGGCCCACGACGAAGTACCCCCAGTAGCCCATCCCGGTTCCCCCTGGCTGCTCGGTTCGGCTCGGGCCGAATACACCACAGTCGTACGGGGGTTCGCAGCCGTATGGGCCAATTCCACAGCTCAGCTCAGTTCAGCCGGTCGGCGAGCGCCCTGAACTCCGTCCAGGACAGCTCCGGCTTCCCCGCGTCCCACAGCTTCTGCACCGTCGCCCGCAACGGCATCCGGATCCCGGCCGCGACCTGCGCCTGAGTCTGTGCGTTCGCGAGGTCGCACCACACCGCGAAGGACCCTCCCAGGATCTGTTCGTCGTAGCCGGCCGGCACGGCCACCGTCCCCCGCACGACCCGCGGCGTCCACTGCTCGTAGATCCGCTCGCCCGTGGGATAGACGAAGGTCTGCGGCTGCCCGAGCACGTAGTACAGGAACTCGTCGTTGTAATTGATCAGCTCACGCCCGGCCCTCAGATACTCCACCGGCAGCCGCGCACCGATCTCCTTGCCGGTCCAGTACGCGACCTGGATCTCCTTGTCCGGCTGGACGGACGTGCCCCGGAAGAACCCGTCGTTCCAGGCGCGGGGAACCCGGTCGTGCGCCCGGACCGTGTCGGCGCGGTCGTTGAGCCATCCGGTGGTCAGGTCGGCGACGGTCCCGCCGGAGCCGTAGGCCTCCCGCGCGGCGGCGGCGAGCTGCGGGTAGGTCACCTCCGGGTCGGACACGGTCAGCGCCTGGTACTCGTCCCCGCCGAGATGCCACTGACCGCCGGGGAAGAGGCCGGCGTACTCATTGAGCAGGTCGTCGACGATCGTGGCGGAGTCGGGGTTGGAGATGTCGATCGCTCCGCGCGTGGCGACGCCCGAGACGTTCCGCAACTGCAACTGCGGATGCGCGGCGATGACCGCCCCCAGATGCCCGGGCGAGTCGATCTCGGGCACGACGGTGATGTGCCGACTGGCCGCCAGCTGGACGATCTTCCTGACCTGCGCCTTGGTCAGATGCTGCTGCGACACGACCTCGGGATGCGAATCGGACTCGATCCGGAACCCCTGGTCGTCGGAGAAGTGCAGCCCCAGCTGGTTGAACTTCAGGTCCCCCAGCTCCCGCACCCGATCCTCGATCCAGTCGGCGGTGAAGTGCTTGCGGGCGATGTCGAGCATGAACCCCCGCACGGGCTTGGCCGGCTCGTCCCGTACGACCCCCTCCGGAGCCGTTCCGCCGCCGTGCACCTCCTGCTTGAGCGTCCGCGTCCCGTAGAAGACCCCCGCCTCGCCCGGCCCGCTGATGGTCACGCGCCCGCCGCGCACGGTCATGGTGTATGACTCCGGGTCCGCGCCCTCGTCGTCGTTCAGGGCCAGCCTCAGATCCCCGGCCCGCACATCGTCCTTCTCACCGGCGTACGTCAGCCCCAGCTCCCCGGCGACGATCCGCCCCTCGTCGGCAAGCTCTGCGTCGCTCACGACGACACGCTGCCCGCGCGCCGGACGCCAGCCGGGCCCGCGGGCGGCGGTGTGGGACTCCACGGCCGGGATGGTGCGGGGGGCCTTCGAGACCGGATACGCCCGGGTGGGCGTCGGAGTCGGGCTCGGCATCCTGCTCGGGGCGGAGGGCGAAGCGGCCTCGGACGTGCCCGCGGCCGACCGACCCTGCTGCGACCCGCCCGGCCCTCCGTCGTCACCGGTGGCCAGGAGCCCGAGGCTCACCCCGGCCGCGACCGTCACGAGGACCACCACGACGATCAGCACCCACGTCTGCTTCACGGCCCTCTTCGCCGGTGCCCGGCGCCTGTGCTGGCTCACGGCGCCAACCTAGGCCCTGTGACCACCCTCAGGCGTCCACCACACGTTCCGAAACTCTCCCGTTCGGCTGAAATTCGGGCATCCGTCGGACACCTCACGTCCACACTCGGTAACGTGGCGCCACTCCTGCCCCAGATTCCCCTGCCGAAACCCACGTGACGCCCACACACCTTCCTGGCCGAGTCGCCATACCGTCGCTGCCCGAGCAGACCCGAACTCCACCGTCACCCACAGCGCTGGAGTCCTTCAACTCTGCCCCCGACGACGACATCCTGCGAACGCTCCTGACCTGCCTCCACAGCCCCCGCTGGGCCGACCGCATCGCGGACCACCGCCCGTACCCCGACATCGACTCCCTGCTCGCCGCGTCCGACGAGGCGGCGTACGACCTGATGCCGGGCGATCTGGCGGAGGCCCTGGCAGGAGAAACGTTGCCGGCGCTGCCGGAGGGTGTGTACGGGGCGGCATATACGGCACTTGATGCCGCGAACGCCGCATACGAGGCCAAGTTCGGACACGCATTCGTCATCTGCCTGGACCACTTGGCGCCGAACGAGGCGCTCGACCACGTGCTGGCAGGCATCCGGTCACGATTGACGAACGATCCGGAGGAAGAACGCGTGGTGGCAGCAGAGGAGCTCCGGCGCCTCGCAAGGGGCAGGCTGCTGACGCACCTGAGGGGCGCGGGGAACTGCGCGACCAGCCACAACGAACCGGCACCCGGCAAATAACGGGACACCCCACCCCATTAGCCGCCAATACCCCATCCGCGTGCCACTTTGATCACATACCCAGCCCCCCGCTAAGCCGCGCGGCGACACGTGGATACGATGCTGAGGGCCGGTGGACCGTACCCGGCCGGGCCCGACCGACAGCACAAGCCGGCGCGGCCCCAATCCCCGCTCCCGGAGGAACTTCCGTGCCGGCTGGAACGCTGTACCGCGGCCGGGAAGGAATGTGGTCCTGGGTGGCTCACCGAGTCACCGGCGTCCTCATTTTCTTCTTCCTGTTCGTTCACGTGCTGGACACTGCTCTCGTCCGTGTCTCCCCCGAGGACTACGACAAGGTCGTAGCCACGTACAAGACGCCGATCGTCGCGCTGCTGGAGTACGGCCTCGTCGCCGCCATCCTCTTCCACGCGCTCAACGGCCTGCGTGTCATCGCCGTCGACTTCTGGTCGAAGGGCCCGCGCTACCAGAAGCAGATGCTGTGGTCCGTCGTCGGCCTGTGGGTCGTGCTGATGCTCGGGGCGATCTACCCCGTCCTCGGCCACGCCGCTCGTGAACTGTTCGGGAGCTGACGCCCATGTCCACCACTGAGAAGACCGCGACCGGTATCGGCCCTGTCGAGGGCGAGTCCCTCTACAACGTCGACAACCCGGCCCCCCTCATCGAGGCCCCGCGCAAGCGCACCAAGAAGACCCCGAAGGCCACGCGGGGCAACTTCGAGATGGCTGCCTGGCTCTTCATGCGACTGTCCGGCGTCGTGCTGGTGGTCCTGGTCATCGGCCACCTGCTGATCCAGCTCGTGCTGGACGGCGGCGTGTCGAAGATCGGCTTCGCCTTCGTGGCGGGCCGCTGGGCGAGCCCCTTCTGGCAGGTCTGGGACCTGCTGATGCTCTGGCTCGCGATGCTGCACGGCGCCAACGGCCTGCGCACGGTCATCAACGACTACGCGGAGCGCGCGAACACCCGCCTGTGGCTCAAGGGCCTGCTCTACACCGCCACGGTGTTCACCATCCTGCTGGGCACGCTGGTGATCTTCACCTTCGACCCGAACATCCGCTAGGCACGGGGCTGAGGTAATCCACCCATGAAGATCCACAAGTACGACACCGTCATCGTCGGCGCCGGTGGCGCCGGTATGCGCGCCGCCATCGAGTCGACGAAGCGCAGCCGCACCGCCGTGCTGACCAAGCTCTACCCCACCCGCTCCCACACGGGCGCCGCGCAGGGCGGTATGGCCGCCGCGCTGGCCAACGTGGAGGAGGACAACTGGGAGTGGCACACCTTCGACACGGTCAAGGGCGGTGACTACCTGGTCGACCAGGACGCCGCCGAGATCCTGGCGAAGGAGGCCATCGACTCCGTCCTCGACCTGGAGAAGATGGGCCTGCCGTTCAACCGCACGCCGAACGGCACGATCGACCAGCGCCGCTTCGGCGGTCACAGCCGTAACCACGGTGAGGCCCCGGTCCGCCGGTCCTGCTACGCGGCCGACCGCACCGGCCACATGATCCTCCAGACGCTGTACCAGAACTGCGTCAAGCACGGCGTGGAGTTCTTCAACGAGTTCTACGTCCTGGACCAGCTGATCACCGAGGTCGACGGCGTCAAGAAGTCGGCGGGCGTCGTCGCGTACGAGCTGGCGACCGGCGAGATCCACGTCTTCCAGGCGAAGGCCGTGATCTACGCCTCCGGCGGCACCGGCAAGTTCTTCAAGGTGACGTCGAACGCGCACACGCTGACGGGCGACGGCCAGGCGGCGGTCTACCGTCGCGGCCTGCCGCTGGAGGACATGGAGTTCTTCCAGTTCCACCCGACCGGCATCTGGCGCATGGGCATCCTGCTGACGGAGGGCGCCCGCGGTGAGGGCGGCATCCTCCGCAACAAGGACGGCGAGCGCTTCATGGAGAAGTACGCGCCGGTCATGAAGGACCTCGCGTCCCGTGACGTCGTCTCGCGCTCCATCTACACCGAGATCCGCGAGGGCCGCGGCTGCGGTCCCGAGGGCGACCACGTCTACCTGGACCTCACGCACCTCCCGCCGGAGCAGCTGGACGCCAAGCTGCCCGACATCACCGAGTTCGCGCGGACGTACCTCGGTATCGAGCCGTACACGGACCCGATCCCGATCCAGCCGACCGCGCACTACGCCATGGGCGGCATCCCGACGAACGTCGAGGGTGAGGTCCTGGCGGACAACACGACGGTGGTCCCGGGCCTGTACGCGGCCGGCGAGGTCGCCTGCGTGTCCGTCCACGGCGCCAACCGCCTGGGCACGAACTCGCTCCTGGACATCAACGTGTTCGGCAAGCGGGCCGGCATCGCGGCGGCGGAGTACAGCCAGAGGGCGGACTACGTCGAGCTCCCGGAGAACCCGGCGGAGCTCGTGGTCGAGCAGGTGGAGCGGCTGCGCACCTCCACCGGCACCGAGCGGGTGGCGACGCTCCGCAAGGAGCTGCAGGAGACCATGGACGCGAACGTCATGGTGTTCCGCACCGAGCAGACGATCAAGACGGCGGTCGAGAAGATCGCGGAGCTGCGCGAGCGCTACAGGAACGTCTCGATCCAGGACAAGGGCAAGCGGTTCAACACCGACCTGCTGGAGGCCATCGAGCTGGGCAACCTGCTCGACCTGGCCGAGGTCATGGCGGTGTCGGCGCTGGCCCGCAAGGAGTCCCGCGGTGGTCACTACCGCGAGGACTACCCGAACCGCGACGACGTCAACTTCATGCGCCACACCATGGCGTACCGCGAGGTGGGCGACGACGGCGCCGAGTCCATCCGTCTCGACTACAAGCCGGTCGTCCAGACCCGCTACCAGCCGATGGAGCGTAAGTACTGATGGCTACCCCCGTTATGGACAAGGTGGAGGCAGAGTCCGCCGCGTCCCCCTACATCACGGTCACCTTCCGGGTCCGCCGCTTCAACCCGGAGATCTCGGCCGAGGCGATCTGGGAAGACTTCCAGCTGGAGATCGACCCGAAGGAGCGCGTCCTCGACGGCCTCCACAAGATCAAGTGGGAGCTCGACGGCACGCTGACCTTCCGCCGCTCCTGCGCCCACGGCATCTGCGGCTCCGACGCGATGCGGATCAACGGCAAGAACCGCCTTGCCTGCAAGACCCTCATCAAGGACATCAACCCCGAGAAGCCGATCACGGTCGAGCCCATCAAGGGCCTGACGGTCCTCAAGGACCTCGTGGTCGACATGGAGCCGTTCTTCCAGGCGTACCGGGACGTCATGCCCTTCCTCATCACGAAGGACACGAACGAGCCGACGCGCGAGCGCTTCCAGACCGCCGAGGACCGCGAGCGCTTCGACGACACCACGAAGTGCATCCTCTGCGCCGCGTGCACCTCCTCGTGCCCGGTGTTCTGGAACGACGGCCAGTACTTCGGCCCGGCCGCCATCGTCAACGCGCACCGTTTCATCTTCGACTCGCGCGACGAGGCCGGCGAACAGCGCCTCGAGATCCTCAACGACAAGGACGGCGTCTGGCGCTGCCGCACGACCTTCAACTGCACGGACGCCTGCCCGCGCGGCATCGAGGTCACGAAGGCGATCGCGGAAGTCAAGAAGGCACTGATCACGCGCCGGTTCTGAGGGCGTATTCGGTACGACTTCGCGTACGGCTGTGAGGGCCCCGTTTCCGGTGGGAGCGGGGCCCTCTGGCGTGCGGAGACACGTTCGAGTGAACGTGATCGTGAAGGACGTGCGGGTGGTGTCCGGCCTACGATGATGCTCTCGACACCACCCCACAGGAGGCACGTGATGTCCACAGCACCTGTCGAGCGGCCGTACCCCGACCGGCCGCTGACGGCCCTGGCCGACGAGATCATGGAGCGCCATCCGGGGTACCGCGTCGAGATCATCGGAGGCCAGATCCTCGTGACCCCGTCCCCGGATGCTCCCCATGCCCGAGCCCTGGACCGACTGTCCCGCCCCTTTCGCGCAGCCGGGCTGGACGACGGCGAAACCGAGGTCTTTCAGAACGTCAGCATCTGGCTCCCCGATGGCGTCGAGGACTTCGCCACCCCCGACCTGTGCGTCGTGGACGCCGACATCGATGACCACTACATCGAGAACAACTGCTACGACCCCGCCGTCTTCCGCCTCGTTGTCGAGGTCACCTCCAGCAACTGGAGGACCGACCTGCGCACCAAGGTCGCCGCCTACGCCAACGCCAAGGTCCCCGTCTACGTCATCGTCGACCGCAAGCACCAGCGCCTCCACGTCCTCACAGACCCCGCCGGGGACAAGTACGAGAACCACCGCCCCCACGCCCCCGGCGAGATCGTCGCCCTCCCCGACTCCATCGGCGCCAAGGTCACCCTGGACGTGGCGGAGATCCTGAAGGCAGGTCAGTCGAACGGGGGTTGAGAGCTCAAGGGATCAAGACACGCAGCGCACCTGCTCCAGCCAACTCCCCTGCGGTGCCTGTTACTTGTGTGACTCCAGTTGCACACTGCTCCCATGGCCCTCCTGAGGAAAGCCGCAGCCGCACTCTCCGCCGCAGCGGCCGCACTGCTCGCGATACCCCCCACTGCCTCCGCAGCCCCCACGTACTACGGAACTCTGGCCCGGGAGAATTTCGACCGCCTCCCCCTCGGCTCCGTCTCCGAAGGACACGGCTGGACCGCCGACACCTCCAACGGCACCCTGACCGTCGCTCCCAGCAGCACCGGCTACGGCCGCGAACTCCGCCTCCACACCGAGGGCAACGGCCGGGCCTTCCTCGTCTTCCCCGACCTGGCCGCCCCCGGCAACAGCTACTGGGCCCGCCTGCGCCTGCGCGTCGACGCCTTCCCGACGGCCCCCGACTGGGCCCACTGGACGATCGCCGAGGCATCCGGTTCTGACTCCCCCACACTGGTCCGCCCCCTGGGTGGCCAGTACGCCCCCACCGACCGCGGCAACTTCTGGGGCGTCGGCTCCGACCTCGGCCCCACGGGCGACTGGACGTCCTGGAAGACCTCCGCACCGGCCGCCGCCGGCAAGTGGCAGTGCGTGGAGTTCCACCTGGAC
Source organism: Streptomyces regalis (assembly GCF_001509475.1). Taxonomy (GTDB): domain Bacteria; phylum Actinomycetota; class Actinomycetes; order Streptomycetales; family Streptomycetaceae; genus Streptomyces; species Streptomyces regalis. The sequence goes on from NZ_LLZG01000092.1 coordinate 12,069, forward strand.
GCCGCCGACAACCGCGTCACGGTCTACTTCGACGGCGTCGAGCAGCCCGACCTCACGGTCTCCACGAACCAGCACGGCGGCACGGCGGATCCCTTCACCTTCCCGACCTTCGACAAGCTGAAGCTGGGCTGGCAGCTGTATCAGGCCGACCCGACACCGTCGGCGTACGACATCCGGATGGACGACATCGCGGTGAGTACGCGGAGGGTGTCCTGCTCATAGCTGGCTCAGGATCGTCGGGTCCGTGATCCTCGTGTCGTCGGCCAGCATCATCGCCTTGCTCAGGATCACCGCCAGCATCCGGTCGCCCTCGTACGGCAGGTAGCCCGTCTGCGGGGCGGCCGGGTTGGATTTGGGGACGATGCACAGGTACTGGTCGTTCGGGGTCATGAGGATGTTGCCCGAGCCGAGGTGGATCTTGTACGTGTGGCGTTCGCCCTTCACGTGCAGGAAGCGGCCCTCGATCGTGCAGCGGTCGGCGATCGCCAGCCTCGGTATCAGGCGTTCGAGCAGGGCGCGGCGGGTTTCCGCGCCGACACCCAGTTCACCGAAGCCGTACGACGTCCAGTACTCGCGGAAGCGGCCGTCCGGGCCGCCGTCCTGCCAGGTCGGGTCGTTGCCGACGCTTGCCACGCCGACGAACAGGTCGATGTCACGCAGGACTTCCGACAGGACCAGGGACGGGACGTCAGTGAGGGGCAGTGGCTCGACCGGAGCCACGCCGTCGCGCAGCCACATGCGGTACTCGCCGCCGCAGCAGTGCGCCGAGTTCTGCGGGGCGTCGATCGGGTAGAAGCGGACCTGGTCGGTGCGCAGCCGCAGGAAGCTGCCGGACTCGGTGATGTCGTCGTAGTTCTCGCCGCCGTCGCCCTCGATCCAGTACTCGGCGCGCAGGCCCCACTGGGGCAACTCCCGGACGGCGGGCGGCGCCTCGTCGTCGACGGACAGGCGCAGCTTGTTGTGCCAGCCCCGCACCGCGGCCAGGGAGTGGAACTGGTGCTGGCGGAGGATGTGCGCGGCGAAGCGGTTGGAGTACGTCGCCGTCGCACGCTCGGCGTCCGTGAGCAGGTACACCTCGCGGTGGGCCTGCTTGAAGGGCTGGGTGATGCCGTGCCGCTCCAGCCAGTCGCGCCAGGCGAGGATCTCGGCGGGTTCGTGGCCGACCGGGTGCCAGGGTTCGACGTGCGTGCCGTCGGTCACCGGTGCGTCCGCCAACGTACGCAGTTCACCGTCCGCGTACCCGACCGTCGTACCGTCGACCGTCCACAGGAGGCGGCGGGCCAGCGTGCCGACCAGAGGGTGATCGAGGTAGCGCTCGCGCCAGGTGGCATAAGGCCAGGTGCGGCGGGCCAGGAACTGGCGGTCCAGGCGCTCGCTCTGGGCCGAGAGCATCTTGTCGATGTCCTTGGCCGCCGCCTTCAGCTCCTTGAGCTCCTCGGCGTGGTCGCGTCGCACGGCGGCGGGCACGCTCCTGACCGCCTTGCCGGCCGCGTTGCGCCAGCTCAACGCCACCTTGGGGCCGTGCACGTCGAGCAGCGCCGTGGCCTCGCCGAGCCGGTGCTCCGCGCGGCCCACCGCTGTCAGGCCGTACGCGGGTACGGCCAGTTCCTCGACCTCCTCGCGACCGAGGCCCATCGCCTTCGCGCGGGCGTCCAGGGCGGCGTTCAGCAGCTTGAGCGTGCCCTTGTAGGTGACGCGGGTGGCGAGGCGGGCCAGTTCGGCGAGGGCCGTCTCGCCGTCGATGCGGGCCAGGGCGTTGACTCCGGCATTGGCGACCTTGGGGTTCACCGGTCCGAGGCCCGGCACCTTGCGCAGGGAGGTCTCGACCAGCGCGCCCAGGGTGCGGGCGGTCTCGGGGTGCGGGGGCAGCAGGGAGGGCAGCCAGGCCAGGCCCCGCAGCGCATCGGCGTTGTACGCGTCGAAGGTCGCGTTGGGATCCGCACCGTAAGCCTGGTTGAGGAGGGGGCGGGTGCGTGGCCTGCCCACCAGCCGCAGCCAGGTCAGCAGGCGCTCGCGCACCTCGTCGGCGCCGAGCGACGCGATGAGTGCGCGGCCGGCCTTGTCCCACTTCGCGGAGGGGCGGGCCGCCGTCGCGGTGGCGGCGTGGGCGAGCAGCCGCCGCCAGTCGTCGCCGAGCTCGGAAACCTCGGACACCTCGGACAACTCCGCAAGAGCCCGGTCGGACCATGCCTCGCCTGGGTTCACGACCGGTGCGGGGAGCTGCGCGGCCAGTGCCCCCAGTTCGTCCTTGCCGTTCCACAGCGTCAGGTGCGAGCGGCGGATCACGGCGACGAACTCGCCGGGCAGCTCGCGCCCGTCGGCGCGCTCCAGTTCCGCGAGCCGGATCAGCAGACGGGTGTCGTGGTGCACGTCCTGCTCCGCGGCCAGGCTGATCAGCGCGGACCGGGTGTCGATCGGCTCTCCCACGGCGTCCGGCCGCATCTTGCGAAGGCCGGCGAGCAGGGCCACGATGCTGCGGCGCGGGGGCGTGCCGGGTTCCAGCTCGTGGTAGCGGGCGGCCAGCCGGTGCACGAGCTCCGCCTGGAACCGGTCGTCCGCGGCGAGGACCGCGTCGATGACCTTGCGGCCCTCCCAGCCCCAGTGGTCGTTGGTCATCGCGGCGAGGGTGAGCAGTTCGGGAACGAGCCGTTCGGTGTCCTCGGCTTGGACGAGGTCGACGACCTCGCGGACCAGCCGCGCGTACGCGGACGGAGAGTCGATCATCAGCCACCCACCAGCGGTACGAGCTTGAGGAACGTGATCTCGGTGCCGAGCCCGAGCTCTATCTCGTCGTCGAGACCGGTGACCTGACGGTCCCCCACGAGCACGAGGAAGCCGTTGCCGGCGAAGGCCCCGAGGGCGAGCTCGGTCTGCGCCTCGGCGTCGATCCGGCGGGCCGCACGAATGGCGTAGCCGTTCAGCACGCGCTCCGCGTCCTGGGGCTGTACGAGTCCCTGGAAGACCTCCGGCGTGCGCGCGTTGTACTCGGCAACCTCCTGGAACACCCGGCGCCGGATCAACTCGCGCACGGTGAGCCGCTCCTCGGCGATCTCGAGCCCCCAGCCGTCGCTACGGCCCCCGCTTGTCGTCTCGTCGACGAACGTCACGATTCCCATGCCGCCGACAGTACGAGCCACCACTGACAATCACCGGTTCCGGCGGATCATCCCCTTATTCTGACGGCATGTCAGATGACGAGTCCTACGAACTGCTCGGGTTCGACAACGTGCTGCTGCCGGTCGGCAACCTCGGTGAGGCCCTCCGGTTCTACGAGCGGGCCGGGTTCACGGTCGGGTTCCGGCTCGACGAGGCCGGGATCGCGCTGCTGAAGGTCGGGGGCGAGACGCCGGGCATCCTGCTGCGGCAGGAGGAGGAGTTGAGGCATCGGACGCCGCCGTGGCCCTCCCCGCACGTATGGCTGGAGGTGCCGGACGCGCGGGCGGCGGCGCGGGCGCTGACCGACGCGGGCATCGCACCGCTCGACGCGGCGTTCCCGGTGGCCACCGGCTGGACCGTCGAGATGGCCGACCCCTGGGGGAACGTCATCGGGTTCACGGACTACTCCAAGCGGCCGGAGCTCGGGCGCAGGCCATGAAACAGGCGTGGCGCAGGCGCGATGCAGGCCCGACGAAGGCGTGACGCAGCCCTCACTCAACCGAGTTGAACATGTTCAAAGCAGAGGTCTAGAGTCTTCCTCGTCAGCATTTTGAACGTGTTCAGAAGGGGGAGGGCAATGGACCGCACGGTCATCGCCTACGTCATCTACCTGGTCGTCAGCATCGCGCTGACCATCTGGGTGGCCCGCACTCTCAGCCGTAACGGACGGATCTTCCTCGCCGACGTGCTGCGCGGGAACGAGAAGCTCGCGGACGCCGTGAACCACCTGCTGGTGGTCGGCTTCTACCTCGTCAACCTCGGCTTCGTCGCGCTGTACCTGAGCGACGACGGGACCGTCCTCGACACCCGCGGCATCTTCGAGGCCCTGTCGACCAAGCTCGGGGTGGTGCTGCTGGTGCTCGGCGTGATGCACCTGGGCAACGTCTACGTGCTCAACAAGATCCGGCGGCGCGGGGTGATGGAGCGGGAGCAGATGCCGCCGGTCGCCCCGCAGGACTGGGTCGCCCCGTCGGCCGGGGCGTGAACGACGTGACCGGCGTGACGGACGACGCCGTCGCCGTCGGCGGGCTGGGCCCCTCGCGCCCCGGGCCCGCCGCGGTCCGTCGACTGACCGTCCTCTACGACGCGCAGTGCTCCCTGTGCACGTTCCTGCGCGACTGGCTCGTACGGCAGCCGCAGTTGGTGCCGTTGGAGCTGATCCAGGCCGGGTCGGACGAGGCACGGCGGCGCTACCCCGGCCTCGACCACGGCGCCACCCTCGAAGAGATCACCATCGTCGGCGACGCCGGGCAGGTCTACCGGGGCACCGCCGCCTGGATCGTCACCCTGTGGGCCCTGCGCGAGCACCGCCCGCTCGCGCATCGCCTCAGCACTCCGTCGGGGGCACGCCTCGCCAAGGGGGCCGTACTCGCCGCCGCCAAGTGGCGCGGGGCGCAGCGGGACGGGGCACAGCAGGGCGGAGCGCGAGGGGGCGGCCGGGTCTATCAGCACGTGGACGGGTGGTCGTACGACCCGCATCAGGGCTGGACGTACACACCGCCAGGCTGCGACAGCGGCACCTGCGCCACGGGGTGAGACGGGGCCAAGAAGGTCCCGGGGCCAAGAAGGTGCCCGGGTCAAGAGGGCCCAACCCGTCCTGAACTGCTCGATTTCGGGCCCCAGTTTTGGCATGCGCCCTTCCAAAACGGTGCTCGGGTTGGCACGCTGCCTCCCGGTTCTCCACTCCGCACTCGCATCGACTGTCTGTCAGCCTGGCGGCCCACCGGTCGCCCGGTCCCCCCATCGCAGAAGGAGTACGCGTGAGAGGCATACCCGGCGTCACCCGTATACCCCGCCCCCTCCTCGGCGCCCTGGTCGGCGTCACCGCACTGCTCACCGCGGGCGCCCTGGCCACGCCCGCGAGCGCCGCGCCGAGGTCCGACACCTCGACCGCCGTCAGCGCGGTCTCGGCCGGCGCACAACAGCAGGCCCGTGACTTCTGGACGTCGGAGCGGATGCGCGAGGCGACCCCGCTCGACCTGGTGACCGTCAACGGTCACGTCGACGGCGGCTCGGCGCCCCTCAAGGGTCCAGCGACCACCGTCGCACCCAGCAGCCCGGCCGCGGAGGTCGGCAAGGCCCTCTCCGACATCGGCCTGCTGGCCTTCCCGAACACCGGCGGCCAGTGGAGCGGCGGCGGTGCGGTCGTCTCCACGGCGGGGCGGGTGTTCTTCAGCTACCAGGGGCGTACGGCGTCCTGTTCCGGCAACGCCGTCACCAGCGCCAACAAGAGCACCGTGATCACGGCGGGCCACTGCGTGAAGCTGGAGGGCGCCTGGCACACCAACTGGGTCTTCGTGCCCGGCTACCACGACGGACAGGCCCCCTACGGCCGGTGGACCGCGTCGAAGACCCTGTCCACACCGCAGTGGACGGCGAGCGAGGACATTAACTACGACGTCGGCGCCGCCGTCGTCGCCCCGCTGGACGGCAAGCTGCTCACGGACGTCGTCGGCGGGCAGGGGCTGGCCTTCAACACCGGCTACAACCTGCGCATGTACTCCTTCGGCTTCCCGGCCGCCGCTCCGTACGACGGCGAGAAGTTCATCTACTGCAGCGGCACCACCGACCGCGACTTCCTGCTGTCGAACGACCACGGTATGAACTGCAACATGACCGGCGGCTCCAGCGGCGGCCCCTGGTTCACGCAGTTCAACGAGTCCACGGGCACCGGCCTGCTGTCCTCGGTGAACAGCTTCAAGTACAACTTCCTGCCGAACCGGATGTACGGCCCGTACTTCGGCGCCGACGCCCAGAACCTGTACCAGGCGGCGCAGACCTCCTGACGTCCGACCGAAACACCACTCGTTAGGCTCTCGTCCCGTGCCCTCGAAGAACGACAGCCCTGAACAGGGCGACGCGCCCAGCAAGTCCGAGCAGACCCGCGCGCTGATCCTGGAGACCGCCATGCGGCTGTTCCAGGAGCGCGGCTACGACAAGACGACCATGCGGGCGATCGCCCAGGAGGCCGGGGTCTCCGTCGGCAACGCGTACTACTACTTCGAGGGCAAGGAACACCTGATCCAGGGCTTCTACGACCGGATCGCCACCGAGCACAAGGTGGCGATCCGGGACGTCCTGGCCCGGGAGACCGACCTGGAGGCGCGGCTCGCCGGCGTCCTCAGGGCGTGGCTGGACATCGCCACGCCGTACCACGAGTTCGCGGTGCAGTTCTTCAAGAACGCCGCCGATCCCGCGAGCCCCCTCAGCCCCTTCTCCGCCGAGTCGGAGCACGCGCGCGTGGAGGCCATCAACATCCATCGCCAGGTGCTGGCGGGCGCGACGAAGACCAAGGTGCCCGAGGAACTCCGCGACCTGCTGCCCGAGATGATGTGGCTCGCCCAGATGGGGCTCGTCCTGTACTGGGTCTACGACCGGACCGAGGGGCGTGAGCGCAGTTACCGGCTCGCCGAGCGGAGCGCCCGGCTGACCGCGCGGGGCGTCTCGCTGGCGCGGTTCCGGGTGCTGCGGCCGTTGGTGCGCGAGGTGCACGACCTGTTCACGGACTTCCTGCCGGGGATGACGAACGCGGTGCCGGACCCGGCGAAGGAGAAGAAGGAGAAGAAGGATAAGGCGGGCAAAACCGAAGGCTAGACGGGCACGGAAAGGGCGCCCGCCGAGGACCGACGAGCGCCCCTGAAACACCGTTCAACCGCCTTCAGTTGACGGCGTCCACCTCACCCTCGGCCGGCTCGCCCTCCGCCAGCTCTACGTCGTACACAAGCGGCCCGTCCGTCACGACCACCTGCCCCGCCCGGGACCCGTACGACGCCGCGGTCGTCGCCAGCAGATACGTCCCCGACGCCGGAACCGAGACGATGTACGAGCCGTCGGCCAGGGACGTCACGCGGTCCAGCTGACGCCCGCCCTTCGTCAGCAGCGTCACCGCCGCGCCCTCGACCGGCTCACCGTCCGCGGTGCGTATGAAGCCGTGGACGACGGAGGCCCGGCCCGCCACGACCGGCTCCTCCTCGGCCACCGGCGCCTCCTCCTTCGGCTCGACCGCCAGATGCGGCAGCCGACTCTCCAGCCAGTTGGGCAGCCACCAGTTCGAGTTACCGAGCATGTGCATCGCGGCCGGCACCAGGGCCGTACGCAGGATGAAGGCGTCCAGGGCGACGGCCGCCGCGAGGCCGATGCCCGCCATCGCGCCCTCCATGTCGCCGCTGAGCACGAACGCGCTGAACACGCAGATCATGATCAGGGCGGCGGAGTTGATGACCCGGCTGGTCTCCGCGAGGCCGACGCGGACGGCGCGCGCGTTGTCGCGCGTGTGCACCCACTCCTCGTGCATCCGGCTCACCAGGAACACCTGGTAGTCCATGGAAAGGCCGAACAGCAGGGACAGCATGATGACGGGCAGGAAGGACGTGATCGGGCCCTCCTTGCCGACGCCGATGAGCTCGGTGCCCCAGCCCCACTGGAAGATCGCCACCAGGACACCGAAGGACGCGGCGGCCGCGATGAGGTTCATCAGGGCGGCCGTCAACGGCACCACCAGCGAACGGAACGCCACCAGCAGGAGCAGGAAGCCGAGCGCGATGATCGTCGCGACGAAGTACGGCAGGCGCTCGCCGGTCACCGCCGCGAAGTCCTTGAAGACCGCCGTCACACCGCCGACATGGGCCTCGGCACCCGACTGCGGGATCACGTCGTCGCGCAGCCGGTCGATCAGCTGGTCCGTCTGCTCGGACTGGGGCGACGTGTCCGGCACGACCTGGATGACCGTCACGCCGTTCGCGGGCGGGACGGCGGCCACCTGGGCGACCCCCTCGGTCGACCGGATGCCGTCGACCAGACCGGCGGGGGCATCGCCCTCGACGACCACCTGGAGCGGGCCGTTGAAGCCGGGCCCGAAGCCCTCGGCGAGCAGGTCGTAGGCCTGCCGGGTCGTGGTCGACTCCTGGTGGTTGCCCTGGTCGGTGGCGCCGAGGCGGATCGACAGCACGGGGATCGCGAGGACCGCCATGACTACGAGGGCCAGCGCCGCGACCGGGCGCGGGCGCCTTTGGACGTACGACGACCAGCGCGCCGCCAGTCCGCTCGCCTCCGCCGGCTCCGGTCCCGCCGCGGCGAGCCGGCGCCGCTGCCGGCGGCTGAGCACCCGTATGCCGAGCAGGCCTAGGAGGGCGGGCAGCAGGGTGATCGCGGCCAGCACGCTCAGCACGACCGTGAGCGAGGTCGCGACGACCACGCCGTCCAGGAACCGCATATTCATCACCAGCATTCCGGCGAGCGCGATACACACGGTGCCGCCCGCGAACAGCACCGCGCGGCCGGAGGTGTTGAGGGCGGTCACGGCCGCCTCCTCCGGCTTCATCCCGCGCAGGATGCCGCGCCGGTGCCGGGTGACGATGAACAGAGCGTAGTCGATGCCGACGCCGAGGCCGATCAACGAGCCGAGCAGCGGGGCCACTTCGGGTACGTCCGTGACGTGGCTCATCAGCATCGTCGCGATCATGCCGGTGCCGACGCCCGCGATCGCCACGACGATCGGCAGCAGCATCGCGAAGAGCGAGCCGAAGGCGAGGAACAGCACGACTGCCGCCGCGAGGATGCCGACCGCTTCCGCGATGCCCTGCGGCGGCTCCTGGGTGCGGGCGATGGCCTGACCGCCCAGCTCGACCTGCAGCCCGCCCCGTTCGGCGGCCTGTGCCGTGTCGACGACGTCCTCGGCCAGGTCTATCGGGACGGCGTTCGCCTGCTCGGTGAACGTGATCTGGGCGTACGCGATCCGCCCGTCCCGGCTGATCTGCGCGGCTCCTTGTGCCGCGTACGGGTCGGTGACCTCGCCGACCCCCTTCATCCGCCCGATCTCCTCGAGCGCGGGCTCGATCCGGGACCGTACGGACTCGTCACGTACCGATCCGTCGTCCACCTTCCACACCACCGTGTCGGTGTCGCCCGCGCGCTCCGGGAAGGCCTTCTCCATCAGGTCATACGCCGTCGTGGAGTCCGTGTTCGGGAGGGAGAAGACGTTCGCGTAGTTCGTGCCGGCGGCCGAACTCGCCGCGCCCAGGCCGAACACTGCCCCCACCCACAGCAACAGGACCACCAGCCGGTGCCGATAGCACCACCGTGCCAATGCCGCCACGCTCAACGCTCCTTATTCGGTTCGGTTGGTCCCCCAGGTCCTGGGCAACAGGATTGGCGGCGGCACGCGTGCGTGGCAGGCGGCGGCCATGACTCTCAAGGAACTCCAAAGCGGCGAACCCGACCGACTGTCAGTGGCCCCGCCGATACTGGGGGCATGACGACGGCTTACGGCACCGTGCTGGTCGTGGAGGACGAGGAGAGCATCGCGGACGTCCTCGCGATCGCCCTGCGCTACCACCGCTTCGAGGTCATGATCGCGGGCACGGTCCGCGAGGCGCTCGCCCTCTCCGAGCGCACCCGGCCCGACGTGGCGCTGCTCGACGTCATGCTCCCGGACGGCGACGGCCGCGCCCTCGGCCGTGAACTGCGCGAGCGCCGCCCCGACCTGGCTCTGGTCTTCCTCACCGCACGCGACTCGCCCGCCGAGATCGTCGGCGCCCTCGGCTTCGGCGACGACTACATCACCAAGCCGTTCGACGTCGACGTGGTCATCGCCCGCATCACGGCCGTACTGCGCCGCACCCGCCCGGCCGACGTCCTGCCGCAGCGGCCACCCCTCAGATACGGCGACCTGGAGCTGGACGAGACGACGTACTCGGTGCGCCGCGCGGGCCGTACCGTCGAACTCACCCCGACCGAGTACGCCCTGCTGCGTTTCCTGGTGCGCAACGGCGGCCGGATCGTGCCCAAGGAGCAACTCCTGCGCCACGTCTGGCAGTACGAGCACACCCCGCCCGAGTCGACCGTCGTGGAGACCTACATCAGCTATCTGCGACGCAAGCTGGACGCCCTGGGACCGCCGGTGATCACCACACGGCGGGGCGTCGGATACGGGCTGGCATGAGGATCCCCGGGTTCTTCGGCGCCCCCCGCCACCACGGCATCCACTCGCTGCGCGGCAAACTGACGCTGGCGAACGTGGCCCTGCTGGCCGTCGGCATCGTCGTCGCGACCGCCGTCAGTCTGATGACCGCGCGGTTCTACCTGCTCGACAAGGTCGACACCGAACTGAAGAACGCCCGCACCACCTTGGGGAACGCCGGATTCACGCTCCGGCAGATCGAGTCGCTCAGCGAACTGGGCATCGCGCTGGACAAGTTCACCGGCGGCAAAGCCACGGACACGGACCCGCTGCCGAGCCCGACCATGGTGTACGTCGCGGTCGACGCCGCAGGAAAGCCGGTGGCCCTCGGCCCGCTGAAGCCGACCCCTCGCCAGCACGCCCTCGCCGCGGCCGCGAAGAACCCGGTCGCCCTCGCCGCCGACGAGGAGCCACGGGACGTACGGGTCGAAGGTGACCGCCACCGGATGGTCGGCGCGCGGCTGTCGGACGGCACCGTCGTACTGATCGCCATGCCGACCGAGGGCCTGCACGAGGGCATGGGCAAGGCACTGAGGATGGATTTCGCCGTCGGCACCCTGCTGCTGGCCCTGCTCGGCTGTCTGACGATGTTCAGCGTGCGCCGGCGGATGCGGCCGCTGGAGGACATGGTGGAGACCTCGTCGGCGATCGCCGAGGGCGATCTGACCCGGCGCGTCCCCTCCAACCGGGACCCGACCCTGGAGGTCGAACAGCTCCGGGTCGCCCTCAACTCCATGCTCCACCAGGTGGAGTCGGCCTACCGCACGCGCGAGCGCAGCGCCGCCCAGCTGCGCCAGTTCGTCGGCGACGCCTCGCACGAGCTGCGCACCCCGCTGTCCGCGATACGCGGCTACCTCCAGCTGTACGACAAGGGGATGCTCACCGACCCGGCCGAGCGCAGACGGGCCTGGGACCGGATGAACGGCGAGGTCGACCGCATGGGCCGCCTCGTCGACGAGCTACTGACCCTCGCCCGTCTCGACCAGCGGCCGGAACTGCGCCTGCGCAACGTCGACTTGAGCCGTCTGATGCGCGAGGCCGCCGAAGATCTGCGGGTGCAGCAGCCCGGACGGCCCATCACGGTCGGCGCCGACGGCGCGCTGCTCGTGCACGCCGACGAGTCGGGACTGCGCCAGGTGCTGGGCAATCTGCTGAGCAACGTCCGCACGCACACGGCGACCGATGTGCCGGTGCGGCTCGGGGTGGAGCGGGCGAACGGGGTCGTACGGCTGTGTGTCGAGGACAAGGGGCCGGGGCTGTGCGCGGAGGACGCGGCGCGCGTCTTCGACCGGTTCTTCCGGGCCGGCGGGGGTGCGGGCAGCGGGCTCGGGATGGCGATCGTGCAGGGGGTGGTTCAGGCGCACGGCGGGGAGGTCGCGGTGCGGACGGCGCCGGGTGAGGGGCTGGCGGTGACGGTGACGCTGCCGTCGCGGTGATGCCACCGACGGGGGGCGCCTTCACGGTCGCAAAACTTTGCCGCGTCTCATGGGTTGGCGTGGGCGAGGATCAGCACCCACACCGTCTTTCCGTGCCGGCCCCGGCTCCACACTCCCCACGCCGCGGCCAGGTTCTCGACCAGATGCAGGCCGCGGCCGGTCTCCTCCCACTCCCCCACCAGCCGTAACCGAGGCTCGAGTTGCCCCTCGTCCGACACCTCGATCAGGCAGGAGCCGTCGGCGAGCGCGGTCACGGCGACCTCGAACTCGCGCTCCTGGAGAGGGCCGTGGCGTACCACGTTGGTGGCCAGCTCGGAGACGAGCAGCACCGCGTCCTCCAGTGCCGGATCACGTGGTCCATGCCCCCAGTCGGCCAGGTGGTCCCGGACCCGGTGCCGCGCGAGACCGACGGACGCCGGGTGCCGGGGCAGCCGGAAGGCGTTGCGTCTCAACACGTTTGCTCCTCACCCCGCGCACACCTCCGTCACATGGTGCAGCGCCGAGTGCCTCCCCGGCATCACCGCATGTCATGTCAAGGCAGCGAGATCGCGTCAGATCCAGGGGAGGCGCGCAGATCGAGGTGAGGCTTTGGATCCAGGTGAGGCGCCAGAGCCGGAAGACACCGGTGCCGTCCGACAGATACTGGCCACCTCCGACGTCCTCGCTGGTGACGACGTACTCCTTGGCCTGCCACAGCGGGATCACCGGGACGTCGCGGGCGACGGCCTCCTGCAGCGAGCGGAAGTCCCGGCCGGCCTCGCTGTGGTCGGCGTACTGCTGGCTGGACGTGATCAGCCGGTCGACGGTCTTGTTGCTGTACCCGGTGTTCATGGTGCCGTTGGTGCCGTTGGTGCCGACGAGCGGGCCACCGTAGGTGTCCGGGTCGGGGAAGTCGGCGACCCAGCCGACGGCGTACGCGTCGAGCGTGCCGCTCGCCCAGCGCTTTTGGAAGTCGGTCCACTCTTAACCCTTGACGGTCACCTTGAACAGGCCGCTCGCCTCCAGTTGCCGCTGATCTCCGCGGCCTCCGCGCCTCCGGAGCCGCGGCCGGTGGCGTAGACACCGTGGCGGCCAGCTTCTCGCGGTCGATCAGCCAGGCCATGGCCTGCCGGACCCGGACGTCGTGCAGGGGCGAACCCGCGCGGGTGTCGAAGTAGAGGTTGCGGATCTCGGAGCTGTCGGCCTCGGAGACGCGCTGGCCCGGATGCCGGCGAGGACCTCGGGCGGCAGCGTGCGGGTGGCGACGTCGATCCGCTTCTCCTTCCGGGCGCTGTCGAGGGCGTCCGCGTCGGCGTAGTAACGCAGTTCGACGGGTCGGCCGGTGTCCTTGAGGGCTCCCTTGTAGTGCGAGTCGGGCTCGAGGACGGCCTTCTTGCCGCTCGTGTACGCGGTCAGGGTGTACGGGGCCCGTCAGGCCTGACGGGACGCCAGCTCGATCACCGTGATGTCCGACGGGGCGCCCACACGCGTCGGCGGACCCCAGGCGCCCGCGCCCCGGCTGACGTACAGCTGGGTGTCGCCGTAGCGCTCCAGGCCGGCCAGGGTCGGGTTGGCCAGGCCCGCAACGAGGTTGCCGGGCCAGAGCTGGCCGCCGTGTGTATGGCCGGAGAGCTGGAGGTCGACGCCGTGGTCCACGGCGTCGTGAATCTGCACCGGCTGGTGGGCGAGGAGCACACACGCGCGTGCCGTGTCCCGGTCGCCGAGGGCCTTGGCGAAGTCGGGGCCCTGGCCCTCGCTCTCGCCCGCGACGTCGTTGACACCGGCCAGGTCGAAGTGGGGCAACTCGGTGCGCGCGTTCTCCAGCGGGCGCAGGCCCAGGCGGCGTACCTCGTCCACCCACTGCTCGGCGCCCGAGAAGTACTCGTGGTTGCCGGTGACGAAGAACGCGCCATGTCTCGCCCGGAGTTGGGCGAGCGGGGCCGCCGCCGGGCCGAGGTCCTTCACGCTGCCGTCCACCAGGTCGCCGACCACCGCGATGAGGTCGGGCTGGGTGCCGTTGATCGTGTCGACGACCTTCTGGGCGAAGCCCCGGCCCAGGACCGGTCCGAGGTGGATGTCGCTGACGACCGCGATCCGGTAACCGTGCGCCGCGCGCGGCAGCTTGGACAGCGGGACGGTGACCCGCTTCACCTTCGGACCGCGCAGCACGTCATAGGTGCCGTAGCCTACGGTTCCCACGGCGGCCGCGGCGGCGGCACCGGCGACGACTCGGGAGACGAAGAGGCGGCGGGTGGGGACGGCGAGGGGGCGCGAGGGGTCCGTGGAATCCGGGGCGGGGGTCGGGTCGGTCGTGTTCGTCGCAGCCGGGCCGGTCGTACCTGCCGGAGCGGGGGCGGACGCGGGCGGGAGCGTCTGGGTCTCGGCCGACTTGGTGGCGGGGGTCGCGGCGGGCGTCGTGGCGAGTGCCGTGCCCGCCGACGCTCCCGCCGGCACGAGCTCCCGCTGCTCCGCCACGGCTTCCCCGGCGCGCGCCCGCCGTTCGACCCACCGCCGCAGCAGCGGTCGTACGACCTCACCCGCCAGCACACCCAGCAGCAGGTATATCGACAGGGCCAGCCACAGGAAGCCCGGCCAGGCCAGGATCTGCTGGAGCAGGAAGGGCGCGCCCGCGCGCTCGGCGACGAGGGCACCGACCGTCAGCGCCCAGCCGCCGGCGATCACCACCACGCCCGCGCGGCGCACGAACCCGGGGCCGCGGGTCGTGTCGCGGAAAAGGCGGCGCCACACGAACCAGTTGCCCGCCACCAGGGCGGACAACACGAGCAGTGCGACAAGCGCGAAGACGATGACCACGCCGACGTTCCCTTTCCCTTGCGTGCTGATTGAACGCCCGGGGCACCGACCGAGTTCCTATGACGTCCGGCGCAGTGCGCGCACTCCGCGCAACCCGATGACCCCGACGACCGTCCCCAATACGAAGGAGACGACGGCGAGCAGCAGGTGCACCCAGAAGTACGCCGTCGGGTGACCGTCGTCGAACGCGAGCCCGCTGCTGTCCTTGATCAGGTTTTTGACGAAAGTGACCCAGATGACCCAGCTCCACACCCCGAAGGCGAGCAGGAACCAGGAGACGGGGCGGCTGAGCTTCATACGTTCAGTATCACCTTCGCGTGTCCGGTTCCCCGAGCGGGGTGGGGACAGAAGCGGGACTTCCATGGCAACGGCATGTACGTTCTCGGTCGTGCCCGCACCTTCCAAGAAGACCGCCAGGCGAGCCCTGCTGGTCACCTCAGCCGTCGTGTCGTCCCTCGCGCTGACCGCGCCCGTCTCCCAGGCGGCTCCGAAGCCGTCACCGAGTACGAGCCCCTCGGCCACTCCCCCGCCGAACATGTCGACCGTGGGCGGCGAGCGGCTGGGGCAGCCCGGTACCCAGGTGAACCTCGCGAGCGGCGTCCCCGTCCTGCCCAAGGACCTGACCGCCCGTTCCTGGGTCGTCGCCGACGCCGAGTCCGGCCAGGTGCTCGCGGCGCACAATGCGCACTGGCGGCTGGCGCCCGCGAGCACCATGAAGATGCTGTTCGCCGACACGGTGCTGCCGAAGTTCCCGAAGACCATGGAGCACAAGGTCGTCCCGTCCGACCTCGCGGACATCGGGTCCGGCTCCAGCATGGTCGGGATAAAGGAAGGCGAGACGTACTCCGTCCACGACCTGTGGCTCGGCGTCTTCCTGCGCTCCGGCAACGACGCCGTGCACGTCCTGTCGAAGATGAACGGCGGCATCAACAACACCGTCAAGGAGATGAACGAGCACGCCGAGGAGCTCCAGGCCCTCGACACGCACGCGGTGTCCCCCGACGGCTACGACGCTCCGCGCCAGGTCTCGTCGGCGTACGACCTCACCCTGATCGCCCGCTCCGGGCTGCAGAAGAAGGACTTCCGCGAGTACTGCTCGACCGTCTCCGCGAAGTTCCCGGGCGAGACGAAGAAGAACAAGAAGGGCAAGTCCGTCCGGGGGTCCTTCGAGATCCAGAACACCAACCGGCTGCTGAGCGGCGACTCCGACATCTCCGTCTACCAGGGCATCGCCGGCGTCAAGAACGGCAACACCACCAACGCCGGCGCCACCTTCACCGGCGTGGCCGAGCGGGGCGGCAAGGTGCTGCTCGTCACGGTCATGAACCCGGAGAAGAGCGAGCACAACGAGGTCTACAAGGAGACCGCGAGGCTCTTCGACTGGGGTTTCCAGGCGGCCGGCAAGGTGCAGCCGGTGGGTGAGCTGGTGCCGCCGAAGAGCGCGACGCAGGCCGGCGCGCAGCCGGGTGCGAACGACTCCGGGGAAGCCGGTGGCGCCGGGAAGGCGGAGAAGTCCGCGAAGCCGGCAGTGGGCGCCTCGGCCGCGAGCGGCTCGACCGGCATCGGGGTCGCGCTCGGGATCACCGGCGGGGTGCTGGTGCTGCTCGCGGCGGGCGCGTTCCTGATCAACCGCCGGTGGCCGCTGCCCGACCTGGTGCGCCGCCGGAGCCGCCCCTGACCCCGGGCTTCTCGGGTACACCTGGCTCCTCGGGTACACCTGGCTTCGACGGTACCCCGGGCTGCTCGGCCTCGCCCGCGCCGTCGGACTCGCCTGACGCCGGCTCCGCGGAATCGCCGGACTCCGTGGTCACGTCGGCGAGTTCCACCTCCTTGCCCTGCGTCGCCGTCCAGGCGGCGCAGAACACCACCAGTTTCGCGGTGAAGTTGATCCACAGCAGCAGGGCGACCGGCACGCCGAACGCGCCGTACATGCTCTTCGTGGCCACGCCCTGCATATAGCCGCTCAGCAGCAGCTTCAGCAGTTCGAACCCGACCGCGCCGATCAGCGCGGCCACCATCAGCCGGCGGCGCGGCGGTTCGACGCCGGGCAGCAGGGTCAGGACGTACAGCAGAAGCAGGAAGTTGGCGAGTACGGCGACGAGGAACGCGGCGATCTGCAGCAGGACCCCGCCCCAGCCGCCCTCGTCGATGCCGAGCTGCCGGGTGATCCAGCCGACCATGGCGGAAGCGACGGCCGAGGCGGCGAGCGTGACGAGCACGGCTCCGCCCAGGCCGACCAGGACACCCGCGTCCTTGGCCTTGCGCAGGAGGGGGTTCTCCTCGTCGTCGGGCAGCTCCCACACCGCACGCAGGCACTCGCGCATGGAGCCGACCCAGCCGATGCCGGTGAGCAGCAGGAGGGCGCCGGCGATGAGGCCGACGGTGCCGGCGTTCTGGACCAGGGCGTCGATGTTGAGCTGGTCGGAGATGCCGGGCACCTGCTCGGCGATCTTGTCCTCCAGCTTGTCCTGCTGCTCCGTGCCGAGCGTCGCGGCGGCGATCGCGGCGGCCACGGTGAACAACGGAAACAGCGCGACGAAACTGGTGAACGTCATCGCGGCGGCCAGCCGTGTCCACTTCACCCGGTCCATGCGCTCGTACGACCGCCACGCGTGCGTGGTCATCAGCCGGGCCACCATCGGCCCGACGCCGGGGAGTTTCTTCAGCCAGTCCATGATCCAACTCTGCCCGCCGTACGGAAGACCAATGTCCGAGTGCCCCAGAACCGCAGGACTGTAGCCAGCGCCATCCCGATTCCTGCCCCGGAGACGGTGTCCGCGCGCTGCGAGGTGAGGCCGAGGCCGTAGTGACTCACGGCGAGACACAGAAGCTGTACGACCGCGCCGGCGATGTTCACCACGAAGAAGACGGCGTAGGGGCGCAGGCCTTTGGGGTGGGTGTGGCGGTAGGTGCCGAGTGCGTTCCCGGCGTAGGCGACCGTGCAGCCGGCGACGAAGGAGAGGGCCTTGGCGGTGAGGGGGTCCAGGTCGGCGGGGCCGCGCAGGCAGGTGAAGAGGGCGAGGTCCACGGCGTAGGCGAGGAGACCGACGGCGGCGAAGCCGAGGAGTTCGCGTCGGTCGCCCCACGCACGCGTGCCTACCAATTGGCCACCGCCAGCCCGTACATCGCCAGCCACGCCACGCCGATGACGGCGAGTGCGCGGTCGTGCAGGACGACGTCCTCGGGTTCGCCCGCCGTGCCGCGGTCGGCGAAGACGGCGTAGCGCAGGATCGCGAGGATGAAGGCGACCATGGACAGCTGGCGCCAGGGCAGCACGCCGGTGTGCGGGACGCCGCCCTCCTCCAGGGCCCACAAGCAGTACGCGAGGACGGCGACCCCGGCCGCCAACTGCCAGACGAAGCGCAGATAGCCGGTGGTGTACTCGGTGAGCAACGCGCGCGTGGCTCCCGCCTTCCCGGCCATCTGCACGGCTTCGGAGTACCGCTTGGCCGACACCATGAACAGCGCCCCGAACCCGGTCGTGATGAGGAACCAGCGCGACAGCGGGATGCCGAGTGCGAGCCCGCCGACCATCGCCCGCATCAGGAACCCGGTCGTGACGACGACGAGGTCGACGACCAGGACGTGCTTGAGGCTGACGCAGTACGCCAGTTGCATGCCGAGGTACGCCGTGAGCACGACCGCGACGGCGGGCGAGGTCAGCCAGGCCGCGGCGGCCGGCGCGAGGACGGCGAGGGCGCCTCCGACGGCGTACGCGACGGGCACGGGGACCTGTCCGGCGGCGACCGGACGGTGGCGCTTGGTGGGGTGCGCGCGGTCCGCTTCGGCGTCGCGGGCGTCGTTGATCAGATAGACGGCGGCGGCACAGGCGGTGAAGAGGGCGAAGACGAGCGCGAGTTGGGCCAGGGCGCGGGTCGAGAAGAGTTCGCCGGCGGCGGCGGGAGCGGCGATGACCAGGATGTTCTTGACCCACTGCTTGGGGCGCGCGGTTTTGATGAGGCCTTTCGCAAGCGCGCGGAGGCCACCTTCGCGGGGTGGTGGTGCGGCCTGTCGCGTGGGCGTGCGCTGCTCGTGGAGCATCGCTTCCCTGGTGCGCGCGGCACTCGTGAGGGGCGCTGCTTCAGTCATGGCTGCTCCCTCCTCATCCAGCCCGCCCCGACGCAGGCCGTGAGCGCCCCCAGGGCCGCGCCCGCCGCCACGTCCGAGGGGTAGTGCACGCCGACGACCAGGCGTGACACGCACATCGCGGCGGCGAGCGGCGGGATCACGTACGCGCCGAGCGCGCCGTAGGCGACGGCGGCTGCCGCGGCGGAGGTCGCGTGGGAGCTCGGGAAGGAGTGCCAGCCGGCGGTGTGCACGAGGGGCGTGACATGCGCCGGACGCGGGCGGCGCACCACCCTTTTCACCCCCATGCTGACGAGGTGCGCGCCCGCGGTGAGCGCCGTGCCGCGCAACCAGGCGCCGCGTCGGCCACCGTCCACGGCGGCCCCGGCGAGGCCCGCCGCCAGCCACAGCGCGCCGTGCTCGCCGGCCCAGGACAGGGCGCGCGCGGCGGTGGCGACGCGTGGGTCGCGGCCGCGGGCATGGACCGCCGAAAGGATTCGGCGGTCCATGCTCCGGGCGGTTCGTCGGTCCGCGCCCCCCAGGCTTCGGTGGTTCATGTCGTCGAGGCGGTCCATGTGGACTCACTGTTCACGCCCACACCATCAGAACTACGAAAATATTGAGCGACATCCCATTAATCACCCATTTTGGGGAGGGGAGAATGTTTCAGAACTAATCGCTCATATAGGGGCGCTACGGTCGCCGACATGCCTGCCGACACCGTCTCCGTCACGGGATGGGGCCGCACCGCCCCCACCACCGCCCGTCTGATCCGCCCACGGACGTACGAGGAGGCCGCGGCAGCCGTTCGGGGCTGTGGGGCCCGCGGGGGCATCCCGAGGGGCCTGGGGCGGGCGTACGGGGACGCGGCGCAGAACGCCGGGGGCGCGGTGCTCGACATGACGAGCCTGGACCGCATCCACGCGATCGACGCCGACGGCGGCACCGTGCTGTGCGACGCGGGTGTCTCCCTGCACCGGCTGATGGAGGTGCTGCTGCCGCTCGGATGGTTCGTGCCGGTGACGCCCGGCACCCGCTATGTGACGGTCGGCGGCGCGGTGGGCGCCGACATCCACGGCAAGAACCACCACGTCTCGGGCTCCTTCTCCCGCCACGTGCTGTCCTTGGAACTCCTCACCGCCGACGGCGAGATCCACACCGTCCGCCGCGGCACGCCTCTGTTCGACGCCACCACCGGCGGCATGGGCCTGACCGGCGTGATCCTGACCGCGACAGTCCAACTCCAGCCGGTGGAGACCTCGCTGATGTCGGTCGACACGGAGCGCGCGCGGGACCTCGACGACCTGATGGCACGTCTGGTCGCCACCGACGACCATTACCGCTACTCGGTCGCGTGGATCGACCTGCTGGCACGCGGCCCGGCGACGGGCCGCGCGGTGCTCACGCGTGGCGACCACGCGCCCGTGGAGGCACTGCGCGAAGGCACGCGCGCGCGCAGAGAGCCGCTCGCCTTCCGTCCCTCCCGTCTGCCCGCCGCGCCCGCCTTCCTTCCGGAAGGACTGCTGAGCCGCCGTACGGTCGGCTGGTTCAACGAGCTCTGGTACCGCAAGGCTCCACGCGCGCGTACCGGCGAACTGCAAAAGCTCTCCGCCTTCTTCCACCCGCTGGACGGCGTCCCCCACTGGAACCGGATCTACGGCCGGGGCGGCTTCGTGCAGTACCAGTTCGCCGTCGGACACGGCCAGGAGGACGCCCTGCGCCGGATCGTGCGGCGCATCTCCGAGCACCGCTGCCCGTCCTTCCTGGCCGTCCTCAAGCGCTTCGGAGACGCCGACCCCGGCTGGCTCTCCTTCCCCGTCCCCGGCTGGACGCTGGCCCTGGACATCCCGGCCGGCCTGCCCGGCCTCGCCGCCCTCCTCGACGAGCTGGACGAGGAGGTGGCCGGGGCAGGCGGGCGCGTCTACCTCGCCAAGGACTCCCGGCTGCGGCCCGAACTGCTCGCCGCGATGTACCCCCGCCTGGACGACTTCCGCGCGTTGCGCGCGGAGCTCGACCCGCGCGGGGTGTTCGTGTCGGACCTGGGCCGCCGTCTCGGCCTCTAGAAACCGGCTGGAACACGGCTTTAACCCGCCCACTACCCCGAACCCGACCAGTAACCCCGCATCGGATCTCTCGGACTCTCAGATCTCTCTAGGAGCTGTAGTGAAGGACGCCTTCGGCCTCCCCCAGTCCCTGCTCGTCCTCGGCGGTACGTCCGAGATCGCGCTGGCCACCGCACGCCGCCTGATCGCGCGCCGTACCCGCACGGTCTGGCTGGCGGGCCGCCCGTCACCCACCCTGGAGCAGTCCGCGGCCGATCTGCGCGCCCTGGGGGCCGCCGTGCACACCGTGGCCTTCGACGCGCTCGACCCCGAGTCCCACGAGGCGGTGCTCGGCAAGGTCTTCGCGGAGGGCGACGTCGACATGGTGCTCCTCGCCTTCGGAGTTCTCGGCGACCAGGCGCGCGACGAGCGCGAGCCGCTGAACGCGGTACGCGTGGCCCAGACCAACTACACGGGCGCCGTGTCGGCGAGCCTGGTCAGCGCCGGCACCCTCCAGTCCCAGGGCCACGGCTCGCTGGTCGTCCTGTCCTCCGTAGCCGGTGAGCGGGCCCGCCGCGCCAACTTCATCTACGGCTCCAGCAAGGCCGGCCTCGACGCCTTCACCCAGGGGCTGGGCGACGCACTGCACGGCACCGGCGTGCACGTCATGGTCGTACGCCCCGGATTCGTACGGTCGAAGATGACCAACGGTCTGGAGGAAGCGCCCCTCGCGACCACTCCGGAGGCGGTCGCGACGGCCATCGAAGTGGGCCTGCGCCGACGCTCGGAGACGGTGTGGGTGCCAGGCGCGCTCAGGGTGGTGATGTCAGCCCTGCGGCACGCGCCGCGGGCACTGTTCCGCCGGTTGCCGCTCTAGGTCGCAGTTCGGCAGCGCCCCAAAGGGGCGCGGGGCTGTATCGATATGCGGCTCCGCCGCGCGGGCGCGACCAGCCACGACGCACCCGCAGACAAACAAGAACACGTCGCGGCAGGCACCCCCTCGCGCCCACCCAGCGGAGCTAACTCGCGGAAATCGACCCGCGCTCCACATGGCCCGCCTGCGGCGGAACCACCGTGGTCCCGAAGGTGAAGTCCCTCAGCTTGCGCCACACGCCGTCGGCACCCTGTTCGTAGAGGGCGAAGCCGGTGCAGGGCCACTCGGCCCCGTAGTCGGCCAGCTCCTCGAAGGCACGGTCCATCGACTCCTCGTCGATTCCGTGCGCGACCGTGACATGCGGGTGGTACGGGAACTGCAGTTCGCGCGCCACGGGCCCGGAGGCGTCGCGGACCTGCTTCTGCAGCCAGGTGCAGACCTCGGCGCCCTCGACGACCTGGACGAAGACGACCGGCGAGAGGGGCCGGAAGGTGCCGGTGCCGGACAGCCGCATCGGGAAGGCACGACCGGTGGCCGCGACCTCGAAGAGATGGTCCTCGATCGCGGGCAGCAGCGAGGCGTCGACCTCTGTCGGCGGCAGCAGTGTGACGTGCGTGGGGATGCCGTGAGCCGCGGCGTCGCCGAAGCCCGCGCGCCGCTCCTGGAGCAGGCTGCCGTGAGGCTCCGGGACCGCGATCGACACGCCGATCGTTACGGTCCCCACGTCGTCTCCTGTCGTCTGTTGGTGAGCGTGAGCGGCCGCCGTGGCAGCCACTCGGCTATCGACTGTACGGCTACGGCCGTGCTGCGGGCAGGCGCAACCGTAGTGATATGCAGCGCTGTACGGGCTCAGTGCTTCGCGGGCAGGAAACCCACCCTGGCGTACGCCTGGGAGAGCGTCTCCGCGGCGACTGCGCGCGCCTTCTCCGCGCCCTTGGCCAGGATCGAGTCCAGCGTCTCTGGGTCGTCCAGATACTGCTGGGTGCGCTCCCGGAAGGGCGTCACGAACTCGACCATGACCTCGGCGAGGTCCGTCTTGAGCGCACCGTAGCCCTTGCCGTCGTACTTCTGCTCCAGTTCCGCGATTCCCGTCCCCGTGAGGGTCGAGTAGATGCTGAGCAGGTTGCTGATGCCCGGCTTGTTCTCGACGTCGTAGCGGATGACGGTCTCGGTGTCGGTGACCGCGCTCTTGACCTTCTTGGCGGTGGTCTTGGGCTCGTCGAGAAGGTTGATGAGGCCCTTCGGCGTGGACGCCGACTTGCTCATCTTGATCGACGGGTCCTGGAGGTCGTAGATCTTCGCCGTCTCCTTGAGGATGTACGGCTTCGGGACGGTGAAGGTCGGGCCGAAGCGGCCGTTGAAGCGCTCGGCGAGGTCGCGCGTGAGCTCGATGTGCTGGCGCTGGTCCTCGCCGACCGGCACCTCGTTGGCCTGGTACAGCAGGATGTCCGCGACCTGCAGGATCGGGTACGTGAACAGGCCGACCGACGCCCGCTCGGCGCCCTGCTTGGCGGACTTGTCCTTGAACTGGGTCATGCGGGACGCCTCACCGAAGCCGGTGAAGCAGTTCATGACCCAGGCGAGCTGGGCGTGCTCGGGGACGTGGCTCTGGACGAAGAGCGTGCAGCGCTCGGGGTCGAGTCCGGCGGCGAGGAGCTGTGCGGCGGCCAGGCGGGTGTTGGCGCGCAGCTCCTTCGGGTCCTGCGGGACCGTGATCGCGTGCAGGTCGACGACCATGTAGAACGCGTCGTGGGTCTCCTGCAGCGCCACCCACTGGCGGACGGCGCCGAGGTAGTTGCCGAGGTGGAACGAGCCTGCGGTGGGCTGGATTCCGGAGAGCACGCGGGGTCGATCAGAGGACATGCCCACCATTCTCTCAGGTGTCGGGGGCCGATCCGGAACCGCTCGGAAACAGATGTGACACAGGTGGGAACCGATCCGGTCCGAGCGGTGTACCAAGAGTGTGAAAACGCGGGAGGGGGGCCGCATCGTCGATGAGGCCGCGGTGATCGCACGCGTACGAGCCGGGGAGCCGGAGGCGTACGCGCAGCTGGTGCGGGCCCATACGGGCATCGCGCTCAGGGCGGCCGCCGCGCTCGGGGCCGGTGCGGACGCGGAGGACGTGGTGCAGCAGGCCTTCGTCAAGGCGTACTGCACGCTGGGCCGGTTCAAGGACGGCGCGGCGTTCAAGCCATGGCTGCTGGCGATCGTCGCCAATGAGACGAGGAACACAGTGCGCACGGCGGCCCGTCAGCGCACCCTCGCCGGGCGTGAGGCGGCCCTCGTGGAGGCGGAGCCGCTGATACCGGAATCGGCGGACCCGGCGGTGGCCGCGCTGGAGATAGAGCGCCGTGCCGCGCTGCAGGCCGCCCTGGAGAAGCTGAGCGAGGAGCACCGCCTGGTCGTCACCTACCGCTATCTCCTGGAAATGGACGAGTCGGAGACGGCGCAGGCCCTGGGCTGGCCCCGGGGCACGGTGAAATCCCGGCTGAACCGCGCGCTGCGGAAGCTGGGGCGCTTGCTGCCGGATTTTCAGTCCCGGGAAGGGGGTGATGAGCATGAGTGACGGACGGAAGCCGTACGACGGTGAGGGGCCGGGGGCGTACGAGAGTGACGGACGGCGTGCATACGGGCGTGACGGCGCCGGGGCCGGGGCCGGCGAAGGCCCCGATCGGAAAGGTTGGCGCGCCGGCAACGGCGGCGCCGGTGATCGCGGTCGGCGTGCGGATGCGACACGGCTGCCGGGGGAGCTCCGGGCACTCGGCCGTTCCCTGGACGCGCCGGGCGCGGCGGACGACGCCGAGACGATGGTCGAGCGGGTGCTGGGGCAGATACTCGCCGAGCAGGTACCGGTTCCCGTGGCCGAGCCGCCGGGTGCCGCTGAGCGGCTGCGGGCGGTGCGGCGGTGGACGCGGGTGCGGTGGCGCTCGCTGACGGCGGCGCTGTGCGGCCTGCTGACGGTGCTCGTGCTCACGCCCCCGGTGCGGGCAGCGGTCCTCGACTGGTTCGACTTCGCCGGTGTCGAGGTGCGGTACGACCCGTCGGCTGTGCCCTCCCCCGGCGCCGAGGTACCCGGCTGCGGCCGCTCGGTGTCGCTCGCACAGGCCGAGCGCCGGGCCGGGTTCGAGCCGCTGGTGCCCGAGGAGCTCGGCATGCCGGACACGGCCGCGGTGACCGGTGAGCCGCGGGAACGGTTCATGGTGAGTCTGTGCTGGCGTGAGGACGGGCGCACGATACGGCTGGACGAGCGGCGGGCGAGCCTGGACATCGGCTTCACCAAGACCGTGCGCGAACCGCCGGAATGGATCTCGCTGGACACCGACGCCCCCGACGGCGGCACACCCGACCCGGCCCTGTGGTTTGCCCGACCGCATCTGCTGACCTTCTGGCTGGTGGACAGCAGCGGGGAGCGCTACACGCGCGAGGAGCGGACGGCAGGGGCGACGCTGCTGTGGGCCCGCAGCAGCGAGGGCGAGACGGTGACCCTGCGGCTGGAAGGGGTGGCGTCGAAGGAGCGGGCGGTGGAGATCGCGCGGTCGCTGGAGAGGCCGTCCGAGGTGTCCTCGAAGTAGTTGGTGCGGAGAGGGCGGTCCCCAGGCGGCCGGTCCGAACGTGGCCGGTCCGAACGTGGCCGGTCCGGAAAATAGCGGGACCGGGATGGGAACCCGGGTGGGTCGGGCGGTGTACCAGAAGTGACATTGCGGCTCGGGGACGGGCCGCACGGGGATCGCTCGGCTTGGGGGTTCGGATGTGCGGACATGGGGTCGGCCGCTTGGGAGACCGACTGCGGGGACAGCGGGCCGGCTGCTCGGGAGACGGGGCACGCGGGGGCAGGGCCGGTTGGCGGGGCGGGTGCCGTGAACTGGCGGCGCTGACAGGAGCGTTGGCGGCGGCTCTGGCCCTCCTGGTGTGGAGTGCCGCGCCGGCGTCGGCCGGAGGACCGACGAGCGTGCTCCTGGTCTCACCGGAGAGCGTGGAGACGGCCTCGCTGTACTACTCCGACGAGGAGTACGCAGAGCTGGAGCAGCTGCTCGGCACACCGGGCACGGGCACCCGTGACAAGCCGCCCGAGGCCGGCCTGACGGCAGCCCGCCAGGTCAACGTCACCTGGATGCTCCACGACGTGACGCCCTGGCGCCTCGACCGGGTCTTCCCGATCTACGACGGGCGGGACGTCTGGATACACACGGCGGCCAACCTGGACCGGACGTCGAACGGCACCTGGCATCGCGCCGATCACCCGGCCCAGCTGCGCGCCCTGCTCAAGAAGCTGGGCCTGATGGGAAAGACCTCGGCTGGGGGAAGCGCAGCGATCTTCCCGCCGGCATGGGAGGTGTACGGCACGGGCGAGGGGGCGAAGGCCTCGGCCGACGCTGCGGACAAGGCGACCGAGGCGTCCCCGGCCCAGGCGTCGGGGCCGAGGTCAGGGTCAGGTGACGGCACCGACTGGTGGTGGGCCCTGCCGGGCGCGGCGGCCGGGGCGGTGCTTGCGCTGCTACTGCGCCCCTTCACCGCGCGCCTGCCGCTGGGCCGCCTGCGCGGTGAGCCGGGGCCGAGGCAGGAGCTGCGCGACGTGTGAAGGCCGACCAGGGAAGGCCTGGACGGCCCGGCAGGGACGGATAAAGACCGGCGTGGGCACAGACGGGACCGGCGTGGGGACGGATGGGACCTGTGTGGGGACGGATGGGACCTGTGTGGGGACGGATGGGGCTGACGAGACGTGGAGGGGGACCGATGGGGACACGAGGCAGAGAGAGGACCGGAGGAGGAAGGGCGCGGCTCATGCTGCTCGGGCCGGTGTCGGCCACGCTGGCCCTGTGCGGGGCGGTGACGGCCTTGTGCGGGGCGGCGGCGACCGCCGCAGCGGCGCCGACGCAGAGCAGCGACGTCCCCGATGTGGCGATGGTCGTCGCGGGCGGCACGGGACGGACGACGGCGTTGCGCTCCGGCGAGCAGGCCTTCGCCCGCCTGTGGCAGCTGTTGGAGCCGACCTACGTCGGGACGGAGCGAGTGCCGCAGGACTGGGTCGAGGGACGTCATCCACCGATGCGGATCACCGTGGTCTGGGGACTGTCGGGGGTCGGCGGCTGGCCGCAGACGAACCGGCCTCCGGGAGGGGACGTGGCCGTCCAGCGCCAGGACCAACTGTTCGTGACCGCGGACGGCACACCCTGGGTGCGCTCGGATCTCGCGCCGGAAGTGGAGGACGACGACATCCGCTGGCATCGGGCTCCGCGCTCCGTCTTCGAGCGGCCGGACCTGGCGGGACTGCTCGGTGAGACGGAGGACGGGCGGGTCGAGGTCGCTGCCGCCGGGGACCGGCCCGGCCCGGTCATGGGTGATCCCGGGTGGGCGGTGGCAGGGCTGGCCGTCGGGTTCGCGACCGGCGTCGGCGGCACGCTGCTGATACGCCGCGCGGCGGCCCGACCGGGAGTCGGACCGCCGCGGGAGGAGCCACGACAGGAGTTGATCGACCTGGACCTGTGACGTCCTTGGCGCATCGTGCGACTGTCAGCCGAGGTCGATCTCCGGGTACAGCGGGAAGCCGGCCACGAGGTCGGTGGCGCGATGGGAGATCTCGTCGGCGATCTTCGGGTCGAGGACGTGCTGGGCCTTGGACGGGGCGCCCTTGCTGGTGGTGCCGGGCTCGGTGGTGGTGAGGACGCGGTCGATGAGGGCGGCGACCTCGTCCATCTCGGCGGTGCCCAGGCCACGGGTGGTCAGGGCGGGGGTGCCGATGCGGATGCCGGAGGTGTACCAGGCGCCGTTGGGGTCGGACGGGATGGCGTTGCGGTTGGTGACGATGCCGGACTCGAGGAGCGCGGCCTCGGCCTGGCGGCCGGTGAGGCCGTAGGAGGAGGCGACGTCGATCAGGTTCAGGTGGTTGTCCGTACCGCCGGTCACGAGGGTCGCGCCCCGGCGCATCAGGCCTTCCGCCAGCGCCCGGGAGTTGTCGACGATGCGCTGGGCGTAGTCGCGGAAGGACTCCTGGCGGGCCTCGGCCAGGGCGACGGCCTTGGCGGCCATGACGTGCGGGAGCGGGCCGCCGAGGACCATCGGGCAGCCACGGTCGACCTGGTCCTTGAGGGAGTCGTCGCACAGGACCATGCCGCCGCGCGGGCCGCGCAGCGACTTGTGGGTGGTGGTGGTGACGATCTGGGCGTGCGGGACCGGGTCGAAGTCGCCGGTGAGGACCTTGCCGGCGACGAGACCGGCGAAGTGGGCCATGTCGACCATGAGCGTGGCGCCGACCTCGTCGGCGATCTCGCGCATGATCCGGAAGTTCACGAGACGGGGGTAGGCGGAGTAGCCGGCGACGATGATCAGCGGCTTGAACTCGCGGGCCGACACGCGCAGCGCCTCGTAGTCGATCAGGCCCGTGGTGGGGTCGGTGCCGTAGGAGCGCTGGTCGAACATCTTGCCGGAGATGTTCGGGCGGAAGCCGTGGGTGAGGTGGCCGCCGGCGTCCAGGGACATGCCGAGCATGCGCTGGTTGCCGAAGGCGCGGCGCAGTTCGGCCCAGTCGGCCTCGGCGAGGTCGTTGACCTGGCGGACACCGGCCTTCTCCAGGGCGGGGGCCTCGACGCGGGCGGCGAGGACGGCCCAGAAGGCGACGAGGTTGGCGTCGATGCCGGAGTGGGGCTGGACATAGGCGTGGCGGGCGCCGAAGAGCTCGCGGGCGTGCTCGGCGGCGAGGGACTCGACGGTGTCGACGTTGCGACAGCCGGCGTAGAAGCGGCGGCCGACGGTGCCCTCGGCGTACTTGTCGCTGAACCAGTTGCCCATCGCGAGGAGGGTGGCCGGGGAGGCGTAGTTCTCGGAGGCGATCAGTTTGAGCATCTCGCGCTGGTCGGTGACCTCCTGGCCGATGGCGTCGGCCACGCGCGGCTCGACGGCGCGGATCACGTCGAGGGCGGCACGGAAGGCGGTGGACTCGGTGGAGAGGGGCTCGGCTGACATGGGGACCTCCGGACGTCGTGTGCAGCGATCACGGTACGGCCCAGGCGCACGGCACTCGGTCTGGACTCGGTCCAGGAGCCGCTCCCCGATGGTTGTTCCATCCCAGCGCGCCAGTCACGGCCCGCCGATCAGCCTACCGGGCGCGCCGACGTCGCATGGTCCCGCGTCCACCATGCGAGCAACGATAGGAAGGGGCCGCAAAGCACTCGTACGGCCGGAAATGGACAGTGGCCACGAGCCTCGTGACTGCCGGAGCACGAGCCCTCGTGGTGGCGGAAACGGAGAGCCCCGTGAGTACGTCGAGCACCACCGAATCCCTGATCGCCGCGGTCGACGCGCACAGCGCGCACACCTATCACCCGTTGCCGGTCGTGGTGGCGACGGCGGACGGGGCCTGGATGACGGATGTGGAGGGGCGGCGGTATCTGGATCTGCTGGCCGGGTATTCGGCGCTCAACTTCGGGCACCGCAACCGGCGGATCCTGGACGCGGCGAAAGCGCAGCTGGAGCGGGTGACGCTGACGTCGCGGGCGTTTCATCACGACCGGTACGCCGCGTTCTGCGAGCAGCTCGCCGAGCTGTGCGGCATGGAGATGGTGCTGCCGATGAACACGGGGACGGAGGCGGTGGAGACGGCGGTGAAGACCGCCCGGAAGTGGGGGTACCGGGTCAAGGGCGTGCCGGCGGAGATGGCGAAGATCGTGGTCGCGACGAACAACTTCCACGGGCGTACGACGACGATCATCAGCTTCTCCACCGACCCGGAGGCGCGGGCGGACTTCGGTCCGTACACGCCGGGCTTCGAGATCGTGCCGTACGGGGACCTCACGGCGATGCGGGAGGCGATGACGGAGAACACGGTCGCCGTGCTGCTGGAGCCGATCCAGGGCGAGGCGGGGGTTCTCGTCCCTCCGGCCGGCTATCTGCCGACGGTGCGGGAGCTGACGCGGGAGCGGAACGTGCTGTTCGTGGCGGACGAGATCCAGTCGGGGCTGGGGCGCACGGGTCGTACCTTCGCGTGCGAGCACGAGGGGGTGGTGCCGGATGTGTATGTGCTCGGCAAGGCGCTCGGGGGCGGGGTCGTGCCGGTGTCGGCGGTGGTGTCCAGCGCCGCGGTGCTCGGGGTGTTCCGGCCCGGCGAGCACGGCTCGACGTTCGGCGGGAATCCGCTGGCCTGTGCGGTGGCGCTGGAGGTGATCGCGATGCTGCGGACGGGCGAGTTCCAGGCGCGGGCGGCGGAGCTCGGCGAGCATCTGCACCGGGAGCTGGGGCTGTTGGCCGGGACGGGGCGGGTGACGGCGGTGCGGGGGCGCGGTCTGTGGGCCGGGGTCGACATCGCCCGGGAGTACGGGACGGGGCGGGAGGTGTCGGAGAAGCTGATGGACCGGGGTGTGCTGGTCAAGGACACCCTCCCCCACAGCCTCAAGGGCGTGGGCGGTGCCCCCACGGCGACGATCCGGATCGCGCCGCCGCTGGTGATCGGGAAGGAGGATCTGGACTGGGGGCTCGCGCAGTTGCGGGGGGTGCTCGGGATGTGAACCGGTTCGCGGCGCCGGGCGGTGTGTCTGCGACCTCGCGTGACGAGAGGCCTGCTGACGGTGCTGGGCGAGCATCCGGTCGACGGGCGGGGCCGGTGTGTGCGCGACGGGGGTGTGGCGCTGTGAGCGGCTGTCGATGCGGTGGCCGGCCGCGGCACAGGTCGCGCCACAGCTGGCGTGACGTCGGCCTTTGCCCCGTAGCCGAAATCGCCCGACTCGCCTTCCGCGTACGGCCGTTACAGGATCACGTGCGGCAGGAAACGGGCGTACTCGTCGGTGATCAGGCCGGACGACTCGCGGATGCCGAGGCCGGCCGACTCGTCCTCGACGACCCACGCGCCGAGGACGACGTGGTTGCCGTCGAAGGCGGGGAGTGGGGCCAACTGCTGGTAGCAGCAGGGCTCGTCGCGGAGGGCTGCCTCGGTGCCGGGTTCGTGGACCGTCACGCCCGCGCCCTCCCGGCCCAGCAGGGGCTTGGCGACATAGCCCGTCGTGCTCGCCAGCTCCCTCGGTCCGTCGAGGTAGGAGGGGAGGAGGTTCGGGTGGTCCGGGTAGAGCTCCCAGAGGATGGCCAGGAGGGCCTTGTTGCTGAGGAGCATCTTCCAGGCGGGCTCGATCCACAGCGTCGTACCGGTGCCGCCGCCGTTGTCGAGGGTGTCGAGGACGTGGTCGGCGAAGCGGTCGGTGGTGAGCCACTCCCAGGGATAGAGCTTGAAGCAGCTGCGGATGAAGTGGAGTTGGTTGTCGACGAAGCGGCCGGAGAGACGGTCCCAGCCGATCTCCTCCATGGAGATCCAGCTGGTGTCCAGGCCCGCCTGTTCCGCGGTCTCCTTGAGATAGGCGACCGTCATCATGTCCTCGCCGAGTTCGTCGGCGGAGGAGTAGGCGAAGTAGAGAGGAGCACCGGGCGGGAGCAGGGCGGACTGCTTCTTCCAGGCGGCGACGAGTCGTTCGTGGAGGGAGTTCCACTGGTCGGCGCCGGGGAAGCGCTCCTCCATCCAGAACCACTGGGGCGAGGCGGCCTCGACCAGCGAGGTGGGGGTGTCGGCGTTGTACTCCAGGAGTTTCGCCGGGCCGGTGCCGTCGTAGTGCAGGTCGAAGCGGCCGTAGACGGAGGGGAGTTCGGCGCGCCGGCGCCAGGCCTCGGCGATGGCGTCCGCGACGCGCGGGTCGGTGATGCCGAGGTCGGCGAAGCGGCGGGAGGTGACGATGTGTTCGGCCGCCGTCAGGCACATGCGGTGGAGTTCCTCGACGACCTCTTCCAGCGCCTCGATCTCCTCCAGGGAGAAGACGTAGTGGGCGCTCTCGTCCCAGTACGGGCGCAGGGAGTTGTCGGGGTAGCGGGTGAGGGGGTAGATGAGCCCCTGTTCCTCGACGGTCTGTTGCCAGCCGGGGCGGGGCTCGATCGTGCGGCGCTCCATCTGTACGGCTCCTGCTCAGCCGCCGCTGCTGCCCGAGCCCGAGCAGCCGAAGCCGCCGCGGTCGACGGCCTCGCTGCGGCTGAAGGTGCCGAAGTCGGCGCGGCCGTCGTCGGTGTCGGCGTCGTAGTACCAGGCGGCGTCGGAGCCGGTGGTCTTCTTCTTGCCGCCCTTGGCGTACGAGGAGTTGGAGCTGCTGCCGGAGTTGCAGTTCTTGTCCGCGATGATCCTGTAGCCCTCGTAGGTGTAGCTGTCGCGGTCGACGCAGCGGCGGTCGGGTTCCGAGCCGCAGGAGGTCAGGGCCGCCGCTACGACTCCCATGCCGCCGAGCACGACCGTGCTCGAGCGCAGCCTGCGTCGTGTTTCCGCCATGTGCATCTCCCCCGATGATCCGGTTGTCGTTCGGGGGACAGCCTAGAGATCGCTGGGAGCGGGCCGGGCAGGGCCCCACCCGGTACGGGGCTGCCTTCGACCCCGCCAGCGGGCTGCCACCCAAAGGCTTTTCACGGCAACACCCTGCACAACGCCCTCAGCGTTCCCGCCCACGCATGGTCCGGCGGCGTCCCGTACCCCACGACCAGCGCGTCCAGGGGCTCCACCGCGGCGGACTCGTGGCGGTAGAACGTCAGGCCGTGGAGGGCCAGGCCCTGCCAGGTCGCCGCCTGGACCACGGACTGTTCCCTGCCGGGCGGTAGGCGGAGTACGACGTGGAGGCCGGCCGCGATGCCGGTGACCTGGAGGTGAGGGGCGTGGGTGGCCAGGGCAGTGACCAGGGCGTCCCTGCGGCGCCGGTAACGCAGCCGGGCGGCGCGGACATGGCGGTCGTAGGCACCGGACGTGAGGAACTCCGCCAGGGTCAGCTGGTCCAGGGCGCCGCAGGTGTCCAGGCCGCCCTTGGCCTCCGTCACCTCCTCCACCAGCGTCGGCGGCAGCACCATCCAGGCCAGGCGCAGGCCGGGGGCGAGGGACTTGCTCGCCGTGCCCAGGTAGACGACGTGGTCGGGGTCCAGACCCTGGAGTGCGCCGACGGGCTGGCGGTCGTAGCGGAACTCCCCGTCGTAGTCGTCCTCCAGGACCAGTCCGCCGGTGTGGCGCGCCCAGTCCACCACCGTCGTGCGGCGGTCGCGATGCAGGGGCACTCCCATGGGGAACTGGTGGGCGGGGGTGAGGAGGACCGCCCGGGCCGTCCCGGCCCTCTCATGCGTCAACTCCTCAGGGTTCGTGCCCAGTTCGTCGAAGGGAAGGGGGACGGTGGCCAGACCGGCCGCCGTCAGCTGTTTCCACTGCCTCGCCAGGCCGTACGACTCCACCGCCACTGTCCGCGCCCCGCGCGCCTTCAGCACCTTGCCGAGCAGTTGCAGGCCATGCACGAAACCCGAGCAGACCACGATGCGTTCGGGGTCGGCGCGCACGCCCCGTGCGCGAGAGAGGTAGCCGGCGAGGGCGGTGCGCACTTCCAGGCGGCCACGCGGGTCGCCGTAGCCGAGGGCGTCGTGCGGGGCCGAGGCCAGGGCGCGGCGGGCGGCCTTGAGCCAGTCCGTGCGGGGGAAGGCGGCGAGGTCGGGAGTGCCGGGGCGCAGGTCGTGGGCGAGGCGGGCGCCTTCACGCGGGGCCGGTGCCGAGCCGGTCGGTGGGATCACCGTCCGTTCGGCCACCCGTGTGCCCGAGCCCTGGCGGGCGGTGAGCCAGCCCTCGGCCACCAGTTCGGCGTACACCTCGGCGACCGTGTTGCGGGCGATGCCGAGGTCGGCGGCGAGGGAACGGGAGGAGGGCAGGCGGGTGCCCGGGGCGAGACGGCCCGTTCGGACTGCCTCCCGCAGGGCGTCGGACAGGCCCCTGCGCAGGCCGGGACCGGTCGGCTCCAGGTGAAGGTCGACGCCGAGTGCACAGCTGCGCGACGTGCCCCGGTGTTCGGTCATGAAAGCCGACGTTACTCCAGGGCCACCACCGCACCGCTCCCGGTGAGCGCGGGTGGCAGTGCCCGGTCGGGCGGTGTCGACGCCGGACACACCACCGTACAGGCTGAGCCCGGTCACCCGGGTCGGGCGTGCCTGGCCCCGTTGCTGCCGCGCCCCCTCACCCGCCTCTGCGCGGACCGGTGTGTCCCGTCAGCCGGTGGCCGCGGCTCGCCACTGGGCCGCCGAGCTCGGCGGCAGCAGGTCCGCCGAGGCGGGGCGGTCGGCGTCGAGGACCTCGGTGGCGATGCGGACGAAGTCCCAGGTGTCGACGTCCGGCGCCGCCGGGTCGAGGAGGGAGCACAACTCGTCCCAGGTGAGCCGGGTGCCCGTGGCGACGGCGGAGCGAATGCGGGCGAGGGACTCCGGGGCGGTCGCCGCCCCGACACGCTTGAGGGCGGCGTCAAGATCGAAGTCGTTCGACGGGAACGTGGCCTCCAGCCGGGCCACCTCCTCGAAGGCTCGCCGGGTGGCCGTCGTCGCGTCGGCCTGGCGTACCTCGGTGAGCAGCGCGCGGCGCTCCGTCCGGTCCAGGAAGATGCCGACCTCACGGACGATGTCCGCCGGCTCGTCGGCCACATGGACGAAGTTGATGATCTTGTTGGGCGGGTCGAGCACTGTACGGAGGTGCTCGGGCCCCCGCGCCTCGGGGTCGGCCGAGCCCTTGAGGTCGGCCAGCCGGACCGAGCCGGGTACCGCGGGGTCGTACCGGTCGTCGCGGACGATCAGCAGCAGGGAGTCGGTGACGCTGTGCATCAGCGTCATCAGGGCAAGCCGGTCGGTGGTGTAGACGTGCCAGTTGTAACGCCACAGCTCGCGCATCGAGTGCCGGTTGTGCCGGATTCGAGCGCTGCCGATGATGCTGAAGCCCTGGTCGGCGAGGTAGCGCAGGGTCCGGTCGGCGCGGCGGGCGGCCATGCCGTCGCACTTGAAGCTCAACAGGCCGAGGGGCGCGAGCTCGGCGGCGGTCGTCGCGGCTGCTTCAGCGGATCCGGAGCCGTCCGACGCGCCGATGACGTCGAGCGCATCCGACCAGCACTCGCGGAAGTAGAGGTCCTCGGCGAAGAGTTCGGTCTTGGTGGCCGAGACGGTCAGGGCGGGCCACAGCTCCTCGCCCGGCATCCGGCTGTCGCGTGCGGGGGGTGCGCTGGTCATGCGGTCTCTCTCTTCCGGCTCGCTGCGAACGGACAACAAGGAACTACGGGTTGTCGGTCATGGTCTCGGGGCCACGGGCTTCGCCGCCGTCATGCCGCGGCGGCCGGCGGCGCGGCGCGGCGCGGCGGCTTCGCTCCCCCTCGCACGTCCCTGCGCGTCGCCGCAGTCTGCGTGCGCCGTCAAAACCCGGCGTCCGACTTCCACGACTCGGGCTCGGGATTGGCCAGCACCTTGGGGTGCCCCGGCTCGTCGTACACGATGAAGTACGTGCCGAGCACGGCCAGGTCCCAGCGCTCGGGGCATGCCCCCGCCGCGTCGAGGTCCGCCAGGAATGCGCGCCACCCGATGCGCTCGCCCCGTTCCATACGCTGAAGAGCGTGGCGCGCGGACTCGGCAGCCGGGCCCGGTGCGGCCGCTGCCACCGACTCGGCCACCCTGCTCAGCGCGTCGGCTGAGGCCAGGGAGCGGGTGGGGGCGGCGAAGCGCTCCAGGGCCTGGTCGAGGGCGTCCTTGTCCTGGGCGGTGAGGGCGCCGCACGCAAGGCTGTCGAGCAGCGCCCGGCGGGCTGGGACGTCGAAGAGCAGGCCGAGTTCGCGCAGCAGGTCCGCCGGTTCATCGGCGACGTGGACATAGCTGAGGACACGGTTCGGCTGGCCGAGCAGGCTGCGCAGCGTGCCGGGCTTCTGGGCCTCCAGCGTGGCCGAACCCTTGAGCGTGGACAGCCGTACGGTGCCGGGGAGTTCATGGCCGGGCTCACCGCGCAGCAGCAGGAACAGCGCGGGGCCCGCCCCGAGCAGCGACTCGTTGACCGCGAGCCGGTCCAGCGTGGCCGACGTGAGCTGGTAGCGCCACAGCTCGCGCCAGTGGAACGGCTGGAAGCGGAACTCCCGTACGGCCACGGGGGTGAAGCCGTGCTCGGTCAGGTACTCCAGGACCGGGGGCAGCTTGCCTGCCGCAAGGCCGTCCGGCTTGACCATCAGCAGGGCCGTGTCCCGCAGTACGGTGGCGAGGCCCCCGGCGCCGAGCGCCTCCTCGGCGTCGCACAGACCTTCACGGAAGTAGGTCTCACGGGCGTACAGATCTCTTTTGGTCTGACTGCGGGTCAGCGTCGACCAGTCGAGCGTTGCCATCGAACCTTCCCCCGGTGCCGGTTACGAATGCTGCCGTCGCCCGGATGCTAGCAGGTTCACATTTCAGGACCGGATCACGTGAGACGCGATTTTGGAATCGCAGCCCGAGCCCTCCTCCAGGCGAGACAAGTTCGCCGCATTATGCGCCGAGATCACTCACCGGAAAGGACGTCGAGGGTCAATTCGGACACACCCCCGCTTGGTCAAGATGTCATGGGTAAAGAAATTTCCCAGGTCAGAAGTGTTCGGCGGCCCACTCTGAGCCTTGACGGCCTCGACCGGCATCCGGCTAACCTCCGACTGCGGGAAATTCCTCCCGTCCATCGAATTAAGGAGGGTGGTCCACATGCGTAACGCTGTTTCCACCGCTGTGCAGAGCAGCAACTTCAACCTGAAGAATGAGGTCGTCGAGCTCATTCCTTCCGGGGTTGCCGCCGAGCGCGCCGTCCTGGGCGTCCGTGAGCTGGAGGCGTTCCGCGCTGCCGGTTCCTTCGTGCCGGCCTCGAAGCACGGCCTCGAGGTCATCACCGGCGCGAGCTGCGAGACCGGCGCCCAGTAATCAAACGCCGGGTGGGACCGCCGATTCGCCGGCGGTCCCACCCGGCACCTTTCGTTCCGCATCCACGCTTTTCACACCGCCCGCGAAAACGGCGGACCGGCCCACCCTTACTGCTGGATAGGAAAAGGTCATGACCGACTCTTCGTCCCGCGCGCTGCCCACGGTTTCTGTTGTGACCTCGCACGGCCGGCAGCCGCTGAGCGGCGCAGCCGACGAGCGCCTCATCGACATCCTCAGCCGGAACCACGTCCCGTGGTCCGCGGTCGCAGCCTATGCCGTTCCGGAATCCGGCGGGGACCTGCGTCTTTCGCCGTCACTCGACCGCACCCTGGCCGAGTTCGAGGACACATCCGAAATCCTGCTCTATTTCAATCGGAACGTGAACCCCTTCAATTTCTCGATCGAGGATTTCAAGACGATCGAGAGCGACCACCCGGGTGAAGAGGCGACTGAGTACATCTACCAGCGTCTCGACAACGAGACCGGCACCGCCGAGTCCTTCCTGAAGAAACTGAGCCCCGAGGAGTGCCGGCAGATCATCGCCGACCGGGTGGGCGACACAGTCCGCGCGAACGTGCCCGCGGGCGCCGACCTGGTCGTCGGCGTCAGCGGCGGCGGTGACAGCAATGCCCTGCTGTACGGCCTCAGTCAGCTGTCCGATCACGGCATCACCGTCCATCCGGTGATCCTCAAGGGAATTCCGGACTGGGACGCCGGAGTGCCGCGCGCACAGGCGCTGTGCGAGAAATACGGTCTCGAACTGACCGTGATCGAGGCCGATGAGGTGAAGCAACTGCTGGGCATTCCGGCCGACTCGGTGGATCTGATCGACCGGTTCGAGCGCGAGTTCCAGGGCGACGACTTCGAGTTCCTCGGCACGCTGATGATCCGGCTCGCGCTGTCCAAGGCGGCCCGGGACATCGGCACGTCGTACATCGCGACCGGAGTGAACCTCGAGGACATCGTCTGCGAGAACCTCTTCCGGGTCACCACGGGCTTGAAGCCGGCGGCCTTCCCGAAGCGGCAGATCGGTGACACGACGCTCGTCCTGCCGCTGTGGCTGTGCCCCAAGCGCATCATCGACGGCTGCTTCCCCAAGTACTCGCTGGAGAACTACGACGCCCGCTACCCCTGCTTCTCGCTCGGCCGCAACCTCTACTACAGCGTGGTCTACGCCCTTCAGTCGCAGTTCCCGGGCTACCTGGAGCAGGTCGCCCACGGGCTGTCGCAGCTCAGCATGAAGGACCCGGTCGAGTACACGTACAACGAGCAGCTCGGCTTCCACGTCGAGCGGACCGTTCCCTTTCCCCTGCTGCGCAGGTTCCAGAAGATGCTCGGCGGCGCGCAGCCGACCGCCGGCTGACCGGGCGGGACGGCAAGGAGATGACCGCGCACTGCGTCGTCGTGGTCGGCGGTGGCCCCATGTGCACCTACGCCCTGGCGCATCTGGCGGCCGTTCTGCCCGAGGCGCCGCCGGCCGCGCGGGTGCGGCTTGTGGTCTTCGAGCGGGGTGGCCGGGCGGGTGCGGGCGAGGTGCACAGCGATGCGCAGCCGCAGACCGGCTATCTCAACCGGGTCGCCGGGCAGATCGCCTTCGCCCCTGACGAGTCGAGCGACCCGCCCCGCAAGCTGCTGCCCGCCCGGCTGCGGCCCACCTTCCAGGAGTGGTGTGCCGAGCGCCACGCCCGCACCCAGCACCCCGACTTCGCGCTACGCCCGCACGAGGTGCCCCGTCGCTATGTCCACGGGCTGGCCCTGCGCGAGCTGTTCCTGCGGTACGTGGAGCGGCTGCGGGGCGTGCCCGGGGTCACGGTCGAACTGCGCGGCACCGAGGTCACGGACGTGACGCGGACCGGCGCCCGCGCCGAAGACCGCGACCGTTTCCTGCTGCGATCCGCCGACGGGCGTGAACTCGCCGCCGACGAGATCCTGTTCGTCACCGGCCACTCCTGGAACACCCCCGCGCCGGGCAGCGAGGAGGAGCGGCTCGCGGCGCACGCGGGGTATGTGCCGACGCCGTATCCCCTGGCCGACCGGCTGGACGAGCGGGCGGTGCGGCCCGGCCGGCCGGTACTGGTGCGCGGGCTCGGGCTGACCGCCATCGACGTCTTCCTCCAGCTCACCGAGGGGCGCGGCGGTGTCTTCGTGGCCGACGGGGACGCGGCGCCGCACGGGCTGCGTTATGTACCGACCGGCCGCGAGCCGTCGGTCATCGTCGCCGTCAGCCCCAGCGGGGTGCCGGTTTCGGGCCGCCCGTTGAACGCCAAGGTGGGCGATCCGGCCCGGCTCGAGCACACCGGCGTCTTCTTCACGGTCGACGCGGTACGCGCTCTGCGCTCCCGGGTCGGGGTGCGCCTTCCGGACGGTCGCCGTCCCCTCGACTTCGACGAGCATCTCTTCCCGCTGGTCTGCCTGGAGATGGCATGGGTGCACCATCGCACCGTGCGCGGTGACGCGGCCGTACGGCAGCTGTACGACGCGGTCACGCCGGCGTACCGCGACTTCCTGGCGGGGCGCGGACCGTGGGGCGAGGAGGGCGCGGACGCACTGGTCCGGGCCTTGGAGAGACCGCTCGGTGAGAGGGACGGCAACGACGGGGCCGACGAGGACTCCGGTCGGTTCGCATGGCGTGTGCTGCTCGATCCGTTGCCCGCCGGTTCGGCCCGGCGTGGGGACGACGGGGCCGACTGGGCCCGACGGGTCGATGCCTATCTGCGCCGGGATCACCGGGACGCCCTGGAGGGCAACCTGCGCAACGCGGTCAAGGCGGCCTGCGACGGGGTCTGGCGCGATCTGCGCGCCGTCTTCGGGGCGGCCGTGGACTTCGGCGGGCTGACCCCCGACTCCCACCGGCGTTTCGTCCGCAACCATCTGCGCCACTACAACCGGCTCTCCAACGGCGCGGGCCTGGAGCCGATGCGCAAGGTGCTGGCACTGCTGGACGCGGGGCTGCTCGACCTGTCGGTCGGGCCGGAGCCCGCAGTGCGTCCGGGCAGTGAGGACGGCGCGGCGTTCACCGTGACGGGCGGGTGCACCGGTGTCATCCGGTCGGTGGACGCCGTGGTGGAGGGCCGGGTGCACCCCTTCGACCCCCGCCGTGACGTGCTGCCGCTGTACCGCTCGCTGCTGGACGCCGGTCTGGTACGGCTCTGGCGCAACCGTGGCCCGGCCGGCACCGACGACTTCGTGCCGGGCGCGCTGGACCTCACCGACCGCTTCCACCCCGTACTCCCCGACGGCTCGACCGAACCCCGGCTCACCTTCCTCGGTGCCCCCGCCGAAGGACTCCGGGTTTTCCAGCAGAGCGCCGCCCGGCCGTTCTCCAACAGCTCGGTCCTCGCCGTCGCCGCGGACTGGGCCGAGGAGGCGGCGCAGCGCATGGCGCAGGTCCCGCCCGCGCGCACCCCGGCGGCAACCGACCCCGCCGCACCCCATCCCACAGCCCCTGATCCCGAAGGGCGGACCACGCAGTGACACGGCACCCTCATATGCGCCTCGGGGCCTTCCTCTACCCGACCGGCTATCACGTCGCGGCGTGGCGGCACCCCGAGGTGCCCGCCGACGCCGGGGTGGACATCGGGCACTACGCCGAGCTGGCGCGCACCGCGGAGCGCGGCAAGCTGGACTTCCTCTTCCTGCCGGACAGTTCGGCCATGCGCGGAGGGGACACGGCGGAGCTGAGCCGTACCGCCATCCGGTACGTGGCCCAGTTCGAGCCGCTCACCCTGCTCGGCGCGCTGGCCGGCGTCACCGAGCGGATCGGGCTGACGGCCACGATCTCCGCCACGTACAACGAGCCCTACCACTCGGCCCGGATGCTCGCCTCGCTGGACCACATCAGCCGGGGTCGGGCCGGCTGGAACCTGGTGACCTCGCAGAACCCGTACGAGGCCTACAACTTCGGTCTGCCCGAGCATCCCGAGCACGGCGTCCGGTACGCCAGGGCGCAGGAGTTCGCCCAGGTGGTCAAGGGCCTGTGGGACACCTGGAGTGACGACGCCTGGGTGCGGGACAAGGCGGCCGGGCGGTTCTTCGACCCCGCGGGGGTCCGGCCGCTCGACCACCACGGGGAGCACTTCTCGGTGCGTGGACCGCTCAACATGCCGCGCTGCCCGCAGGGCCACCCGGTGACGCTGCAGGCGGGGTCCTCGGACACCGGCCGCGATCTGGCCGCCGCGACCGCGGACGTGGTGTTCACGGCGCAGCATTCCCGGGAGCAGGCGCTGGCCTTCACCGAGGACGTGCGGGCGCGGGCGGAGAAACTCGGTCGCGATCCCGAGGGCGTGAAGGTCCTGGCCGGGGTCTTCCCCTTCGTGGGCCGTACCCGGGCCGAGGCGGAGGAGAAGGTGGAGCGGCTGCAGGATCTGATCGACCCTCAGGTGGGTCTCGGGCTGCTCTCCAGCGAGCTGGGCCATGCCGACCTTGACGGTAGCGACCTGGACGGGCCGCTGCCGGACATCCCGGTGTCCAACTCGGGTCGGTCGCGGCGCGATCTGCTCGTACGGATGGCGCGGGAGGAGGGGCTCACCGTCCGGCAGCTCTACAAGCGGGTGGCCGGGTCCCGGGGACACTGGCAGGTCGTGGGCACGCCCGAGTCGGTCGCCGACGAGCTCGCGGACTGGTTCCACAGCGGGGCGGTGGACGGCTTCATCGTGATGCCGCCGTATCTGCCGGGTGGTCTGGAGGACTTCGTCGACCTCGTGGTGCCCGAGCTGCGCCGGCGCGGCCTGTTCCGCACGGAGTACACGGGGACGACGCTGCGCGACCACCTCGGCCTCGCGAGGCCGGGCCGGTGAGCGGGCCGGCCGGGCAGGACCGGCAGGACGCGCCGGCCGGGCGGGATCACGCCGCGGAGTTCGACCGGGTGATGGCGCGCGCGGGGTTGCCGGTGCCTGCCGAGTGGCGGGCCGGGACCGTCGCCTCGTACGCCGAACTCATGGCGCTCACCCCCTTGTTGCGCATGGCTGACCGACCGGTCGGCAGCGAGCCCTCGGCCGTGTACCGGATGCGGGCGGGCGACGACGAGGGGACGAAGGATGTCTGACCCGCGCGCCCTGCACGAGCTGTCCGTCGCCGAGGCCGGTGCGCGCTTGCGCTCGGGCGCCCTGACCTCGGCCGAGCTGACCCGGTACACACTGGAGCGGATCGCGGCGCTGAACCCGACGCTGCGCGCGTTCGTGACGGTCACCGAGGAACGTGCCCTCAAGGACGCGGACCGCGCCGACCACGAGCTGGCGTCCGGCCTCGACCGGGGGCCGCTGCACGGGATCCCCTACGCGCTCAAGGACATCTTCGACACCCGGGGCATCCGCACCACCAGCCACTCCTGGCTGATGGCCGAGCATGTGCCGGACGAGGACGCCGAGGTAGAGTCCCGGCTGCGCGCGGGTGGCGGGGTCCTGGTCGGCAAGCTGGCCACGCACGAGTTCGCGCTGGGCGGTCCGAGCCCGGAGCTGCCCTTCCCGCCCGCCCGCAACCCCTGGAACACCGAGCACTTCACCGGCGCGTCCTCGTCGGGTGCCGGCGCGGCCGTGGCGGCGGGGCTGGTGCGGGTCGCGATCGGCTCCGACACCAGCGGTTCGGTGCGCGGACCGGCCTGTCACTGCGGGACGGTCGGGCTGAAGCCGACGTACGGTCTGGTCTCACGGCGGGGAGCGTTCCCGCTGTCGTACGCGCTGGACCACATCGGCCCGCTGGGCTGGACGGTGGCGGACACCGCGCTCGCCACCCAGGTGATCGCCGGGCACGATCCTCTCGACCCGGGCAGTGTCCGGCGGCCGGTGCCCGACCTGGTGGCGGGGCTCGGGCAGGGTGTGCGCGGGCTGCGCATCGCCTACTCGCCGGGCTGGTTCCGGGACGATCCGGCCACCTCGCCGGAGGTGACGGCGGCCATCGAGCGGGTCCTGGCGGAGCTCGGGGAGAGCGGTGCCCTGGTGGACGAGGTGGAACTCCCGCCGTACGGGCGGTTCAACGCGTGCGGGCGCGTCATCATGGCCGCCGAGGCATACGCGATCCACGAGGCCGAACTGAGGCGGCGCCCCACCGCGTACGGGCGCTACACCTACCAGCGCATCGCCCCCGCGGCCGGGCTGAGCGCGGCCGACCTGGTGCAGGCGTTGCGGCTGCGGCAGGAGCTGGCGGACGCCGTGCAGCGGATCGTCTTCGACCGGTACGACGTGCTGGTGACCGCGACCGGCTTGTCCCCGGCGCCCCGGCTGGACGCGTTCCCGACGGACTGGCCGCCACCGCGCGAGCTCACCGCGATGCAGACGATCCCCTTCAACGTCACCGGTCACCCGGCTCTCGCCCTGCCGACGGGGCTGTCCGGCACCGGCCTCCCGCTCGGGATGCAGATAGCGGGACGCGCGTTCGACGAAGCGACCGTACTCAGGGTGGGGGCGGCGGTGGAAGCGATCACCGGGCATGCGGCGCGCAGGCCGGCGGCCGTGCCTCGACCGGCCTGACGACGCGCCGGGTTCAGGACTCCGTCAGCCAGCCCGACTCCAGCAACGCGTCGAAGAGGCGGGCCGTGGTGTCCGGGTCCAGAGGGCGGCGCAGGCCGTACGACGTCTCGGTGATGATCCGGTCACGGTCGCGCCGGCCGTTCGCCCGGATCGCCAGGTTGAACAGGACCGACAGGTGGTGCTTGTCCTCGGCGATCATCCCGGTGAGGACCGTCCTGGTGGCGGGCGGCAGTTCGCCCAGCATCGCCCTCAGGTTCAGGGGACCCGGCCAGCGTCGGTGCACCGCGCGGCCGTCGGAGGCCC
This sequence comes from Streptomyces regalis, assembly GCF_001509475.1. Taxonomy (GTDB): domain Bacteria; phylum Actinomycetota; class Actinomycetes; order Streptomycetales; family Streptomycetaceae; genus Streptomyces; species Streptomyces regalis. The sequence goes on from NZ_LLZG01000092.1 coordinate 54,875, forward strand.
GCGCACCGTCGGGCTCGCAAAGGGCCCCGGCCTCCGTCACCGACGCCCCGGCCGCCAGGGCGCGCAGTGCGGCACCCCGGCGTGCCACGTGCTCGGCGAGGCCGCTCCCCCACCCGTCCGGCGTGCCGCGGCGCAGTTCCGACACCGCCTGCCGCTCTCGCCCGTACCAGCGCTCCACGACCGCGGAACGGGTGGCCGCATCGGGGCCGTCCGATGCCAGCAGGTGGGCCAGGGCGGCCCCGGCCACCGTGGAGCGTGTCATCTCCACCGGGGACACCTTGTCGGGCGAGTCGCCCGCCGAGTGGTTGAAGCGGTCCGCGGGATGACAGAACTGGACGGCCGGGCGGTCCACCGACGGATCGGCGTACAGCGCATGGTCGGAGAACCCGAGGAACGGTGACGGGCTCCAGGTGCCGGGGCTGTCGGCGGTGGCCGCGAAGACCTGCTCCACCACGTGCTCGGCGAGCGGCCCGAGCAGCGTCGGCGTGGTCTCGGGCGGCCGCTCGACGACGAACGGTGAGCGGCACAGCGTCTGGTCCTCACCCACCATGTCCAGGTTGATCAGCGCGTCCGGCAGCCCGCCGCCGCCCGGTTGGGAACGCCCGTGCAGCACCGCCGCGTTGCCCAGGAACTCCGCGCCCCAGAAGAACCGGATCGGGCGCCGCGTGCCGTGGCGGGAGTCGGCGCGCCGGGCCCGGGACAGGGCCGCGGCGATGCCGAGCAGGGCGGCCACGCCGGAGGCGTTGTCGTTGGAGCCGGGTCGCGGATGGCACAGGTGGGCCGTCAGCCAGATCTCCCCGGCCGTCTCGTCACCGGGCAGCAACCCGCTGACGACCGGCATGGCGGCCGTACGGTCCACTGTGACCTCGGCTCGGGCCGTCGCGCCCCGCTCGGCGGCCGCGCGCGCCGCGCGGAACATCGCCGGAGTGACGCTGAAGCCGAACAGCCGGCTGTCCGGGGGGAGTTCGATGCGGCCGACATGCGGGTCCGGTTCGCCGCCCTTGCACGGCGCGTCCGTGACGAGGCCGAGCGCGCCCGCCGCCGTCAGCTCCCGCAGCAGGGACCCCCGTACGAAGGCGGCCCGGTCCACCACGGCGACGGCGCCGGACACGGCGGGACCGACGGGATCGTCGCCCCCGACCGGCACCAGGCGGGCGACGGTCCCGCCCCGCGGCGTGGCGGCGGAGTACGTCGCCACCGTGAAGGGCTGCTCCGCGTGATCGGCGTGCCAGACCTCGGGCGCGCCTGGGCCGGACCCGGCGAACACGGTCAGGTGTGCGCTCAGCGGGGTCCAGGAGACGGGCGCCCGGAACGTCCACCACTGGGGCCGGCCGTCGGCGGCGAAGCGCTGTACGCCGACGTCCTCCAGGCCGGCCGCGGTGGCCGCCTCGGCCACCGTCCCGGCGGCCCGTTCGAGGCCGAGCGACGCCTGGTAGCGGTCGTGGGCGCTCACTCGTGCGACGTGGTCCATGACGTCGTCGATCCGTATGAAGTGCAGCAACCGCGAAACCAGTGAATCACCCACGAAAGCCACTCCCGAGAATATCGGTCCGGTCCGGTTCACCCATCTACTCGGACATCTATACAGAGCCGCGAGGCATCACGGCAATCGCCGATCTGTCTCATGTCGTCGCCTGCCTGGACGCCCTATCGGCCTCATTGCGTTCCAGATGCACCCCCATCCACCTGCGAGTATGCCGACTCGACAGCTCCGGTTGAACGTTGAACTGTCTCATGTGGGCCTTGACGGCCCGACGGCTCACCTGTTGCATTCCCAGCGTCGGAATCGACGAATGCGCGACTGCGGGATTCCCGTTATCCGTCATTCGCAATTTTTCGCGGGGGAGGTGAATGCGATGCGCAAGTACACCAAGCCGGCTGCCAAGGAGGTCACCTCCGGCACCGTCCTCAAGGTCGTGGCCTGAGCCCCGCTCGGAACACGGACCGCCGCGCCCGGCAATGTCCGGGCGCGGCCCCATGCCGGCCCTCCCTTCCTCCGATCCGACTCCGCAGCGAGCGAGGTAGTTGTATGTGTGGCTTGTCCGGGATTGCTCGGGTCGACGGCCGACCCGTTGGTGAGGGCACGGACGCACTGCTGCGCCGGATGGCTCGGGTCCTGGCCCATCGCGGGCCCGACGACGAGACGTACTTCCGGTCCGGCCCGCTGGGCCTCGGCTTCGTGCGGCTCTCGCTGGTCGACCCGGAGGGCGGCGCCCAGCCACTGGCCACGGACGACGGGGCGCTGGTCCTCATCGCCAACGGCGAGATCTACAACCACCGCGAGCTCGCGGCCGGCCTGCCCGCCGGCACCCGGCTGCGCACCCGCTCCGACTGCGAGGTCCTGCTTCACCTCTACCGCCGCGACGGGCTGCGCTTCCTGGACAAGGTGCGCGGCATGTTCTCCCTGGTGCTCTGGGACCGCGACCACGACCGGCTGGTCTTCGCCCGTGACCGGTTCGGCATCAAGCCGCTCTTCTACCACCTCGACCGCGAGCGGATCGTCTTCGCCTCCGAGGTCAAGGCGCTCTTCCAGGACCCGTCCTGCCCGCGCGAACTCGACTGGGACGCGGCGCTGGGCGACCAGATGCTCAGCATGGCGCCGGTGACGGACGACAGCCCGGCCCACTCCTGGTTCAAGGGCATCGAACTCGTCCCCGCGGCCTCCATCGTCACCGTCGACCTCACCAACGGCTCCATCTCCACCCACCGCTACTGGGACTTCCCCTCGTTCGAGGCCGGTGACTCGGCCGCCTCCGAGTCCCAACTCGTCGCCGACTACGGCCGTTTCCTGGCCGAGAGCGTCGAGGAGTCCCAGATGGCCGATGTCGAGATCGGCCTCTTCCTCAGCGGCGGCATCGACTCGGCCGCCGTCGCGGCACTGGCCGGCGTCAAGCCCAAGACGTACACCGCGCTCAACGGCTCCACTCTCGGCAACGGCGACGCCGAGTCCGCCCACGCCATCGCCGCCGCGCTGGGCCTGGCCAATCACCAGGTGCTGCTGGACACCGCGCACACCCCTGGCGTCGAGGAGTGGAAGCGGCACCTGTGGCTGCTGGAGACGCCGCTCGCCGGACCCGAGACGTTCTACAAGTACGAGATGTACCGCTACGTAGGCGCCCACACCCCCGAGATCAAGGCCATGCTGCTGGGCGGCGGCGCCGACGAATTCAACGGCGGCTACTCCAAGACCATCGCGGGCGGCGGACAGTGGCCCGACTTCGTCCGCAACGTCGCCGGCATGGGCGTCGCCCGGGACCGCGCCCGGCGCCCCGACCTCGGCGCCTGGTGGGACGCCGCCGGCCGTTCGCCGGTCAGTGCCCGCTATCTGCGTGAGGCGGCCGGCGGACATGCGGGCGACCCCTATCACGCGCTGTTCCGCTGGAAGTACCGCGACGTCCAGCTCTACAACTGCTGGCACGAGGACCGCACCGCCGCGGGCAACGGCATCGAGGCCCGGGTGCCCTTCCTCGACCACCGCCTGGTCGAGCTGGTGGCGGCGGTGCCCGAGGAGCTGCGGCCGAGCCTGGTGTGGGACAAGCAGATCCTGCGCCGCGCCATGTCCGGCATCCTGCCGCCCGAGATGGTGGACCGCCCCAAGGGCCCCTTCTTCTACGGCGACGGCGAGCACCACACCTACCGCACCTTCGTGCGGATGCTGGCCCAGGACGGCGACCGGCTGCTCGAGGAGGCCCTCGACTCCGACGCCGCCCGCCACCACCTGGACACCGACGAGGTGCGCGCCCAGCTGCGCCGGCTGGAGCGCGATCCGTCGGCCGGCCATGTGGAACTGCTGCTGCGCGTCGTCAACCTCGGGCTGCTGGAGCGGATGACGGCGGACCTGCCCGCGCCACTCGTCGACACCGTCAAGGCGCCGGTACCGCAGGGCGTGCCGGTGACGGACTGGGCGGTCGAGCGGGCGTCGATCGAGGCACGGGTGGTGCGCCGCCCGGAGGTCGAGCCGGAGCACGTGCTGCGGCTCACCGACGATGTCCTGCTGTTGCACTCCGCGGACGAACCGGCCGTCTGGTACCTCGTGGTGAACGGCAGTATCGAGTACGTCCTCGACGAGGTCGAGAACCCCGGCTGGCTCCGGCTGCTGCACGCCTTCGACGGCAAGCAGTCGTACGGAGATCTCATCACCGGTCTCGGGGTCGCCGCCGACGAGGTCGCACCGCTGGTCGCCGAGGCGCTCGAGCTGGGACTGCTCTCGCATGCGGTCCCCGCCGGATGACGGGGTACGGCCCGGTGAGGAAGGCGACCGCGCGGCGGGCGCCCCGGAGGACCGACGCCACCCTGGTCCATGGACCGTGGGAGCGGTCCGCGCTGCGCACGACGCTGCTCGACTGCCTGGAGGGGCTGGAGAGCCGCCGGCTGCTGCCGGCCGATCATCTTGCCGTGCTCTGCGTCGGCTCCGTGGCCCGCGGCTGGGCGAACGACAGCAGCGACTACGACTTCAACATCGTCGCCCACGGTCCCTGGCACGGACCGAGCGTGCGCACCATCCCCGTCCCGCTGCGCCCGGCCTCGGTTCCGGCCGTGGTGGAGTACGTCGACGGGCGGCGCTGGGAGATCAAGTACTGGGTGGACGTACAGGTCGACCAGATGCTCGCGAAGGTGGCCTGGGACCGGTTCGAGGAGGGCGCCTCGACGGCTCGCGCGCTGACCGACGCCGAGGAGCTGTTCCTGGAGCGGCTCGCGACCTGCCTGACGCTCAGCGGTACGTCGTGGGTGCGCAGCAGGCGGCAGGAACTGGGCGAGACCGCGTTCCGGGCATTCGTGACGGCCCGCTCCCTGGCCGAGGCCGACTCCTCGATCGAGGACGCGCTCGGCCAGCTCGCCGCCGACGACGTCGACAGCGCGGTGCTGTCGGCACGCAAGGCCTTCGGGCATGTGGTGGACGCGCTGCTGGAGAGCCACGGTGCGTACGGCTCACCCATCCCCAAGTGGCGTGCCCGGCGGCTGCGCGAGGTACGGCCCAGTCAGCTGCCGTACCAGGAGTACTGGGCCGTGGAGACCATGCGGGACTTCGACCCCCGGGCGCCCGATGCCTGGGTGACGCGGACCGTGCAGCGGTGCAGGGATCTGTCGATCGAGGTGGAGATTCACTGATGGGGGAACTGGAGTTGACTCCGGGCAATGTGCTGCGGCGCCGTATGGAGGCCCGCGCACGCAAATACCGGGGCAAGCTGTATATCGCCGTGCAGGACCAGGCGCTGGAGCTGGACGAGGTCGCACAGGCCATCTTCCGCCGGATCGACGGCGTCTCGACGTTGGCGGAGATCGCGGCCGGGCTCGCCGAGGAGTACGGCGTCCCGGTCGACGAGGCGACGGACGACACCGTCGGCTTCGCCGCCCAGCTGGTGGGACACGGGGTCGTGGAGGTCGTTCGATGACCTCGGGCACAACTGGCTCGCGGCGGCCCGCCGAGGGCCGTTCCGCGGGCAGCCCTACCGCCGTCGGCCGTGGTGAGAGGGGGACGGCATGTGCGGGACCGTAGGGATGTTCGTCGGCTGCTCGGCGCTGTCGTACTGTCCGCGCCGGCTGCTGCGGGGGCCCGGCGGGGCTGTCGAAGGGGAGCCGGAGGGCCGGCGGCCGGAGGAGGCCCCCGAGCGTCCCGAGCCGCCCGAACTCCCGTCGTACCGCAGCCCGTTCCGCACCTGGTACGAGCGGTCCAGTGTGCGCAGTTCACCGCGGCGGGTGCTCGATTCCGGGGACGGTGAACCGGGACTGCGGCTGTTCCCGCCGGACCTCGTGCCGGTGACCCGGCACCCTCTGGTCCGCGCGCTGCCCGAGCACCGGTTCCAGGAGGTGCTGGTCCAGCACCTCTACCGGTACCTGGACTTCACCGCGAAGCTGGAGTACCTGGTCGTCAACCGCACGGTGCTCGGCATCGCCCATGGGTCGGTCGGGGTCGCCGTACCCGAGGAGATGCGCCTGGACGCGTACAAGATGTACTGCGACGAGGCTTACCACGCTCTGTTCTCGGCGGATCTCACCGCCCAGGCAGGACGGGCGACCGGCGTCGAACCACGGCTGCCCGACGAGCCCTTCTTCCTGCGCCGGCTCCAGGAGATCCTCGATGAGCTGCCGGGGGCCGACCGACCGCTGGCCGAGTTGCTCTTCGTGATCGTCTCGGAGACCTTGATCTCCGCGAGCCTCGCCGATATGCCGCAGCGCGATGAGGTGGTCCCCGCCGTCACCGGGACGATCCGTGACCACGCTCTGGATGAGGGCCGCCACCACGCCTACTTCGCCCAGTTCCTGCAACGCCTGTGGGCCCAGCTCGACCAGGCGGAGCGGCGCACCGCGGGCCGGCTCGTGCCCCGCCTGATGGACGCCTTCCTGCGCCCGGACCTGGACGCGCTGCGCGAGGAGCTGGCCGGCTACGGGCTGTCGAAGGACCACGTCGAGCAGGTCATCGCCGAGGTGTACACCCCCGAGGTGCTCGCCGACCACTTCCGGGCGACCTCACAGCAGACCCGCCGCTACTTCCGGGACCTCGGCGCCTTCGACGACCGGGCGGCCCAGGCCGAACTGGCGGCGCACGGCCTGCTGGACTGACGTCCCCGCCGACCGCCTCGTCCTTCCCCTCCCTCGACGACGGGCGGGCCCGGGTGACTCACTCCCCGGCCCCGCCCGTCCCGCGACTCAACCGCTGTGCACCGAGCCGTCCCCCCGGACCAGCAAAGGCTCCTCACCCTTCAGGATCGTGCGTTCCGTCACCGTCACCCGGACCACGTCCTGCAGCGACGGCACGTCGTACATCACCGAGATGAGCGCCTCGTCGAGGATGGCACGCAGACCCCGGGCGCCCGTGCCTCGGCTGATCGCCTGGTCAGCGACCGCTTCCAGCGCGCCGGTCTCGAAGTCCAGCTCCACACCGTCCAGTCGGAACAGGCTGCGGTACTGGCGCACCAGCGCGTTCTTCGGCTCGGTGAGGATGCGCAGCAGGGCCTCGCGGTCCAGCCGGCCCACAGAGGTGATCATGGGAAGGCGGCCGATCAGCTCCGGGATCATGCCGAACTTCACCAGGTCCTCCGGCGTGACCTGGTCGAACAGATCGTCCGTCGCGGCCTCCTGCCGGGAGCGCACGCTGCCGCCGAAGCCGATGCCCTTCGCCCCTGTGCGCGCCTCAATGATCTGCTCCAGCCCCGCGAAGGCGCCGCCGACGATGAAGAGGATGTGGGAGGTGTCGATCTGGATGCCCTCCTGGGCGGTGCGGCTGCGGCTGCCCGCGACCGCACCGGTCCCCCGGTTCGGGGGCGCCACCGTGACCACCGACCCTTCGAGCACCTTGAGCAGCGACTGCTGGACTCCCTCGCCGGAGACATCACGTGAGACAGCCGGCCCCTCGCCCCGGCGCGCGATCTTGTCGATCTCGTCGATATACACGATGCCCGTCTCCGCCTTGCGCGGATCGTGGTCGGCGGCCTGGATCAGCTTCAGCAGCATCGCGTCCACGTCCTCCCCCACATACCCCGCCTCGGTCAGCCCGGTGGCGTCGGCGATGGCGAACGGCACGTCGAGGATGCGCGCCAGGGTCTGGGTGAGCAGCGTCTTGCCGGAACCTGTCGGCCCGAGCAACAGGATGTTGGACTTGGCCAGTTCGACCTCGTCGTCGGCGGGCGTGGCGAAGCGCACCCGCTTGTAATGGTTGTACACGGCTACGGAAAGAGACCGCTTGGCGCGTTCCTGGCCGACTACATAAGTGTCCAGGAAGGCCCGTATCTCACGTGGCTTGGGAAGTCCACCGGCAAGCCTTCCGGCACCCGCTCCATTTCTCTCTTCGGTTACCACTTCGGCGCACAGGTCTACGCAGCCGTCGCAGATGTGCACGCCCGGTCCGGAAACGAGCTTAAAGACTTGGTCTTGTCTCTTCTCGCAGAAGGAGCAGGTGAGTTGGGAGCCGTGCGAGCCTGCGACCGCCATTTGGTGAACCCCTCCGAACGGTTGGTGAAATCCAGGTGCGCGCCGAACCGGCCGACGGCACGGATCAATTGAGTAACGCGCCGCTCAATCGACCGCTGCAGTACGGACTTTGAATGGTGAGACGACGTCGCGTCGATGCTGCAACCATGGCAGGATGAGGGCGACAGAATCAATGTGTTCGAGGAGTCGCATGACCGCCGTATCGGGAATCGTTGCTCGTGAAATCGTCGACAGCCGTGGCAATCCGACGGTCGAGGTCGATGTCACTCTGGAGGACGGCTCGTTCGGCCGGGCCGCGGTGCCGTCGGGCGCGTCGACCGGCGCCAACGAGGCGGTCGAGCTGCGCGACGGCGACGGCAGCCGGTTTCACGGCAAGGGCGTACGCAAGGCCGTCGAGGCGGTCAACGGGCCCGTCGCCGAGGCGCTGCGCGGTCTCGACGCGGAGGACCAGCCCCTGATCGACGAGACGATGATCAAGCTTGACGGGACGCGCAACAAGGGCGCTCTCGGCGCCAACGCGATCCTCGGCGTCTCGCTCGCCACGGTGAAGGCGGCCGCCGCGGCCCACCGCCTGCCCCTGTACCGCTACGTCGGCGGTGTCGGCGCCCGCACGCTCCCGGTGCCGATGATGAACATCGTCAACGGCGGCGCCCACGCCGACAACCCGATCGACTTCCAGGAGTTCATGATCGCGCCGATCGGCGCGGAGAGCTTCGCCGAGGCCGTGCGGATGGGCTCAGAGGTCTTCCACACCCTGCGCAAGGCGCTCTCCGAGGCCGGCCACAACACCAATGTCGGCGACGAGGGCGGCTTCGCCCCCAACCTGCGCTCGGCCGACGAGGCGCTGTCGTTCGTCGTCCGCGCCATCGAGCAGACCGGTTACGCCCCCGGCGACGACATCTGCCTGGTCCTCGACCCGGCCACCTCCGAGTTCTTCCACGACGGGGTGTACGACTACGCGGGCGAGGGCGTGAAGCGCTCCGTCGAGGAGCACATCGCCTACCTCGGCGAACTCGTCTCGCGCTACCCGATCGCCTCCATCGAGGACGCGATGGCCGAGGACGACATCGAGGGCTGGAAGCAGGTCACCCGCGAGCTGGGCGGCAAGATCCAGCTCACCGGTGACGACGTCTTCTGCACGGACGTGGAGCGCCTGAAGGACGGCATCAGCGGTGGATACGCCAACTCGATCCTGGTGAAGGTCAACCAGATCGGCTCGCTCACCGAGACCCTCACCACCGTGGAGACCGCACACAAGGCCGGCTACACCGCGGTCATGTCGCACCGGTCCGGCGAGACCGAGGACACCACCATCGCGGACCTGGCCGTGGCCACCAACTGCGGGCAGATCAAGACCGGTTCGTTGTCGCGCTCGGACCGCACCGCCAAGTACAACCAGCTCATCCGGATCGAGGAGGAGCTCGGCTCGCAAGCGATCTACCCGGGCAACAGCGTGCTGCGGTTGCGCTGACACCCGGCACGGAAAGGCGGCGCACGGATGTCCCTCGCCATCGGCTCCTACGAGAAGCTGCGCGACCTGTCCGACGGTTCGGACCTGCTCAACCTCGCCTGGACGCAGGACGAGGGGGACCTGCTGTCGGTGGACGTGATGGCCGCGGTGTCGGCCGAGCTGGCCGCCGAGGTGGCCGAGGGACTGCCGTACGTCCGTGATTACCTGGTCAAGGACCCCTACGGCGAGGCTCTGCTCGGCCCCGCCGTGGGGGAGTTCTTCGACGCTCCGGGCCGGCCGGTCTCGGTGACCTGCGGCGCCGGCGTGGGACCGCTGCTGCATGGACTGAGCCTGCTGGCCGCCGGCGGCACGGTGGAGGTCGTAACCGACGTCTATCCGGACTACCCGCACTGGGTGGCCCGTGCCAAGGGCCGCTGTGTGCCGTACGGTTCCGGGCCGCGCGGGGACGTGCTGCTGCTGGAGCGGCCCGCACTCGCCGATGAGCGGTTCGCCGGGCTCGACGCGGTGCGCGAGCTGTGCGCGGTGGCGGCGCACCGGGGTGCCGTGGTCGTGGTGGACGAGTCGAACGCCAACTACTGCCCGCCGGACTTCAGCGCCGCGAACCTCGCTCCCGAGGTACCCAATCTGATCGTGGTGCGCGGGCTGTCCAAGGCGTACGGGCTCGGCGGGCTGCGCCTCGGCTACTGCGTGGCGTCGGCCCCCATGGCGGGCCGCGTCCGCGAGGCGGTGTCCCCCCTGGGCCCCTCCTCCCTGTCCCTGCGCATCGCCCGCCGGATCCTCCGCCTGGGCGACATCACCGCCGACCTGCGGGCGGCCATCGCGCGCACCAAGCCGTACGTACGCGACCTGCTGACCGAGGCGGGCCTGCCGGATCCGGTCCCGGCGGCACGGGGTCTGCCCTACCTCCTGTTCCCGCACGATCCGCACCGAGCCGTCGAACTCCTCGCGGAGCGCGGCATCCAGGCCAAGGTCCAGCCGGTGTGGTCGACGTCCGCGGGCACCCTCACCGAGGTCGGCCGTCTGAGCGTCCCTCTCCGGGAGGACCGGCTGCACGAACTGCACACTCGCCTCGGCCGAACTCCCCACTGCGCGAAGGTCGTTGACGCTACGACGTCCCCGGCCCCGTGAGGATCTCGGTCAGCGCCGACGTCGCCGCCGCGGCATCAGGCCCCTCGGCGACGATGTGAACCGCCGAGCCGGCCCTGGCCCCCAGAGACATGACCGCGAGGACGCTGGCGGCGAGGGCGGTGCGGCCGTCGTACTCGATGTGGACCGTGCTGGTGAAACGGGGCGCCGCGGCGGCCACGCGGCCCGCCGGGCGGGCGTGCAGGTCCTCGGGCAGGACGACGCGGACGCGCAGGCCGGAACCTCGCACAGGATCTCCCGGGGACTCAGAACTTGGGGACACTTCGGGCCTCCTCCGCGCTCTTGAGCACAGAGGCCAGATCGGCGCCGCCTGCCGCGGCGACCGTGGCCGCGACGGCACCCTCCACGAAGGGCGCGTCGGCGATGACGGTGTCGGGGCGCGGATGGTCCTGCAGGACGGTACGGGTCATCAGCACGGCACTGCCCAGGTCCGGCAGGACGACCAGCCCGGCACCCCGGTCCGCCGCCTCGAAGGCCTGCTGGATACGGCGATAGCTCGTACCGAGCCCGCCTTGATCATCACCCCCCGCGACAACCACGGGCACGCTCTTCGCCGCTATCTGTCCGACCAGCTCGGCCAACCCCGCCGCGAGCTCAGCGCTGTGTGACACCAGTACGATGCCAACGGACTGGTTCATGAACGCATACTCTAGATTCCAGAACAGCGTTCAGCAAGAGCGAACAAGGGACAGCAGTGGTCGAGTCGGTCAAGCGTGCCGTGCGCATCCTGCAGGAGCTCACCGGAGCCTCCCCCCGGCTCGGCGTGACGGATCTCGCCGCTCGTCTCGGCATCTCCAAGTCGGCCGTCCACGGACTGTTGCGCACACTGGAGTCGGACGGCCTCGTGGTCCAGGACGCCGAGTCCGGCAAATACCGGCTGGGCCCCGCCCTGGTCATCTTCGGCAACGCCTACCTCGACACGCACGAGCTGCGCACCCGCGCCGTGACCTGGTCCAATCTGCTGGCCGCCAGAACGGGTGAGGCGGTCTGGGTGGGAGTACTCGTCCACGACGAGGTGATGGTCGTCCACCACGCCTTCCGCCCGGAGAGCGTGGTCCAGGCCCTGGAAACCGGCGCCACCCTGCCGTGGAGCGCGAGCGCACTCGGCAAGGCCGTCGTGGCCTTCTCCTCCGAGGAGCTGCAACAGCGCCTGCTGTCCACCCCACCGGCCGCGCTGACCGGCCGGACGATCACCGAACCCGCCGCGCTCGCCGCGCAGTTGGCGCGAGCCAGAGAGGTCGGCTACGCACTGGAGAGCCAGGAGGCGACGCTGGGCGACGCGGGCATCGCGGCGCCCGTCTTCGACCGTACCGGCGCCGTCGCGGGAGCCATCGGAGTGATCGGCCCCGTCGAGCGGCTCCTGGACGACGAACGGCGCCAGAGCTATGCGATCGCCACCCGCGAGACCGCCCGGAATCTCTCGCGCGAACTGGGCGCCCTCCGCGCCGACGGACGACGGGCCCCCTTCTGACCCCGGCCTTTCGGGCCGCGCCACACCCACACGTGTGTCGCACCACGCTCCCCCCTGTCTCCGGTCGGAGAAAACAGCCACTTGTGTCACTCTCGGGTCACTCCTTGACACCCCAGGAGAGGGAACTTAGTTTTCCGACAGACGTTCATCAGTACAGAACACCATTCGAGTTTCCCGAGGCGGCCGAAGCGGCGTTCACCTGAACAGAACATGGCGGGCCGAGTGCTTGGCCCGAGTGGCCTACCGGGGGAGGGTGCCACCATGAAAAAGCTGATCAACTCAGCTGAAAGCCTGGTCTCCGACGTACTGCGGGGCATGGCGATCGCACATCCCGGCCTGCGCGTCGACCACGCGACCCGGGTGATCGCCCGGGCGGGCGGGCCGGTGCCCGGCAAGGTCGGGCTGGTCTCCGGCGGCGGCTCCGGCCACGAGCCCCTGCACGGCGGGTTCGTCGGCCGCGGCATGCTCGACGCCGCGGTGCCCGGCGAGGTGTTCACCTCCCCCACCCCCGACCGCATCCTGGCCGCGCTGCGGTCCGCCGACTCGGGCTCGGGCGTCCTGCAGATCGTCAAGAACTACAGCGGTGACCGGCTCAACTTCGCCATGGCCGCCGAACTCGCCGCGGACGAGGGCCACGAGGTGCGCACCGTCGTCGTGGACGACGACGTCGCCGGCGCGGACGGCGGCGCGGGCCGCCGTGGCACCGGTGCCACGGTGTTCGTCGAGCGCATCTGCGGCGCGCTGGCCGAAGAGGGCGCCGATCTCGCGGCCGTGGCCGAGGCGGGCGAGCGCGTCAACGCCGCCTCGCGCAGCATCGCGATCGCCCTGTCCCCCTGCACGGCACCCGCGGTCGGCCGACCCGGTTTCGAACTCGGCCCGGACGAGATCGAGTTCGGCGTCGGCATCCACGGCGAGCCGGGACTGCGCCGGGAACCGCTGCGCCCCGCCCGCGAGCTCGTCGCCCGGGCCATGGAACCGCTGCTCGCCGGGCTCCCGCCGGGCGGCGGGGAGTCCCTCGTGATGGTCAACGGCCTGGGAGCAACCCCCCTGCAGGAGTTGTACGTCGTTCTGCACGAGACCGCCGGGGTGCTGAGGGAGGGCGGACTGAACATCGCCCACTCCCTGGTCGGCAACTACGTCACCGCGCTGGACATGGCGGGGGTGTCGATCACCGTCTGCCGGGCGGACGCCCCCATGCTGGCGCTCTGGGCGGCCCCGGTGAACACCCCGGTCCTGCGCTGGGGCTGCTGACGGGTGAGCAGGGCGCCAATGACCAAGAAGGGCGCCGATGACCAAGAAAACGGGAGGACCGTTGGACTCCGCACGGACGCGGGCATGGCTGCGCACCGCCGCTCTTTACCTGGACCGGGACAAGGACCGACTGACCCGACTGGACCTGGCCATCGGCGACGGTGATCACGGCGTCAACATGCACCGGGGATTCCTCGCGGTCACAGCCGCACTCGACGAGTGGGAACAGGACGACCTGACCGCGGGGGAGTTACTGATCGCCGTCGGCGACACCCTCGTCTCGACCATCGGCGGGGCCTCGGGACCGCTGTTCGGCAGCTCCTTCCGGGCCATGGGCAAGACGCTCTCCGCCCCCGGCCCCGACGACGACAGCCGCCGCTTCGCCGCCGCGCTGTCCGCGGCGCGCGCCAGCGTCCACCGCCTGGGTGCCGCCGAGCCGGGGGACAAGACCATGTACGACGTGTACGAGGGGGCCGTCGACGCCTTCACCCGCGTGGCCGACACAGGCGGAAGCCTCGAAGCCGCCGCCCGCGCGGCGGCCGACGCGGCCGACGCGGGCGTACGGGCGACCGAACTGATGCAGGCCCGCCGCGGCCGTGCTTCCTATCTGGGCCTGCGCAGCGTGGGCCATCAAGACCCCGGCGCGGCATCGCTCGCGCTCATCTTCCATGCCCTCGCGCACGCCTTGGAGGCCAAGTGACCCAGCAGCGCCCACAGACGGTCTCCCGCCTGCCGCGCGGGAGCGCTTCCGCCGCGATCCGGCAGCCACAGACGACGCAGGCGGCACTGCCCGCACCAGGTCGGTTCGCCTGGCTGACCCCGATGATGCTGTGGCCGCTGGCCCGCCACTATCTGCCGCGCCCGGCGATACGGCCGCAGGGCGGCGGCACCCAACGCGCCGACGACGAGGCGATGTTCGCGGCGATCGTGTACGTGCTGGTGAGCGGGGTGCCCTGGCGGGCGCTCCCGAAGACGTTCGCCGTGTCGTGGCAGAACGCCCATCGCCGCTTCACTCAGTGGAGCGAGGCCGGCCTGTGGGACCGCGTCCGCGAGGGCTCCCGCAGGCAGCAGATGCCGGCGCAGATGCGGCAGTGGGCCGACATGGTCGGCGCGCTGGCCGAGGAGCGGATGAACCGGGCGACGGCCCCCGTGGAACGGCCCGCCGCGGCCACCGGGCGGGGTGCGGGTCTCAGGCCCGGCATCCGTGTTCACCAGCCGGGCGACTTCACCGTCCGCCTGTTCGGCCCGGGCAGGACCCCGGCCGACGGAACCGCCCGAGAACTCCGCCGTGCCCAGTGATCGCGGCCCCGGCAGGGGCGCCTCTGGACCCGGCCGACGACGTCCGGAGGGAGGGAACCCAGGATGTCCAGGGTGAGCTGCAGCGCCCCGGCCGCGGGCCCCCCGGCCCCGCAGCTTTCCGTCACGGACTTCCGTGCCGAACTCGCCCGGCTGATGGCCGCCCATGCCGACCGCACCGTCGTGGTGCTCGCCCTCGACGGGGTCAACCTCACGGCGGCACAGGCCTGTTGGCCCACCGCCGAGACACGGCTGATGCGCGCCGCGGCGCCGACCACGTCCTCCGCCTGCTGGCTGAGCGCTCTCACCGGCCTGGACGTCGCCGACCACGGAGTGCCCGGCGTCGTCTTCTCCGCTCCAGGGGGTGCGGACGGCCTGGTCAACTTCCTCGACCACCACGGCCCCGGCCTGACGCCCGCCGAGGGCAACGTCTTCCTGGACGCCACCGCCCTCGGCCGTACCCCGTTGGCCGTCCTCGGCGACCTGGAGCACTACGGCTCGTCGTGGCGCGACGCCCTGCTGGCCCACGCGCGCCCGGTGACGGGCCACCGCTTCTACACCGCGGGCGGCACCTACCGTCGGCGTCCCGCCGCCGAGGTGGCCGACCGGGTCCGTACGGCCGTGGTGGAGACGCTCGCCCGGCGGGGAACGGGGCAGCCTTGTCTCCTCTGGTGCTACGTCGAGGTCGACCAGCACGTGCACCGGTACGGCTACGACGACCACACCGTCGAAGTCCTCACGGCGCTCGGCGAGTTCGCCGCATCCCTGGCCACCGGCGACATAGTGGTGGTCGCCCACGCCGATCACGGCCTGGTGCCCACGGTGCACGACGCGGCCCTCGCGAACCTCCTCGGCGACCTGGGACGACGCCACGGTTTCGCGATGGGCGGCGCCGGGCGGATGCGCTGGCTGTACCCGACGCGCCACGACGGCCCCGAACTGGCCGCGCTGATGGGCCCGGTGCTCCCCGACGGTGTACGGGTCCTGCTCGCGGACGAGGTCTTCCGACCCGGCTCACTCGCCCGCGCCCGGGTCGGCGAGGTCCTGCTCGTGGCCGAGGGCAAGGCCTTCCTCACCGATCCGGCGTACTGCTACGACCACGGCTCCTTCGCCCCGGAGGAGACTGACACGCCCTTCTCCGTATGGCGGTGAAAGCATGTCCGCGCCTGTCCCGGGAGCCCCGAGTCCCGTGTCTCACGTGGCGGTTGACGCTCCCTGCATTGTGTTGAACTCTCTGAGCCGAGGTCTGAACGGGGAGGTATCCAAATGAGGACGAGCCTGACCGGCTGCCTGGAAGAGATGGACCGCCGAGGGCTCATACCGGACGGCTGTCTCGCGGTGTGCTGTGTGGGATCCGTCGCCCGCGGGTGGTCCAACGAGGGCAGCGACTACGACTTCAACGTCATCGCCACCACCCCCTGGACGAGCGAGAGCGCCCGCACCATCCCCGTCCCGCTGAGCCCCGCCGTCGTCCCCGCGGTCGTCCTGTACGTGGACGGGCGCCGCTGGGAGATCAAGTACTGGCTCGACAGTCAGGTCCGCCAGATGCTCGACAAGGTCACCTGGGAGCAGTTCGAGGCGGACAGCACCACGGCCAAGGCACTGGTGGACGCCGAGGAGCTGTTCCTGGAGCGGATGAGTAGCTGTCTGACGCTCAGCGGTTCCTCCTGGGCCGAGGAGTGCAAGCGGCAGGTCGAGGCATCCGCCTTCCGGGCCTTCGTGACCACACGCTCGCTCGCGGAGGCCGACGCCTCCATCGAGGATGCCGTCGGCCAACTGGCCGCCCAGGACTTGGACAGCGCGGTGCTTTCCGCACGCAAGGCACTCGGGCACACCGTGGACGCGCTGCTGGAGAGCGAGGGCAACTTCGGCTCGCGCACGCCGAAGTGGCGGGCCCGCCGCGTCCGCGAGACCCGGCCCAAGGCCCTGCCGTTCGAGGAGTACTGGACTCTGGAGACCATGCGCTCCTTCGACCCCGCAGACCCGCAGGCCTGGGTGAATCTGGTCGTGCAGCGCTGCAAGGACCTCACACTGGAGGTGGAGATCTCTTGACTGCCCATCAGGACGTCCGGTCGGACAACGCGGCCGACGGCCGGCCGGAGTCGGCCTCCGCCTTCTGGCGGTACTGGACCGCCTCCACCATCAGCAGCGTCGGCGACGCCATCACGACCGTCGCCCTGCCGCTGGTGGCTGTCGGCGTCCTGCACGCCTCCAGCCTCGAGGTCAGTTTCCTCACCGCCGCCCAGTACGCGGCATGGATCGCCATCGGCCTGCCCGCCGGTGTCATCGTGCAGCGCCTGCCGCTGCGCGGCACCCAGGTCGCGATGGACCTCATCCGGGCCGTCGCCGTCCTGTCGGTGCCGGTGGCCGCGGTGCTCGACGTGCTGCACCTGGCCCATCTCGTCCTGGTCGCGCTGGTCATCGGCCTGGCGACGGTCGTCTTCGACGTGGGCAACTCCACGTTCCTGCCGTCGATCGTCAGCAAGGACGAGTTGACCGCCCGCAACAGCCTGACCTCCGCCTCGGTGTCGGCCACCCAACTGGGCGGTCCCTCGCTCGGCGGTGTGCTCGTCCAGGTCTTCGGCGGCGCCGCCAGCCTCCTCTTCGACGCCGTCAGCTATCTCGTCTCCGCCGTGCTGCTGCGCAGCCTGCCGCGGCCCGCCACCCCGAAGAAGACGGAGCAGGGCGAGTCGACGCTGGACCTGATCAAGGAGGGCTGGCGGTACGTCGCCCGCCATCCGGTGATCCGACCCTGCGTGGCCGCGGCCACCCTGGTCAACTTCACCTGCGGCGCCTTCATGGCGCTGCTGCCCGTCTTCCTGGTCCGTACCCTCGACGCGCCCGCAGCCCTGGTCGGTGTACTGATCGCCACGGAGGGGCTCGGCGCCCTCGTCGGCGCCGCGCTCACCCCGCGCCTCGCCGGCCGCCTCGGCAGCGCTCGCACGCTGCTGGTCGCCACGCTGTTCGGCGCGTCGGTGGCAGTGCTCATGCCGCTCGCCCAGAGCGGCTGGGGGCTGCTGCTGTTCGCGCTGGGCAACACCGGCTTCGGCGCGAGTGTGGTCGTGTTCAGCATCCTCACCCGCACCCACCGGCAGACCGTCACCCCACCCGACCTGCTGCCGCGGGTCATGGCCACGGTGCGGTTCGTGTCCTGGGGTGCCGTGCCGTTCGGCGCACTCACCGCGGGCGCCGTGGCCACGGGGATCGGCAACCGAGGATCACTCTGGCTGATCTGCGCCCTCGCCTTCCTGCCCCCCGTCGCGGTGTGGACCAGCCCGATCCGCCGGATGCGCGACCTGTCATGACGTGATGGCACGGCGTAGGGGAATGGCCCAGGAACTCGGCGGAGAAATGGACCAGACCCATGGGCTGCTTCGCTCCTAGGGTCGAGATCATGACGACCACCGACAGCACCGACAGCACCGCCGGCACCACGACGACGGAGTACACGCCCGAGCGACCGGTCCGGCTGCGCTGGGCCGAGCACGCCCCCGAGGTCTACAAGGCGATGATCCGCCTCGACACGGCCGCCAAGCAGGGACTCGACCCCAAGCTGTACGAGCTGGTGAAGATCCGCGCCTCGCAGATCAACCACTGCGCCTTCTGCGTCGACATGCACTCCAAGGACGCGCTCGCGGCAGGCGAGAGCGTCGAGCGGATCATCCAGCTCAGCGCCTGGGACGAATCGCGGCACTTCTACACCCGGAAAGAGCTCGCGGCGCTGGAGCTGACCGAGGCGGTGACCGTCCTGACGGACGGTTTCGTGCCCGACGAGGTGTACGAACGGGCCGCCAAGCACTTCGGCGAGGCCGAGCTGGCGCAGTTGATCTCCGCCATCGCCACGATCAACGCCTGGAACCGGTTCGGAGTGACCTTCCGTATGGCCCCGGGCAACTACCAGCCGGGACAGCACAAGTGACGCTCCGGACCCGGCTCCTCGACCAGGCGGTCGGGCGGGCCATGTCCACGCTCAGCGCGACCGCCAAGAAGGGGCTCGGCGACCCGGCCCTCGCCGAGCTCGTCGTGATCCGGGCCTCGCAGCTCAACCACTGTGCCTTCTGCCTGGACATGCATCTCGCCCTCGCCCGCAAGCACGGCGTGAGCGAGCAGCAGCTCGACCTGCTGGCCGCCTGGGAGGAGGCCGGGGACGTCTTCGGCGAGCGGGAGCGGGCCGCGCTCGCGTTGACCGAGGCCGTCACCGTTCTCACGGACGGGTTTGTGCCGGACGAGGTGTACGACCGTGCCGCCGCGCACTTCGACGACATCCGACTCGCCCATCTCGTCGGGCTGATCATCGCCATCAACAACTGGAACCGCGTGATGGTCGGCCGCCGCATTCCACCAGGGGGACACACCACATGACCAAGGTCGAAGCCTTCCGCGCCCTGCACCGACGCAAGGCACCCGGCGATCCGCTCGTCCTGCCCGGCCCCTGGGACGCCGCGAGCGCCCGCGTCTTCGTCGAGGCCGGGTTCCCGGCGCTCGCCACGCCGAGTGCGGGGGTCGCCGCCTCCCTCGGGTACGAGGACGGGCAGACCCCGGCCGACGAGATGTTCGCGGCGGTCGCGCGGATCGTCCGGGCGGTCGACGTGCCGGTGTCGGCGGACATCGAGGGCGGGTACGGGATCGCGCCGAAGGAGCTCGTGGAGCGGTTGCTGGCGACGGGCGCCGTGGGATGCAACCTGGAGGACTCCGAGGACGGGGCGCTCAAGGACCCGCGCGCGCACGCCGACTGGCTCGCCGAGGTGCGGCACGCCGCCGCCGACCGGCTCTTCGTCAACGCCCGGATCGACACCTTCATCCGCCCGCCCGGTGCCGCCGACCCCAAGCAGGCCGCCGAACGGGCCATCGAGCGGGCCGCGTTGTACGTCGCCGCGGGCGCCGACTGCGTGTATCCGATCGGCGCCCCCACCGACGTACTGCCGCTGCTGCGGTCCGGCATCCAGGGCCCGATCAATGTGCACGGCACCGTGACCGGGGACGGCCCCTCGCCCACCGAACTCGGCGAACTCGGGGCCACCCGGATCACGTTCGGGCCGGGACTCCAGCGCAGGGCCGCCGAGGCGCTGCGCGAGATCGCGGCCGGTCTCACGAAGTGAGCGTCAGGACAGCCACGCCTTCCACGTGGACTCGTGGCTGTCCACCCACTTCTTGGCCGCCTCCTCGGGCGACAGCTTCTGCTCGGCGATCATCAGGGAGACCTCGTTCTGGTCCTCGGTCGTCCACTTGAACTTCTTCAGCAGGGCCGCCGCCTCGCCGCCGCTCTTCGCGAAGTCCGCGTTGAGGTATTTCTGCAGCGGGGTGTGCGGATAGGCGCAGGCGACCTTCTCCGCGTCGGCGTCGCAGCCCTCCTTGTACTCCGGCAGCTTCACCTCGGTCATGGGGACCTTCTTGAACAGCCACTGCGGGGAGTACCAGTACGTCAGGAAGGGCTTCTTCTCCTTGGCGAACTGTTTGATCTGCGTGATCTGCGCGGCCTCGGAACCGGCGAACACCACCTGGTAGTCGAGGTCCAGGTTGTTCACCAGCGCCTTGTCGTTGGTGACGTAGGAGGGCGAGCCGTCCATCAGCTGGCCCTTGCCGCCGCTCTCGGCGGTGCGCATCCGGTCGGCGTACTTGTTGAGGTTCTTCCAGTCGGTGACGTCCGGGTGCTGCTTGGCGAAGTACGTCGGGACGTACCAGCCGATGTGCCCGGTGACCCCGAGGTCGCCGCCGGGCACGATCGTCTTCTTGTCCTTGACGTACCGCTGCTCCTCCTCGGGGTGGCCCCAGTCCTCCAGGAGCGCGTCGACGCGGCCCTGGCTGAGGGCGTCCCAGGCGGGCACCTCGTCGATCTGCACGGTGTCGACGCGGTAGCCGAGCTCGTGCTCCAGCAGGTACTGGGCGACGGCCACGTTGGCCTGCGCGCCGACCCAGGACTGGACGGACAGGGTCACGGTCTTGACGCCCTGCGCGTTGGCGAACGGCGAGGCCTGCTTGGTCATGTCGGCGGCGCCGCAGCCGGTGAGCAGCAGCAGCGAAGACGCCCCGGCCACTACAGCAGTCGTACGAAATCGCATGTCACGCTCCCTTCTTCGCGCGGCGTTCCGTCGGCTGGGTCACCCGGTCCAGCATCAGGCCCAGGCAGACGATCGCCGCGCCGGCCACCAGACCGGTCGCGAGGTCGCCCTGCGCGAGGCCGGCGACGACCTCGTAACCGAGCGCGCCACCTCCGACCAGGCTGCCGATGATGACGACGGCGAGGACCAGGACCACGCCCTGGTTGACGGCGAGCAGCAGCGCCGGGCGGGCGAGCGGGAGCTGGACCTGGCGCAGCTGCTGGGCGGGCGTCGCGCCGAGCGAGCGGGCCGACTCCAGGGCGGCCGGGTCGACCTGGCGCAGACCCTGGGTGGTGATGCGGACGACGGCGGGCAGGGCGTAGACGACGGCCGCGGCGACCGCGGGTGCGCGGCCCACTCCGAACAGGGCGACGACCGGGATCAGGTACACGAACTGCGGCATCGTCTGGAAGACGTCCAGGACGGGCCGGAGCATGCGCTCGACCCGGTCGCTGCGCGCCGCCGCGATGCCGGTCGCGAAGCCCAGGACCAGGGTGACGGCGACGGCCGCCAGCACCTGGGAGAGGGTGTCGAGCGACGGCTCCCACACGCCCAGTACGCCGATCGCGGCCATGGCGAGCACGGCGGTCAGCGCGGTGCGCCAGGTGCCGATCAGCCAGGCGAGGGCGGCGACGATGAGCAGGACCGACCACCAGGGCAGCCACTGCAGGGTGTCGCGCACGGGGTCGAGGACCCAGGTGGTGAAGTGGGCCGCCCAGTCGGCGGTGCCGCCGATGACGGGAACACCGGAGTAGAGGTGGTCGGTCATCCAGTCGACGGCGCGGTTGACGGGCTCGGCGATGTTCAGGGCCCAGGCGTCGGGCCAGTCGAGGCGTCCCGCGAGACGTCCGGCGACCGCCACCGCCACGGCGGCGACCAGGGCGTACGCCCAGCGCGCCCGGCCGTTCGGCTGCGGCTCGTCACCGAGCGCCTCCCCCGCCGCGCCGGTCACCCGGTCCAGTACGACGGCGAGCAGCACGATCGGGATGCCGGCCGCGAGCGCCGCGCCCACGTCCACGGACCCCAGCGCCTGGTAGACGCGGTCACCGAGGCCGCCCGCGCCGATGACCGACGCGATGACCGCCATGGACAGCGCCATCATGATCGTCTGGTTGAGGCCGAGGAGGAGTTCCTTGCGGGCCAGCGGGATGCGGGCGGTCAGCAGGCGCTGCCGTGCGGTGGTGCCGAGCGACTCGACCGCCTCCAGCACCTCCTTGTCGGCGCCGCGCAGGCCGAGGGCGGTGAGGCGGGCCATCGGCGGGGCGGCGTAGACGACGGTGGCCAGGACGGCCGCGGGGACGCCCATGCCGAAGACCAGGACGACGGGGAGCAGGTAGGCGTACGCCGGGAGCACCTGCATGGTGTCCAGGACGGGGCGCAGGATCCGGTCCATACGGTCGGAGAGACCGGCGGCGAGACCGAGCAGCGCGCCCACGGCGACCGAGGCGAGGACCGCCACGACCATGAGCGCGAGGGTCTGCATGGTCGGGATCCACATGCCGAGGAACCCGCAGGCCAGGAACGCGATCCCGGTGCCCGCGGCGAGTCTGAAGCCGGCGACACGCCAGGCGACGAGGGACGCGGCGGCGGTGACACCGGCCCAGCCGGCGGCGAGCAGCACCAGGTACACGGCGCGTACGGCGAGCACGACCGCGTTGCTGATGTGCCCGAAGAAGTAGAGGAACAGCGGGTGGCTGTCCCGGTTGTCGATGATCCAGACGCTGGCCTTGGTGAGCGGCTCGGTGAAGTCGACGGTCAGCGCGGCGGGCCAGGTGCCGCTCGCCCAGCGGGCGTTGGCCAACGGCACGAGGATCGCGGCGGCGAGCGCGAGCAGCAGGAGCTTGCGCAGGACAGGGTGTTTGAGGACGCCCGGCACGGCGATGCGAGGGGCGGCCGTGGTGACGGTGGCCATCAAGCCACCTCCTTGCTCTTCCCTGCCCCCGCGACGCTCTTCCCCGCCCCCGCGACGGCACTGTGCTCCGTCCCCGCCACGACGCCGAGGAGCCGTTCGTGGTCGACCACCCCCAGACAACGCGCCCCGTCCATGACCCGGGCCGGCGCGCCGGTACGCGCCACGGCCTCGATCGCCTCCGACACCGTCGCGTCCGGCGCCAGAGCCGGGCCGCTGCCCGTCTCCTCCGCCGACGCGGGCCGCATGGCCGTACGCACCGTCATGACCTGTTCGCGCGGGACGTCCCGGACGAACTCGCGGACGTAGTCGTCGGCCGGCGAGCCCACGATCTCCTCGGGGGTGCCCAGCTGGACCACGCGGCCGTCGCGCATGAGGGCGATGCGGTCGCCCAGCTTGAGCGCCTCGCTCAGGTCATGGGTGATGAAGACCATCGTGCGGCCCTCCTCGCGGTGCAGCCGGACGACCTCCTCCTGCATGTCCCGCCGGATCATCGGGTCGAGCGCGCTGAAGGGCTCGTCGAAGAGCAGGACCTCGGGGTCCACGGCCAGGGCCCGGGCGAGGCCGACGCGCTGGCGCTGGCCGCCGGACAGCTGGCCCGGCCTGCGGTGCTCCATGCCCTCCAGGCCGACCTTGGCCACCACCTCGGCGGCCCGCTCGCGGCGCTCCGCCTTGCCGACGCCCTGGATCTCCAGGCCGTAGGCCACGTTGTCCAGGACGCTGCGGTGCGGCAGCAGGCCGAAGTGCTGGAAGACCATCGCGGCACGGTGCCGGCGCAGTTCGCGCAGGCGGGTCTTGTCCATGGCGCGCACGTCCTCGCCGTCGATGGCGATGGTGCCCGCGGTCGGTTCGATGAGCCGGGTCAGACAGCGCACCAGCGTGGACTTGCCGGAGCCCGACAGGCCCATGACGACGAAGACCTCGCCCTTGCGGACGTCGAAGGAGACATCGCGGACCGCCGACGTGCAGCCGGTGCGGGTGCGCAGCTCGGCCGGCGTGAGCGCGGCCAGCTCAGGGTCGGCGGGGACGCGGTGCGCCTTGGGGCCGAAGACCTTCCAGAGACCTTCAACAGAGAAAACAGGGGTACCAGTGGTGGTACTCATCACGCCTCACCTCCCATCAGGTCCACGGCTTTCTCCCCGACCATGAGCACTCCGATCATCGGGTTCACCGCGGTCATCGTCGGGAAGACCGAGGCGTCGGCGATCCGGATGCCGTCCAGGCCCCGGATCCTCAACTGCGGGTCGACCACCGCCAGTTCGTCGTCGGCGGCGCCCATCCGACAGGTGCCCGCCGGGTGGTACACGGTGTGCGCGACCTTGCGGGCGTACTCGCTCAGCTCCTCGTCGCCCGTGACGTCCGGGCCGGGGCACACCTCGCGCTTGAGCCAGCTCGCCAGCGGTTCGGTCGCGGCGATCTCGCGGGCGATGCGGATGCCGTCGACGAGGGTGCGGCCGTCGTAGTCGTCCTCGTCGGTGAAGTAGCGGAAGTCGAGGGCGGGCTTCACGGACGGGTCGGCGCTGGTCAGGTACAGCCGGCCGCGGCTCTTGGGCTTGGGGATGTTCGGGGTCATGGACACCCCGAACTCCGGCCGCTGGTAGCCCAGTCGCTCCGGGTTGTCCGTGAACGGGATCTGGTAGAAGTGGAACATCAGGTCCGGGCCCTGGTGTTCGGGGTCGCGGCGGACGAACAGGCCCGCGTCGGAGTCCATCGCGGAGTTCTCGGGGATCGGGCCGTGGGTCTCCCAGACGATCACCGACTCGGGGTGGTCGAGCAGGTTCTCGCCGACGCCCGGCAGGTCGTGGACCACCGGTATGCCCAGCTTGGCGAGGTCCTCCTTGGGACCGATGCCGGAGTGCAGCAGCAGGCGGGGCGAGTCGACGGCGCCCGCGGACAGCACGACCTCGCGCCGGGCGCGGATCAGCAGCTCCTCGCCGTCCTTGGTGCGCACATGCACGCCCTCGGCGCGGGTGCCGTTCAGCTCCAGCTTGTACGCCCAGGTCTCCAGCCAGATGGTGAGGTTCTCGCGCTCGTCCATCACCGGGTGCAGATACGCCACCGACGCCGAGGAACGCTTGTTGTTCTCGGGGTGGTAGGCGAGGTCGAAGAAGCCGGCGCCCTCGGTGAAGGGCTGCTTGTTGAAGCCCTCGACGCGCGGCACGTCCAGCGCGCCCTGCGCCGCGTCGACGAAGTCACGGGCGATGGCGTTCCGGTCCTGCTCGTCGACGGGGACGATGTTGTTCTTCAGCCGGGCGAAGTACGCCTCCATCGGCACCGCGCCCCAGCCCTTGGCGCCGGCCGCCTCCCACTCGTCCCAGTCGGACGGCAGCGGCTTGAAGGCGATGAGCGTGTTGTGCGAGGAGCAGCCGCCCAGGACGCGGGCGCGGCTGTGCCGGATGTGCGAGTTGCCGCGGGGCTGCTCGATGGTCGGGTAGTCGTAGTCCAGCTCGCCGCCGAGCAGGCCCATCCAGCGGCGCAGGGTCAGCACGTCGTCGCGGCCCACGTCGCTGGGACCGCCCTCGATGACGGCGACGGTGACATCGGGGTTCTCGGTGAGACGGGAGGCGATGACGGAGCCTGCGGTGCCGCCGCCGATGACGACGTAGTCGTACGTTTGGGGGGTTATATCGGGCATGGGGGTGGTACTCCAGGAGGGGTCGGGCTGGAACGGGCTTACGGGGCTCGGGTCAGGTCAGCCCGCGAACCACCGCACCGGCTTCGGTGCGAGGTTCTGGTAGATGTGCTTGCTCTCGCGGTACTCGGCGAGTCCGGCGGGGCCGAGCTCGCGGCCCACTCCGCTCTTGCCGAAGCCGCCCCACTCCGCCTGCGGGAGGTAGGGGTGGAAGTCGTTGATCCAGACGGTGCCGTGCCGCAGCCGGCCCGCGACCCGGCGGGCGCGCCCCGCGTCGGCGGTCCAGACGGCGCCCGCGAGGCCGTACTCGGTGTCGTTGGCGAGGGCGATCGCCTCGTCCTCGGTGCGGAAGGTCTCGACGGTGAGGACCGGGCCGAAGACCTCCTCGCGTACGACGGCCATCTCGCGGTGGCAGTGGTCGAGGACGGTCGGCTCGTAGAAGTAGCCGTTCTCCGGCCGCTCGGGTGACGGCTCGGGACGCTTGCCGCCGGAGCGCAGCACCGCGCCGTCCTTGAGCGCGGAGTCGACGTACGCCTCGACCTTGGCGCGCTGCTGCTCGGAGACGAGCGGTCCGCACTCGACGCCGTCCGCGGTGCCTCGGCCGAGGCGGATACGGCTTGCCCGGCGGGCGAGTTCGGCGACGAAGCGGTCCCGGACGGAGTCCTCGATGATCAGGCGGGCGCCCGCCGAGCAGACCTGGCCGCTGTGGATGAAGGCGGCGTTGAGGGCCTGGTCGACGGCGGTGTCGAAGGCCTCGTCGGTGGCGCAGGCGTCGGCGAAGACGACGTTGGGATTCTTGCCGCCGAGTTCGAGGGCGACCTTCTTGACGCTGGGCGCCGCGGCCTGGGCCACCTTCGTGCCGCTGAGCAGGCCACCGGTGAAGGAGACGAGGTCGACGTCGGGGTGCTCGGCGAGCCGGGCACCGACGGAGTGGCCGGGCCCGGTGACGATGTTGGCGACTCCGGCGGGCAGCCCGGCCTCCACCAGCAGCTCGATGAGCGCGATCGTCGTCAGCGGCGTGATCTCGCTCGGCTTGACGACGAAGGTGTTGCCGGCCGCGAGGGCGGGCGCGATCTTCCAACTGGCCTGGAGCAGGGGGTAGTTCCAGGGCGTGATCAGCGCGCACACGCCGACCGGCTCATGGACTACGACGCTGTGGATGTCGGCCGAGCCCGCGTCGACGACCCGGCCGGGGGCCTCGGCGGCGACGAGGTCGGCGAAGTAGCGGAAGGCGTCGGCGACGCAGTCGATGTCGACCCGGCCCTCTTCGACGGTCTTCCCGGCGTCGCGGCTCTCCAGCAGGCCGAGCTCCTCGCGGTCGCGCACCAGCAGGTCGGCGACACGGCGCAGCAGGGCGGCACGCTCGGCGACGGGCGTCAGCGGCCACTCCCCCTGGCCGCCGTCGAAGGCGCGGTGGGCGGCCGCGACGGCCAGGTCGGTGTCCTTCTCGTCCCCCTCCGCGACCACGGCGAAGGGCAGGGCGTCCGCGGGGTCGAGGATCTCGCGCGTCGCGCCGGTGACGGCTTCGCGCCACTCGCCGCCCGCGTGAATCGTCTGTCGTGCCTGCCGCGCCTGCTGTCCGGTCATGATCGGTGTTGCCTTCCGTTCCTGGTCGGTGCCCCTGAGTCACACGGGTGTCACTCACGAGGACCGTCATCGCATGCCCGGGCCCTCGCATTGCATGCGCAATCGGTGGCCGAAAGTGTGCTGTGTCACTGAACATGCGGGCAAACAGGAGCAAAAGGGACGCAGAAGCGCGGTGCGGAGGGCGGTTCAGAAGTCGGCCGGCGGGTCCTCCCCCACCCGGCCGTCGATCGACTCGCGGATCATGTCGGCCTGGCCGAGATGGCGGGCGTACTCCTCGACGAGGTCGATCAGGACCCGCCGCACACTGGGCGCCCGGCCGTCGGGCCACGTGTGGCGGACCAACTGGTCGACACCTCCCTCGGACAGCACCTGCCGCAGGTTCGCCCGGGACCGGGCCACCGCCTCCTCCCACAGCGCATAGAGCTGCTCGGGCTTGTCCTGCGCCGCCGACCGCCACTCCCAGTCGGGGTCGGCGTCCCAGTCCACCGCGTCCCACGGCGGGGGCAGCTCCACTCCGAGCAGGCGCCGGGTGAAGTACTCGTCCTCGACGAGGGCCAGATGCTTGAGCAGCCCGCCCAGGGTGAGGGCGGAGGGCCCGAGCCGTGTGCCCAGGCCGGCCGCGTCCAGCCCCTCGCACTTCCAGGCGAAGGTCCGGCGCTGCCGTTCCAGGGAGCCGATCAGGGTGTCGGCCTCGGAGCCGGCGACGGGGGGCTCGATGAGGACCGGTGCTTCGGTGTCGTAGCTCATGGCAGGCACGCTACGGTCCATTCCGGTCGATCCACTTCCGGAATGTCAGGCAGTCGTAGGGAGCCCCTCATGAGCCCGTCGCGGATGAGCCGGCCCGACGAAAGCCCCACCGCCCGCGCCCTCCTGCTCCTCGAACTCCTCCAGAACAACCCCGGCATCACCGCCGACCGCCTGGCCGGCCGCCTCAGCGTCTCCGAACGCGCCGCCCGCCGTTACATCGGCATCCTGCGCGAGGCCGGCATCCCCGTGGAGTCCACCCGGGGCCCGTACGGCGGCTACCGCCTCGGCCGGGGCCTGCGCCTGCCGCCGCTGATGTTCACGCCGACCGAGGCGCTCGGCCTGGTCATGGCCGTACTGGACGGCCATCACGACGCGGCCGACCCGTCCGGCCCGGTGGGCGGCGCGCTCGGCAAGCTCCTGCGTGCCCTGCCCGAACCGGTCGCGCACCCGGCCGAGGCGGTCCGCAAGGTCAGCGCCCGGGGCGGCCCCGACGCCGCCTCCCGCCCCGACCCCGACACCACCGCCGCCCTCGTCCAGGCCGCCGCGGCACACCGCCGCCTGCGCCTCGGCTACCGGCTGGGCTCGCGCGGCGAGCGGACCATGGAGGTCGACCCGTGGGCGGTCGTCGTCCACCACGGCCGCTGGTATCTGCTCTGCTGGTCGCACACGCGCGACGCGCGACGCGTCCTGCGGGTGGACCGGGTCACGACGGTGACGACACTCCCCGACATCTTCGAGCCGCCCACCGGTCTACGTCCCGTCGAGACCCTCGAGGAGCACCTCTCCCAGGGCTGGACCTACGAGGTGGAGATCGTGATCGAAGCGCCCGTCGCGCTCGTGACCGAATGGCTCCCCCGCAGCCTCGGCCGCCACGAACCGATCGACGACGGCACCACACGCCTCCTCGCCACCACCGACGAACCGGACTGGTACGCCCAGCAGCTCACGGCGATCCGGGCCCCGTTCCGCATCGTCGGGCCGCGGGAGCTGCGGGAGGCGGTCCGAGCGCTCGGCCGGCGCCTCACGGAAGCGGCCGAAGGCATGGCCTCCGACGCGACCTTTGACTAAAGTCAAAGAAGTATGGAGCCAGTGAGGAATACGGCGAGGAATGCGTCGAGGACTGCATCGAGGCACGCCTCCGGCACGACGGAGCCGGTCCCGGCGGACCATGTGACGGCCTTCCGCCACTTCAACCGCTACTTCACGCGCCGCATCGGCGTACTGGACGACCACTACCTCGGCCAGGACCGCCCGCTCGGCGAGGCCCGGCTGCTGTTCGAGATCGGGGACGGCGCGTCCCTGCGTGAGCTCAGGAGCCGGCTCGGCCTCGACGCCGGGTACCTGAGCCGGATGGCCAAGGCGCTGGAGTCGCAGGGCATGGTCCGGCTGAGTGCGCACCCGCAGGACAACCGCCTGCGGATGATCGAGCTGACCCCGGCCGGGCGGGTCGAGGTGAAGGAGCAGAACCGGCGGGCCAACGCCGTCGCGGCCGGGCTGCTCGAAGGGCTGAGCGCGGCACAGCGCACGGAACTGACCGAGGCCATGACGACGGCACGACGGCTGCTGCGCCTCGCCGGGATCACCGTCGAGGAGGTCGACGGAGCGAGCCCCGACGCCCGCGCCTGCCTGGACGCGTACGCCGCCGACATCGACGAGCGTTTCCCCGAGGGCTACGACAAGTCCTTCCTGGTCCGGCCCGACGAGGTGTCCGGGGACGCGGGCACCTTCTTCGTCGCGTACGAGGAGGGCCGGCCGGTCGGCTGCGGGGCGCTACGGCGACTGGAACCGGGCGTCGGCGAGATCCGCCACGTCTGGGTGCACCAGGACGCCCGCCGCCTCGGCCTGGCCCGCCGGCTCCTCGACGCCCTCGAACGCGCGGCCACCGCACGGGAGTTGACCGCCGTACGCCTCGACACACACGCCACGCTCACCGAGGCGCAGGCGATGTACCGGGCGTGCGGATACGCGGAGATCCCGGCCTACACCGACGACATCTACGGCAGCCATTGGTTCGAGAAGCGCCTGGCCCCCTGAACATCCCCCTCTGCAGCACCCTAAAGGGCGCGAGGCACAGCACGGCACTTCCGGCGGAGCGCAGCGCAGGCCCTGTTCCGGAAGAGACCGGAACAGGGCCTGCGCAGGCGTGACAGAACGGGTTCTGAGGCGGGCTCAGATCAGGCCGAGGGAGCGGACCGCCTCGCGCTCCTCCTCGAGCTCCTTGACGGAGGCGTCGATGCGGGCGCGGGAGAACTCGTTGATCTCCAGGCCCTGGACGATCTCGTACTTGCCGTCCTTGGTGGTGACGGGGAAGGACGAGATGAGCCCCTCGGGAACGCCGTACGAACCGTCGGACGGAATACCCATGGAGACCCAGTCACCGTCGGCCGTGCCGTTGACCCACGTGTGAACGTGGTCGATGGCGGCGTTGGCGGCGGAGGCGGCCGAAGAGGCGCCACGGGCCTCGATGATCGCCGCACCGCGCTTGGCGACGGTCGGGATGAAGTCCTCGGCGAGCCACTTCTCATCGCCCACGACCTCGGCGGCGTTCTTGCCGGCGACGGTCGCGTGGAAGATGTCCGGGTACTGGGTGGCCGAGTGGTTGCCCCAGATGGTGAGCCGCTTGATGTCGGCGACCGTCGAGCCCGTCTTCTTCGCGAGCTGGGTCAGCGCGCGGTTGTGGTCGAGGCGGGTCATCGCGGTGAACCGCTCGGCCGGTACGTCGGGGGCGGCCGCCTGCGCGATGAGCGCGTTGGTGTTGGCCGGGTTGCCGACGACCAGGACCTTGATGTCGTCCGCGGCGTGGGCGTTGATGGCCTGGCCCTGCGGCTTGAAGATGCCGCCGTTGGCCTCGAGGAGGTCACCGCGCTCCATGCCCTTGGTACGGGGGCGGGCACCGACGAGCAGCGCGACGTTGGCGCCGTCGAAGGCGACGTTCGGGTCGTCGCTGATGTCGATGCCCTGCAGGAGCGGGAACGCGCAGTCGTCGAGCTCCATGGCGGTGCCCTCGGCGGCCTTGAGCGCGGGGGTGATCTCAAGGAGGCGCAGCTTGACCGGCACGTCCGCGCCGAGCAGCTGGCCGGAGGCGATGCGGAAGAGCAGGGCGTAACCGATCTGGCCGGCCGCGCCGGTGACGGTGACGTTCACGGGAGTGCGGGTCATGGCGTTCTCCGTATGACAGCTGGCGGTGAGGCATCCCTGCCCCGGGATGCGGGGCGTAGAGATGATCGATCTCTTGGCGTCAAGAGATCCACCCATCAGGCTATCGCGCATCCGGGATCTCGCACGGCCGGGTCCCGTGTGGCCCGCCCCACAGGATGACCATGACTGCGGCAAAGGGGCGGCCCACTACGGCAAAAGGGGGGCGGCCGCCCGGTCCGGGAGAGGTGGAACCTGGGCGACCGCCGGGTGGGGGTACCGATTGCCGGACTCCCGTGGGGGTACGGTGCGCGTTCCCCCTATGCCGACGGCCATTCCTGTCCGGTCCGAAAACTTTTCACCGCCCAACGCCGGACGCCGGACAGGCTGGATTGCCTGACCGGCGTCGAGAAGCAGTACCGCAGGGTCCGTTACTGCGTGCACCCCTCCTGTCCCGCAGCCAACGTCGCGCAAGCCGTGGCCTCGCCCGCGTCCTTCACGGCCACCATCGGCGTGTACGCGATCGTGTCCCCGGCGAGGGTGATCGATCCGGTCTGCTTCGTCCTGCCGACCGTCACCACCACCTCGTCCCCCTGCGCGGCCTGCGTGATACGCCCCCACGCCGCGCCGCACGTCTCGCTGTAGCGCACCTCGACCACGGCCGTGCCGACGGTGGCCGTCTTGGCGGTCGTCACCAGGTCACCGCTGCAGCCCATGCTCTCCGCGTCCTTGCCGGTGCAGGAGTCACCGCTGCACTCCACCCCGGCCGGCAGATCGGGGTCCGTCGTCACGGAAGGCGAGGGCGACTTGGCCGCGTCCGGGTCCTTGTTCCCGTTGCCGGGGTCGGTGAGGTAGAACACCGCCGCGATCACGACCAGCACACCGACGACGCCCGCGAGGAACATCGTCAGCCGCCGCTTGCCACCGCCGCCGGCGGAGGATCCGCGCCCCGGACGAGGCCGCTGCGGAGGCTCGCCGTACGGACCCGGCATCCCCGCCGAACCCGGGACCGCCGCCCCGGGCACCCCGGCCGTTCCCGACGGCGGCGTCCCGCCCGTACGGCCACCCGTCGGCGACGGCCCCCGATACCCGGCCAGCCCCCACGAGTTGTCCCCGGAGGAACCGCCCTCGCGGACGTCACCCCCATGGGAGCCCCGTACACCCGAGTCCCGTACC
Organism: Streptomyces regalis; assembly: GCF_001509475.1. Taxonomy (GTDB): domain Bacteria; phylum Actinomycetota; class Actinomycetes; order Streptomycetales; family Streptomycetaceae; genus Streptomyces; species Streptomyces regalis. The sequence goes on from NZ_LLZG01000092.1 coordinate 86,723, forward strand.
GGGGAATCCCGGACGACAGAGTCCCGCACCTCCGGTGCCGTGGGCTGCGCCGGAACCGTGGGCGGCACGGTCGGTGCCACGCCCGCCGGTCCCGCCACCCCGGGCGTCGCCGTCGCGCTTCCGCTCTTGCGGGCGGTCCTGCCCGCCTTCGCACTCCCCTTGGCGTTCGCCGGCGGCGCCCCGAACTCGCTCAGCGCGGCGCGCGCCTGGGAGATCCGGATCGCCTCCATGGTCATGTCGTGGCGCATCTCCGAACGGCTCCACGCCCGTTCGGCGAGCTCCCACATCGTCGTCAGGTGAACGGGATTGGTGCCCGTGACCTCGGCGAGCGCCACGATCGCGCCCTTGGGCGCGAGCAGCCGCCCGTTCAGATACCGCTCCCAGGACGTCTTGCTGTATCCCGTGCGGTCGGCCAGCGCCGCGATGCTCAGACCGCTGCGGTCCACGAGCCGACGCAGCTGGCTCGCGAACTCCCTGACCTGCGGATCGAGTTCATCCGGCAAGGCCCTCCAACGAGGCATTGCTTCCCCCCTCTTCCCCCCGGTTCGTGCTGGTGTTTCTCGCGTTTCCCCCGCGCGTGGTGCCCTCTGCCGAGTCCTCGTTGTGGCTACCCACAGGGATGCGCCGAACAAGGATCTCAGTTCCCGGGGTGGGGGCGCACGGGAGCATCGGAACCGTGGCCGTGCACCGTTGCACGCCCATCGAACCGCGTCCAGTGTTCCACCGGCTTCCCTCTCCGGCCGACGCAACCCTGGCAGTAAGCCCTTGCCAACCACTCGGGACGCCCCGACCCGTCCCGATCGACCACGCTAGCCCGCCTGTTGAACGACTTCGTTGCAAATCCGCGAACTTGTCAACACATCGACACACATAAAGCACATAAAAGATCACACGTGCCACACGCACTCACATGCTTCGCATTCGGACAAGTCCGGCACCTCCGCCTCAACCGGCTCACCCCAGCGCGAGGGCCCCGATCACCGCCGTCAGCACCAGAGCCACGACGAGCACGACGGCGACCACCAGCAACCGACGCGACGGCGGCTCCGGCTTCTTCGGCGGGGCATCCCACCAGGGAAGGGTGGGATCGTCCTCGTACGCCTCGTACGCCTCGTGCTCCTCCCCCTCGCCCCCCTCGCGCCCCTCGTCACCTTCCGGCTTGGCGGCCACCGGCGCAGGCTTCGGCCACGCCTGCACCGCCAGTTCCCACCGCACCCCGAAGCGTTCCGCCTCCTCCTTCCCGGTTCCCGCCACCCGGCACAGGGCGACGACCGCCTGCCGGGGCGGGGGCTGGGTGGCGTTGAGGTAACGCTGCCAGGAGGACTTGCTGTACGCCGTGCGCGCACCCAGCGCGACCAGACTCAGGCCCGTACGGTCCTTGAGCTGCCGCAACTGCTCCACGAAATGCCGCACCTCCGGCGGCAGATCGTCGGGCAGCGGCTGCCAGGCACCCATCGCTCACCTCCGAACCAGATCCGATCGGGTGACGACAGGGGGCGGCGCAATGGTTCCCGAGATACCGCGATGTACCGCGACGTAGCGGAACGGTCACTTCCGTGCCACAGCGCACTGACAGGCGTTGAACAGCGCCTTCACCGTGCCCGAGGGTTGACGCGGACGGCGGCCCGTCCTTCCTCGGGGGAGAGGACGGGCCGCCGTCGTGCCGGAGTGCGGGTCAGCTTCAGCTGTCCACCGTGAAATGCAGCGCGTCCTTCAGGAACGGGATCGTCAGCCACGGACTCGGCTGCGCCATCAACGCCAGCAGCACGATCACGAGGCCCAGCCCGCCGTACGTCACCATGTCCGTGAAGCGCGAGCGCACGGCGAGCATGCCGACGCTCGGCAGCAGCCAGCGCAGCACCGCGCCGAGCAGCAGGGCGCCGCCGATCACCAGCGTGCCGATCCGGAACACGTCGAGCGCGGTGATCAGCAGACCCACCCCGACCAGACCCAGCACCAGCAGGACCGGCCACTGCCGGGCGGGCGCCGGGGCGTCACCGGGCGCGGCGCGGCCGCCACCCTCCGGGCGGGCCGTGTCCTTGGTGAACAGCGGGAAGCGTCGGGTGGTACGCCGGGGCCTGCCCACCGCGTCCGGCGCGCTCACCGGATCCCGGACCTCGATCTCCTCCGCCTCCTCCGCCCTGTCGGCGGCGTCCTCAACCGACACTGCGCTCCGCCGCCTCGACCACGTTGACCAGCAACTGTGCCCGGGTCATCGGGCCCACACCACCGGGGTTCGGGGAGATCCAGCCGGCCACCTCGGCGACGCCGGGGTGGACGTCGCCCACGATCTTGCCGTCTGCGTTGCGCGAGACACCGACGTCGAGGACGGCCGCGCCCGGCTTCACGTCCTCGGGGCGGATCAGGTGTGCGGAGCCCGCGGCGGCGATGATGATGTCCGCGCTGCGCAGGTGCGAGGCCAGGTCCCGCGTGCCCGTGTGGCACTGGGTCACGGTCGCGTTCTCGCTGCGCCGGGTCAGCAGCAGCGGCATCGGCCGGCCGATGGTGACACCGCGGCCGACGACCACGACCTCCGCGCCCTTGATCTCGACGCCGTACCGGCGCAGGAGGGTGAGGACGCCGTTGGGGGTGCAGGGCAGCGGGGCCGGCTCGTTGAGGACCAGGCGGCCGAGGTTCATGGGGTGGAGTCCGTCGGCGTCCTTGTCCGGGTCCATCAGCTCCAGGATGCGGTTCTCGTCGATGCCCTTGGGCAGCGGCAGCTGGACGATGTAGCCGGTGCAGGCCGGGTCCTCGTTCAGCTCGCGGACGACGGCCTCGATCTCCTCCTGCGTCGCCGTGGCCGGCAGTTCGCGCTGGATGGAGGCGATGCCGACCTGGGCGCAGTCGCGGTGCTTGCCGGCGACGTACTTCTGGCTGCCGGGGTCGTCCCCGACGAGGATCGTGCCGAGGCCGGGCGTGACGCCCTTCTCCTTCAGCGCCGCCACGCGGGCGGTCAGATCGGACTTGATCGCGGCTGCGGTGGCCTTGCCATCGAGAATCTGGGCGGTCATGGGTCCCATCCTCGCGGATGACGCCCTCCGGGTTCCAATCCGGGTCGGCCATGGCCTTGGGCCCCGTATCTCCGCCCGTATCCACCCATGATCGATGATGTTGCACTTGCACAACACATAGGGAATGCGGCTGGACAAGTAAGAGCCGACTAAAGAACGATGTGACAGAAGTGCCGCGGGCAGTACCGGGGGGACACACCGCAGACGTAGACCTTCCTCCGAACCGTGCCGCGCGTCCCCGCACTCGGAACAACGGAGGAAAGACCGCCATGAGTTTCGGCGACCCGAACAACCCTTACGGCCCGCCGCAGCCGCCCCAGGGCCAGCCCGGCTACCCGCCGCAGCAGCCGCCCCAGGGGCAGCCCGGCTACGGCTACCCGCAGGGCGCTCCCCAGCAGCCGCCCGCTTACGGCTACCCGCAGGGCCAGCCGGCCCAGCCCGGATACCCCGGATACCCGGGTTACCCGGGCGGGAACATGATGCCGGTGGAGATGCCCGGTCTGATGAAGACCGCGCGCGTCTTCCTCTTCATCCTCGCCGGCTTCCAGCTGCTGTTCGGCATCATCACCGGTGTCGCCGTCGGTGCCGTACAGGACGTGTCCAACGGCGTCGGCTCGGGTGACGACACCGACATGCTGGCCGGTCTCGGCTTCCTGGTCGCCGGCCTCATGGTGGGCCTGGGCGCCCTGTCGATCTTCCTGGGCGTCAAGTTCAAGAACGGCGGCAGCGGCATCCGCATCACCACGATCGTGTATGCGTCGCTGATGATCCTCGGCAGCATCGGCAACATCGTGAACGGCGCCAGCGGCTCCACCACCTTCGCCGGACTCATCTCCCTCGCCATCGCGGGCATCATCCTCGCCTCGATGGTCAACAGCGCGGCGTCGGCCTGGTTCAGCCGCCCGCGTTACTGAACCGCGGTACTGAGCGCTTCACCGAACGCACCGAACATTCACGCTCGTTCACGAGTGACTGAAGAGTTCGCGCCAATTAACAGCCGGGGCCGTGTCTCACCCGTATGAGGGGGACACGGCCCCGCTGCGTCGCCCTACTCTGACGTGGGTAGCCGTCAGGCACGGGGAGACGCACCTTGTACAGCATCATCGTGGTACCTCCGCCGACCACGGAGGACGAGACCGACCGCACCCAGATCCGACTGGCGCCCGGCGAGCGGCTCAGCTTCGGGCGTTCCGCATCGGACAACGACCTCACCATCGCGCACGACGGGGTGTCCCGCAGAGCCGGTGAGATCACCGCGCAGGGCGCCTTCTGGATACTGAGCAACCTCAGCCGGGAACAGACGTACGTCGTGGAGAACCCGGAGGGCGCGGGCGAGCACATCAAGGTCGGGCCGGGGCGGCTGGATGCGCCGGTCCCGTTCGAGTTCTCGCGGATCGTGCTGCCGGCGGCCGGTGATCTGCTGGCGGTCGAGGTGTGGGCGCCGCGCCACGACTACCTCAGCCCCGACGGCGGTCTGGACGGCGCGACGACCGCCCCGGCCTTCTCGGTCGACCGCACCAAGCGGTACTTCGCGGTCCTGGCCGCCCTGTGCGAACCCCGCCTGCGCGGTGAACCGCACGCCCCGCTGCCCACGGTCGACCAGGTCGTGGACCGGCTGCGCCCCCACTGGCCGGCTGCGTCCCGCACTTCCGTGCAGTGGAACATCGACTACCTCGCCGTGAAGCTGCGTCTCAAGCCCGGCCCGGAGACGGCGGACACCGGCCCGCGGCTCAACGGCAAGAAGGAGTCCCTGGTGTCGCTGGCGCTGCGCTTCGATCTCGTCCGGGAGGACGACCTGATCGTGCTGAGGGGGCCCGCGCGCCCGGTGGCCCCGGCGCCCGGCCGGGCGGCCCGGTGACCGAGCCGTACGCCGTGCCGGTGCCGAAGGGGTACCGGGTGGGCGTGTGGGAGGTGCGGGAGCCGATCGCCACGGGGGCGTTCGGAAGCGTGTACGAGGGCAGGCGCGTCGGAACCGGCACGGCCCGGCCGGCCGAGGTGGCCCTGAAGTTCCTGCCCACCGGCACCGGAACTCCCCGCCAACTCTCCCACCTGCGCGAACTCATCGACCGCGAGGTCGAGTTGCACCGCCGGCTGAAGCAGCCGAGGCTGATCCGGATGTACGAGACCCTCGTCGTCGACGACCCGGAGCGCCCCGCCCTCGACGGTGCCACGGTCCTCGTACTGGAGAAGGCGCAAGGTTCGCTGTCCGCGCTGCTGGCGCGCACGCCGAGACCGGAGGCCGGACCGGCGCTGCTGGCGCAGATCTGCGAGGGACTGGCGCAGCTGCACCGGGCGGGCTGGGTGCACGGGGACCTCAAACCGGCCAATGTGCTGCTGATGCAGGACGGTTCGGCCCGGCTCGCCGACTTCAACATGGCGGCGGAGCTGGAGGGCACGCACGCGTACACGCCCGCGTTCTCGACCCCCGACTACACGCCGCCGGAGCTGCTGTGGTCGGAGATCGGCGAGCGGGGCCGCCGGATCCGCCCGTCGGCCGACGTGTGGGCCTTCGGTGTTCTCGCGCATCTCGTCCTGACCGACTCCTTCCCGCTGCCCGGCGGCACGCCGACGGCCCGCCGCGACGCGGCCGCCGCCTACGCCCGCGGCACCGACGAACTGCGCCTGTCGCCCGAACTCCCGGATGCCTGGCGGGAGATCGTGCGGGACTGCCTGACCCGTACGCACACCGACCGGATCGGCAGTCAGGCGCTGCTGCGGCGAGTGGAGGCCGCGGCGGGCACCGGCCGCTCACCGCGCCTGCCACGGTCCCTCCTCCCCCGCCGCCGCTCCCGCCGTACGACGATGCTGGCCGCCGCGACCGCCGTGGTGGCGGTGTCCGCCCTCGGCTACGGCATCAGCACCTGGGCCGGTGCCGGGACCGAGGGGGCCGGCGCCTCGGGCGGCGAGACCACGAAGGTCACGGCCGCCACCTACGGCGCCTCCGAACTCCGTACGGACAAAGGCATCCCGGTGGCCTACCGCCGTCTCATCGTCGACTCCGCCCATGACTGCGTCCAGCAGGAGGTCACCCCCGCCCTGATCGCCGCCCTGCTGAAGGCGGAGAGCAACTTCGACCCGGACCTCTCCGACCCTTCGGTGGGCGAAGAGGGCGAGTACGGCATCGCCCGCTGGACGCCGAGCGTTCTGCGCTGGTGGATCCGGGCGGACGGCGTCGCCGCGGAGGAGACCCCCCGGCCTCCCTTCACCCCCGCCGAGTCGATCCCGGCCGTGGGCCGCTACCTCTGCTTCATCGAGCCGCGGCTGAAGACCTCCCTGCCCGGCGACCGCCGGGTGCTGATCGCCGCCTCCTACCGGACGTCGTCCAAGGTCGTGAACGAGGAGAACGGCGTTCCCGCGAGGATCCGCGACTACGCCGACCGCGTCGCCCACTACCTCAAGGAGTACACGCCGCCCGGCAAGAAGTGACCCTGAGAGGTCTGAGGTACTGCCGCACGGACCGGGCTGGGACGGTGTGAGCACTCCGCTTCGGCGGTACGACCACCGAGTTCACTGGGGGAATCAACGTGAACATCATCAAGCCCGCCACACTCCTCGCCGCGGCCACGGCACTGATCGCCGGCTCCACCGTCGCGGCAACCGCCGCCACCGCCCCGGACGGCACCCGGGTGACCAGCACCCAGCAGGTCGCCGACCAGGTTCTCGCCGGGAGCCCGAAGCCGCTCCAGGTCTCCGCCGACAAGGTCACGTACGACGGCCTCACTGTCACCGCCGCACCTGACGGACAGATCGGCACACGGGACCTGGCCTGCGGCTACGGCCACCTGTGCATGATCGTCAAGGGCCAGAAGTTCGACTTCTACAAGTGCCAGAAGTGGAACCTCACCAACTGGACCGGCGACGGCCCGTTCACCAACAACCAGACGCCCGGCACGGTCGCCAAGTTCTACAACAAGGACGGCAGCGTCCGCTGGACGTCGACGGCGTACCAGGCCGGCACGGCTACCTGGGACCCGATCTGGTCCCTGCGCCCGTGCTGACCTGACACCACCGGCGCCAACCGACCGCGCGGCCTCCGGCTCCCTCGGGGGAGGGCCGGAGGCCGTTCGCCCTTATCGCATAAGATCACACACTTTGCACACGACACGCCGCTTTTGCATGCTCTTGGAATGCCCGCGCTTTCTCTTCCTACCCTGACCCCAGTTTCTGTCGGGGGAGGAAACAGTCATGCACAGCATCATCGTCGTGCCCATGCACAGCACGTGCCCGGACGATCACATTCACCTGGAGCCGGGCGACTCCCTGCCGTTCGGCCGCACGGCAGGACCGTACGGCCCGCACCTGACCGTCGCGCACGAGGGCGTCTCCCGTACAGCCGGAGAGATCACCGCCGCGGGCGCCTACTGGCGGCTCAGCAATCTGAGCAGCGCGCAGACGTACGCGGTCGAGAACCCGGAGGGCGCGGGCGAGCACATCAAGGTCGCGCCGGGCCGGCTCGACGCCCCGGTGCCCTTCGAGTTCGCCCGCGTGGTCCTGCCCGCCGGAAACGAACTGCTGAGCTTCGATGTCTGGGCCCCGCGCCACGACTTCCTGGACCGCGTCGGCCAGCGGGACGGGGCGCCCACCACGTGCGCCTTCCCGCTCGACCGCGGCAAACGGTACTTCCACGTCCTGGTCGCCCTGTGCGCCGCCCGCCTGCGCGGCGAGCCGCACGCCCCGCTGCCGACCGCCGAGGAGCTGGTCGAGCAGCTGCGCCCGATGTGGCCCGCGGTCTCCCGTGCGTCGGTGGCGTGGAACATCGACTACCTCGCGGTCAAGCTGCGCCTCAAACCGGCACCGGACACGGTGCCCAGCGGCGGTCCGCGTCTCAACGGCAAGAAGGAACGCCTGGTCTCCCTGGCCCTGCGGTTCGACCTCGTACGCGAGGACGACCTGGCCCTGTTGAACGGGAACAGGAGCCTCGTCCGATGAGCGCCAACTCGTCGACGCACGCCGTGGACGTCCCGCGGGGTTACCGCGTCGGCGTCTGGGAGGTGCGCGAATCCATCGCCTCCGGCGGCTTCGGCAGTGTGTACGCCGCCCGGCGCGCCGAGCCCGCCGAGGGCATGCCGGCCGAGGTCGCACTGAAGTTCCTGCCCACCGGCACCCAAACGCCACGCCAACTGCACCACCTGCGGGAACTCGCCCAGCGGGAGACCGAGTTGCTGCGCAGACTGCAGCGTCCGCGCCTCATCCGGATGCACGAGGCCCTGACCGTGGACGACCCCGCCCGCCCAGGCCTCGACGGCGCCACGGTCCTCGTACTGGAACGCGCCGAGGGCTCCCTCGACCAGTTGCTCGACCAGTTGTCGGGGGTCCGGCGGCGGGGCCGCGGCGGCACACCCGCCGACCATGCCGTCGCCGTCCCGGGCGGGCCCTCCCTGGTCGCCCAGATCTGCGAGGGGGTGGCCCACCTGCACCACGCGGGCTGGGTGCACGGCGACCTCAAGCCCGCCAACGTGCTGCTGATGGCGGACGGTTCGGTCCGGCTCGCGGACTTCAACCTGGCCGCCGAGCTGGACGGCACCCACGCGTACTCCCCCGCGTTCACGACCTCCGACTACACCCCGCCCGAACTGCTGTGGGCCGAGGTCGGCGACCGCGGCCACCAGACCCGTCCCACCGCCGACATCTGGGCCTTCGGCATCATCGCCCACCTGGTGCTGACCGGCAGCCTGCCGTTTCCCGGGACGAATCCGACGGCCCGCCGGGAAGCGGTGCAGCGCTATGCCAAGGGCCGTGACGAGCTCCGCCTCTCCCCCGAACTCCCGGACGCCTGGCGGCAGATCGTCACCGACTGCCTGGCCCCCACCCACACCGACCGGGCCCCGCACTCCGCGCAGGCCCTGCTGCGCCGGGTCGAGGCCGCGGCCGGGGCGGCACGCTCCCCGCGGCTGCCCCGGCTGAAGCCGAGGCGCGGCCCGCATCCGGCCGTCCTCATCTCGCTCGCGGCGGTCGCGGCGCTGTCGCTGGCCGCCGCCGGCCTCCTCGCCCTGCGCGAGCCCGCGCCGCAGGGGTACGCGCGCTGCGACCAGGGAGACGTCTGCTTCTTCACAAAGCCGGACGGACAGGGCGAGATGTGCGCCTGGTACGAGTACGACGACGACTGGATCGGCGGCATCATCACCTGCGACTGGGCGAGGACCACCGGGCCGAGGTCGGCCTTCAACAACGGCTACACCGGGGACCCGCACGACGACGTCCAGCTCTTCCGCGAGGCCAACCGGAAGGAGCCGTTCGGCTGCATCCAGGAGCTCCAGAAGGTCAACTTCCCTGACCGCGGCGGCCTGCAGATCCGCTCGCACGAGTGGGTGTCGTCCTGCTGAGCGGACAGTAGTCGTGCGGGTGCCCCCGCTCGCCCTACAACCTTCCAGGTACCGCGGTCGCGACCACCACCGGATGCTTGACCTGCCCGCACCGAAGAACGACAACGGGGAGACACACATGAGGACAACCGACCTGACCCGACGCCGCACCACGGCCGCACTCGGGGCCGGCGCGCTCGCGCTCTCACTCGGCCTGCAGTTCGGCGCCACAGCTACGGCGGCACCGGGCTCCGGCCAGGCGGCCGACGTGGTCGCGGCGGCCAAGCCCAAGTTCCAGATGCCGTTCGCCTGCAACACCCACTGGCGGCTCGACACCTACGACAATGGCCACAACCCGGCCCTCGACATCGTGGTGAAGAACAACACGGGATCGTCCGGCAAGAACGTGCTGGCCGGCTACAAGGGCAAGGTCGCCAAGACCTTCTGGGACCGGGGCGCCGGCAACGTCATCATCATCAACCACGGCAGCGGCTGGTACACGGCGTACTACCACCTCAAGGACAAGCACGACAGGTACGTCCAGAAGGGCGACAGCGTCACCGCGGGGACCCGGATCGGCCACATCGGCGCCACCGGCTCCAACAGCGGCGACTGGGCGCACCTGCACTACGAGCAGCGCTACAAGACGAACGGCATCCCGACGGAGGCCAACCGCAAGCCCGTGCACTTCAACGGCAAGAAGTACACAGGCGTGGGCGAGACGTGGAAGGACGTCGTCAGCAAGAACTGCTAGGACATCCGCGGGACGACGGCTCACCGGAAGACGGCATTTCCGTTGCCGGGTACCGGGTGCCGCTTCCAGACTGAAGTCATCCGGGAGTCGGCCGTACGGGGGGTGCGGGATGGCCGGGCGCGACGAGGAACACATCACCGAGCAGCCGGAACCAACCGATGACGACCCGCCGGCACCTGCCCACCGCCCCGCGCACCTCCTCCTCGCACTCGCCCTCGGCTGTGCCGCAGTCCTCGCCTGGTACGCGGCGTTCCCGCTCACGGACGCGCTGCCCGAGGCGCAGGCCGACGACTACGGTTCGGCGGCCTGGTTCCCGCGTGCGCTGGCCGTCGGAGCGGCCGTCGTACTCGTACTGTCGATGGGGCGGCGCGGCGGAGCGCTGGTGGCGGGGGTGCTGGCGGCGCTGGCGGGCGTCATCGGGCTGGCCGGCTACCTGACGTGGCGTCACCCCGAGGTGACGAACTGGCCCGTTCCGACGCCCATGGAACTGCGGCCCGCCGCTCCCCTCGCCCTGTCGCTGATGTGCGCGGCCGTCGCCCTGCTCTGCGTCCCGCTCGCGCTGCGGCGCAGGCCGTGGTTCGGGATATCGGAGGCGGCGGCCGGACGGGCGGGTGCGGTACGCCGCCGTATCCAGCAGGTGATGGTGCTGCTGATCGTCGGCTGCCTGCTGGGCGGGGCACTCGCGGGTGCCGGATCGCTCGGTGCCGCTCTGGTGCGGGGTGAGCGGGAGACGCTGACCCTGCCGCGCCAGGAGGTGCGCTCCGTACCCGAGGAGCGGCTGTACGACGGCGCGTTGCGCACGCCCTCTCCGACCGTCTGGCCGAAGGGCGTGCCGTCGGAGCGCGCCTGGGAGCGAGAGTTCGACAGCCCGGTGGCGCTCAGCACCTGTGAGCGGGAGAAGGAGGACGGCAACGGGACCGAGGTCACCTACCACCAGGACACCGTCGTCGGGGTCGATGACGACCTCGCCGCCGAGGGCGCGTCCGTGGTCGGTGTCGACACCCGTACGGGGAAGGAGCGCTGGCGCTATACGGTGCCGACGACCCGGCACGCCACCGTCGAGCAGGTCGGCGTGAGCGAGGGCTGCGCGGTCCTCGTCCTGGTCGACAACTCCGTCACCACCCTCGACGCCTTCGACGGCTCGGTACGCGGGCGGCTGCTGCTGTCCTCGCTCCACCTCAGTGAGCAGACGAACCCCGGCGGCGGCAAGGGGGGCGCGTGGTGGGAGTTCATCACCTCCACGCGCCCCAGGCTGGACGACGAGGGCAAGCCGCCCCGGGTGGTGCCACTGCCGGGGCAGGACTACGCCTACCTCCTCACCCCCAAGTCGACGGTGCTGGCCGTCCGTAAGAGCGACGGCAGCACGGCCGGGGTGGGGTTCGACGACGACGCCTGCGGTTATCTGGTCCACGGCAGGTACATGGAGTGGGGGCAGGCGATGGTCACCGACGACTGCATCGGAAGGCTCCGCAGCTTCGGGATCGAGGAGCACGACGGCGAGGGCGAGACGGCGCCGCTGCTCTATGGGAAGCCCCAGATGACCTCGCCCGTCCCGGCGGAATGCGGTGGCAAGGGTTGGGCGACGGCGGCGGTCGAGGGAGTCGACAGGCTCCTGGTGCTCTACGAAGGGTGCCCGGCCGACCGGCGCGGGGCTTGGTGGGTCACCTTCGAACCCGAGCCGTGGCGGGACGATCCGATGGTGCGGTGGGAGCGCTGGACGGGGTACTCGCCCCGGATCCGGGAGGCCACCCAGCCCGTTCACACGCACACCGGCTTTGTACTCCCGCACAGCGACGGCATGCTCGTCGTGAACGACTTCTACCGCAAACCGTCGGACACCCGCGTCGTCCCGCTGCCGGGCCGGGACCCGGCGGTGGCCTTCGCGATGGAAGAGGTGCAGGGCATCAACAGCGACCGTATGCGCGACAACGGCCTGCTCGTCCTCGGCGCGTCCGGGAAGGTCCACGCCGTCGTCGAGACCATCACCGGCGCCAACGAGTTCAAGGTCGCCGACAGCCAGCGCTCCCCCGTCGCCCCGGTGGCCGACTGCCAGGGCCGCACCGGCCTCCTGGCCGCCCACACCTCCCCGACGATGCTCCTCACCTGCACGTCCGAGAAGAACGGCAGCACGAAGGCGGTCGCGTACGGCGGGGAGGAGCGCGCCGAGAACTGGTACGAGCCGGAGGAATGAAGTGACCGGCAATCAGGGGAGCGTGAAGCCTGCCGGGTAATTGCGGTGATCCGCGGCGTGGGCTGAGCGAAGATGTCCCAACCGGCGGATGAGACGAGGGACTTGGGGACTTGGGGACTTGTGCCTTCGTCCGCCGGTTCTGTGACGTCTCCGTTCCCGCAACCGCAACCCGCAAGGAAGGTCCGTACATGAGACTGGCCCGAGCCGCCCTGACTGTCGCGGCCACCGCCCTGACGCCCGCCCTGCTGCTCACCACCCCGGCCTTCGCCGCGTCCGGTGCCACGACCGTGGCGACCGCGTCCGACGCGACCGCCTCGGGCGTCGACGAGATGTCCGACGACGACGTCCGGGTCGCGATCATGCGCATCATCGCCGACCCGGACACCGGCAAGGCCGTCTACGCCGCCGCGCAGGCGGCCATGGACGGCACCATCGAGGACCAGCGGTACTTCCTGGAGACGGGCCGCTGGATAGCCCAGGCCGAGGACGACCGCGTCGCCATCGCCCGCATCCTCGCCTCCGCCGACCCGAAGACCGACAAGGCGGTCATCAGGGAAGCCAACGAGGCCCTCGACACCAACACCCCTCAGGCCCTGCGCGCCTTCCTGGAGACCGGCTACCGCCTCGCCGTGGCCGAGGACGACCGCGTCCGCATCGCCCGCATCCTCGCCGACCCGACCATCAGCGACGCGCTGCGTGCGGCGGCCGAGGGGGCCATCGAGGGGACACCGGAGGAGATGCGGTACTTCCTGGAGACCGGACAGTACGAGGTCTGATCAGAGGGACTTGACGAAGAGGGCCCAGGCTCGGGTGGGGAACACCAGGGCGGGGCCCTCTGGGGTTTTGGAGTCGCGGACGGGGGTGATGCCGGGGAGGTTGTCGGCCACTTCGACGCAGTCGGCGCCATCTCCGTTGCTGTAACTGCTCTTGCGCCAAACGACGGAGCTCAGGTCAATGCCCCTGTTGCGCTTCATCTCTGTAGGTCCTCGCTGCTTCTTCGATCAAGGCCAGGGACGCCTCAGGCGGGAGTGCGACGGCCCTGAGCAGATCGTACGACCTGCGGTACTCCTTCACGAGGGCCGGAAAGTCGGCAATCTGCCCGTCGAAGCTGCCCTCCGTCCACACCAACGGTGGCGCGTCAGGGAAGGCCATGATCTTGGCCATGCCGTGCATGAGGGGGTGCGCAGCGGTCGTTTGCGGGACGACCTGCAAAACACTCTCCGTGGCCCGGATCACGTCGAGGATGTGCTCCAGCTGCTCGGCCATCTGCTCCGGCGGCAGCAGCGGGTTCCGAATGAGCGACTCGCGAAGGATCCCCCAGTAAGTGGGCCGCTCCTCGCGGTCCCACAGTTCCGCACGCAGCAGCCGCGCGCGGACACGCTGCTCGATCAGCTCCCGAGGTAGCAACGGCCTCCCGTGGTGCATCAGAACCCGCATGTACGGCTCGGTCTGCAGGAGGCCCGGGATGACGTTGGGCGCCCATTCCTCCAGCGTCTCCGCCTGCTTCTCCAGGTCCGGTACGTCCGCGTAGTACAGCGGATGCCCCGCCCGCCGTGCCTTGGCGACGTCTTCACACCGCCGCTGGAAAAACCCGTCCGTGCCCAGCCGTTCATCCACATGGCGGGCCAGATCCATCGGCATTCCCCGCTCTCCGCGCTCGATCTGGCTCAGGAACGGGATCCCCCGGAAACTCCCCTCCGCCAACTGCTCCAGCGTCAGTCCGGCCAGCTCCCGCTTGTAACGCAACTCGGCGCCGTAGAAGCAGGGAACACTCACCGACGCGTCAGGGTCCTTCTTCGCGGGCACAACCACCACCACCGTTTCCCAAGCTTCCGTGCGAACCCGAAACCTCTCTTACGGTACGCAGCTTGACGCCAATCTGTGAGCGATCCACCACAGAACGCACACGGAGGCGTATCCCCATGCACCCCCACCACGAAACCGACGCCTGCATCGAAGACCTCCGCACCGCCCTGGAAGCGAACGGCATCACGCTCCCCTCCCTCGGCGTCGACCTGCCGACCTTCGCCGACGCGCTCACCACACGGCCCCTCATCGCACTGGGAAACTGCAACCAGACCACCGCCCGCGCCCTGATCACCGCCCTGCGCAAGGCGGCCGGCCAGTGAAGCCCCTCGCCCTCGAACTGCTCGCACTCCCCAAGGCGATCCCCGAGGCCCGCCGGGCCGTACGCGAGCACCTCGGTGGCCCCTGCCCCGAAGTCCAGCTCTGTGTCAGCGAGTTGCTGACGAACGTGATCAACCACGTCGGCGAGGGCGCACCGGTGACCGTCCGTCTGGTCCATGGTCAGGACGGCCGTGTGCGGGTGGAGGTCACCGACCCCGACCCGCACGCCTGGCTCATCGCGCGCCACCCGGGCGAGGACGACGAAAGCGGCCGCGGCCTCCTGCTGCTCGACGCAATCGCACGACGCTGGGGCGTATGGCTGACACCCGCCGGCAAGACCGTGTGGTGCGAGTGCGCTCTGAAAGCGCCTGATTGCATTCCCGGTTCAGCCGGCCGCACCACCTGAGTTCATGGCAGTCACTGGAGAGCCCGTTGCGATTAACGTCGCACGGCGGGTTCGGGAGGTGGCCGCTGGGAAAAGGACCAGCCCACGGGCTGTCACCTCGCCCGGCGGCCCACCTCACACTCCCCCCACGACCCTGAAACATTGCAGGTACTGCTCCGCTGCCACGACCGCCACTGTGATGCATGCGCCGCCACGGGGGACGGCACAACAGACCCCGCCACGATGCGGCGATCGACGAGAGAAGGACAGGACATGATCCGAAAGAAGATCGCAGCGGCGGTCGGTGCAGCGGTGCTCGCAGGTCTGGGCATTGGTGCCACCGCCACTCCGGCGAACGCCGCGTGGACCGACTGTTCCTCGGGATCCCTGTGCGCCTACCTGGGCGACAGCGGTGCCGGTGACCCGGGCGAGGTATCGGGGAACAACAGCAACCTGCTTCAGTACAACAAGTTCGACAACGCCGAGTCGGTGTACAACAACGGCAACAACTGCAACGTTCGGGTCTGGAACGGCATCAACCACTCCGGCAGCTACTTCACCCTCGAACGCGGTTACGTCATCTCCAACCTCGACACTTACCGCAGTGGCATCTTCGCCGACGACCTCGCGTCCAACCGCTGGTGCGTGTGACACGCCATGCGACATCTGCTGTGGTCGGCCGCCGCAGCGCTCCTCGTGGCCGGGTGCTCTCAAGCGCCCGGCCACGAGGCCGCAGCCAAGGCCCAGCCTGATCCCCGCCCCCTCGGTGGAAGTCTGCACTTCACGGCCGCCGAGTCCGCCGCGTTGCACCGCGCCGAGGAACGCGAAGTACAAAAGTGCATGCGGAGTCGGGGCTTCGGCTACAGCGAGGTACCGGTCGGCGACGTCCAGCGGGAAGCGGCCACAAGTCCTTACGGTCTGCTGCCCCGGAGCCGCGCCGCACAGGACGGCTACGGCCTTACGGTGCAGCGGCTGAAGACCCCGCCTGCGGATCCGAACGCCCAGCGGCTGTCCGCGCTGTCCGAGCGGGAACGCGGCGTGTGGGAGGCGGCGCTCAAGGGCGCGGAGAACGGGCCACGGCAGGTGATCGAACTGCCGGAGGGTCCGTCGCTGTCCATCCCGACCGGCTCCTGCGCGTCCGTCGCACGTCAGAAGGTGTACGGCACTTCCTGGGAGCGGAACCATTTCACCTTGCAGAACCTCAGCAACTCGATCGTGGAGGACACCCTCGACCACCCCCTCGTGAAGGCAGCGGAACGGAAATGGGTCGTGTGCATGCGGCACGAAGGGTTCCCGTACCAGGACCGCGAGGATCCTCTCAGGGCAATGAGGAGACACCTGGATTCGGGGAAGTCCGACGCGGCCGGCCTCCGTGCGACCGGAGAAGAGGAGCTGAGGATCGCCCGGCGAGATGCCGCGTGCCAGGCCGAGGCCGATCTCGCCGAGCAGGTCGCCCGGGCCCAGAAACTGGTGGAGAGCGCACTGTCCCCGGCTCGGACTTCCGTGCTGAAGGACTTCCGCGCTGCGCGGCAGGCTGCGTTGACGGGCGCGGGCGTACCCCTGGCACGGTAGCCTCGCCTCAAACGGCGTGACGCCGGGGCAGGTTGAAGAAGAAGCGGTCGGGGGATCGATGACAGACCAGCGGTACGCCGCTCTCGAACAGGCGGGCGCCACCCCGCTGAAGTCGACCGACCCCGGTCGCATCGGACCCTACGTCCCCCTCGGCCTCCTCGGCAGCGGCGGCATGGGCCGCGTCTACCTCGCCCGCCCCGCCGACAGCACCCCCGGCCTCGCCGCCGTCAAGGTGATCCGCCCGGAGTACGCCGAAGACCCGAGGTTCCGGCGGCGCTTCGAGCGGGAGGCCTCCCTGCACGCCCGCGTGCACACCCCGCGCGCGCCGCAGCTGCTCGGCACCGGGTTCGACGACACGCTGCTGTGGATGGCGACGCAGTACGTACCCGGCCTCAACCTCGCCGACGCGGTGCGCGACTGCGGCACGCTGGCGCCGGCCGGCGTGTGGCGGCTGGTGGCGGACCTCGGGCAGGCGCTGTCGGCGATGGCCGCCGCCGATGTCGTACACCGGGATCTCAAGCCGTCCAACGTGATCCTGTCCCCGCAGGGCGCGCACGTCATCGACTTCGGCATCGCGCAGGCCGCCGACAGCAGCGCGATCACCTCGACCGGGAGCAGGGTCGGCACACCCGCCTACATGTCGCCGGAGTATCTGCGTGAGGGGCGCTGCGACACCGCCTCCGACGTCTTCTCGCTCGCGGGGAGCCTGATCTACGCCGCCACCGGCCACGCCCCCTTCGGGGACGGCACCGGCGTCGATGTGATGCACCGGGTCGCCTTCGAGGAGCCCAAGCAGGAGATCATGGCCGAACTCGCGGCCGTGGACCCCGCGTTGGCCGCCCTCCTGTCCGCCTGCCTCGCCAAGGACCCCGCCGGGCGCCCCACTCCACGCCAACTCACCGAAGCCGCCACAGCCGCCGGTCACGGCCGCGCGGCCGTCTGGCACGAGCCGCTGAGCGCCCGGCTGCTGGCCCGAGGGCAGGCCTGCGACGCGCTGGAACAGGTCGGCGTCCACGAGACCGTCCAGCTGCGTACGCCGACACAGCAGCCCGTCCCGCCCGGCACTCCGCCTGCACCGCCCTCCTGGCAGCACGCCACTCCCATCCAGACCCCGGCGCCGGAGGACGGCGGCCGTCGGAACAAGCGGAAGGCCTACCTCGCCGTCACCGCCGGCCTCGCCGTGTGCGCCGTCGCCGCGGGCGCCTTCTTCCTCACCCGCCCGTCCCTCGACGAGACGGACTCGGCCGCACCGGCGGCAGCCGGCAGCACCGCCCCCGATGCCGCGCACGCCTCTCCCCTCCCCAGCTCCTCCGCCTCGCCCTCCGGCGACAAGGAGAGGGGGGAGGGAAAGGAGAAGGGGAAGGAAACCAGCCCGGGGGAAGCGGAGGCCGAGAAGTCACAGAGCCCGGACGCACCCGCAGGCGGCGCAGGCGCAACGCAGTCCGCTCCCACCGCCGAAGCCTCCCCCACATCCGACGGCGACGGCAGCGGCGGCGGCACCGCCCCGACCGCCACCCCCCCCAAGACCGCCACGACTCCCGCCACCCCGCCCTGGATCTCCCAGTGCACCTACTACTCCGGCACCGAACTCACCGACTACGGCGACAAGGGCCAACGCGTCGTCCAGGTGCAGTGCATGCTCACCAAGCGCGGCTACAGCGTCGGCAGCGCGGGCGTGGACGGCGAGTTCGGCAGGGACACCGAGTCCGCGGTCAAGCAGTTCCAGAGCGCCAAGGGACTCGAGGTGGACGGCCAAGTGGGGCCCAACACCTGGGCGGCCCTGCGGAGTTCCACATGACGCAGGGCCCGCCGTCGAGATGAACGGCGGGCCCTGCGGCTGGTGCGGCTCAGTCGAACCTGCGCGGCTCAGTGGAAGAAGTGCCGCGTCCCCGTGAAGTACATCGTCACGCCCGCCTTCTTCGCGGCCTCGACCACCAGCTCGTCGCGGACCGAACCGCCCGGCTGGACAACGGCCTTGACGCCCGCCTCGGTCAGGATCTCCAGACCGTCGGGGAAGGGGAAGAAGGCGTCGGACGCGGCGTACGACCCCTGCGCGCGCTCGGCGCCGGCCCGCTCCACCGCCAGCTTCGCGGAGTCCACGCGGTTGACCTGGCCCATGCCGACGCCCACCGACGCACCGTCCTTGGCGAGGAGGATCGCGTTGGACTTGACGGCCCGGCAGGCCTTCCAGGCGAAGGCCAGCTCCGAGAGCTCCTCGGCGCTGAGCGCCTCACCCGTCGCGAAGGTCCAGTTGGCGGGGTCGTCGCCGTCGGCCTGGAGGCGGTCGGTGACCTGGAGGAGGGCGCCGCCGTCGATGGGCTTGACCTCGACGGGGTTGCCGGGGCCCTCGGGGCAACGCAGCACGCGGATGTTCTTCTTCTTGGCGAGGGCCTCCAGCGCGCCGTCCTCGTAGTCGGGCGCGACGATGACCTCGGTGAAGATCTCCGCGACCTGCTCGGCCATCTCCTTGCTGACCGGGCGGTTGACGGCGATCACGCCGCCGAACGCCGACAGCGGGTCACAGGCGTGCGCCTTGCGGTGCGCCTCGGCGACGTCCGCGCCGATCGCGATGCCGCAGGGGTTGGCGTGCTTGATGATCGCGACGGCCGGCTCGGTGTGGTCGTACGCGGCACGGCGGGCGGCGTCCGTGTCCGTGTAGTTGTTGTACGACATCTCCTTGCCGTGCAGCTGCTCGGCCTGCGCGAGGCCAGTCCCGCTGCCGTCGACGTAGAGCGCTGCGGGCTGGTGCGGGTTCTCGCCGTACCGGAGCGTGTTCTCCCGCTCCCACGTGGCGCCGAGGAAGTCGGGGAACCCGGAGTCGTCGACGGGGGCGTAGGAAGAGGCGAACCAGCTGGCGACCGCCACGTCGTACGCCGCCGTGTGCTGGAAGGCCTCGGCCGCGAGCCGCTTGCGGGTGGTGAGGTCGAAGCCGCCGTCGCGGACGGCCGCCAGGACGTCGGCGTAACGGGCCGGGCTGGTGACGACCGCCACGGACGGGTGGTTCTTGGCGGCGGCGCGCACCATCGACGGACCGCCGATGTCGATCTGCTCCACGCACTCGTCGGGCGAGGCCCCGGACGCGACGGTCTCGCGGAACGGGTAGAGGTTGACGACGACGAGGTCGAACGGCTCGACGCCGAGCTCCTGCAGCTGCCGCTGGTGGTCCTCCAGGCGCAGGTCGGCGAGGATGCCCGCGTGCACGCGCGGGTGCAGCGTCTTGACCCGGCCGTCCAGGCACTCGGGGAAGCCGGTGAGCTCCTCGACCTTGGTGACGGGGACGCCCGCCGCGGCGATCTTCGCGGCCGTGGAGCCGGTGGAGACGAGCTCGACACCGGCCTCGTGCAGCCCGCGCGCGAGCTCCTCGAGCCCGGTCTTGTCATAGACGCTGACGAGCGCCCGGCGAAGGGGCCGCTTGTTGCTCTCGGCGGTGGCGGTCACTGGATAACTACCTTTCGTCCCTCAATGCGATAGCCGTTACGGGCGAGCCGCCCCACGACCTCGACGAGCAGCCTTCGCTCGACTTCCTTGATGCGCTCGTGCAGAGCGCTCTCGTCGTCCTCGTCCCGGACCTCCACCACGCCCTGCGCGATGATCGGCCCGGTGTCGACGCCGTCGTCGACGAAGTGGACGGTGCAGCCGGTGACCTTGGCGCCGTACGCGAGGGCCTCGCGGACGCCGTGGGCGCCGGGAAAACTGGGAAGAAGGGCCGGGTGGGTGTTCACGAAGCGTCCGCCGAAGCGTGCGAGGAACTCCTTCCCCACGATCTTCATGAACCCGGCGGAGACGACGAGGTCGGGCTCGTGGGCGGCGACGGCCTCGGCGAGAGCCGCGTCCCACTCCTCCCGGCTGTCGTAGTCCTTGACCTTCCGCACGAAGGTCGGCAGCCCGGCGCGCTCGGCCCGCGCGAGCCCCTCGATGTTCTCGCGGTCGGCACCGACGGCCACGATCTCGGCGCCGTACGCCTCGGGACCGACGGCGGCGATCTCGTCGAGGAGCGCCTGCAGATTGGTGCCGGATCCGGAGACCAGCACGACGAGGCGCTTGGCCACGGGCTTGGCGGCCACGGTGGGGCCCTTTCTCGGGGGTGCGTTCTTCATGCGGCCGGCACTTTGTAGGCGCTTTGTATATTCGTACGATTGCATCGCGCCCCGGGATACGGGGAAGTCTACGAAGCGGCCGACCGTCAGCAACGATACCGGCACTACGGACAGCCCCCACGGGACGGGGGCGTGGCCGGAAGGTAGCGTCTGGGGGAGCTGGCCCGGGAACGCGGTGGTGGTGCGGTGCGTTCACGAAGTGACAGCTCATGTCGGATCAGTCGTTCACCAAGATCAGTTGTTCACCAAGGGGAAGACGCTCACTTGATGTCGGACCGCAGCCTGCGACTCCTCACTCTCCCTCCGCAGTCCGCGCAGGGAGGGAAGCGTGGCGCCGTCCTGCTGCGAGAGCGGCCCGCCTCGCCTCCCGACGCGCCCTCGGGCAAGAACTCCGGCGGCGAACAGGGCAGTGGCGCCCAGGACGACAACCCCTTCGCCCCGCCGCCGGAGGGCTCGCCGGACCGCCCGTGGCAGCCGCGGCGCCCTTCCGGCGAGGACGGCTCGCAGGGTTCGGGCGAGGGCGGCGGGAACTCGCCCTGGGGCAGTCAGTGGAGCGACCGCCAGCCGGGCCGCTCCCCCGACGGCTTCGGAGAGCGTCCCCGCGGCGGCCCTGAGGGCCCCGGGAATGACGGCCCGAGCTCGGGCATGCGCTGGGACCCCACCGACCCCGCCCAGCGTCGCGCTCGCTACGCCCTGCTGTCCGGTATGTGGGCCTTCTTCTTCGCCCTCTTCAGCTGGCCGTACGTCGCCCTGCTCCTCGGCGCGCTGGCCCTCTACTGGGGCATCACCAGCCTCCGCACCAAGCCCCGCACCCCCGACCCGGACACCCCGGCCCCCCGGCCGGGCGGCCGCCCTCAGACGACGGCGGCAGTGAGCGGCCTGGTCACGGCGTCCCTCGCCATCGCGGTGGTCGCGGCCGGGTTCACGGCGCAGGTGGTCTACAGCGACTTCTACACCTGCACGAATGATGCGCTGACGAACGAGGCGAAGCAGGCGTGCAATGAGCTTTTGCCGAAGGAGTTGCGGGGGGTTCTGGGGACGACGGACTGACGGATCCGGGTCCGGGTCCGGGTTCGGGTTCGGGTCCGGGTTCGGGTTCGGGTCCGGGGTGCCCTCAGGGGGCCTCCGGTGGATCCGATGCCTCCTTCATCGCCGCCCAACGCTCTGTGCGGGAGGCGTCGTCGTGCCAGGCATCGGGCGAGGGCGACTCCGGTGACGGCTCCGCCGGCGGCTCAGGCGTGGGCTCGGCGGGCGGGAAGTCGTATGGCTCGAAGGTCGTGTCGTGGTCGTACTCCACGTGCGGGATGTCCTGGTCGGAAGCCTCGTACGGGGCATCCTCGTCGTACTGCGCGAACCGGGGATCCCGATCCTTGCCCTGCTGCGGAACGGGCTGGTCCGGCGCCATCGCCGTGAGCGGTGCGTCCTGGACGTAAGCCTGGTGCCCCGTCTTTGAGTCCGTCTTCGAGGTCGCCTTCGAGGTCGCCTTCGAGTTCGTCGGCGCACCCCCGCGCTTCCCCGGCTCCGCCGCCCGCGACCACCACCCGCCGACCAGCGGCAGCCGCTCCCGCAACCGGCGTCCACCCGCATCCGAGCCGCTCTCCCCGGAGCGCCCCTCCCCCGACGCCTCCAGCCGGGGCTTGCCGATCCGCGCCCCTTGCGTCTCGGTCACCCGCTCATCCCGGCGCACCGCCCCCGCCCGGCACCGCCACGCCCGTACGAGCAC
>NZ_LLZG01000093.1 GCF_001509475.1 Streptomyces regalis
CAACAGCCCCACCGGCGCCAGCAACGGCTTCAACGCGACCGCCACACCGATCACCGCCCCCGCCGCCACCCACCGCGACCGCCCCGCCAGCAACAGCCCCAACGGCAGGGCAAGCGCCGCCGTAGCCGTCCAGTTGCCCAGCAGAACGAGGTGCGCGAAGGGCGCGAACCCGACCGCGAGGCCGATCAGACCGAGGACCGCGAAGCGACTGCGCAGGCCGACGCCGTGCAGACGCAGCGCGCAGACCCACCCGCCCACCAGGCACCCGGTCACCACCACCGGCACCAGCACGGCCGGCACGCTCCGCCCCAGCACGGCCTGAGGAGCCGCCGCCAGCACCGCGCTCGGCAAATAGAGGAAGTGGGGGTCGTCATACGGCGACCCCCCGGCCAGCCAGACCCGCGCCGCCCGCACGACGATGCCGTTGTCCATCCCTCCGTCCGAGGTCACACGCGCCGTACGCGCCGCAAGAGCGCCCAGCACGGCCCCGAGCACCACCCACAGATGCCAGGTCGCCCGCCGCACCAACCACCCGGAGATGTCGCTTTTGTACTCGCTCACCATGTGAACGCTAGGTGCGCATGGGCCTCTTGGGGCAGTCCGGCACGCCCTCGGCCCGTCTAAGATGCGCCCCATGAGCTTTGGGCAGCAGGGGGGACCCCAGTCCCAGTGGGATCCCTGGACACCGCATTCCCAGCAGCCGTGGAACGGCGGCACCGACGAGACCCCGGACTGGGCCGCGCTCGCCGAGGCGTCCGAGACCCGCAACAAGCGGCGCCGGCTGCTGTTCATCGGCGGCGGCGCGCTCGCCACCGTCGCGATCGGCGCCGCCGTCGCCGTGGCCGTGGTGTCGGCGAACGACAGCAACTCCGCCTCGAACAACCCGGCTTCCGGGGTTCCCGCGACCGGGGACGTGCCGGGCGAGACCACCGGCCCGGCCCCGTCGTTCGAGCCGACGAGCGCTCCGCCGCCGCTGGATCCGAAGGACTTCATCTCCAGCAAGGCCAAGGACACCGCCCCGCTCGGCGCTCAGATCCTCTTCCCGGGCACGCAGCTGACCGCGGCCGGGACGGTGTACAAGAAGGGCGCGACGGACGACACCAAGAGCTGCTCCGCGGTCACCAAGGGCGGGCTCCCGAAGATCCTCACCGCCAACGACTGCACCCGCTTCATGCGCGTCTCGTACGTCAAGGACGGCATCGCCGCGACGGTCGGCGTGGCCGTCTTCGACACCGCGGCGCAGGCCACCAAGGTCGCGGGTCAGGTCAACACCAAGACGGACATCGTCAGGTCGCTCTCCGGCAAGGGCATCAAGGACTTCTGCACCTCCTCCGTCTGCCTCTCGACCGTCAACGCCTACGGCCGTTACGCCTACTTCACCGTCAACGGCTTCACCGACGGCACGGACGTGACGAAAAAGGACACGAGCGTCTTCCAGGTCAGTGACAACCTGAAGGCCTTCACCCGCGATCAGATCCACAAGCGGGGCGAGGTGCAGGCGTCGGCGGCGGCCAACGAGTAGCGACGAGCGACAAAAGCGGCGGCCGACGATCAGCCGGCCGCCGCTTTTGAGCTCACCCGCGCTGCGGGCCCAACCGGTTCACCGGTGCTTCAGGCGCAGCCGGATCGGTACGACCGCCGACTCCAGCTGCGTCCTGAGCGTCATCTTCGACACACCCTCCGTCCGCTCCTCGAAGCGGATCGGGATCTCCACGGCGCTGTGCCCGGCCCGCACGGCCTTGTACTTCAGCTCGACCTGGAAGCTGTAGCCCGCGCTGTCCAGGGTGGCCAGGTCGATGTCGCGCAGCGTCGCCGCCGACCACAGGTTGAAGCCGGCCGTGATGTCCCGGATCTTCGTGCCGAGCACGGTACGGGCGTAGCGGTTGGCGAACCGGGACAGCAGGACGCGGTGCATGCCCCAGTCCTTGTCGAGCGAGCCGCCCTCGACATACCGGCTGCCGACGACCAGCCCCACCCCCGAGGCCACGGCCGTGCCCAGCATCCGCGGCACCGCCTCCGCCGGGTGGCTGCCGTCGGCGTCCATCTGGACGACGTACGCGGCGCCTTCCTCCAGCGCGGCGCTCATGCCCGCGACGTACGCCCGCCCCAGACCGTCCTTCTCGGTGCGGTGCAGCACGCTCATCCGGCGCCGCCCGGCGGGCTGGTCGGCGTTGTACTTCTCGGCGAGCTCCTCGGCGATCCGCCCGGTGCCGTCCGGGCTGGAGTCGTCGACGATCTTCAGGTGCAGCCCGTCGACCGGCAGCCCGAGCACCAGCTCGGCCATCCGCGGCAGGTTCGCGGCCTCGTTGTACGTCGGCATGACCACGGTGACCGGTACGCCCGGGTGTCTGTCGTGGTTGTCACGTCCCGTCATGGCCTTCTCTTTCCCTCCCCTAGGAGCCCCTACCGGGGCCCCTCCCCTACGGGCGCGGGCCGTCCCAGCGCCCGGAACTGCCAGCCCGCCGCGGTCCAGCGGTCCGCGTCGAGCACCCCCCGCCCGTCCACGATCCGCGGACGGGAAACCAGCGACCGGGCCCGCGCCGGGTCGATCTCCCGGAACTGCGGCCACTCGGTCAGATGCAGCACGAGATCGGCGCGTTGCATCGCCTCCTCAGCCGACAGCGCATAGCCGAGAAGCGGGAACGCCTTGCGGGCGTTGTCCATCGCCTCGGGGTCGTGGACGGTGACGTCGGCGCCGTCCAGGCGCAGCCGCGCGGCGACGTTGAGCGCCGGCGAGTCACGGATGTCGTCGGAGTCCGGCTTGAACGCGGCACCGAGTACGGCGATCCGGGCGCCCAGCACCGCTCCCCCGCACAACTCCCGCGCCACCTCGACCACCTTGTCGCGGCGCCGCATGTTGATCGCGTCGACCTCGCGCAGGAAGTCCAGCGAGACGCCCAGCTCGTCGGCGCGGTGCGCGAAGGCACGGATGTCCTTGGGCAGACAGCCCCCGCCGAAGCCGACACCGGCCCGCAGGAACTTGCCCCCGATCCGGTCGTCGTACCCGATCGCCTCGGCGAGCACGCTGACGTCACCGCCCGCCGCCTCGCAGACCTCCGCCATCGCGTTGATGAAGGAGATCTTGGTGGCGAGGAAGGCGTTGGCGGCCGTCTTGACCAGTTCGGCGGTCGGGAAGTCGGCGGTGACGAGCGGGGTGCCGGCGGCGAGGACGGGGGCGTACACCTCCCGCAGAATCGTTTCGGCCCGCTCCGACCGCACCCCGAACACCAGCCGGTCCGGCCGCAGCGTGTCCTCGATGGCGAAGCCCTCGCGCAGGAACTCCGGGTTCCAGGCGACCTCCACGCCGGCGTGCGCGTCCGCGAGCCGCCCCGCCGTGCCCACCGGCACGGTGGACTTGCCGACCACCAGCGCGTCCGGCGCGGCGTGCTCCGCGATCGCCGCGAAGGCGGAGTCGACGTAGGCGAGATCGGCACCCTCGGACCCCTTGAGCTGAGGCGTCCCGACACACACGAAGTGCACGTCGCCGAAGGCACCGGCCGCCGCGTAGTCGCTCGTGAACCTGAGCTGCCCGCTCGCCGTGTGCTTCGCGATCAGCTCGGGCAACCCGGGTTCATGGAACGGCACGCGCCCCGCCTGCAGCGCGGCGACCTTCTCGGGATCCACGTCGACACCGAGCACCTCGTGGCCGAGCTCCGCCATGCAGGCGGCGTGGGTGGCACCTAGGTAGCCGGTGCCGATGACGGTGAGCCGCATGAGTACGGCCTTTCTTGGCTTCAGCGCGGATGCGCTCAGGAGGTCTTGATCCAGATGCGGTACTCGCTCGTGCCGTTCGCGTTGCGGAACGGGATCTCGGCCAGCAGCCGGTAGTGCGAGTTGCCCTTGGTCGCGGCGGCGACGATGTCGTCCACCCTCGGGTTGGTGAGCCCGTCGAGGACGATCAGGTCGAACTTGCCCGCCTTCACCGCCGCCTTGTAGGCCTCGTCGCCGCCGTAGTACTTGCCCTTCGCGTCCTTGTACTCCATGCCGAAGAGGCTGTGCCACTGACTGTGGCTGGACTTGTCGTACAGGTAATAGACGGGCACCTCGGGCGTCGAGGCGAGGTAGGCGCCCTTGGAGTCCACATGGGACTCGATGGCGTTGATCATCTTCGTGGAGTTCGGCCAGATGTCGAAGCGCCAGTCCGCCTGCTGAATGCCCAGGCACAGGACGGCGGTCCAGAGCATGATGCCGAGCTGGGGATAGCGGAAGTGCGCACCCACCAGGCGGGTCACTCCCACACCGGCCATCGGCGCGGCGAAGAGCAGACCGAACCCGACGTGCTTGAACAGCGAGACCACGGTGCCCAGATGGATCTGGTACGCCGGTGCCAGCACGGCCGTGCCACACAGCACCAGCCCGAGCAGGGCCCGCCAGCGCCAGCCGGGGCTGCCGAGCCGCAGGGCCAGCGGCGACTCGTTCATACGGCTGCGCCGGACGTACGAGATGGCGCCGCCGACGGCCGCGAGGAACATCAGCCCGCCCCACTTGGCGGTCTGCTCCAACAGGAACTCGACGGAGTCGGTGCCATGGGGACGGTCGGTGGTGGTCTGCCGCACGCCGGCCATGAGATCGGTGGTGTACATCCCCGCCGCCAGCAGACCGCCGATGCCGAGGGCGAGCACCACCATCCGCACGAAGGCCTTGCCGCCCTTGTGCGGCCACGCGGTGAGCAGCGCGAGCACGACGATGGTCGGCAGGTACAGCGCGGACGCGTACTTCACCCCGACCGCCAGCACGCCGACGGGCGCGGCCAGCAGCACGGCGATCACGGGTGCCCGGTCGGTGCGTACGACGATCCAGGTGGTCAGGGCCAGCAGGAACACCGCGGCCGCGTCATAGGTGGCGAAGTAGCCCATGACGACGGTCGACTGGAGCACCGCGAACAGCGCGGCGGCGGCCAGCGCGGCCCGCTCGTTGAACAGGCGTCGGCTGAAGGAGTACAGCAGCCCCGTGGTGCAGAGCATGAAGAACAGGCTCAGGGTGCGCGCCCCGGCGAGCCCGAACTTCGCGTCCACGATCGCGGCGAGCAGGGGGTAGAGCTGCGGTGAGCCGGAGAAGTACGCGGCGTAGTCGCGAGGCAGCTCGGTGCCGCCCAGCAGGTGGTCCAGCTGGGCATGGCCGGCCGCCAGGTACAGCGCCTCGTCCTGGAACGCGGTGTTCGACAGGCGCAGCGACAGCGCCGCCTGGACGGCCATGATGCACAGCAGCACGGCCCGGCTGACCCAGGCCCGCCGCCTGCTCGCCGCCATGTCCCAGCCGGCTTCCGGCGTTTCGGGTATGTGGTACCCGGGCTCGTCGTCCGGCACCTGCTGGTACTGGACCGTGCGCAGCGCGTACGTCGGCTGGTCCTCGTGCTGCCCGTGCGGTTGTTGCGGGACGGCGCCGGCGTACTGCTCGTGCTGCTGCGGGTGGGCGTAGTACTGGTCGTCGTACTCGTACCCCTCCTGCGCCTGCGGTGTCTGCGGTGCCCGCGGGGCCTGGCCATCGGAGTGGGACCAGGTGAAGTCGTCCTCGGCATACGGATCGTAGGGCTGAGGCGTGTAGTGATCGTGTCCGGAGTTCATCACGGCTTCCGTACGTCGAAGCCGAAGCTGTCGTCGGCGGCCAGGCGCTTGAACTCCTTCAGCGCCAGCGGGCTCGCCTCCAGTCGCCAGTCGGCACGCTTTTTGTGGTTGAACCAGACGAAGCCGAGCATGTCGTCGTCCGCCGAGACGCCCGCGAACAGATTGCGGATGTCGGCACGACGCCGCTCACCCGCCATCGCGGCGGTCTCCAGCAGGATCATCGGCTTCTTGGTGAAGGTGCGGACCTGGTCCCGCGTCGCCCCGAAGAGGCTGTCGAAGGCGCTGTCCTCCTCGATCGTCCAGTAGCCGATCAGGCCGACCCAGTCGACGTACGCGTCGCCCGGGTAGTACGGCTTGAGCTTCACGCTCTTGACCGGGTTGACGATGTTGGGCGACCAGGCCCAGATGACGTTCGAGGCGCCGACGTCGATGAAGGTCTCGTGGATGCGCCGCCAGGCGGCCACGTAGTCCTTGGGGGTCACGTTCCGCGTGCCCCACTTCTCCCAGTGGCCGTTGAACTCGTCGGCGAAGGAGATCACGACGGGCAGGTTCAGCTTGCGGACGGCCGTCGCGTACTCCTTGATGTACGCGTCCGACTTGCCCGCCGCGATGTCCGCGACCGGGGTGTCGAAGGGCTCCCACGACATCAGCGTCATGGCGCCCTCACCCCAGGCATTGCGCACGCCGGTGGCGTCGAAGCCGTCGCCCCAGCCGGCGTAGTACTCGATGAGGTTCGGCTGCTTGCCGACCATCTTCGTGTACGTGTCCACGCCCTTCATGGAGTACGGCGCGCCGTCGACGGCGGCACCGAAGTACTTCTTGCCGGGCTTCAGCAGCGGTACGACGTCGTAGGGCACGTCGGCCTCGGAGCCGGCCCCGGCATCGGCGCCGGCCCTGTCCTGCTGCCCGGTCTGCGAGGAACCGTCCGACTCCTCGCCGAGGACCGAGCAGCCGGTGAGGGCGAGCGCCCCGGCGAGCAGGCAGGCCGCCAAAGCCGTACGGGCACGGGTGAACGACCGCATCAGGCAGCCACCGCCTTCTCACGGGGCTGGACCAGGACCCGGCCCACGACCAGGGCGTAGAAGAGCCCGGAGGACAGGATCAGGGCGAAGTCCGGGGCCTGCATGGTGAACGTCCGGTAGACCGCTCCCACCACCCAGATCAGCGCGGTGCCGCCGCTCCAGACCCACATGCCGATCCAGAAGCGCCGGGTCTTGTTCTTCTTGGCGCCGGAGGACCCGGTGGGCTGCCAGCCCATACGGTTCTTGCGGAGGATGTCCCAGATGGCGAAGACATGCGCCCAGCCGTACATCATGCGGGCCGCCCAGGCCTCCAGGCGGTAGGGCGCCTTGTGCCACATCGGGAAGATGATCGTGGTGTAGACGATGCTGGGCAGCACCAGGAGCAGGTGCTCGACCTGGAGCTTCTCCGGCATCATGATCAGCAGCACGATCGGGATGACCGGGGCGGCGAAGGTGAACAGCGCCGTGTGGATGTAGTAGAAGAACCCGGACATGTAGCACAGGCGGCTGGAGAGCCTGATCTTCGCCTGCCAGAACTTCCGGCTGCCGAGCAGGCTCATCGAGCCGGAGCACCAGCGGTACTGCTGGTTGAAGAAGGCGCCCGCGGTATCCGGGCACACCCCCGTCGACACGGCGACCGGCACGTACCGCAGATCCCAGCCGAGGCCCCGCAGGTCGAACCCGGTGTGCACGTCCTCGGAGTGCTCGATCAGCGTCGTACCACCGTTGGTCTCCAGGGCGGCCCGCCGGTACACCGCGCAACTGCCCACGCAGATCGCACCGTCGCTGCCCTGCCTCGACACCTGCACGGACCGGTAGAACAGCTCCTGCACCGCACCCGCGCCGCGCTCGATCCAGTTCTGCGAGTCCAGCACCCGGAAGTACTGCGGCGACTGGACGATCCCGATGCCCGGGTCGGCCTCCATGTACGGCAGCAGTTCCTGGAGCAGGTCGGCGCGCGGGGTGAAGTCGGCGTCCAGGATCAGGATGTACTGACCGTCGGACTGCCCGAACCCGAAGTGCAGGTTGCCGGCCTTCTTGAACCAGCCGCGGTTCTCCCGGGTGCCGTAGCGGAACCCGAAGTCCCGGGCCATGGCGGCAAGTTCCGGACTGGCCCCGTCGTCGAGCACGAACGGAACACACACCCCCGGATACCGGTCCGCCATCTCCCGCACATGCCGCCAGGTGTTGTGCAGCACCTCGATGGGCTCACCGCACACCGGGAGGAAGACATCGACCGTCGGGTACACCTCGGGCCGCCAGTTGTGCACCAGGCGCTTGTGGTGCGCGATGTCGAAGTCCCGGGTGAAGCCGTTCACCCGAAGCGACACCAGGTAGTAGATGACCGTGAAGACGAGCAGCGGCGTGTAGATCCACAGCACCGGCGTCGACTGGGCCAGCTTGAACTGGCTCACCACCAGGCAGCAGAAGCTGATCAGCGAACTGATCGTCAGGATCCACAGATGCCGTCGCGCGTAGGAGTACTTCTCCTTGTCCGTCGGCGGCAGCGGCAGCAGCCCCAACGGGGCACCCTCAGCCCGTCCCGCCTTCCGTCGTCCACCGGCATTGTTCTGGCGCGCAGTTCGGCGCCCCCCAGTCCGCGCAGGACCAACTGAACTCATGCAAAACCCACCCCCGGGCCCGGATACGGCCCGCTGACCCCCACCCCTACTCGGTCTTCCCCATGTCGATTTCTCGAACAATGACCGAGCAGCCCGAATCAACGATCGAGCGACGAAAGGCTATACGAGAGGTAAGAGGGTCGTAAGAGGGGAACGAGAGACTTACGCCCAGTAAGTCCCGACAAGGGCGCTATCTGACCTCAAATGTCGGGTAACTAACATGTTTCGCATCCGGACGTCCCGGGCAGGGATCGCCGGTTCCGCGCTTCCTTGCTCCGCGCCGCAAGCAACTCGTCGGCGGGATACCCGACCTCTTCGAGGGTCAGCCCATGCGGCCGTACGACATGCACGGCGGAGTCCCGCACGCCGGCGGCGAGCACCTTGCCGGGCCAGTCGGCGGGCCGATGTCCGTCCCCCACGAACAGCAGCGCCCCGATGAGCGACCGCACCATGTTGTGGCAGAAGGCGTCAGCCCGAACCGTGGCGGTGATGATCCCGTCGTCCCCCCGCACCAGGCTCAGCTCCTGCAAGGTGCGGATGGTGGTGGCCCCCTCCCGCTTCTTGCAGTAGGCAGCGAAGTCATGCTCACCGAGCAGCCGCCGCGCCGCCTCGTTCATGGCGTCGACATCGAGGGGCCAGTCGTGCCAGAGGACGTGGCTGCGCAGCAGCGGATCGACACCCCCGGGATTGTCGGTGACGCGATACGCATACCGCCGCCACACGGCCGAGAACCGCGCGTTGAACCCACTGGGCGCCTCCCGCAGGGCCCATACCCGCACGTCCTTGGGCAGCCGCCCGGCAAGCCGCTTGAGCAACTTCTCGTGGTGCTCGCGCCACACCGACTCCGGCAGATCGACATGCGCCACCTGCCCCCGCGCATGCACGCCGGCATCAGTGCGCCCCGCCACGGTCAGCTCATACGTCGCGCCCCCCGACCGCGTAACGGTCCGCAGCGCATCCTCGATCTCCCCCTGCACGGTCCGCTTACCGCCGGCTTGCTTGGCCCACCCATGGAACGCGGAGCCGTCATAGGACAGATCGAGGCGGACACGGACGTAACCAGGTGCTGCTTCATCACTCACAGGGAGATCCTCTCAGGAACACAAAAGCGGGCCCGCTCCTAGGAAAGGAACGGACCCGCAACGCCCTTTAGGGGCGCGGGGAACTGCGCGACAAGCCACGACGATGCCGCAGCCGCACGACGCAGCCACCCCGCAGACGCTTAGGCGTCCTTCGACTCCTCGGCGGGAGCCTCGGCGGCCTCGTCGGCCTTGGTCGTGTCGACCTTGGCCTCAGCAACCTCAGCAACCTCGGCGTCCTTGGCGGCACGCTTCGTGGCCGCCTCGGCCTCACCCGTGGCCTCCTGCGCAACCGTCAGCGCCTCGACCAGCTCGATGACAGCCATGGGCGCGTTGTCGCCACGACGGTTACCGATCTTGGTGATACGGGTGTAGCCACCCGGACGGTTCTCGTACCGCGGGCCGATCTCGGTGAAGAGCGTGTGGACGACGCTCTTGTCCGTGATGACCTGGAGCACCTGACGGCGGTTGTGAAGGTCGCCCTTCTTCGCCTTGGTGACCAGACGCTCGGCGTACGGCCGCAGACGGCGGGCCTTCGCCTCGGTGGTGGTGATACGGCCGTGCTCGAACAGCGCCTTCGCGAGGTTCGCGAGAAGCAGCTTCTCGTGCGCGGCACTGCCGCCCAGACGGGCACCCTTGGCGGGCTTCGGCATGGTGTTTCTCCTAAGTGTCTGCCCCGGCCGTATCAGGTACCGGGGTCAGTATCCGAGCAGGCGGTCGCCTGTCGGAGACCCCGCGCCCCAAAGGGGCGCGGGGAGGTGTCGATATGCGGCTCCGCCGCGTGGGCGCGACCAGCCACAACGGTCCCGCAGCCAAGAACCGGCAGTCGGTCCCGAGCTCTTAGTACTGCTCGGTCTCGACGAACCCGGCGTCCGCGTCGTCGTCGGCGCCGAAGGCGTCGGCAGCGGCCGTGGGGTCGAATCCGGGCGGGCTGTCCTTCAGGGCCAGGCCCATGCCGGCCAGCTTCGCCTTGACCTCGTCGATCGACTTCGCACCGAAGTTACGAATGTCGAGGAGGTCGGCCTCGGAGCGCGCAACGAGCTCACCCACGGAGTGGATGCCCTCACGCTTGAGGCAGTTGTACGAACGGACCGTGAGCTCGAGCTCCTCGATCGGCAGCGCCAGATCAGCGGCAAGGGCGGCGTCCGTGGGCGACGGGCCCATGTCGATGCCCTCGGCGTCGATGTTCAGCTCACGGGCGAGACCGAACAGCTCGACCAGCGTCTTACCGGCC
>NZ_LLZG01000094.1 GCF_001509475.1 Streptomyces regalis
CCACGCGCCTCCGGCAGCCCGGCATCCCCCGTCCCTAAAGCCCCAGCAGTCCCAGATCCACGAGGTTCCCCAATTCCCCCGGCCACTCCAGGTCTCGTCCGCACCAACGGCAACGGATCCGCCGCCTCCAACCCGGGATCGTCGACCCGAAACGTCCGCACCCGCCCCGGCTCCGACGACTCAGGCGTCTCGAACCGCACCGTCACCCGCCCGAGCCCGCTCCCCTGCACCCACCCGTGCCCGTACTCGGCGTGCCGCACATCGTGCCCCGCAGACCACCGCCGCTCGACAGGCGCAGCCTGCGGCTCCTCTGCAGGCTCCTCCTGACCACCCTCCGCCTCGGGGTGCTCGACCTGCTCCCCCGCCGTCTGCGCGAACAGATCCTCCTGCGTGTAGTCGGCCAGCCCGCTGACCCCGACCCCCAGCAGCCGTACGCCACCCGTCGTGTCCACGGAGTCCAGCAGCCGTGCCGCGGCCTCCCGCACCACCGCCGGATCGTCCGTGGGCCCACGCAGCGTCTCGGAGCGGGTCAACGTGGAGAAGTCGTACCGCCGCACCTTCAGCACGATGGTCCGCCCGGACAACCCGGCCCCACGCAACCGCCGCACACAACGGTCGGCCAGCCGCTGTACCTCGAGGCCCACCCGGACACGATCGTGGATGTCCACGTCATACGTGTCCTCCACCGACACGGACTTGGCCTCCCGCTCGGCCACCACCGGCCGCTCGTCGTGCGCCAGCGCCATGGCATACAAGGCATGCCCGTGGGCCTTGCCCAGCAGCCGGACGAGCTCGTCCTCACCCGCCTCGGCGATCTCCTCGACCGTGTGGATCCCGGCCCGCCGCAGATGGTCCCCCGTCGCCGGCCCCACCCCAGGCAGCGTCCGCACGGACATCGGCCCGAGCATCGCCCGCTCGGTCCCGGGCTCGATCACCACCAGCCCATCGGGCTTGGCCTGCTCGGAGGCGATCTTCGCCAGCATCTTGGACGCCGCCAGGCCCACCGACCCCGCGAGCCCGGTGGCCGCCCGTATGTCGGCGCGCAGCTTTGTCCCGACCAGTCGCGCGGACCCCTCGTCCCAGGCCGCTCCCCCGGCCTCCAGATCCACGAAGGCCTCGTCCAGGCTCAGCGGCTCCACCAGCGGCGACAGCTCCCGCAGCAGCGCCATCACCTGCTCGCTGATGTCACGGTAGATCCCGAAGCGCGGCACAAGATACGCGGCATTCGGCGCCAGCCGGCGCGCCTGGGCCATGGGCATCGCCGAGTGAACCCCGAAGACCCGAGCCTCATAGGAGGCGGTGGCGACGACTCCCCGCGGCCCGAGCCCGCCCACGATCACGGCCTTCCCGCGCAGGCTCGGCTTGGATGCCTGCTCCACCGAGGCGTAGAAGGCATCCATGTCGAGATGCAGGATCGTGGGCGCGTTTCTCACATCTCCGATGCTGCCTCACGCCACTGACAATGCCCTGCTACGACCGCCGGGCCGTCGAGCTCAGACCGCCCGGTTACGTCGCCGGGCCAGCTCGTCCGCCGGATTGGGCCCGACCAGCGTCTCCCCGGTGTCGATCCGCTCCCCGTGCAGCTGCGACAACGCGCTCTCGACGTCCCGCCACACCACACCCACGGCGATCCCGAAGATCCCCTGCCCACCCTGGAGCAGCGCATGGACCTCGTCCGGCGAGGTGCACTCGTACACCGTCGCGCCGTCGCTCATCAGCGTCATGCGCTCCAGATCACAAAAGCCCCGCTCCCGCAGATGCTGCACCGCGGTACGGATGTTCTGCAACGACACACCGGTGTCGAGGAACCGCTTGACGATCTTCAGGACGACGACGTCCCGGAAGCTGTAGAGCCGCTGGGTCCCCGACCCGTACGCGGGCCGCACGCTCGGCTCGACGAGGCCGGTGCGCGCCCAGTAGTCCAGTTGCCGGTACGTGATGCCGGCGGCCGCACACGCCGTCGGACCGCGGTAGCCGATCTGCTCGGTCTCCATGGACGCCGCCCCTCCGCCGCTGCTCGGCACGGCCGTCGGTCGCTGCGTAGCGTGATCGGCCGCGCTGCCCTGAAGCGGGTACGGACCGCTCGACCCGAAACTGCGTCCGGGGGCACCCCCAGCCGTACCGTCGCCGCTGCTTCTCACGCCGACCTCCGTCCTTGACCTGCCTTCTCGACGGTAGGCAGTCACCAGGGGTGCGTCAACGATCGCCACACTCGGCACGCCGAGTGATAATCACCCTAGGAGTGGTTTCCCGCACCCCACCGCGGGGAAAGGCTAGCCGAATGCGCTCGGAGCAGGGCGTAGGACGCTCGCGCTCGCCGCTGGCAAATACCGGCATTTGAGCCGTAACCGACTGTGGGCCGCACCACCACGGACCGCGAGGTCCGCCGGGCCGCCGCCCGCGCCGCTCACTGACTGCTGGTGCCGAAGTCCTCGGGCGAGATCTGGTCGAGGAACTCGCGGAACTTCTCCACCTCGTCCTCCTGCTCGTCCGGGATCGCGATGCCCGCGTCGTCGAGCACCCCGTCGCTGCCGTAGATCGGCGTTCCGGTGCGCAGAGCCAGCGCTATGGCATCGGACGGTCGGGCGCTCACCTCGACGCCGCTGGCGAAGACCAGCTCGGCGTAGAAGACGCCCTCACGCAGGTCCGTGATGCGTACTTCGGTGAGCTCCTGGCCGACGGCCTCAAGCACGTCCTTGAACAGGTCGTGGGTCAGCGGTCGCGCGGGGGCCATGCCCTGCTGGGCGAAGGCGATGGCCGTCGCCTCCCCCGGCCCGATCCAGATGGGGAGGTAGCGGTCGCCTCCCACTTCGCGCAGGAGCACGATCGGTTGGTTGGAGGGCATTTCGACCCGGACACCTACGACATCGAGCTCGTTCACACAGCAACCCTAGGCCGTGCCCGGGACGTTTGGGTAGTCGGGCCGAGAACGGGTGGCCGATCCGCCCTTCATGTGCATGCGCCGCTCAGGGCAGCCGTACCCCGAGAGCGGTCTGCACCAGCGCGGCGTGCAGTTTCACCGTAAGCCCCGCGAGCTCCTTGGCACGGGCCTCCGCATGTGCCCTGGTCTGCGGATTACGGTGCCGCCTCAGCGGGGCCACGACCTGGTCCACGAGCCCGGCCTCACGGTCGGCGGCGCCCTTCATCACCCGCAGATGCCTGGGCTCGATCCCGAAGCGCCCCAGCTCGGCGACGAGCGAGGCCACGGTGACCGCCTCCGCGTCGTACGCCCCGTCCGGCAGCGGAGTGATCAGCCCGTACGACTCCCACTCCTCGAGCTCCTGCTCACCGATCTCGGCGGCGGCGAGCAGTTGCGCCCGCCCGATCCGGGCCGCCGTGGGCCTCTCGGCCGCCTCCAGGACCGCTTCGCCGTCGCGCTGACGGCTCAGGGCCGGCAGTGGTGCGGCCTCTCCGCGTCCCATGGCGTCCAGGTGCTCACGGATCACCTTCAGCGGCAGGTAGTGGTCCCGCTGCATCCTCAGTACGTGTCCGAGCCGCTCGACGTCCTGCGCACTGAACTTCCGGTACCCCGAGGGGGTCCGCTGCGGCTCGACGAGGCCCTCCGACTCCAGAAAACGGATCTTGGAGATGGTGATGTCAGGGAATTCCTCACGCAGCACGTTCAGCACCGTGCCGATGCTCATCAGCCGACTGTCCGTGGCGGCGATGCCGTGCCCGGCACCGCCGCTCGGTGATTTCAGCATGGACCTTCCCTGGGTCTCCCCGGACGGGCTCCGGGGGAGGGTCAGTAGCCCCGCTGGCTCGCGTAGAACACCAGCCGGTACTTGCCGATCTGCACCTCATCACCGTTGTTCAGAGCGACCTGGTCGATCCGCTCCCGGTTGACATACGTGCCGTTCAGACTGCCGACATCGGCCACCGTGAACGAGCCGTCCGGGCTGCGACGGAACTCCACGTGCCGACGCGACACCGTCACATCGTCCAGGAAGATGTCGCTCTGCGGGTGCCGCCCGGCGGTGGTCAGATCGCCGTCCAGGAGGAAGCGGCTGCCCGAGTTCGGCCCCCGGCGCACCACCAGAAGCGCAGAACCCAGCGGCAGTGCATCGACGGCCGCCTGGGCCTCGGGAGACAGCGCCGGAATCTGCGTCTGCCCGGTGGCCTCGGCGTCGTAGGCCTCGAGGCCGGAAATGGAGATCGTGGAGGTCGTCTCGGACGGACGCTCGGGGGCCGCACCGGCCCGCAGCGGCGCGCCGCAGTTGGAACAGAAGCGGCTGTTCTCCGCGTTGCGGTTACCGCACCTCGTACACACCAGGGCCGACATCGGGGAAAACCCTCCACCCGTACTTGAGGTTGACGGTTGTCCGAAACCTATGCCGCCGGACTGGGCAGGGTCAACTGACGGCGCGCCCTGACCTCCGGGAATGTCACCGCCCGACCCAGGCACCTGGTCCCTGAACAGCGGGCGCTGGCCTTCCTCGTCCCCCTGTGCGCGATGACGAGCGGTCGCGTTGTCGCTGCCCTCTCGCGCGCTCTTGCCGAACAACTTCGCAAACAACTTCACGGGCGATTCCCCTTGACCGAAACAGACCCGCCCGTGGGGCAGGACGAACCCTGACTGCACTCTCTGACCGACCCGGACACCCTCACAACGTCCGTCTCCACCAGACAGTTTCCACCACGCACCACCCATTCGGTGCGCCGACCCCCCGCAACCTCATGCCCTCGCCGGACGTCCCCCATGCACCGCCGGTTCACTGGGAGGACGACCGAGCGTAGTCAGGCCGCTTCGCTGCTCGCAAGGCGTCCACGACGATCTTGTCCGACCGCTCGATGGTCACGGTGGCCTGCTCCTTCTCGAGAGTCTGCACCACGCCTCCAGGGATGTTGAGCGCTGGTTCGAGGTCCTGCGGTTTGCCGATGACCTTGAAACGATAGGGCGCGTTGATCTTGTTCCCGTCGACGCTCACGCTGTTGCCGGAATCGGTCAGATAGGTGCCTGCGACAACGCGTACACCGTTCACCTGAATCGCCTCCGCGCCGGCCGCACGCAGCTCCTGGATCGCGTCGAGCAGCATGTCCGCCTCGACCGTCCCCTTCGTGTCGTCGATGGTCATCGTGATGCCGGGTCCCTGTGCGGCCACCGTGCCCGCCAGAATGCCGAGTTGCTTTTCCTTCTCGACCGTCTGCTTGCGAGCCTCCTCGGCCTGGTTCGAACTGTTCTCCAGTTCGTCGCGCTGCTTCTCGAGACCTTGCTTCTCGTCCTCAAGACGCTGAGTACGGTCATCCAGTTCATCGAGGATGCGAACGAGATCTTCCTGACGTGCGCCACGCAAGGCACTGTCACCGTCACTGTTCGAGGCGACCTGGACCGCCAGCCCGAAGCCGAGGCCGAACAGCAGCAGAGCAACGATGAGTTGGGCCCGGGTCACGCGCGGCGGCCACAGCCCCTTCGCCAGCCGCTGCCGCCCGGTCAGCTCGCTGCGCTGCTCCTGCGGGGCGTCCACGGCCTCGGACGCGCCGCCGACCGGCACCTCCTCGGGCAGCTCCTTGCGCAACCTGTTCTCGGGTGTCTCGTCGTGGTTGCTCATCGGCCTCACGCCCGGAACACGTGCCGGCGAATCGCCGCGGCGTTCGAGAAGATGCGGATGCCGAGCACGACGACGACACCGGTGGACAGCTGGGCGCCCACGCCCAACTTGTCGCCCAGGAACACGATCAGCGCGGCCACGACCACATTGGACAGGAACGACACGACGAAGACCTTGTCGTCGAAGATCCCGTCGAGCATGGCCCGCAGACCTCCGAAGACGGCGTCGAGAGCCGCCACGACGGCGATCGGCAAGTAAGGCTCGACGACCGCCGGAACCTCCGGCCGGACCAACAGTCCGGCCACGACTCCCACGACGAGGCCCAGTACGGCGATCACGATGTGCCCTTCTCGGTTTTCTCGGTGTTCGGCTGTGCTGTACGTACGATCACACTCGGTGCCGCGGGCAACCGGAGGTCGTCCTGTACGGAAATGCTGGTCCTGACCCCGAAGTTCTCCTGCAGGGCGTGCAGATACAGCCCGTCGGCGCTGTCCTGGAACCTGGCACTGAACTGCTCCCCGTCCCCCACCGCGAGCACCGTGTACGGCGGAACCAGCGGCTTGTTGTCGACCAGTATCGCGTCACCCGCGGCCCTGATCGCCGACAGGGCCGTCAGGCGCTGCCCGTTGATGGAGATCGCCTCGGCGCCCGACTCCCACAGCCCGTTGATCACACGCTGCATGTCGCGGTCGCGCACCCGCCCGGTGTCGGAGAACCCAGATGTCCCGCGCGGGTCGCCGTCGCCGCCCGTGGAAGCTTCCTTGGCGTCGTTCACGACCAGCTTCACACCGGGCCCGTGCACCTCGACAGCGCCCGCCAGGATGCCCACGAGCTCCGCCTGGTCACTGTCACCGGTCGTCTTCAGCGCCTCGCGCTGCCGCGCGCTCACATCGTCGCGCAGCTTGTCGACGCTCTCCTCCAGCTTCTCCGCCGCCTCGGTCTCCCGGTCAATGCGGTCGACCAGCTCCTCGCGCTCCTTGGCCATGACAGGCGCCGCGACCCGCGCCTGCGCCGCTCCCACAGTCACCACAAGCGCCGCGAGTACCAGACCGGCGGCAAGCCCGAGCTTCGCCCGCAGCGTCTTGGGCAGGCCCCCGTCGCCTGCGGCCTTCTTCCGTTCGGCGGCCTCGGCGTACCCGTCGTCGAGGCTGTGGTCCATCACGTTGGTGAGCAGCGACATGGACGCGTCCGGGCGCGAGGGGCGCGTAGGTGTGCTCCGAACGGGGGGCTGCGGCATGCCGCACATCGTCGCACGTCGCGGCCGATACCTCCGAATGGCCCCACCGGCGTGCCGGACAGGCCCACGAGGGGCTTGTCCGGCACGCGCGCGTGCTGCGTGTCTCAGCGGCCTGCGCTGTCCACGACCGCCGCCCACTCGTCGAGCAGGGCCTGCGCGGACGCGTCGTCCGGCCCTTCGGCCCACAGATGGGTGACCGCCTCGGCCGGGTCGGGCAGCACCATCACCCAACGCCCGTCGGTCTCCACGACCCGAACACCGTCGGTCGTGTCGACAAAGCGA
The DNA here is from genome assembly GCF_001509475.1 of Streptomyces regalis. Taxonomy (GTDB): domain Bacteria; phylum Actinomycetota; class Actinomycetes; order Streptomycetales; family Streptomycetaceae; genus Streptomyces; species Streptomyces regalis. Next base: position 7,069 of record NZ_LLZG01000094.1, read on the forward strand.
TCCCCGGCCGCCTCTACGACCCGCCGCATCACGAGGCCCTTGACGGCCCAGGGAGTCGCAAGATCCCGCTTGATGACGTGCGCTCGCGGAATCCGCGCGTCGATCTGGCTGAGCGTGAGCTGCGTCCGCGCCACCAGCCCGATCAGCCGTACGAAGGCCGCCGTACCGTCGAAGACACTGCTGAACTCAGGGACGATGAAGCCGCCCCTGCCGTCACCTCCGAAGATCGTCGTGTCATCACGACCGACCCTCGTCAGATCATCGGGCGAGGTGGTCGTCCACTCCACCTGCGTCCCGTGGTAGGCCGCCACCTGCTCGGCGATCCGCGTGGTGGTCACCGGCAGCGCCACCCGCCCGCTGCGCCGCTCCGCGGCCACGAGGTCGAGCATGACAAGCAGAGCGCGGTCGTCCTCGACGATCCGCCCCTTCTCGTCGACCAGCGACAGCCGCTCACCGACGGGATCGAACCGCACTCCGAACGCCGCCCGCGCGGACGCCACGATCTCCCCGAGCCGCACCAACCCGGACCGCCGTGTATCCGCCGACTCCGTGGGCCTGGACTCATCGAGACCGGGGTTGATGGTCAGCGAGTCCACACCGAGCTTCCCGAGCAGACTGGGCAGCACAAGCCCCGCGCTGCCGTTCGACGCGTCTACGACGACCTTCAGCCCCGACTCCGAAATCCCGGTCGTATCGACGTTGCGCAGCAACGACCCGGTGTAGGAGTCGAAGACACTGGCCGGGAAATGCAGGTCCCCGATCTCTCCCGGGAACGCACGCCGATACTCCTGCCGCGCAAAGACCCGATCCAGCTTCCGCTGACTGCCCTGCGACAGGTCGGCGCCCTGCCCGTCGAAGAACATGATGTCCACGGAATCCGGCACCCCGGGCGTCGTCCGAATCATGATCCCGCCGGCACTGCCCCGCGCAGTCTGCTGCCGCGCCACGGGCAGCGGTACGTTCTCCAGGTCCCGTACGTCGATGGCGCTGGCCTGCAGCGCCGAGATGACCGCCCGCTTCAGCGCCCGGGCACCCCGGGAGTGGTCGCGGGCGGTGGTGACCGTGGCCCCCTTCTTCAGGGTCGTCGCATAGGCACCGGCGAGGCGAACGGCGAGTTCGGGCGTGATCTCCACGTTCAGGATTCCAGAGACGCCACGGGCGCCGAAGAGATGCGCCTGCCCCCGCGACTCCCAGATCACCGAGGTATTGACGAAGGCTCCGGCCTCGATGGTCTTGAACGGGTAGACGCGAACATTGCCCTGGACGATCGATTCTTCACCGATCAGACACTCGTCACCGATGACCGCGCCGTCCTCGATCCGGGCGGCACGCATGATGTCGGTGTTCTTCCCGACGACGCAACCGCGCAGATTGCTGTGCTGCCCGACATACACGTTGTCGTGCACGACAGCCTTGTGCAGAAAGGCACCGCTCTTCACGACCACGTTCGAGCCGACGACGGTGTGCTCCCGGATTTCCGCACCGGCCTCGACCTTGGCGTAGTCCCCGATGTACAGGGGCCCTCGGAGAACGGCGTCGGCATGCACCTCGGCGCCTTCCGCCACCCACACACCCGGCGAGATCTCAAAGCCGTCGAGCTCGACGTCGACCTTGCCCTCCAGGACGTCGGCCTGCGCCTTCACATAGCTCTCGTGAGTACCGACGTCTTCCCAATACCCCTCTGCGACATACCCATAGACCGGCTTACCCTCCTTCATCAGCTGCGGGAAGACATCGCCGGACCAGTCCACGGGCACGTCTGCCTCGACATAGTCGAAGACCTCGGGCTCCATGACATAGATGCCGGTGTTCACGGTGTCCGAGAAGACCTGCCCCCAGGTCGGCTTCTCGAGGAAGCGCTCGACCCGGCCTTCCTCGTCGACAATGGTGATGCCGAATTCCAGCGGATTGGGCACACGCGTCAGACAGACGGTGACCAGTGCGCCCTTTTCCTTGTGGAAATTGATCAGCTCGGTGAGGTCGAAGTCGGTCAGGGCATCACCGGAGATGACGAGGAAAGCATCGTCTTTCAACGCCTCTTCGGCGTTCTTGACGCTTCCGGCGGTACCGAGTGGCTTCTCCTCATTGGCATAGCTGAGCTCCATTCCGAGCTCTTCACCGTCACCGAAGTAGTTCTTGACCAGAGAGGCCAGGAACTGAACAGTTACGACGGTCTCACTCAGCCCATGCCTTTTGAGCAGCCGCAGAACGTGCTCCATGATCGGCCGGTTGGCCACCGGCAGGAGCGGCTTGGGCATGCTCGAGGTCATGGGGCGAAGGCGTGTGCCTTCGCCTCCGGCCATCACGACGGCCTTCATGTCGGAAGCGTCCTCCTCTAAGAGACGACGGTCTAGCCGACTTCACCCGTCCAGATTGTCCCGCACTTTTCCGCCGCGGGCCATCGAGCCGCTACGCCCGTTTCAATCGGCGAGTTCAATCGGCCATGGCGTCCGCACGAACGAGGCGGCGGACCTGTACCACGTAGAGGACTCCTGCCCACCAGTACAGCGTTGTACCCCATCCGGCGAACGCCCATCCGAAAATAGCAGCGAGTGACGGGATCCAGCCAGTTCCGTCACTGAGCAGCAACAGCGGGAAGGCATACATCAGGTTGAACGTAGCCGCCTTCCCAAGGAAGTTCACCTGCGGCGGCGGATAGCCATGGCGCCGGAGGATACCCACCATCACCAGCAGAACCAGTTCTCGCGCCAAAAGTACAGCGGTCAACCAGACTGGCAGAATCTCGCGCCAGGTGAGGCCGACCAAAGTCGAGAGAATGTAGAGCCGGTCGGCCGCGGGATCGAGAAGCCGGCCGAGGCTGCTGACCTGGTTCCAACGCCGCGCGAGCTTGCCGTCCAGGTAGTCACTGACGCCGCTCAGAGCCAGCACCAGAAGCGCCCAGCCGTCACTCTTAGGCCCACCGAACTCGGGCCTGAGGATCAGCCACAGGAACAGCGGCACCCCAACGAGCCGCGCCATGCTGAGGATATTGGGGATGGTGAGGACCCGGTCCGTCTGGACACGGGTCTCCTGGACCTCCACCCGGGGGCCTCCTGTGGGAAACGTACCTACGATGCTCCCTGACCCTACCTCAACGCAAAAAAGCTCTGGCCCTCGGGCTGCATGCCCAAGAGCCAGAGCTCTAAAAGGAGTTCGGCGGCGTCCTACTCTCCCACAGGGTCCCCCCTGCAGTACCATCGGCGCTGTAAGGCTTAGCTTCCGGGTTCGGAATGTAACCGGGC
>NZ_LLZG01000095.1 GCF_001509475.1 Streptomyces regalis
ATCCCCACCCCCGGCGAGGTCTTCCCGCGCCGTAAACCGACCCCACCGCCCACGACCCGACCCCAACAGCTCGCCGCAGGCTGACGCCGAGACGAGGTGGGCTCCGAGGTGGCCCCCGGAGCCCACCGCTCAAGCCACCCCTGGCTACCCTGGACGCATGGACTACGTCTCCGCACTCCTCCCCCCGACCGTCATGGCCGTGTTCTTCATCGGTCTGATCAGGGTGATCGTGAAGACCCAGGGCGGAGCCAACAAGGCCAAGGAGGACGCGGCCGTGGACGCCGCCCTCGCGCGCGTGGAGGCCACCCGCCAGGCCCCCGCGAACCCGGACGCCTGAACCTGGGCGCCGACGCGCTCAACGGCGTACGACTCAAAGCCCCACGCTTTCCGAGTCGTACGCCCTTTTTGTTCCTGTTTGCTGGAGGAAGTGCACGTTCGGCACGCGAACATCAAGATCTCCCACTATTGTGCTGAGTTGTGCCTCGCCCATTGGGAGAACTCGAAGACGCGGTCATGACGCGGGTGTGGAAGTGGAACCGCCCGGTGACCGTTCGAGAAGTCCTGGAAGATCTTCAGCAGGAACGGTCCATCGCGTACACCACGGTGATGACCGTTTTGGACAATCTCCATCAGAAGGGCTGGGTGCGCCGCGAAGCGGAAGGCCGGGCCTATCGATATGAGGCGGTCTCCACGCGGGCCGCCTACGCCGCCGCTCTGATGAACGACGCCTGGTCGCAGAGCGACAACCCCGCCGCTGCACTCGTCGCCTTCTTCGGCATGATGAGCGAGGAACAGCGCGGGGCCCTGCGGGACGCCGTACGCATCGTGGGCGGCCCGGAAACGCCCGAACCCGCGCAACCGCCCGATACGCGCCGCGTTACGAGCACCGATACCGACAGTGCCGATACGAGCGGCACCGATACCCGCAGCACCGATACCGGCACCGATACGACCCCCCATACCAGCGGCGATACCAGCCCGGATACCCGTACCGATACCGGCAGTGAGAACCCCGGCTCGGCGCAGGAGCCCGACGGGCGATAGCGTCCGCTCATGTCAGCAGAGAGCCACTCGGCCGAGAGCTCCTCGGTGGAGAGCCCAGAAGTCACCGCAAAAGCCATCACCGTCCGGCGGGCCCGCACCGGCGATGTCCAGGCGGTACGTCGTCTCCTTGACGAGTACGTCCAGCGTCGCATCCTGCTCGACAAAGCCACGGTGACGCTTTACGAGGACATCCAGGAGTTCTGGGTCGCCGAACGTGACGACAACGGCGAGGTCGTCGGCTGCGGCGCCCTGCACGTGATGTGGGAAGACCTGGCGGAAGTCCGCACTCTGGCGGTGAAGCCCGGCCTGAAGGGCGCCGGCGTCGGTCATCAGTTGCTGGAGAAGTTGCTCCACACCGCGCGCTGGCTCGGCGTTCGCCGGGTTTTCTGCCTGACCTTCGAAGTGGACTTCTTCGGCAAGCACGGCTTCGTCGAGATCGGCGAGACGCCGGTGGACACCGATGTCTACGCGGAGCTGCTGCGTTCCTATGACGAGGGCGTGGCGGAGTTCCTCGGTCTCGAACGAGTGAAACCGAACACCTTGGGCAACAGCCGGATGCTTCTGCATCTGTGATCGCCGCCCTCTATTCCGGCGGGTGACCCTGCCCAGGTGCCCTATGTCCGAAACGCGCATGTTTCCGGACCGCGGTCGGGCAGTCGGTCTCTCCCGAGGGTTTGTGTTTTTCCAGCAAAAGCGGTTTGCTTTCCGACGTACTGCAGTACTGCATATAACAGGGGACGGCGAAACGGCGGACGCCGCAGACCCCCGGCCCTCAAGTTATCGATGAAAGGAAATCCGGTGGCACAGAAGGTTCAGGTCCTTCTTGTCGACGACCTCGACGGCGGCGAGGCGGACGAGACCGTGACGTTCGCGCTGGACGGCAAGACGTACGAGATCGATCTCACGACTGCCAATGCGGACAAGCTCCGTGGCCTTCTCGACCCTTACGTGAAGGGCGGTCGTCGTACCGGAGGCCGCGCTTCGGGCGGGCGTGGAAAGGCGCGTGCCGCTTCCGGTGGCAGCCAGGACACCGCGCAGATCCGCGCGTGGGCGAAGGAGAACGGCTACGAGGTCAACGACCGCGGCCGCGTTCCGGCGTCCATTCGCGAGGCATACGAGAAGGCCAACGCCTGATCCAAGGGCAACGCCTGATCTACGGACAGACGAAAGGCTGGGCGTACCCGCGTCGCAGTCGCAGGCGGTGGCAATGCGTTGCCACCGTGTCCAGAACCCGCACCAGATCGGGGGCGCCCCCACCGCCCCCCATGGCCGACAGCGTCGGCAGCGAGGCCTCGACCTCGCCCCCAGGCTCGGGGGGCCGCAGCCACACGGCGGCCCCCTGCACGGCGTCGGGGCGGCCCAGGGGAAGCGGCCGCACCCCGCAGTGCTCCAGCACGTCAGGACGTCGTACGGCCTGCCTCGGTCGCGTATCGAGTCGCGTATCGAGAGGCCGTACGGCCATGACCGGCCCCTGCTCGGGTGGCAGGGGCGCCTCCATGAGGTCGCCCTCGCCGAGCGTCGTCAGGTCCAGGGGCAGCGTGCCCCACTCCAGCCAGTCCAGCACCCCCGGCACCTCCTCCGCGCTGCCCGCGGCCAGGAGTAGCCGCATCCGCCCGCCCCGGGCGGCCACCGGGGAGTGAGGCGTCAGATGGCGCAGTGCCGCGCGGCCCGCCTCGGCCGGGACGTCCAGGACGTCGAAGCGCAGACCCACGCGAAGGCTCAGGGGGGATCCCGGGTGCCCGGGCACCACCGGCCAGCCCAGTTCGTTCTCGTACCACCGGCGGACCCGATCGCTCGGATCGGGCGGCCGACGGGGGAGAGGGATCGTGGTGGAGTCCGTGGCGATCGCGGGACGGGTGCCGACCATGCCAGGTGAAACCGCCGAATGGACGTGCCGGTTACGCTGGGTGTTCTAGCGAATGCGCAGGGTGTCGAAAGAGGGGGCGCTCGGGGGTGTGGGGTGGCGCAAGGTTGTTCGCCCGTAGCGGAGGGAACCGGGGGGCGCGGCATGGAGTGTCAGTCCCAGCGGGTAAGACATCCCTAGTGGGAGGGGGCGACACGCAGGACAGTGGGTCTCGCGTTCGCCATCGGCGTACTGATGGTGAGGGTAACCACCTGGCCTGCGGGAACATCGTCTCGCACCATCGGGTTGGAGCAGATGTCGGCGTTAGCGGGGTCAGGAGGCCATCGACGGTGTCGGCAGTTGGAATGAGCGGTCCCCGCTTGCGGGACTAAGCTGCGGAAGGACAGGGAGGGGAAGTTCCCCCCACTGCCTGACCGCTCTGAGGAGCGATTAACGATGTTCGAGAGGTTCACCGACCGCGCGCGGCGGGTTGTCGTCCTGGCTCAGGAAGAAGCCCGGATGCTCAACCACAACTACATCGGCACCGAGCACATCCTCCTGGGCCTGATCCACGAGGGTGAGGGTGTCGCCGCCAAGGCCCTTGAGAGCCTCGGGATTTCGCTCGAGGCGGTCCGCCAGCAGGTGGAGGAGATCATCGGGCAGGGGCAGCAGGCCCCGTCCGGGCACATCCCCTTCACCCCCCGTGCCAAGAAGGTCCTGGAGCTGTCGCTCCGCGAGGCCCTTCAGCTGGGCCACAACTACATCGGCACGGAGCACATCCTGCTCGGCCTGATCCGTGAGGGCGAGGGCGTCGCCGCCCAGGTCCTGGTCAAGCTGGGCGCAGATCTCAACCGGGTGCGGCAGCAGGTCATCCAGCTGCTCTCCGGTTACCAGGGCAAGGAGACCGCCACCGCCGGCGGGCCTGCCGAGGGCACCCCCTCGACGTCCCTGGTCCTCGACCAGTTCGGCCGGAACCTCACCCAGGCCGCTCGTGAGTCCAAGCTCGACCCGGTCATCGGGCGCGAGAAGGAGATCGAGCGGGTCATGCAGGTGCTGTCCCGCCGTACCAAGAACAACCCGGTCCTGATCGGTGAGCCCGGCGTCGGCAAGACCGCCGTCGTCGAGGGCCTCGCCCAGGCCATCGTCAAGGGCGAGGTGCCCGAGACCCTCAAGGACAAGCACCTCTACACCCTCGACCTCGGCGCGCTGGTCGCCGGCTCCCGCTACCGCGGTGACTTCGAGGAGCGCCTGAAGAAGGTACTCAAGGAGATCCGCACCCGCGGCGACATCATCCTGTTCATCGACGAGCTTCACACGCTGGTCGGTGCGGGTGCCGCCGAGGGCGCCATCGACGCGGCTTCGATCCTGAAGCCGATGCTGGCCCGCGGTGAGCTGCAGACCATCGGTGCGACCACGCTGGACGAGTACCGCAAGCACCTGGAGAAGGACGCGGCCCTGGAGCGCCGCTTCCAGCCGATCCAGGTCGCGGAGCCGTCCCTGCCGCACACGATCGAGATCCTCAAGGGTCTGCGCGACCGGTACGAGGCGCACCACCGCGTCTCCATCACGGACGAGGCGCTGGTCCAGGCCGCCACCCTGGCCGACCGGTACATCTCGGACCGCTTCCTGCCGGACAAGGCGATCGACCTGATCGACGAGGCCGGTTCCCGGATGCGCATCCGCCGGATGACCGCGCCGCCGGACCTGCGCGAGTTCGACGAGAAGATCGCCGGCGTCCGCCGCGACAAGGAGTCTGCGATCGACTCGCAGGACTTCGAGAAGGCCGCCTCTCTCCGCGACAAGGAGAAGCAGCTCCTGGCCGCCAAGGCCAAGCGGGAGAAGGAGTGGAAGGCCGGCGACATGGACGTCGTCGCCGAGGTCGACGGCGAGCTGATCGCCGAGGTCCTCGCCACGGCCACCGGCATCCCGGTCTTCAAGCTGACTGAGGAGGAGTCCAGCCGCCTGCTCCGCATGGAGGACGAGCTCCACAAGCGGGTCATCGGTCAGAACGACGCCGTCAAGGCGCTGTCGAAGGCGATCCGCCGTACGCGTGCCGGTCTGAAGGACCCGAAGCGTCCGGGTGGTTCGTTCATCTTCGCCGGTCCGTCCGGTGTCGGTAAGACCGAGCTGTCCAAGGCGCTCGCCGAGTTCCTCTTCGGTGACGAGGACGCGCTGATCTCCCTCGACATGTCGGAGTTCAGCGAGAAGCACACGGTGTCGCGTCTCTTCGGTTCGCCCCCCGGCTACGTGGGCTACGAAGAGGGTGGCCAGCTGACCGAGAAGGTCCGCCGCAAGCCGTTCTCCGTCGTCCTCTTCGACGAGGTGGAGAAGGCCCACCCGGACATTTTCAACTCGCTGCTGCAGATCCTGGAGGACGGTCGTCTGACCGACTCCCAGGGCCGGGTCGTGGACTTCAAGAACACGGTCATCATCATGACGACCAACCTCGGCACCCGGGACATCTCCAAGGGCTTCAACCTGGGCTTCGCGGCCTCGGGTGACACGAAGACCAACTACGAGCGCATGAAGAACAAGGTGTCGGACGAGCTCAAGCAGCACTTCCGTCCCGAGTTCCTCAACCGCGTCGACGACGTGGTCGTCTTCCCGCAGCTGACCCAGGAAGACATCCTGCGGATCGTCGACCTGATGATCGGCAAGGTGGACGAGCGCCTGAAGGACCGGGACATGGGCATCGAGCTCTCCCAGTCCGCCAAGGAGCTGCTGTCCAAGAAGGGTTACGACCCCGTGCTGGGCGCCCGGCCGCTGCGCCGGACCATCCAGCGCGAGATCGAGGACTCGCTGTCGGAGAAGATCCTCTTCGGCGAGCTGCGCCCCGGCCACATCGTGGTCGTGGACACCGAGGGCGAGGGCGAGGCCAAGACCTTCACCTTCCGCGGTGAGGAGAAGTCCGCGCTGCCGGACGTCCCGCCGATCGAGCAGGCGGCCGGTGGAACCGGGCCGAACCTGAGCAAGGAGGCCTGACCCTCCGGGGGCTGAGCCGAAGAAAGGGGCCGGTGCTTATCCGCACCGGCCCCTTTCGCATGCCCAAGAGGTGACTCAAAGGGGGTGGCTTACGACAGCTGCCCGTCGTAGTCCGGCAGCTTGTACGTCTTCTCGGCGTGGCCGCCCGACAGGTCGGTGGCGCTGTTGCCGATGTTCGCGATGATCGTGTAGCCCTTCGACTCGATGTCGACGCGCTGAGCCGTCTTGTAGTCGGCGACGTTCTTGAAGAGGTCGACGAAGCTGCGCACGTAGAGGCCGGAGACCTGGTAGCCGACGTGCTTGAGGTTGTAGTCGGTCACCGAGTAGATGATGCCCGGGCGGGCGGTCACGAAGAACAGGGAGACGCCGTGCTCCTGGGCGTACTTGGCGACCTCCAGGACCGGCTTGTTGGCCGGCTGCGGGTAGCTGAAGCCGAAGTCCGTCTCCAGGGTGGTGTTGTCGATGTCGAAGACGATCGCCTGCTTCTCACCCGGCTTGGTGTTGGCGATCCGCTGCTTCAGATCCAGCAGCGCCTGGTCCATCACCGCCTGGCAGTCCTTCTGCCAGGTGTCGTAGTCGACGTCCTCGGCCGCTGCCGTGGTGGCGGTGGTGGAGGCGGTGGAGGTGCTCGTCGCGGTCGTCGCGGCATCGGCGGGGACCGCGAGTGCCGCGAGGGCCGCCGCGGAGACGGTGCTGACCGCTATTCGGCGAGCCCAGGGGCGAAGCGTCATGTGGGGGGTCCTCTCACGTCACGTGCGCTGGGTTGTCGCGTGCATGTTCGTGGTTCGGGGTGGCTGGTGGGGAACCAGCGGGTTACCGGACGGTAGCTCAACTTGAGGCGTCGCTCACATAGTTGGGCGCGGATTTGTTGCCGAAAGCCGGAGTGGGAGGCGTAGCGCCCGTCACATTCCGGGGTCTCGTGATTGCGCTCGGCGGTGACATGCCGCACAGGCGATTTGTCCGTTACTAGCGGGAATAGTGGGGACTGACTGGCGGGCAAAAGGTATCTTCCGCTTGAAATCCGGCGGCTTATTAGCGCGCCAGTACTGGTTCGTCTGTATTGGGTGCTCTGTCAAGATCAATAGATTTTTGCGGGGTAGTACTAGCTTTCGTCGTAGATCAGGGGTTTTGGGGTTCGGGGGGAGCGGGGTTACCAAGGGATAGCCATTCGGTGAGGACTTGTGCGCCGGGTGGTTTTCTCTGTCGTCGTCCCCATGAGGTTTCGAATGTCCCCGCGCTTCTCGTTCCGTCCGTCCCGTACGTCCTCGGTCCGCACCCGTGCCGCTGTGCTGGCCGCCGGCCTGGGGGCCTCGGTCGTGCTGGGCGCCGGAGGCGCGGTCGCTGCCGAGATGAGCTCCGCCACCGGTGTCTCCGCCGCGGTACAGGCTCAGGCCGCCGCCGCGAAGAAGGCCCCCGCGAAGAAGGCCATCGCCTGGGTGAGCCCGGTGAAGAAGTACACGAAGTCCGCCAGCTTCGCCCAGGCGGGCGGCATGTGGCAGTCCACCCACAGTGGGCAGGACTTCGCCGTCGCCAGCGGTACCCAGGTCGTGGCCGCGCACGGCGGCACCGTCGTCAAGGCCGGCGGCAACGGCGCCGGCGACGGTCCCGCGTACGGCAACGCCGTCGTCATCAAGCACGGCAACGGGAGCTACTCCCAGTACGCCCACCTGTCGCGCATCGACGTGAAGGTCGGCCAGGTCGTCAAGACCGGGCAGCACATAGCCAAGTCCGGCAACACCGGTAACTCCAGCGGGCCGCACCTGCACTTCGAGATCCGTACGACCGCCAACTACGGTTCCGCGGTCGACCCCGTGGCCTTCCTGCGGGCCAAGGGCCTGACGATCTGAGTCGCCGAGCCGTTCAGGCGCCCTTGTGCGCCTGGGTGATCAGATCCGTGGCGACCTCGAGGACGGCTTTGCGCTTTTCCTCGGGGTCGCCTTCGAGGTCCTTCAGGACGAACATCCCGGCGTGCATCGTGAACAGGGCGCTGATGCAGCGGACCTGGTCGACGAGGTCGGCGTCCGGATCGATGATGATGTCGCGCATGCCCAGCATGCGGTTCTTGAACATCTCGCCGATGCTCAGCTCACGGACCGTGGCCTGGTTCTCCTGCATGAAGCGGAACAGCGGGGCCGCGCCGGTCAGGGTCTCGCTGTAGCGGCGTACGATCTCCTGCTTCGTCTCGAGTGTGTGCGGCTGCTGCTTGCCCCACTCGATCAGGTCCTCGATCGGCTGCGTCAGGTCCTCGAAGAGGCTGACGATGATCTCTTCCTTGGTCTTGAAGTGGTAGTACAGGGCCGCCTTCGTGACCTCCAGGCGCTCGGCGATCTCGCGCAGGGAGGTCTTCTCGTAGCCCTGTTCTGCGAAGAGTTCGAGGGCTACGTCCTGGATGCGCTGGCGGGTGTTCCCGCGGCGCCGCTGCTTGGTGCCGTCCATGGTGCCGCCCATCCTCGTACTCCTCGGCTTTCCATAAAACTTACTTGACGCCCGGCTAGTTACGCGCCTACCTTCCCTGAGTGTAGACAACTAGCCGGGCGGCAAGTAAGTGCCAGCAAGTGGCCGGGGGTAGAGGGAATCATGGCGGACACGAAGTCAGTTGAGCCGGGGGCGGCGAAGCCGGGCGGGAAACAGCCGAAGAGCGTACGGGTCGTACTGCTCGCGCTGATGATCACGATGATGCTCGCGATGCTCGACAACATGATCGTTGGCACCGCGATGCCGACCATCGTGGGTGATCTGGGCGGTCTGGAGCATCTTTCGTGGGTCGTGACGGCGTACACGCTGGCGACCGCAGCCTCCACTCCGCTGTGGGGCAAGCTCGGCGACATGTACGGGCGCAAGGGCGTCTTCATGTCGTCGATCGTGCTGTTCCTGATCGGGTCCGCGCTGAGCGGCATGGCCCAGGACATGGGGCAGCTGATCGCCTTCCGGGCCGTGCAGGGGCTCGGTGCCGGCGGTCTGATGGTCGGCGTCATGGCGATCATCGGTGACCTGATTCCGCCGCGGGAGCGGGGCAAGTACCAGGGCATGATGGCCGGCGTGATGGCGCTGGCGATGATCGGCGGGCCGCTGGTCGGTGGCACCATCACCGACCACTGGGGCTGGCGCTGGGCCTTCTACATCAACCTGCCGCTCGGCGTCGTCGCGCTCGCCGCGATCAGTGCCGTCCTGCATCTGCCGAAGAAGCGGACGCAGGCGCGGATCGACTATCTCGGGGCGGCGCTGCTGACCGTGGGGATCACCGCGATCGTGCTGGTCACCACGTGGGGCGGTACGGAGTACGCCTGGACCTCCGCGGTGATCATGGAGCTTGTCGGGATCGGGGTCGCGGCGCTTGTCGGGTTCGTGTTCTGGCAGACCAAGGCGGCGGAGCCGGTCGTGCCGCTGCACATCTTCCGCAGCCGGAACTTCACGCTGATGTCCGTGATCGGGTTCATCACCGGGTTCGTGATGTTCGGTGCGACGCTGTTCCTGCCGCTGTATCAGCAGTCGGTGCAGGGTGCTTCCGCGACCAATTCCGGGCTGCTGTTGCTGCCGATGCTCGGGGCGATGCTGGTCACCTCGATGGTCGCGGGCCGGGTGACCACGAGCACCGGGCGGTACAAGGCGTTCCCGGTCGTCGGCAGTGTGCTGATGATCGTCGGGCTGTATCTGCTGTCGCTGATGGACACCGGGACCAGTCGGTTCACCTCCGGTGTGTACATGGCCGTGGTCGGGCTCGGTATGGGCTGTCTGATGCAGATCACGATGCTGGTCGCGCAGAACAGTGTCGAGATGAAGGACATGGGTGTCGCGTCCTCGTCCACCACGCTCTTCCGTACGCTCGGATCCTCGTTCGGTGTGGCGATCATGGGGGCGCTGTTCAACAGCCGGGTGCAGGACGTCATGGCCGAGCGGGGCGGGGCGTTGGGGGCGAAGGTGACCGAGCAGTCGGCGCAGCTGGATGCGGCGGGTCTGGAGAAGTTGCCGGACGCTGTGCGGGAGGCGTATCAGCATGCGGTGTCGGCTGGGACGCATTCGGCGTTTCTGCTGGGGGCCGTGATTGCTGTGGTTGCTCTGGTGGCGGCTGTGTTTGTGAAGGAGGTTCCGCTCAAGGGGGCGGGGCCGGAGGGGGACGCTGAGGCGGCGGACGGTGTGTCGGCCAAGGTTGCGGTGGCGGAGGCCGTCTGATCGGGCGGTGCGTGTGGGGCCCTCGGGGGTGTTCTGCCCGGGGGCCTTCGTTTTTTTCGCCCCCGCCGCCCCTACCCGTCCCATCCTCAAGGGGCTCCGCCCCTTCGACCCCGCCAGGGGGCTGCCGCCCCCTGGACCCCCGCTTCGGCCCTGAACGGGCCTCGTCCTCAAACGCCGGACGGGCTGA
>NZ_LLZG01000096.1 GCF_001509475.1 Streptomyces regalis
TCACGCCGATCCCCGGATCGCCCGCCCGCACATTGGAACAGCTACACGCCCGAACAACTGCGGAATCCCGTCCCTGACAGTTATTGAAATACGGGCCCCTGGACGCATCGAGAACAGCCAGGTCGCCGTCTACCTTGCCTACTCCACCCCACTCGGGCATGCGGCGATCGACCGGGAACTGTATGTCCCGCGCTCCTGGACCCAGGACCCGGACCGCTGCCAGGTCGCGGGTATTCCTGGCACCGTGGACTTCGCCACGAAGCCCCAACTCGCCGCACGCATGATCGGCCGCGCACTGGATGCCGGGCTTGCCGTCTCCTGGGTGGCCGGCGACGAGGTCTACGGGGGCAACCCGCACCTGCGGACCGCGTTCGAGCAAGGCCAGCTCGGTTACGTCCTCGCCGTTGCCTGCGACCACCAGTTCACCACCCGTGCGGGCACGTTCCGCGCCGATGCCCTGGCCCGGAAGCTTCCGAGGCGAGCCTGGCAGAAGCTGTCCGCGGGAGCCGGAGCCAAAGGCCACCGCTTTTACGACTGGGCCCTGGCCGACATCGCCGACGACCGTCCCGGTCACCGCCATCTGCTCGTCCGCCGCAACCGGAGCACCGGTAAACTCGCCTTCTACCGCTGCTACTCAGCGAACCGAGTACCGCTGTCCAGCCTGGTGCGGGTGGCCGGCCGCAGATGGACTGTCGAGGAAACCTTCCAGTCCGGCAAGGGCTGGCCGGACTGGACGAACACCAGGTCAGACGCTGGACGTCCTGGCACCGTTGGGTCACCCTCGCGATGCTCGCCCACGCCTTCGTCGTCGCGGCCACTGCCGCCGAACGCGCTCAGGATCCAGCCCCGAACGGCCTGATCCCGCTGACCTGCAACGAGATCCAGCACCTTTTCACGACACTCATTGTCCGGCCTGTCCTCGACGCGGCACATCGGCTGCACTGGTCGATCTGGCGCCGTCGCCACCAAGCCCGCGCCCGCGCAAGCCACTACCACCGCCAGGCGGCGCTCCAGTCGTACGGGCCGTGGTAGACGAGCCCTGGCAGCCCGTGGGAAGCTGACATCCCATGCTGCCAGTGATCTTCATTCATGGTCTGATCGGCTCATTCGCCGACCCACGCGCCCTCGCGCCGCTCCACCCGGCCCCCACCCTCTGTCCCGACCTGCACGGCTACGGGGCCGATGCCCGGGCCGAGCCCGGCACTATCACCATCGATACGCAGGTGGAACACCTGCGTGCGACCATTGACCAGGCACTGCCGGGCGGTCACGTCCATCTGGTCGGGCATTCGGTCGGCGGCGTGATCGCCGCCGCATTCGCCCACCGGTTCCCGGAGCGGACCGCATCGCTGGTCAGCGTCGAGGGCAACTTCAGTCTCGCGGACGCTTTCTGGTCGCAGCAGCTGGCAGCCAAGACAGCCGCCGAGGTGGAGCAGATCCTGCAAGCCGACCGTGCCGATCCTGGGCGGTGGCTGCGTGCCGGAGGCATCGAGCCGACCAGGGAGCACCTCCGCTCTGCGACACAAGACCTGGCCTACCAGCCCGCTTCAACCATCCACGCCATGGCTCGTACCGTCGTCGAGTACACCGCTGGACCTGACTACCAGCAGCTGCTGCGGGACGTGTTCGAGCGCGTCCCGGTCCATCTGGTCGCCGGGGCCCGCTCACGCGCGGGGTGGGACGTGCCTGCCTGGGCTCTGTCCGCCGCAGCCAGTTACACCGAACTCCCCCGCACGGGCCACATGGTGATGCTGGAAGCGCCCGAGGAGTTCGGCGCACTCCTCGCTGGGCTCCTTGCCCCGGTGTCAGCAGGCCAGGTCAGCACCCCAGAGTGACTGCTGGGGACACCTGGCCGCTTCGGACTTCCCTTCAAAGGAACCGCACCCATCTCGGACTGCCCGCCACCGAGGGAGTTGACGCTCCTGGAAATCGGCCGCCCTTACTCGTTCTCCTCAGCTGGTTGTGGACTCATTCAAAGGCTTGGGTCTCTATTGAGAGACATAGCCGACTTCTGCTCCGCATATCTCAAGTGGTCGACTACGGGATCGGGAAACCGGAGCCGCATCGGCCGGGCGAGGCAGGGTTTGGAAGCATGCAGATCCGTGGGGCAAAGGCCATTGGTGACCGGCGCCGACCGCGACCGGCACCCACTGGGCCAGGAGGAATACTCACGTGATCACTTGCCATCTGCACTATGAGATCGATCCCAGCCAGGCTGTCGCGTTCGAGACGTATGTGACGGGGTGGATCCCGATCGTCACCCGCTTCGGCGGCACGCACCACGGCTGCTTCTTGCCGCACGAAGGAGCCAACGACATCGCCTACGCCCTGTTCTCCTTTCCCAGCCTGGCTGCCTACGAGGACTACCGTGCTGCCATCCGGCAGGATCCGGAGGCTCAGCAGCTCTGGCAGCTCAGCACGGATTCCCACTGTATCCGCCGCTTCGACCGGTCTTTCCTGCGCCCGGCAATGCAACCGTCAGGCGGCGATGAGGCCGCCTAGCCCGCTCGCAGACGGGTGTCCCTGACCGGCACTGTTCGACAGGGACACCCCAGCTCGTCGGCGCATCTCTTCCACGCCACTCCACGACCACGAAGATCACGATCTACAGCTGGAGTACTAAGTTTCTCGGGCAGGCCCCTGCCACTCCGCCCTTTCATGTGGCCTGACCAGCACAGCAGCGCACCTGACACCCCATCAAAACGAGCGTCACGAGCGTCATTTCACGTCAAGATGTCGCCCGTAACGCCCACACCGCACGTAATGCACAGGCACAAAACCGACACGTCCCGCAGGCGCAGTTGGACGGGCAGCGGTGGCTGGAACAGATCTCCTACTACGGCGTCGGCCAGTTCGAACGGCTGCTGCAGGTGTCCTGCTGGATCGTCATCGCCTACCTCTCCGGCCTGCGCGACTTTCGAGATCAAACACCTGCGGCGCGGCTGCGTGAGCGCCCAACGCGACACCGACGGCCGCATCTACCGCTACCGGCTTCACGGACTGGCCTTCAAGGGCGAAGGCGTCCATGGCGCGGCCGCCACCTGGATCGTCACCGCTCCCGTCGCACGAGCCGTCGCCGTCCTGGAACGCTGCCAGCCGGCCGACGAGCCGTACCTGTTCGCACACCCGCTCAAATCGGCCAATCATCAGCGCCACCACGTGGCCGGGCGCGTGCGGACCAGCGCCACCACCATCAAGGACATCACCGCACTGGCCAAGTGGATCAACTCCTACTGCGCTGTTCACTCACGCGTGGATGCGATCCCCGAGGACAAGGGGCGCCTGCCGCGCCTGACGCCCCGGCAGTTCCGCCGCACCCTGGCCTGGTTCATCGCCCACCGCCCGGGCGGCACCATCGCCGGCGCTCTGCAGTACCGCCACCAGCGCATCCAGATGTTCGAGGGCTACGCCGGCACCAGCGACTCCGGCTTCCGCGACGAGGTCGAGGCCGAAGAAGCATTCGCCCGCGGCCAGTTCCTCGCCGAGATGGGTGCCGACGACGACCGGCCGGCTCTGACCGGTCCCGCAGGTGCGGAAGCCGAAGCCCGGCTCGCCGAGTTCGCCCGCCACACCGTCTTCGACGGCCAGGTTGTCACCGATGAAGCCCGCCTGCGGCGCATCGTGGCCCGTCACGACACCCACGTGTACCCGGGGACCTTCATCACCTGCGTCTACAACCCCGACCGCGCCCTGTGCCGCAGCCGTGAGGCTTCCGCCGGTCAGCCCGTCATGGCCGACTGCCAGCCGCAAGCCTGCCGCAACACCGCCCTCGCCTCCGCTAACCGGCAGGCCCTGGCCGATCACCTCGCCCGGCTGGAGGACACACTGGCCGCCGGCGACCGTTTGGCCCCCTACGTCCGTCACCGCCTTGAGGAACAGCACCGTGCCACCGCCGCGTTCCTCACCCGCCACACCCCGGAGATCGCCGAGTGAAACGCGCCCTGCCCGACACCGACACCGTCAAAGCCGCCATCGACACCGTCCTTGCCGAGGCCGCCGCCCGCGGACGGCGCCCCACCGTGACCGCGGTCGAGCGGCTCCTGGACATCCCGCACGCCACCTTCCACCGGCACTACGCCGACCTGATCGACGCGCACTTCCGGCCCCGCATCCCGGCCCCAGCCCAGCCTGCGATTCCGCGGGAACCCTCCGGATCCGACGTACGTACGGAAGCCAACCTGAGCCGACTACGGAAGGAGAACACCGACCTGCGCCGCACCCTCGCCCTGTACGAGGAGGCCATCCGCCCGCTGACCCTCGAAAACGACGCCCTGCGCAGTGGCGCCGCCGTCATTCCCCCTGCCCAACCGCAGCACGCTCGCGCCACCCGCGCCGTCCTTAATCCGGCACCGCCCCCGGAGGCGTCTGGTGTGCGAAAGGACGCTGGGCGTGGCGCGCAGCCAGCTACCGATGATCAAGGGAAGTTCATCAAGCCGTGCGTGCCGGCGGCATCCCGGCTCCCGCCCTTGTCGCGTCGGTGCCCCAGCTGGCCAGCAGTCGTAGTGCCTCCACCGACGGGGAACCGGGTTCGGCGTGGTAGGTCGCCAGCGTCTGTTCGTGGTCGTTGGCCAGGTGGAATGACTCCGGGTGGAGGTCGAGTTCGCCGACGAGCGGGTGGTGCAGGCGCTGGACGCCGTGGCACTTGTCCTTGACGTCGTGGGTGGCCCACAGCCGCCTGAACTCCTCGCTCTTCACGGAGAGTTCGCCCACCAGCGCGGACAGCCGGGGGTCGTCCGGATGGGAGCCGGCGTCCATGCGCAGCTGAGAGACGACGTTGTTCGCTTTGTGCTCCCAGTCCACGAACAGGTCGCGGTACTCGGGCCTCAGGAACACCAGCCGTGCCCAGTTCCGCTCGTGCGCCGGCAGCTCGGCCCAGTCGCCGAAGACCGCCGCGGCCATCCGGTTCCAGGCGAGGATGTCCGAGCGCCGCCCCACGAGGAGCGCCGGGACGCCGTCCATGGTGTCCAGCAGCGTCCGCAGGGGGCCCCGCACCTGCTGGGCGCGGCCGGCCGGCTTCTTCTTCTGTTTCGGCTTCGCCAGGTGTGTGAGGTGGGCGTGCTCGGCGTCGCTGAGCCGCAGCGCGCGGGCGATGGCGTCGAGGATCTCCGCCGACACGTTGCGCCCGTTGCCCTGCTCAAGGCGCGTGTAGTACGCCACCGACACTCCGGCCAGCTGCGCCAGCTCCTCGCGGCGCAGCCCCGGCACCCGCCGGTGCCGCCCGAAGTCCGGCAGGCCCACGTCCTCCGGCCTCAGCCGGGCCCGCCGGGTGCGCAGGAACTCTCTGAGCTCGGCACGCGGGTCCAGCGCGCCGGCGGCGGGCTCGTGCACCGGTTCGGGGTATTCGTCCATGCCTCGAGTATCCACGGTCGGACGCACACCTGCCTGACCCGGCCAGTGGTAGGCACAGCGGACGTACGCAAAGCCGTGACCTGGGTGAATACCGGATCGTCCAGCACGCTGGAGACCGTGCCCGGCTGGAAAGCAGCCGGGGCGTGGCTTGCATCAAGAACGGAGTACACCCCCATGACCGCAACACAGGGGACCGAGTCGAGGACGCACCAGAGCGAAACGGCCGCGGAGGTGGTCGGCCGCCTTCGTGCGACGTTCAACACCGGCGTCACCCGCGGACTGGACTGGCGCGTCAACCAGCTGCAGCGGCTACGGGCACTGCTGGTCGAAAACGAGCAGGAGCTGGTCGAAGCGCTCTGGGCGGATCTGAGGAAGAACCCCGCCGAGGCGAAGACGCAGGAGATCGACTTCACCGTCGCCGACATCGACGAGACGCTGGCGAGTCTCGAGAGCTGGCTTCAGCCTCGCCCGGTGGAGGTTCCCGCCCACTTCGGTCCCACGACAACGGCATACACCACGTACGACCCGCTCGGGGTCGTCCTGGTGATCGCTCCGTGGAATTTCCCGCTGCACCTTCTCATCGACCCCATCATCGGCGCACTGGCCGCCGGGAACACCGTGGTGGCCAAGCCGAGCGAGATCTCGGTGCACACATCGGCGGTCGCTTCACGCCTCCTGCGAGAGTACTTCGACGCCGACGTGCTCACCGTGGTCGAGGGGGGCGCCGAGGAGACCACGGCCCTCCTGGCACAGCGTTTCGACCACATCTTCTACACGGGCAATGGCACGGTCGGCCGGATCGTCATGGCCGCAGCCGCCAAGAACCTCACCCCGGTCACGCTTGAACTCGGGGGCAAGTCGCCGGTCTTCGTGGCACCTGACGCTGACGTGGACGAGACCGCGAAGCGGCTGGTCGGCGCCAAGTTCGGCAACGCGGGGCAGCAGTGCATAGCCCCGGACTATGTTCTGGCTGACCCTGCCACCGCTGCCGCACTGGTTCCCGCCCTGCGCACGGCGGTCGAAGCCCAGTTCGGCACCAGCCCGCAGACCGCGGCCGACTTCGGCCGGATCATCAACGAGCGGCACTTCGACCGGCTCACGCGTCTGCTGGACTCCGGCCGGGCGGCGGTGGGAGGCCGGCACGACCGTGACGACCTGTTCATCGCACCGACCGTGCTCACCGATGTCGACCCCGCATCGCCGGTCATGCAGGAGGAGATCTTCGGTCCGATCCTCGCCGTCGTCGAAGTCGAAGACCTCGATGCCGCCATCGCCTTCATCAACGAACGCGACAAGCCCCTCGCGCTCTACGCCTTCACCACGTCCGAGGCCACCAAGTCGCGCCTCTTGAACGAGACGTCCTCCGGCGGCGTCGCCTGGGGCCAGCCGGTGATGCAACTGCTCATGCCCGGCCTGCCTTTCGGTGGCGTCGGCGAAAGCGGCATGGGCCGGTACCACGGCCGGTATTCCCTCGAGACGTTCAGCCACCTCAAGGGTGTCGCGGACGTACCGCTCAGCTAGCCTCGCGCTTTCGTGAAGCAGGCTGTCCAATGGGCGATCGGCCGGCGGAAGTGCCTCAGGCCGGTGAGAATGAGGATCGCTGAGATCGCTGTTCCCGCCACCGCCGGAAGCGCGTTCCAGGTGAAGCCGTGTATCGGTCCTCTTCGCGGGGGCGCGTCGAGGGAGTCGGTCGCGGCGCGGCCTGCAGACACCGATCCGTACCGACTCCGGCGGCGGCACCCATGACTTCGTCACCTGGCTGACTGCTGATCGTGCGCAAGGAGCGAACGCCACTACTCCGGCGGGCAGTTGCGCTTGACCGGCGTCGACCCCGACGCCGACGGGATGCGGCTCTCACCGCGTTCGCCCCCGCGTTCGCCGCCAACACCACCCACACCCCGATCGCGGTCCTGGAACCGCGTCACCGTCAGCGGGCCCGCGCCTGCCCGAGGACCGCATCCGCGCCTCCGCCGGGACAGCGTGGACCCTCTGCGTCGCAGACCTTCATCCCGTTTTCCTCCGTATTACAGAAAGAAAGAGACCCATGACTGTCAAAATTTCAGAAGTTTCGCCCGTTCCGTCGCTTTTCTCCCCCGTCTCCCTCGGGAAGATCGAGCTCGCCAACCGCATCGTCATGGCACCGATAACCCGGGTCCGGGCCGGTTCCTCCGGCATTCCCGGGGACCTGATGGTCGAGTACTACCGGCAGCGGGCGAGCGTCGGAATGATCATCACCGAGGGCACCTACCCCGACCATGCGTCGCAGGGGTATGTCGGTGAGCCGGGCATCGCCACCGACGAGCAGGCGGCCGGCTGGCAGCGGGTGTTCGAGGCGGTGCACGCCGAGGGCGGCCGCATCGTCCTGCAGATCATGCACGCCGGCCGCGGCACCCACCCCGACATCAACGGCGGCCGCCGCATCCTCGCCCCCAGCGCGATCGCCATCGACAATAAGACGTTCACCGAGAAGGGCGAGCAGCCCTACCCCGTACCGGAAGCGATGACCACCGCAGAGATCCGGGCAGCCCTGGAGGACTTCGTCGCCGCGGCCCGCCGGGCCATCGAGGCGGGAGCGGACGGCGTGGAAATCCACGGCGCCAACGGCTACCTGCTCCACCAGTTCCTCTCCCCGGCGGCCAACCAGCGCACCGATGGATACGGCGGCTCGCCGCAGAACCGCGCCCGCTTCGTCGTCGAGGTCGTCACGGCGGTCGCCCAGGCCGTCGGTGCCGAGCGGGTCGGGCTGCGGATCTCGCCGGAGGTCGACCTCGGGGACGTCTTCGAGACCGACCGGGACGACGTCCTGGCCACCTACGGCACCCTGATGGACCAACTGCGCCCGCTGGGCCTGGCCTACCTCTCCGTACTGCACACCGAGCCGGGCGGCGACCTGGTACAGGAGCTGCGGCGGCGCTTCGACGGCAAGCTGATCGTCAACAACGGCCCCTTCGGGGGGCAGACCACCCGCGAGCAGGCGCTCCAGCAGATCGAGGCCGACCACGCCGACGCCGTGGTCGTGGGCCGGGCCCTCATCGCCAACCCCGACCTGGTCGAGCGCTGGCAGGGTGGCCACCCGGAGAACGAGCCGCGGCCGGAACTGTTCTACGGGCCGGGCGCCGAGGGCTACACCGACTACCCCTTCCTCGAAGCGGCTTGACGCCCACGGTCACGCCTGTCCATGCGGCAGCCCCACTCACACATGGACAGGCGCCCGACCGGCGACACTGTGCCCGCCCCTTTGAGCCCGCGGTCACACCGGCGATCACCGGCTCGAGGACCGTCGGGTTCGTCAGGGCGTTGACGGTCCACAGGTTCCTGGTCAGCAGCCTGCGTTCGGTGACCTCGTCGAGCACATCGCTCTCGTGCGTGGCCACCGCGGCGGCCTTCGGCCACAGCTGACGCCTATGACAGTTTTCGGCGGCGGCCCATCTACCAGGTCCGCCTTCCGTAAGGGAGTCCTTCGCCGATATCCGTCCCCGCTGTACACCGGCGCCCATACCGTCCAGCCCGAGCGCTGGGAACGGGGGTGACGAAAGGGGCTGTCGGTGGGGCGAGATCTGGGTCTGGACGGGGTGGTGGACTACTTCACCCTGTCCGGCGACGAGGCGGGCTGGTTACGGAACAAAAGCGGCGCCACCAGGCTGGGCCTCGCCGTCCATCTGAAATTTTGCGGCGGCGACCTCGGAGGCGGTTCACGAGTTACTTGGCACCTGATTCGCCGCTCGTCAACGGCTCCCCAACCGACGCCACCACTGGTCCAGGGCCCTTCACGCCGGAGGGCCCTGAGCCATGCCCGCAGTGGACAACGGACAGAACGAAACCCCATCCATAACTTGACCTCGAACCACCACCCGGGGGCGGTCGGCAGCGCGGGGACCAGCTGGGCCAGCGCGACCTCCACAGGGAACTCCACGTGATCAGCCTCCGCTCATGAACCGCCGCGTGCTCGCCGGCCTACTCCGGGATGACCCGGAGTGCCGTGTCCGGATTGCAGAAGGGGCAGGCCTCGACGTGCCCGTACAGCGCACGCCGCGCCTGGTCCTCGCTGATCCCCTTGACCCGGACGCCTTTCGCCATGTCGCACCAGCCCTGGTGGACGCGCACGGGTGGGCTCTCAGCCCCGATGCCCCGTTCCATCAGCCAGTCCGGCGGAGGCGGACGCCGCTCCTCGGCCCTCCGTCGCGCGGCCTCCCGCTCCTCCTCGATGGCGATCCACCGTGTCCTGTGCCATCAAAGGCTGATCTTTTGCCAGTGAAGCTTGGTGATCAGCAGGTTTGTGCCATCGACCTTTGATCAGCGCGGAGTGCCAGCCGTTGGGGGGCGGCGGTAGGGCGATTACGCGAAAGCCCTCTCCATCCCCAGGGCGGGGGTGGAGAGGGCAAACGTCGCAGGCGAGGGGACTCACGCAGTGGTGCAGGAGGTAGCGGGAGCCAGTGCCCCGACCAGGCCGAGACAGACATTGCCGTTGTTGGCGAGGTTGAGGAGGCCGTTCTGGCTCTGGATGTTGCTCTCCCAGCGCCAGGTCCATGCCCCCGAAGGTGGCGCGGCCATGGCCGGGGTGGTGAGGGAGACGGCACCTCCGGCGAGCAGTAGGACTGCGAGAGCGCGCTTCATGGTGTTCATAGTGTGATCAACGACGCGGACTTCACAGAGGCACCGGGATCCGTCGGACGGGACCCAGGAAGACAAAAGGCGACCTGAGTCGCTCAAACTTCCCTACGTTGTTCTGCGGGACAGGGCGAGCCCTTCGTATGGTTGGCCCACCCAGGGGCATCGGGTGTGGCTTTCAAACTTCTGCCGCTTGTGGC
>NZ_LLZG01000097.1 GCF_001509475.1 Streptomyces regalis
TGGACCGGCACCTGCACCACCTGCCACCGCCCCCTGCCCAGAACATCCGCCACCAGCCCAAACCCAAGAGCCAGAGCAACCTAACGGAGTCCTACTAGCACCTCGACGTCCAAGCTCGGGGCGCGCAACGAACCGACAGTTCCGCGAGTCCGGCCGCTCGACCGCCGCGAGACTGCCCCCGTACCGGGCCCACAAAGTCTTGCGCCGGCTCACTGCCTGGCCCGCCCGGCCTTCCCGTCTGTCCGGCATCGCTCAAGCGAACGTCGACGGCGGTGAGTCCAGGTCCTCGAGTTCAATGCCGGGTGCCGCGAGGACCACGTCGCCCGCGATGTGTACGGCGTGCTGCTCGCCCGTGTCCAGGGCTGTGACCTGGTATTCGTCCACGGTCAGGGGGGCGTTGTCAGTGGCGTGTGTTTCTCTGTTCACCAGAGCCCAGGACTGGTCCACGGTGCGCGGGGCGAGGACCGGGTCCGTGAAGGCCACGAGGCGTACGCGGATTGCCGAGGCGGAAGGGGTGAGGCGCAGGAGACGGGTGGTGGCGATGAGGAATGCGGGGGACGTCCCGGTGAAGGCATGGGCGCGCACATTGCCTTCCGTGGCGTGAGCCCCGGTGGGGTCGGTACGGACCCAGGTGACGCCCTCGAGGGCGGCGCCGCGTACCTGCCAGCCGCCGGCGTGGAGCTCGAGACGGACGGGACGGCCGAGTTCGTCGAGGGCGAGGTCGACGGAGCCGCTGTGATCGCCCGCAGGGGTGGTCAGCTGGGAGACGTAGCGCCAGCCGGAAGGGCCGGGGGCGCAGTGGAAGTGCTCTTCTGCGAAGGGGGTGTGATCGTGCGGATCGTGGAGCGAATAGCGGCCGCGGGGCATCGGGGTCCTGGGTCTTGACGGGCTGGTCCGGCCACGCGGGCCAATGAGGCCGCATGGCCAAAGGGGCAGGCCCCCGGCACGGGGGTGCGGGGGCCTGCCTCTGAGGATCTGCTGCTGCGAAGCGTGTCAGTGCACGGACACGCTCCGCTCGGCAGCGGCTCGGCTCAGTACCGGTAGTGGTCCGGCTTGTACGGGCCCTCGACCTCGACGCCGATGTACGCGGCCTGCTCGGGGCGGAGCTGTGTCAGCTTCACACCGAGCGCGTCCAGGTGGAGGCGGGCGACCTTCTCGTCCAAATGCTTGGGCAGCGTGTACACACCGGTCGGGTAGGCGTCCGGCTTGGTGAACAGCTCGATCTGGGCCAGGGTCTGGTCCGCGAAGGAGTTGGACATCACGAAGGACGGGTGACCGGTGGCGTTGCCCAGGTTCAGCAGGCGGCCCTCGGACAGGACGATGAGGACCTTGCCGTCGGGGAAGGTCCAGGTGTGGACCTGCGGCTTGACCTCGTCCTTGACGATGCCCGGGACCTTGGCGAGGCCGGCCATGTCGATCTCGTTGTCGAAGTGGCCGATGTTGCCGACGATCGCCTGGTGCTTCATCTTGGCCATGTCCGCGGCCATGATGATGTCCTTGTTGCCGGTCGTGGTGATGAAGATGTCGGCCTTGTCGATGACCTCGTCGAGGGTCGTGACCTGGTAGCCGTCCATGGCCGCCTGCAGCGCGCAGATCGGGTCGATCTCGGTGACGATCACGCGGGCGCCCTGCCCGCGCAGGGACTCCGCGCAGCCCTTGCCCACGTCGCCGTAGCCGCAGACGACCGCGGTCTTGCCGCCGATCAGGACGTCGGTGGCGCGGTTGATGCCGTCGATCAGGGAGTGGCGGCAGCCGTACTTGTTGTCGAACTTCGACTTGGTGACGGCGTCGTTGACGTTGATCGCCGGGAACAGGAGGACGCCGTCGCGCTGCATCTCGTACAGGCGGTGGACGCCGGTCGTGGTCTCCTCGGTCACGCCGCGGATCTCGGAGGACAGCTGGGTCCACTTCTGCGAGCCGTCCGTGATGGTGCGGTGCAGGAGTTCGAGGATGACGCGGTGCTCGTCGGACTCGGCGGTGTCGACGTCCGGGACCTTGCCATCCTTCTCGTACTCGACGCCCTTGTGGACGAGGAGGGTGGCGTCACCGCCGTCGTCCAGGATCATGTTCGGGCCGCCGGTGGGGGTGTTCGGCCAGGTCAGGGCCTGCTCCGTGCACCACCAGTACTCCTCCAGGGTCTCGCCCTTCCAGGCGAAGACCGGGATGCCCTGCGGGTTGTCGGGCGTGCCGTTCGGACCGACGGCGATCGCGGCGGCGGCGTGGTCCTGGGTGGAGAAGATGTTGCAGGACGCCCAGCGGACCTCGGCGCCGAGGGCGGCCAGGGTCTCGATGAGGACGGCGGTCTGCACGGTCATGTGCAGGGAGCCGGTGATGCGGGCGCCGGCCAGCGGCTGCGCCTCGGCGTACTCCTTGCGGATCGACATCAGGCCGGGCATCTCATGCTCGGCGAGGGTGATCTCCTTGCGGCCGAACTCGGCCAGGGAGAGGTCGGCGACCTTGAAGTCCTGTCGGTTCTCGACAGTCGTCATTACGAGCTGCTCCTCGGGATTGGGTCGAGGGTGGGTACGGCTGGTCTGCGCGGCGGCGGACACCGGGGTGCCCGAAGAGGACACAGGCATGCCCGCGTACGCGCAGCGCAGTCCGTCGGAGGCCCTCTCTCCCTCGGTCGGTCCGTGTCGGGACCGCCCGACCGCCATCAGCAGCGACGTCTGGCTCGGTCCCAAGCTACACCGGGAGACCCGGTGGCCCCCAGTCCGCCTCCGAAGAGATCAGGCCATCAAGAGAGTCGTGCAGGGGGAGGACGAGGGTGGCGTTCACGGGTCGGCGGGAGGTGAGGTGACGGTCGGGTGCGGGAGCGATAACAGGACACCAACGAACCACGAACAGGAGGCGGTAGACCGGGACGATGCGGGATCTTTGAGCCTTTGAGCCTGCGGCGCGGTGGTGCAGGATGCCAGGGAATCGGAACATCTGATCGATCTTGCGGGACGTCCGGGACGGCGTTTCCGCATGACAAAGGCGTTAGGAGATCGACGTGACAAGTCCGGCCGGCCCTCCCCCCACGGGCAGCGGCGGTGGCGAGCGGAAGCGGTTGCAGCTGCTCGCGGTGACCGCGTGCCCGACCGGCATCGCGCACACGTACATGGCGGCGGAGAAGCTCGCGCAGGCCGCCGAGAGCCGCGGTATCGAGATGAAAGTGGAGACCCAGGGATCCATCGGGGCTGAAAACGTCCTAGATGACAACGATGTCAAGCACGCGGACGGGATCATCATCGCCGCGGACAAGGACGTGGACCTGAGTCGATTCGCGGGCAAGCGGGTCCTCACCGTCGGGGTGGCCGAGGGCATTCACCATCCCGAGCGGCTGATCGAGCGGGTGATGGCGGCGCCCGTGCACACGGCAGGGGGCTCCCCCACGCCCCCCGCGGCGGGTGGCAAGGAGCGGAGCGTCGGGTACAAGGCGCTGATGAACGGGGTCAGTTACATGATCCCGTTCGTCGTGGTCGGCGGGCTGCTGATCGCGATATCGCTCTCGCTGGGCGGGCACACGGACCCGTCGGGCGGTCTGGTCATCCCGAAGGACTCCTTCTGGATGGACATCAACAACGTCGGCGTCATCGGCTTCACGCTGATGGTGCCGATTCTGTCCGGATACATCGCGTATGCCATCGGGGACCGGCCCGCGCTCGTGCCCGGCATGATCGGTGGCTGGATCGCCAACACCGGTGAGCTGTACGACTCCAAGGCGGGCGCCGGGTTCATCGGGGCGATCGTGACCGGGTTTCTCGCCGGGTATCTGGTGCTGTGGATCAAGAAGGTCAAGGTCCCGAAGTTCGTGCAGCCGATCATGCCGATCATCGTGATCCCGATCTTGGCGACCACGGCGCTCGGGCTGTTCTTCATGTACGTCATCGGGAAGCCGATCTCCTGGGTGTTCGAGCACCTGACCAGCTGGCTGAGCGGGATGACCGGCACGAGCGCGATTCTGCTCGGCGCGATCCTCGGGTTGATGATCGCGTTCGACATGGGCGGGCCGGTCAACAAGACGGCGTTCCTGTTCGGCGCCGGGCTCATCGCGACCGGCAATCAGACGGTCATGGGCATGTGCGCGGCCGCGATCCCGGTCATGCCGCTGGGTCAGGGCCTGGCCACGCTGATACGGAAGCGGCTGTACACCGAGCAGGAGCGGGAGACGGGGCTCGCCTCGCTGTTCATGGGCTGCTTCGGCATCTCCGAGGGCGCGATCCCGTTCGCCGCGGCGCGGCCTGCGCAGGTCATCCCCGCCAACATGCTGGGCGGAGCGGTGGCCGGTGCGATCGCGGGGGTCGCCGGGGTCGAGGACGCGGTGCCGCACGGTGGGCCGATCGTGGCCGTGCTCGGCGCGGTGAGCGGAGTGCCGATGTTCTTCGTGGCCGTGGTGATCGGCTCGGTCGTCACCGCGCTGACGACGGTCGCGCTGATCGACCTGAGCGAGCGCAGGCTGCGTGGCATGGCGGTCGTCGGCACGGGCACGGGTGCCGGTACGGGTACGGCAGGTCCCGAGTCGGCGCTGGTCGGGGCGGGCGTCGGAGTGGCGGGTACTGGTCCCGTCGTGGAGCGGGGGGCCGTACGTGAGTCGGCGGCGGCCACGACGAGCGCGGACGGCGCTGCAGCCGCCAAGAGCGCTACGGCCGCAGAGGGCACCACGGCCGAGGTCCTCTCCGGATACCTCACCGAGCAGACCCTGAAGGTCGAACTCGACGCGGACGACAAGGAGTCCGCGATCCGGGAGATGGCTGCACTGCTGGCG
Organism: Streptomyces regalis; assembly: GCF_001509475.1. Taxonomy (GTDB): domain Bacteria; phylum Actinomycetota; class Actinomycetes; order Streptomycetales; family Streptomycetaceae; genus Streptomyces; species Streptomyces regalis. The sequence goes on from NZ_LLZG01000097.1 coordinate 4,751, forward strand.
CGTACCGGCAGGGTCGCGGACGTGGGCGAGCTGGTGGCGACCGCGCTGCGGCGGGAGGCGCAGGGGACGACCGGGCTCGGGGAGGAGATCGCGATTCCGCATGCCAAGACGGATGCGGTCACGGCGCCGGTCGTCGGTTTCGCACGGTCCGCCGAGGGCGTCGAGTGGGGCTCGCTGGACGGTACGAAGGCGAGGCTGGTGTTCATGATCGCCGTACCGGAAGCGGCCGCGGGCGACGAGCACCTGCGGATTCTGGCGCTGCTTTCGCGGAAGTTGATGGACGCCGGGTTCCGGGAGCGGCTGCTGGCGGCCGGGGACGAAGGCGCGGTGCTCGGCGTGCTGGGCGAGATCCGGTAGCCGAGGCGGGAAACGCGGAAGCGAGCGAGATGCAGTGGCCGAAGTGCGGGTCCGCGGCTGTAACGCCGCGGGCCCGCGCGGACGCTGCACGGACGGCGGCTGCTTTCTGCCGCCGCGGACGTTACGCCTGGGGAGGGAGTGCTGATGGAGCGGGGGCGAAGACTCGCGGTCGCGGGGTGGGTGGTGGGACTTCTGGGGCTGGTGCTGGTGATCGCCTCCGTGCTGTGGCTGCGGACGGGCTATGTGCTGTCCAGCGTGTCGAGCAGGGGCATGGCGCCCACGTACGCCGTCGGTGACCGGATCGTCGCCGAACGCGTGGGCACGGACGAGGTGAGGCGGGGCGACGTCGTGCTGTACACGGCGCCGGAGCGCTACGGGAACCGGGCCGTCATGCAGCGCGTCATCGGCGTGGGCGGCGACCGCATCGTCTGCTGCGAAGGCACGGGCACGGCGCGGGAGCGGCTGACCGTCAACGGGGAGCCGCTCAGCGAGCCGTACGTGAAGGACGGCATCGCCGACGGGATGCATCGCCCGTACGACGTGACGGTGCCGGACGGCCGGCTGTTCGTGCTCGGCGACCACCGTCTGATGGCGCGCGACTCCCGGTTTTTCGCCGAGGACCACGGCGGGGCGGTGCCCGTCGGCGGGGTCATGGGCCGGGTGACCGACAGCTATGTGGGGCCGATGCTGCTCGCTGCGGCCACGCTGCTCGGGCTGCTCCTTGCGATCGTCGGGCTCGTCCTCGGGATCACGGCACGGAACCTGCGGCGGCGGCCGGCGGCGCAGTTGGCGTTGTGGCCCCCGCACTTGTGACGGCACCCGCTGCCAGGGATGCGCGACGGGGCCCGCCGATCGACTCGGCGGGCCCCGTCGTCGTACGGGACCTCAGTGCCCGGCGTCGTGCGGCGCCGGTCCGCCGGGCGTCGCCTCGCGGTCGGCGCCCTTGGCCGCCTCGGCCTCGCTGTAGATGTCGGGCTCGAGGTAGATCACGCGGGCGATCGGGACGGCCTCGCGGATGCGGGACTCGGCGGCGTCGATGGCGGAGGCGACCTCGGCGGCCGTGTCCTCGTGCCGGACGGCGATCTTGGCGGCGACCAGGAGTTCCTCGGGGCCGAGGTGCAGCGTGCGCATGTGGATGATGCGGGTGACGGTGTCGCCGTCGACGATGGCGGCCTCGATCTTCGTGACCTCCTCGACGCCCGCGGACTCGCCGAGCAGCAGCGACTTGGTCTCGATGGCGAGGACGACCGCGATCAGGACGAGCAGGATTCCGATGCAGACGGTGCCGATGCCGTCCCAGACGCCGTCGCCGGTGAGCAGGGCCAGGCCGACGCCGCCCAGGGCGAGGACCAGACCGACCAGTGCGCCGAGGTCCTCCAGGAGGACGACGGGCAGCTCGGGGGCCTTGGCATGGCGGACGAACTCCTTCCAGGACTTCCTGCCGCGCAGGGCGTTGGACTCCTTGATGGCCGTGCGGAAGGAGAAGGTCTCGGCGATGATCGCGAAGACGAGGACGCCGACCGGCCAGTACCAGTGCTCGATCTCGTGCGGGTGCTTGATCTTCTCGTAGCCCTCGTAGAGGGCGAACATGCCGCCGACCGAGAACAGGATGATCGAGACGAGGAAGGCGTAGATGTAGCGCTCGCGGCCGTAGCCGAAGGGGTGCTGCGGAGTCGCCTCGCGCTGCGCCTTCTTGCCGCCGACCAGCAGCAGGGCCTGGTTGCCGGAGTCGGCGAGCGAGTGCACGCCCTCGGCGAGCATCGACGACGAGCCGCTGAACGCGAACGCCACGAATTTCGATGCAGCGATCGCGAGGTTGGCGGCGAGTGCCGCCACGATCGCCTTGGTTCCGCCTGACGCGCTCATGTGTCGCGTTGTCCCTTCGCCTTCGTAGGCCTTCGTAGCCTTCGTACGTGCGCCGTCCAGGGCGTCGTCGAGGGGAGCACGCGGCCCCCGATCGGCTTTGCCCGTCCTTTGCCGGTGGGCCATTGTTGCAGCCCGGTCCGACAACGGCGCGCCGGGTCGTCGGATGCCCTCGGTCAGGCGACGACCGTGGCCCGGAAGACCGTACCGGCCCCGGACACTTCGGCCTTTTCGCCCGCCGGTACGAAGACGGACTGGCCGGGCGTCAGTTCGTGCTCCCCGGCCCGGACGGAACCTGTCGTGCAGAGCAGGATCTGCGGCGTCGCGCGCGTGAGGTCGTGCGCGGCGGTGCCCTCCGGGAGGACGTAGCGGGAGAGCCGGAACTCGTCGATCGGGGTCTCGTAGACCTCCTCGCCGTCCGGGGCGGCCTCGGGGCGCAGTACGCCCGGGTCGCCCGCCTCGAAGCGGACGATGCGCAGGAGTTCGGGGACGTCGACGTGCTTGGGGGTCAGGCCGCAGCGCAGGACGTTGTCGGAGTTGGCCATGATCTCGACGCCGAGGCCGTTGAGGTAGGCGTGCGGGATGCCGGCGCCGAGGAAGAGGGCCTCGCCGGGCTGCAGGCGGACGTGGTTGAGGAGCATGGCGGCGATGACGCCGGGGTCGCCCGGGTAGTGGTGGGCGATGTCGGCGTACGGGGCGTAGTCGCCGCCGAGGTGGGAGCAGGCGGCCGCGGCCTCGGTGACGGTGCGGGCCATCTCCTCCGGGTCGGCGGTGAGGATCGCGGTGAGTACCTCGCGCAGGGCCGCGTCCTCGGGGTGGGCGTGCAGCAGGTCGACGTACGGCTTGAGGGAGTCGACTCCGAGGCCGTCGAGCAGGTCGGCGGCCTGAAGGGGGTCGTGGAAGCCGCACAGGCCGTCGAACTCGGTGAGCGCGCAGATCAGTTCCGGCTTGTGGTTGGCGTCCTTGTAGTTGCGGTGGCCGGCGTCCACGGGGATGTTGCGGCGCTCCTCGTCCTCGTAACCCTCCTTCGCCTGCTCCAGGTTGGGGTGCACCTGGAGGGAGAGCGGGGCGCCGGCGGCGAGGATCTTGAGGAGGAAGGGCAGGCGGGGCCCGAACTTCGCGACGGCCGTGGCGCCCAGCTCGCGCTCCGGGTCGGCCTCGATGACCTCGACGAGCGTCCCGCGCGCGGTGCGCGAGGGTGCGCCCGGGTGCGCACCCATCCACATCTCCGCCTGCGGTTCGCCGGTCGGCTCGACCCCGAGGAGCGTCGGGATCGCGGTGGTGGAACCCCAGGCGTAGGGGCGGACGGTGTTGTCGAGGCGGTCCATGCGGTTGCCTGCCTGCTCTCTGTGCGTACGCCGTGGGCCGACGTGGTTTCTGTACGTGTGGAACGCTGCTGTGGGACGTAGAACGCTGCTGTAGGGCGCTCGTTCTCTTCGCGTAGGGCGCGGGTTCGTCTTGTGTACGACCGCGAGTCCCTGTTGCGTACGGCCGTCAGGGCGCCCTGGGACAGATCAGGCTCCCGAGGCGAGCGCCAGGTAAACGGCGGCGAAATCCGTGATGGCGATCAGTTCTGCGAGGGTCTCGAGTTCGTCGCCGGGCTCCGGCTCCAGTTCGCTGATCGGCGTGTCATGGCTGAGGGCCAGGTCCCGGGCGGCGGGCGCGGCGGTGAGGCCGCCGATCGGCCGGTCGCGCAGCAGCACCACGCGCGCGTGCAGGGCGGGCGCCTCCTCCACGCGGTCGCGGAAGAAGTCGTCGGGGTCGGCGCTCCCCGCGAGCGGGCCGGCGAGCAGGGCGTTGTGCGAGGCGAGTGCCTCGGGCAGCTCGGCGACGAGGGCGGGATGGCCGGAGAGCTCGGCGAGCGCGGCGGCGAAACGGCGGCCGGCCGGGCCTGCGGAGACGCCCTCGGTCCAGATCAGCGGGAGTGCGTCGGCGAGTTCGGCGGCCAGGGTCTTGGCGGGGTTGCTGTAGGTCGCGATGGCGGGGCCGCAGCGTTCGGCGATGTGGTCGAGGCGGTCGGCGACCTTCTCGATGGCGTCGGGCGGGGCGGCGAGCAGGCCGGTGCGGTCGAGGAGCGCCAGGAGCGGGGTGAGCAGCGCCCACAGGACGCCGGGGGCGGAGGCCGCGAGGGGTTCGTCCTGCTCGTACGGGGCGGTCGCCATCGGCACGAACAGGCCGTGATTGTTGTGCACCGCTTCGGTGAGCGGGGAGCCGGCCGGGGCCACGGCGACGACCGTGCAGCCACGGCGGTAGGCCTGCTCGGCGAGCAGGGACAGGCCCGGCTCGGAGCCGTCGGGGGTGGTGATCAGCAGCAGGTCCACGGAGCCGGCCCAGCCGGGCAGCTCCCAGCGCAGGGCGCCTGAGGCGGGGGCGACACCGGCGGGGGCCAGTCGGGTGACGGGGCTGGTGGCGCCGGCGAGCGTGCCGAGGAGGTCGGCGACGCAGATGGCGGCGGCGCCGGGGCCTGCGATGAGGATGGCGCGGGGGCGGCCGTCGGGTTTGAGGTCGTGGACGCCGGCCTCGGCTGCGTGCCGGGCGGCGGTGCGGACGCGGGCGCCTGCTTCGGCCGCGCCGCGCAGCAGGGCACGGCGGTCGGCCTCTGCGAGCGCCTCCGGCGTGTCGAGCAGCGATTCGTCGAGCATGGGCGGCAGCCTCCGATCGCCGGGTCGTCTGGGGCTTGGATCCGGCGGGTTGTGTTCTGCGCGGGTGTGTTCGCCGGGGTCTTTGCTCGGTCGCGGGGTAGCCGCGGGTGTCTTTGTTTGTCTTGGCGCGGGCGCGGTGTCTTTATGCGGGCGCGGGCTGTTTTTGTGCCGGTCGTCCGTTGCCGGGCGGCAGTCGTCTCGTGCCGGTGGCCCGGTGGCCCGGTGTCCGTACGTCGGTCATCGGCTTGTTCTTGGACGGCGACCGGTCGTCTTTGCGCCCTTGGACGTGGCGTCGCGTTACGCGGGGCGGCGGGCCTCGTCGACGAGCAGGACGGGGATTCCGTCGCGGACGGGGTATGCCAGGCCGCAGTCCTGGGCGGTGCAGATCAGCTCGGCGTCCCGCTCCTTGAGAGGGGCGTGGCAGGCCGGGCAGGCGAGGATCTCCAGGAGGCCGGCTTCCAGCGGCATGAGGGGTCCCTTCTGGGGTGGGTGTGGGTGGTGCGGGCGGGTGTGCGGATGTGCCTGGTCAGCGTACCGCCGG
>NZ_LLZG01000098.1 GCF_001509475.1 Streptomyces regalis
CGCCCCCTCGCCCCCCGTCCGGCCCCCGAAGAGCTACCAGCGGCCTCAGCCCCCCCGGGCCCCGCCCGCCCCGCCCCCCGCACCCGCTCCCGCCGCACCCCCCGCCGCCGCCCCGGGTGCATGGCCCACCGCCGCGCCCGCAGGTGGCGGCCGGCGCCCCGGCGGCTGGCCCACGGCGACCCCGGCGGGTGGCGGCGCCCAGCCCCAGGCCGCGTCGAGCGGCGCCCCCGCGCCCCAGCCTCCGCCCGCACCGCAGCCCACGGCGCCCACGCCCACGCCCGCTCCCGGTGCAGGCGCGGCACCGGCCTACGCGCCCCCGAGCGGCGGCCTCGACCCCCGCATGCTCTGGCCGAACATCCTCGAGGCGGTCAAGAACCGTCGCCGCTTCACCTGGATCCTGCTCAGCCAGAACGCCCAGGTGGCCGGCTTCGACGGCACCACCCTCCAACTCGGCTTCGTCAACGCAGGCGCGCGCGACAACTTCGTGAGCAGCGGCAGCGAGGACGTTCTGCGGCAGGCGCTGGGCGAGCAGTTCAACGTCCAGTGGAAGATCGAGGCCGTCGTCGACCCGTCGGGCGGAGGCTCGGCGCCCCCGTCGCCGGGCGGTTCCTCCGGCTTCGGTGGCGGCGGCAACAGTGGCTACGGCGGTGGCGGTACGACCGCCCAGCGCCCGGCCCCTCCCCAGCCGACGCCCTCCACACCCACCCCGCCTCCGGCGGCCCCGGCACCGACCGCTGCCCCCGCCTCGGCGCCCCGGCCCTCCTCAGCACCGGAGCCGCGGCCCCCGGTGTCCATCGAGGACGACATCCCGGAGGACGACGATCCGGACCTCAACGAGTCGGCCCTGTCCGGCTACGAGCTGATCGTGCGGGAGCTGGGGGCGACGGTGGTGGAGGAGTTCACGAACGAGTAGGGGACCTTCACGGCCGAGGCGGGGGTCCGGGGGCTGCAAGTCCCCAGGGGACGGCAACCCCGACGGTGCCTGGGTCTTGGAGGAACAGATAGGTCACCAACCCCCGGCCCCTCGGCACCTCGCACAAAAACCCCGTTAGGCTGACCCCCGTGAAGGTCCTCGTCATCGGTAACGGCGCCCGCGAACACGCCCTGTGCCGCTCTCTGTCCCTCGACCCCGACGTCACCGCGCTGCACTGCGCCCCCGGCAACGCCGGCATCGCCGAGGTCGCCGAGCTGCACCAGGTCGACGCCCTGGACGGCGCGGCCGTATCCGCGCTGGCCACGGAGCTCGGTGCCGACCTCGTGGTCGTAGGGCCGGAGGCGCCCCTCGTAGCCGGGGTCGCCGACGCCGTGCGCGAGGCGGGCATCCCCGTCTTCGGGCCCTCCAAGGAGGCGGCGCAGCTCGAGGGCTCCAAGGCGTTCGCGAAGGACGTGATGGCGGCGGCCGCGGTGCCCACGGCACGGTCGTACGTCTGCACCACACCCGTCGAGGTCGCCGACGCCCTCGACGCCTTCGGCGCCCCGTACGTGGTCAAGGACGACGGCCTCGCCGCCGGCAAGGGCGTCGTCGTCACGAGCGACATCGAGGCCGCCAAGACTCACGCCGCCGGGTGCGAGCGCGTCGTCATCGAGGAGTACCTCGACGGCCCCGAGGTGTCCCTCTTCGCCATCACCGACGGCGAGACGGTCGTCCCGCTGCAGCCCGCCCAGGACTTCAAGCGGGCGCTGGACGGCGACGAGGGCCCGAACACCGGCGGCATGGGCGCGTACTCGCCGCTCCCGTGGGCCGACCCGAAGCTGGTCGAGGAGGTCATGGAGACGGTCCTGCAGCCGACCGTCGACGAGATGCGCCGCCGCGGCACCCCCTTCTCCGGGCTGCTCTACGCCGGACTCGCGATCACCTCGCGCGGCGTCCGCGTCATCGAGTTCAACGCCCGCTTCGGCGACCCCGAGACCCAGGTCGTCCTGGCCCGCCTGAAGACCCCGCTGGCCGGCGTCCTGCTGGCCGCCGCCAAGGGTGACCTGGCCGACCTGGCGCCCCTGCGCTGGAGCGAGGACGCCGCGGTCACCGTGGTCGTCGCCTCGCACAACTACCCCGCCACCCCGCGCACCGGCGATCCGATCACCGGCCTCGACGAGGTCGCCGCCGAGGACGCCCCGCACGCCTACGTCCTGCACGCCGGCACCAAGCGCGACGGCGACGCGATCGTCAGCGCCGGCGGCCGCGTCCTGTCCATCACGGCGACCGGCAAGGACCTCACCGAGGCCCGCGACCGCGCGTACAAGGCCGTGGCCCGCATCGAGCTCGACGGCTCCCAGCACCGTACGGACATCGCGGCGAAGGTGGCGGCGGGCGCGTAGAAGGCCCGCGGGCCTACCGCGCAGGCGCAATCTGCCACCGCACAGGACAACCCAAGACAACCCGAGACAACCTCGCAGGCCCCGAATCCGTCTCAGGATTCGGGGCCTGGTTCTTGCCCGGGATCAGGGGCCTGATCCTCGCTGTCCGTCATCCACCTTTCCCCAAAGCCATTCCATCGAGTGACCGCTGCCCCATCCGGCTGACGTGGGCCGAAGCCCCAACTAGGGTGCGGCGCAAGCGTTCCGGCACTTGGCCCACCGGCATTGCGATGTCAGTGGTGGGTGCCACAGTGGGGGAGTGAGCAAAGCCAGGACAGTTCGGACAGCCAGGGCAGTGGGGAGGGGGTGAGGTCCGGCCGTGACAGGTATGGGTGTGGAGGTCGGTGCGCAGTCTGCGCGCGCCCGGGCACTCGCCGTGCTGCGCATCCGCAGCCGAGCGCTCGCTGTCGCCCTGCTGCCCGCGGCGGTCGCCGTGGTGCTGCTCGTCGGCGCCTCCACCGACCACCTCGTCGGCCCGGGCTGGCACGCCGCCCGCTGGGTCGTGACCCCCGTCGCCGTCCTCGTCCTGCTGGCCGCCGCCGGCATCGCCCTGGTCGTCGCCCGCGCCCGCCCCGCCGTCAGCCCCACGGTCCCGATAGCCGAGGAGCAGGCCCCGGACCTGTACCGGATGGTGCGCGACCTCGCCGACCGCCTCGACGTCCCCGCCCCGTCCGCGATAGCGCTCACCCCGGACTGCGACAGCTGGCTGGAGGACCGCACCCACCCGTCCCACGGCCCGCCCTCGGCCGAGGACCGCGACGAGTACGAGCTCAACGGCCTGCGTGGCGGAAGCACGCGCCGCGCCCACCGCCGTGCGCCGGCCGCCCCCGTCCTCGTCATCGGCTCCCCGTTCCTGTGGTGGATGCGCGTCGGCGAGTTGCGTGCGGTCCTCGCCCCGGTCGTCGCCGGTACGGGACCTTCCGCGCACCCGGACATAGCCCAGGCCCGGCGCTTCGTCCGGGGCCTGGACGCCGCCGTGGCCGTCTCCTCGACGCGCGGCCGTTGCCCGGGGTCGCGGGCGGTGTGTGCGGGCGTCGGCTGGGTCGCGCGGCTGCTGCTGCGCAGCTGCCGGGAGCACGCCACCGAGATGGAGCGGGGCGTGGCCGGCGCGGCCGCCGAGCGTGCACAGGCTGTGGATTACGGGCTGCGGATCGTCGCCCAGGAACAGGTCGGGCTGGCGTACGCCGGCTGGGACCGGCTGCTCACCCGTGTGGCGCTGCCCGCCTGGCGGATGGGTCGCTGGCCGTCCCGGCTGGACGCGGGCGTCGTCGCCGCCCTCACCGAGCTGTCCCGCCGGGACCGCCTGGCCGAGGGCTTCGCCTCCCGGCTGGGCGAGCGCCCCGCCTGCGACCTGCTCGAAGAGCCCGGCGCGGTCGACGAGGCCGCCTCACTCCTCGCCGCCCGCCTCTTCCACGGCTCCCGGGGCGCCCCCGCCGAGTCCGGCCCGGACTGGTCCCCGGTGGACTGGCAGGAGTACCCGGAGGAGGTCGTCGACCGCAAATGGCGCACCGACGCGGCCCGCCTGCACCGCGTCCTCGACGCTCTCGGCGTCCGCCGCACCACCGACGGCACACCCCCGGAGGCGAGTGGCCCGACCCTGGCCCGCGTCATGGAGCACCTCGCGACCCCACCGGACGACTCCACGACCGCCCGGCCGGCCGACGCCCATGCCGCCCCCGCCGCCCCGCCTCCGCCCCCGAAGCCGCCCAAGGCCCCCAAGGCCCCCAAGGCCCCCTACGCAGCCATGTCCGAGGACGGCTCCCCCGACGACCAGGAAACCGAGCGAAGCTCCGCTCTCGCCGCCGGCCTGACCGCCGAGCTGGCCCGCGAAGAGGCCGCAGCTCCCGCGGAGCAGACGACGTCCCCTGACCCCGGCACCACCCTCCTGGACATCGGCGCGCTCCCCCTCTTCCCGCTGCAGCCACCCCGCACCGCCCGCGAGCTGCTCACCGACCACGTCACGGCGATGGTGTGCTGCGCCGCGATGGACACCGCGGGTGCGGCCCCCGGCCTGGACTGGCTCGACGGCCCCACCCTCCTCATCGACGGCGAGAGAGCGGCCGACCTGACCCCCAGAGTCCTCAGCCTCATCGAGGACGGCGATCCGGTGCCGCTGCGCGCCTGGCTGGTGGAGTCGGGGATACGCCCGGAGAAGCCGGTACGTCTGGTCTGACGGCTGTTTCCCGCCGTATGCGGTCGGAACCCCCGGTTCCACTTTCGGCCAATTCGCAACGAATAGTGACAACATGCGTGCGGAATGTGATGTGCTGGGATCGATAGCGCACATGGCAAGGGCTTGCGACATACGACAGCCGTACAAAAGCCCGCGTCGCACGACAGAAACCGCAAGCGCACCCAGCACTTGCACCACACAGAGCGCTCGATGCACCACCACGGGGGACGAGGGAGGGGTATGGCCATGGGGTCGGAGCAGATCCGCCGCTGGGAGTCGGGGGCACTCGCGCACGCGGTGACGGACCCCTTCGGCCAGGGCCCCGTCCCCTGGCTGCGCGGCAACGTGACGTACTTCGACGACACCGGCCAGGTCGTCCCCTGGTACGTCGACGGCCAGGCCCACCCCCCGACATCGGGCACCCCGAGGGTCCCGGCGCCCCGCAGCGCCGGCCCCCGCTCCGCCGACGACGTCCACCGGCAGATCAAGGGCTTCACCTCGACCGGCGCGGTCGCCCCCGGCGAGGCCGTCGACTTCCACATCACCGTCGACCCGCCCCAGGAATTCGCCGTCGACATCTACCGCATCGGCCACTACAGCGGCGACGGCGCCGCCAAGATCACCACCAGCCCCCGCCTCTCCGGCATCGTGCAGCCCCCGCCGCTCACCGCCGACCGCACGGTCTCCTGCCACCACTGGTGGCTGTCCTGGCGCCTGCAGGTCCCCTCGTACTGGAGCATCGGCGCCTACGTGGCCGTCCTGACCACCGCCGACGGCTACCGCTCCCACATCCCCTTCACCGTGCGCGACAAGCACCCTGCGGACCTGCTCCTGCTCCTCCCCGACGTCACCTGGCAGGCCTACAACCTCTACCCCGAGGACGGCCGCATCGGCGCCAGCCTCTACCACGCCTGGGACGAGGACGGCCGCCTGCTCGGCGAGGCCGACGCCGCCACGACCGTCTCCTTCGACCGCCCGTACGCGGGCGCGGGCCTGCCCCTGCATGTCGGCCACGCCTACGACTTCATCCGCTGGGCCGAGCGCTACGGCTACGACCTCGCCTACGCCGACGCCCGCGACCTGCACGCGGGCCATGTCGACCCCACCCGCTACCGCGGCCTGGTCTTCCCCGGCCACGACGAGTACTGGTCGAGCAACATGCGCCGCACCGTGGAACTCGCCCGCGAGAACGGCACGTCCCTCGTCTTCCTCTCCGCCAACTCCATGTACTGGCAGGTCGAGTTGGGCCCCTCCCCGTCCGGCGTCCCCGACCGCCTGATGACCTGCCGCAAACGCCAGGGGCCGGGCCGCCCGGTGCTCTGGCGGGAAATCGACCGCCCCGAGCAGGAGGTGATCGGCATCCAGTACGCGGGCCAGGTCCCCGAGCCGCACCCCCTGATCGTCCGCAACGCCGACCACTGGCTCTGGGAGGCGACCGGCGCCCACGAGGGCGACGAGGTCGAGGGCCTGGTCGCCGGCGAGGCCGACCGCTACTTCCCGCGCACCCCGCTGCCCGAGCACGAGGAGCGCATCCTGCTCGCCCACTCCCCGTACACCGACCGCGACGGCGCCCTCCGCCACCAGGAGACGTCCCTCTACCGCGCCCCCTCCGGCGCCCTGATCTTCGCGTCCGGAACCTTCGCCTGGTCCCCGGCACTGGACCGCCCGGGCCACGTGGACGCCCGTGTCCAGCGTGCCACCGCAAACCTCCTGGACCGCATCTGCAAGCGTGACTGAACCCTGCTGAAGCCACCCCGTCCATGACCGATCCCCGGCATACGGGAGAATCGATTCCACTTGGACAGAACCACGGGGAGGAACCGTGTCCGGATTCGTAGAAAAGCCCGAGCCGATCCAGGTTCCGGGCTTGGTACACCTGCACACCGGCAAGGTGCGCGAGCTGTACCAGAACGAGGCGGGCGACCTCGTGATGGTCGCCAGCGACCGCATGTCGGCGTACGACTGGGTGCTCCCCACCGAGATCCCCGACAAGGGCCGTATCCTCACCCAGCTCTCCCTCTGGTGGTTCGACCAGCTCGCCGACCTGGTCCCCAACCACGTCCTGGGCACCGACGTGCCCGCAGGCGCCCCCGCCGACTGGGCGGGCCGCACCCTCGTCTGCAAGTCGCTCCAGATGGTCCCGGTGGAGGCCGTGGCCCGCGGCTACCTCACCGGATCCGGCCTGGTCGAGTACAACGACTCCCGCACCGTCTGCGGCCTCGCCCTCCCCGAAGGCCTCGTCGACGGCTCGGAGCTCCCCGCCCCGATCTTCACCCCGGCCACCAAGGCCGCGGTCGGCGAGCACGACGAGAACGTCTCCTACGAGGAGGTCGCCCGCCAGGTCGGCGCCGACACCGCCGCCCAGCTGCGCCAGGCGACCCTCGCCGTCTACTCCCGCGGCCGGGACATCGCCCGTGACCGCGGCATCATCCTCGCGGACACCAAGTTCGAGTTCGGCTTCGAGGGAGAGACCCTGGTCATCGCCGACGAGGTCCTCACCCCGGACTCCTCGCGCTTCTGGCCGGCCGACCAGTGGGAGCCGGGCCGCGCGCAGCCGTCGTACGACAAGCAGTTCGTCCGTGACTGGCTGACCTCGCCGGCCTCCGGCTGGGACAGGAAGAGCGAGCAGCCCCCGCCGCCGCTGCCCCAGGAGGTCGTGGACGCGACGCGGGCGAAGTACGTGGAGGCGTACGAGCGCCTGACGGGCACGAGCTGGTCCTAGGGCCTGTCTGACAATTCCCGCCTGCCCCGCGGCGTCTGGCACGCACTCCCCAGAGGGGGGGACCCCAGCCGCGTTGCCGAACCGCCCACGTGGCTCCTCCCCCCCCCGCTCGAACCGGCTTCGCTCGGCTCGCGCGGGGGCACCCCCATCGAGGGCGGCTCCGGCGCCTTGCGATCGCACGCTCCCCCACGCTCGAACAACCTCGCGCGTCGCGCGGGGGGACCCCCATGACGCCGCAGGGCCCGCCCTCCGGGCGGACGACGGGAATTGTCAGACAGGCCCCAGCGCGGAAACCGCGAAGCCCCCGGCGAAAGCCGGGGGCAAGGCAACGCAAAAGCCCCCGGCCGAAACCGGGGGCTTTCATCTGGAGCGGACGACGAGGCTCGAACTCGCGACCTCAACCTTGGCAAGGTTGCGCTCTACCAACTGAGCTACGTCCGCATTGCGCCGTGGCGTGAGAGCAACTATACCCAACCTCGCTCCCGCGCGAGACGCACTGCCGTGTGCCGGTTCTCCGCCCCGAGCTTCGAGACGGCCGACGACAGATAGTTCCGCACGGTCCCCTGCGACAGCGCGGCCCGCTCCGCGATCTCCGCGACGGGCGCCCCGTCGGCGGCGAGTTCCAGCACCTCGGCCTCGCGCGCGGTCAGCGGCGAGTCTCCGGCGGCGATCGCGTCGGCGGCCAACTCCGGGTCGACGTAACGGTTTCCGGCATGCACGGTACGGATGATCTCCGCGAGCCGCTGAGCGCTCACGGTCTTCGGGACGAACCCCCGCACACCCGCCTCAAGGGCCCGCTTCAGATGTCCGGGCCGCCCGTGACTGGTCACGATCAGCACCTTGCATCCGGGCAGTCCGGCGCGCAGAGATGTGGCGACCTTCACACCGTCCGCCCCGGGCATCTGAAGATCCAGTACGGCGACATCGGGTTCGTGCGCCCGTGCCATCGCCAGCGCCTCCGGCCCGCTCGCCGCCTCGGCGACGATCACGAGGTCGTCCTCAAGGGAGAGCAGCGTGGCGAGCGCCCCCCGGATCAGATGCTCGTCGTCGGCGAGCAGCAGCCGTACGGGCCGGTTCGTACGGCCGGTCATACGGCGACCTCCCGCACGTCCGCCTCCGTCAGCGGCACCTCAGCCACCAGCCGGAACGTCGCCTCCCCGACGCGGCAGGCCTCCAAGGTGCCGTCCACCGCGGCCAGCCGCTCCCGCAGCCCGGCCAGGCCGGAGCCCCCGCCCCCGTCGGAGGCGCTACCCCCGTCGGAGCCTCCACCCCCGTCGGAGGCTCCGGCAGCCCCGTCGTTCTCCACCGTCAACACCACACGCCCCTCTGTCACCCGCACTCCCACCGCGCACCGCCCGGCATCCCCGTGCCGCAGCACATTGGTGGTCGCCTCCCGCACCACCCACGCCAGCGCCGACTGCACCTCGGCGGGCAGCCCGGCCGCCTCCCCGGTCACCTCGCACTCGATGCCGGCCGCCGTCAACACACCCTGCGCACCGGCGAGTTCGACCCCCAGGTCGGCCTCCCGGTATCCCCGTACGACATCGCGCACCTCGCGCTGCGACTCCTGCGCGATCCGCTGCACCTCGATCATCTGCTCCACGGCCTCGGGCCGCCCCCGCCGCGCCAACTGCACGGCAAGCTCGCTCTTCAACGCGATGACCGCCAGATTCCGCCCCATCACGTCGTGCAGATCCCGCCCGAACCGCAGCCGCTCCTCGGCGACGGCCAGCCGGGCGCGGGTCTCACGGGCCTCGTCGAGCTCGTAGACGGCCTTGAGCAGCCAGACGGAGAAGACGGCCGTGAAGGCGAGGAACCCGCTGCCGAGCAGCACCGACAGCGCACTGACCAGCGCGACGGGAGCGGGCTGGCCCAGCGGAAACGCGACGAGCCCCGCACCCGCCGCGAAGCCCGCGACGACGGCGTACACGCGCCGCCGGTTGCGCACGCCGAGCGAGATGGAGCCCGCCCCGAAGATCAGCACGACGCCGAAAACCCCACCAGCCGCGGCGTCGACGCCGTCACCGTCCGGACCGTGCTCGGCGACGGCGAGAGCCGTGACGGCGACCGCCGCGGTGACGGCGCCGAGTGTCCACAACAGCCGTAGGGGCTGCTTACGCCGACCGCACACCCAGTCCAGCGCCCGAGACACGGTCAGGGCACAGACCGCCGCGTGCACGCAGACGAGGAGCATCAGCCAGCCGCCCAGCCCGGGCCCGACCTCACCGGCGGCCGACAGCCCGACCGTCATGACCTCGACCACCGCGAAGAAGTGGAACGACCACCGCGTGTACGTCTCGACCTTCTCCGGCGTGCTCTTCCCCCGCCACCACTTGCCCGGCCCGCGCATCCGCCGCTCTCCCCCTACGTCAACGCCGCGGTTCCCAGCGGAACCACCGCTGCACAGCAAACACGCCCAGCGCGGTCCAGGCCAGGGCGGTCATCACGGGCCCCAGCGCCTCGTACGCCGACAGCTCCCCGGTCCAGCCGCCGCGCACGAGAGTGATCACCGGGGTCAGCGGCAGCAGTTCGCACACCGAGGCCACCCGGTCGGGCAGGACCTCCAGCGGGACGGCCATGCCGGAGCCGAGCATCGAGACGAACATCACGGGAAGCGTGGTGACCTGGGAGCTCTCGGTGGTGCGGGTGAACGCCGAGGTGACCGCCGCGAGACAGGCGCACAGGACGAGGCCCAACAGCAGGGCCAGTACGGCGAGATGTGCGGCGCGAGGCGCGGGGAGGTCGAGCAGGACCGTGCAGCCGACGGCGAGGAGCAGGGACTGCACGAGGCCCGTGGCGAGGGACGGCAGAGCGGACCCGGCGAGGATCTCGGTGTCCCGCAGCTCACCGGTGCGCAGCCGCTTGAGGACGAGTTCCTCGCGCCGGGCGGTGAAGACGCCGACGAGCGCCCCGTACACCGCGAAGAGCAGCGAGAACCCGATCGCGGCGGGCAGGACGACGGTGCCGACGGTGAGGCCGGACTTCTCGAGGTCCATGTCCTTGGTCGCGGACCACACGCTGAACGGCAGAACCAGCGGCACGAACAGGGCGGCGACGAGTGTTCCCCTGCTGCGTCCGAGCAGCGTCAGCTCGGCGCGGGCCAGTGCCGTCATCCGTCCCGCCGGGGTGGTGACCGTGCCGCTCATGCCGCGTACTCCTTCGCCGTCTTCTCCGCCGCGCCGGAGGCTTCCCGCGCGATCCCCAGGAACGCCTCCTCCAGCGAGGCCGACCGCACGTCCAGCCGCCGCAGCTCCACCCCGGCCCCCTCGGCCCACACCAGCAGCCCGGTCGCCGCCCGCTGCAGCTGACGCGTCCGCAGCCGTACGACGCGCCCGTCGACCTCGTGCCCGCTCACCCCCATGTCGGCGAGCGGCGGCAGGTCCCCCAGGAAGTAGCCCTCGGGCAGCTCGAAGGAGATCCGCGCCGGCTGGGCCGCGGTCACCTCGGCCGGTGTCCCCGCGGCCGCGATGCGCCCCTCGTGCAGGATCGCCAGCCGGTCGGCGAGGCCCTCGGCCTCCTCCAGGTAGTGTGTGGTCAGCAGCACGGTCGTACCGGTGTCGCGCAGCCCCCGCACCAACTCCCAGGTGTCCCGGCGCCCTTCGGCGTCCAGCCCGGTCGTCGGCTCGTCCAGAAACAGCACCTCGGGATCCCCGAGCAGCGCGAGCGCCAGGTCCAGCCGCCGCCGCTCACCCCCGGACAACTGCTTCACGCGTACGCCGGCCTTCCCGGCCAGCCCGACGAGCTCCAGCACCTCAGAGCCTGTCCGCAAACCCCCGCCTGCGCTGCGACGCCCGGCACGCACGCTCGCCGCGTTGCCGAAACGCCCACGTGGCTCCGCCACGAGGGCGCTCCGGCGCCTTGCGATCACACGCACCGGACGCCGCAGCGCCCGCCCTGCGGGCGGACGACGGGGGTTTGCGGACAGGCTCTGACCCTCGGGCCGCGCCCCGCTCACACACCCCGCCCACATCCGCGCGGTCTCGGCGACGGTCAGCTCGGACGGAAACCCGCCCTCCTGCAACATCACCCCGGTCCGCGGCCGTACGACGTCCCGCTCGGCGCAGGGATCGTGCCCGAGCACCCGCACCCGCCCCCCGGCCGGCCGAGCGAGCCCCTCCAGCAGCTCGACGGTGGACGTCTTGCCCGCGCCGTTGGTGCCGAGCAGCGCGAAGACCTCGCCGCGTTCCACGGAGAACGAGATCCCGCGCACCGCCTCGAACCCGCCCCCGTACACACGCCGCAGGTCAGTGACCTCAATCACGTGTTCGTGTTCGTTGATGTTCATGACACCAGCGTCCCGGCAACGGGAGCCCGGCAGCAGTGCGCGCTGTCACCACTCCGCATGACAAATGTCAGGCGGGGACCCCGCGCGGATACAGGGCGGATACAGAAAAGACCCCGGTCCATTGGACCGGGGTCTCATTCCCGAGCGGACGACGAGGCTCGAACTCGCGACCTCAACCTTGGCAAGGTTGCGCTCTACCAACTGAGCTACGTCCGCATTGCCCCCGACCAGCTCTCACTGATCGGTGCGAGCACCAGCCTACCTGATCCACATCAGTGGTCGGACCGGCGGTGCAGAGCGGGTGACAGGAATTGCACACTGCGCCTTCCCCCTGGAAGGGGGTTGTTCTACTACTAAACTACACCCGCGTGTTTCCGCAGGCTGTGTGCCCTGCGGCGTGCTCCAGACTCTAGCCCATCGACGGGGCTCTCGTCCAAGTCGCATGAGGCGGGGTGCGGATCGCGAGGATCCGCACCCCTGGGGATGTTCTACTAGCCAAGTGCCCGAGCAGAGCCCGGGCTTGCGTCTCCACGAACGGAGGCGCGTCCGGTCTTCCGAGGAAGACTGAGGCAGTTGGCCATGCCCCGCAGCCGAGCATCACAGCCCGGCCGGTCTGGCGCGGTCACTGCCCGTCCTAACCGGGTCCACCAGCTCAGGGCTGGGCTTGTGCCTTCGAGGCTCGCGCGCCGACATGTCCAGCGTGGCATGAAAGGCCGCCCCGCGTCCTGGGTTTCACTGGTTTGCCCGGCTCACTGCGCCGAGGCGAACGCCTCGTAGACCTTCTTGGGGATGCGGCCGCGGGCCGGCACCTCCATCTTGTTGGCCTGTGCCCAGGCCCGCACGGCCGCCGGGTCCGGGGCGACCTCGGTCTGCCGGTACGCCTTGCCCGACTTCGACCGCTTGCGGCCGGCCTCCACGTACGGCGCGAGCGCCTTACGCAGTTTCTTGGCATTGGCTTCATTCAGGTCGATCTCGTACGACTTGCCGTCGAGTCCGAAGGCGATCGTTTCCGCCGCTTCTGAGCCGTCGATGTCGTCAAAGAGAGTGACCACGACCTTCTGCGCCACGAATATCGGTCCCTTCGTCCGGCATGTCATACAGCTCAGCTGGGATGACATGCCGAGTCTCGGCTATTTGCCAATTCATTTGTACAGTGCCCGGCAATGCAATGTGAAGCCCGACTAAATCTGCCCGCGTGTCCGGAGCGCAATAGCCATCCGGGGCGGATCGGGGATCTTTCCCGTAACTTTTCGTGAACGTACCCCTTCGATACCGGATCGTGACGGCGGTCACGTAGCTTCCTACAACTCTACTCGCGTAGAAATTTTGTGCGGGTAGTCTGAAGGAACCTGCTCAGCACCACACACCGGGAGTGCCAGTGGCACGCGTCGTAGTCGACGTCATGCTCAAGCCGGAGATCCTCGACCCCCAGGGCCAGGCGGTGCAGCGCGCACTGCCGCGGCTGGGTTTCGAAGGCATCTCCGACGTACGTCAGGGAAAGCGTTTCGAACTGGAAGTTGACGGGCCGGTCGACGAGGCCGCCCTCGCCCGCATCCACGATCTTGCGGAATCCTTCCTCGCCAACACCGTGATCGAGGACTTCACCGTCAAGGTGGAGGAAGTCGCGGAGGCCGCGAAGTGACCGCTCGTATTGGCGTCGTCACTTTCCCGGGGAGTCTTGACGACCGGGACACTCAGCGCGCGATCCGCCTCGCGGGTGCCGAACCGGTCGCTCTCTGGCACAAGGACAAGGACCTCAAGCAGGTCGACGCCGTGGTGCTGCCCGGCGGTTTCTCCTACGGCGACTATCTGCGCGCCGGGGCGATCTCCCGCTTCTCGCCCGTGATGGAGACGGTCATCGAGCAGGCGAAGGCCGGCCTTCCGGTCCTCGGTATCTGCAACGGCTTCCAGGTCCTCACCGAGGCGCACCTGCTCCCCGGCGGGATGCTCGGCAACGACCACCTGCACTTCATCTGCCGCGACCAGAAGCTGCGGGTGGAGAACGCGGACACGGCTTGGACCAGCGACTACGAGGCGGGCCAGGAGATCTTCATCCCGCTGAAGAACATGGACGGCCGTTACGTCGCCGACCAGTACACGCTGGACAAGCTGGAGGCCGAGGGGCGGGTCGCGTTCCGCTACCTGGACTTCAACCCGAACGGCTCGCTCAACGACATCGCAGGCATCACCAACGAGGCCGGCAACGTCGTAGGCCTGATGCCGCACCCGGAGCACGCCGTGGAGCCGCTCATCGGCTCCGGCCGCACCGACGGCCTCCCCTTCTTCACCTCGATCCTCAAGAAGCTGGTCAACGCATGAGCCGGACGCCTCTGGACACGGTCGAGCACGCGGCCGCGACCCCCGACGTCGAGCTGCCCTGGGCCGAACTCGGCCTGAAGAAGGACGAGTACGAGAGGGTCGTGGAGATCCTCGGCCGTCGGCCCACCGGTGCCGAGCTGGCCATGTACTCGGTCATGTGGTCCGAGCACTGCTCGTACAAGTCCTCGAAGGTGCACCTGCGCCAGTTCGGCGAGAAGGCACCCCAGTCCGATGCGCTGCTCGTGGGCATCGGCGAGAACGCGGGCGTCGTCGACGTCGGCCAGGGGTACGCCGTGACCTTCAAGGTCGAGTCGCACAACCACCCGTCGTACGTCGAGCCCTACCAGGGCGCCGCGACCGGTGTCGGCGGCATCGTCCGCGACATCATCGCGATGGGTGCGCGGCCGGTGGCGGTCGTGGACCCGCTGCGGTTCGGTGCGGCCGACCACCCGGACACCAAGCGGGTGCTCCCCGGTGTCGTCGCCGGTATCGGCGGCTACGGCAACTGCCTCGGTCTGCCGAACATCGGCGGCGAGGTCGTCTTCGACTCCTGCTACCAGGGCAACCCGCTGGTCAACGCCGGTGCCATCGGCGTCATGCGGCACGAGGACATCCACCTCGCCAAGGCGTCCGGCGCGGGCAACAAGGTCATCCTGTACGGGGCTCGTACGGGTGGTGACGGCATCGGCGGCGCGTCGATCCTGGCCTCCGAGACCTTCGACGACGCCAAGCCCTCCAAGCGCCCCGCCGTCCAGGTCGGCGACCCCTTCCAGGAGAAGCTGCTCATCGAGTGCACCCTGGAGGCCTTCCAGGAGAAGCTGGTCGTCGGTATTCAGGACCTCGGTGCGGCCGGTCTGTCGTGTGCCACCTCCGAGCTTGCCTCCAACGGCTCCGGCGGTATGCGCGTGACGCTGGACGACGTACCTCTGCGTGACTCGACGCTCTCTCCCGAGGAAATCCTCATGAGTGAGTCGCAGGAACGCATGTGCGCGGTGGTCGAGCCGGAGAAGGTCGACCGGTTCCTGGAGATCTGCGCGAAGTGGGACGTCATCGCCACCGTCATCGGTGAGGTCACCGACGGCGACCGCCTGGAGATCTACTGGCACGGCGGCAAGATCGTCGACGTCGACCCGCGGACCGTGGCGCACGAGGGCCCGGTCTACGAGCGCCCGTACGCCCGCCCGGAGTGGCAGGACGCCCTTCAGGCGGACGACGCCAACAAGCTTGCGCGGCCCGCGAGTTCGGCTGAGCTGAAGGACCAGGTCCTGAAGCTGGTGGCCTCTCCCAACCAGGCCTCCAAGAAGTGGATCACCTCGCAGTACGACCACTTCGTGCAGGGCAACACCGTCCTCGCCCAGCCCGAGGACTCCGGCATGATCCGCATCGACGAGGAGACGGGCCTCGGCGTGGCCATCGCGACGGACGGCAACGGCCGGTACGCGAAGCTGGACCCGTACCACGGCGCCCAGCTGGCGCTGGCGGAGGCGTACCGCAACGTCGCCACGACCGGCGCCAAGCCGCTCGCCGTCTCCGACTGCCTGAACTTCGGCTCCCCCGAGGACCCGGCGGTCATGTGGCAGTTCGCGGAGGCGGTGCGCGGACTGGCCGACGCCTGCCTGCAGTTGGGCACCCCGGTGACGGGCGGCAACGTCTCCCTCTACAACCAGACCGGCGAGGTCGCCATCCACCCGACGCCGGTCGTCGCGGTCCTCGGCGTCATCGACGACGTGGCCCGGCGCACGCCGGTCGCTTTCCAGGAGGAGGGCCAGCTGCTCTACCTCCTCGGCGACACGCGTGAGGAGTTCAGCGGTTCGGCCTGGTCGCAGGTCGTGCACGACCACCTCGGTGGTCTGCCGCCCCAGGTCGACCTGGAGCGTGAGCGCCTGCTCGCCGAGATCCTGATCTCCGCCTCCCGCGACGGCATGATCGACTCCGCGCACGACCTGTCCGACGGCGGTCTGATCCAGGCGGTCGTGGAGTCGGCGCTGCTCGGCGGCAAGGGCGCGCGTCTGGTCGTACCGGACGGGCTGGACGCCTTCACCCTCCTCTTCTCCGAGTCGGCGGGGCGCGCGGTCGTCGCCGTGCCGCGCTCCGAGGAGGTCCGTTTCAACGACATGTGCGGTGCGCGGGGCCTGCCGGCCACCCGCATCGGTGTCGTCGACGGCGACTCCGTGGAGCTGCAGGGCGAGTTCACGCTCTCCCTGGAGGAGCTGCGCGTGGCGCACGAGGAGACGATCCCGGCGCTGCTCAAGTAGGCAGCCAGCGGCCTTATGGCTCTGAAGCCCCCGCCCGGTCATCGGGCGGGGGCTTTGTCGTAGGCCGGACCTACAGTTGCACGTAATTACGTAGTTCCGTAATATCAAGGTTCGTGGAACTCGAAGAACGCGTCGCCGACCTCGAGCGACGGCTTGCAGCGCTGGAGAACGCGCAGCGCACCGCGCCCCGCCTCGGAGAGGGCGACTTCTGGGCCCTGCAAGGGTTCAAGGAGCAGCTGGCCGAGCTGGCAGCGGCCGACGGAGGCGTGCTGTTCACGGGCGCCGTACGGCTGCCGACCGGGGAGCAGTACGAGTGGCAGCACGGCTCGCTGACCGAGGGCCTGCTCGATACCGACTGGACCGAGACCGCCGAGTCCTTCGCCGCCCTCGGCCACCCGGTCCGGCTGCGGCTGCTGCGCGAGGTCATCGGCGGCCGGCGCACCGCGGCCGAGCTCGCCGAGCTGGACGAGGTCGGCACGACCGGCCAGATCTACCACCACCTGCGCCAACTGACCGGCGCGGGCTGGCTCCACACGACCGGGCGGGGCCGCTACGAGGTGCCGCCGGGACGGGTCGTACCGCTGCTGGTGGCGCTGTCGACGGCCCGGCCGTGACGCGAAGAAGACGAGAGCAAGAAGAAGACCAGAGCAAGGGGGTGAAAGCTGCTGCCGGGAGTTTCGGTATTCGTCAGCGGCTGTCAGTGGGCGTTGGTAGGTTGAGTGTTGGCCGGGTGGCGAAAGCCAAGCCATCCGGCC
>NZ_LLZG01000099.1 GCF_001509475.1 Streptomyces regalis
TCGCTGAAGCGCGGACCGTAAGCCGCCGAGCTGGGCGGTACGGACCTTCCGGGCGGAAACGCCAGGATTGCTGAGAACCACTGAGGCTCTTGGTAACGGGAACGATGTCCGCACGCAACCGGTGGGGCGGCGCCCCGGACAGCCCGCGCGCCGCCCGGGAACCCGTCGAGGTCGCCCCGCCCGTCACCGGCCGCTGGGCCGCGCTGAACAGCCCGGCCGACCGCACCCCGAGCCACGGCACGCACGCCTACGGCCAGACCTTCGCCATCGACGTCGTCGCCGAACCTGAGCCCGGCGCCCGCCCCGGCTTCCGTCCGCTGTGGCCGCTCGCCCGCCGCAACAGCGCCTTCCCCGCCTTCGGCGCCCCGCTCCTCGCGGTCGCCGACGCCATCGTCGTACGGGCCACCGACACGCAGCGCGACCACCTGAGCCGCACCTCGCTGCCGGGGCTGCTGTATCTCATGGTCCTGGAGGCGTCCGTGCGCGACCTGTTCGGAGCCAAGCGGATCGTCGGCAACCACGTCATCCTCGACCTCGGCGACGGCACCTACGCGCTCTACGCCCACCTGCAGCGCGGCTCGCTCACCGTCCGCGAGGGCGAACGCGTGACCGTCGGACAGTCGCTGGCCCGCTGCGGCAACTCGGGCAACTCCACCGAGCCCCACCTCCACTTCCAGCTGATGGACGGCCCCGACCCGGACACCGCCCGCGGCATCCCCTTCACCTGGCGCGGCATCGGCGTCCCCCGCAACCGCGAGGCGTTCGAGGCCCCCACGACGGAATCGCAGCCCGCATAGGCTGCCCCTATGCCGCCGGCCAAGAAGCGCACCCGCACCTATGACCCCGCCAAGATCCGCACCGCGATCCTCGCCCAGTTCGGGAACGTACGTCAGGCCGTACGCACCCTCACCCCCGAGCAACTCGCGCTGCCCACCCGGCTGGCGGGCTGGACCGTGCGGGACCTGGCCGCACACGTGACCATGGCCGTGGAGACCGTCAGCCGCAACCTCGACCGCGACGAGCCGGCGAAGCCGGAGCTCACCCTCCTGGACTGGCCCTCCGCCACCGCCGCCCGCGCCGGCGACATCGCCGACGGCACCCGCGACCTGGCCGCCGCCAACCCCGACCTCGACGCCCTGTACGCCCGCACCGAGGAGCGCCTCACACAGAAGCTGGCGGACGCACCCGGCGACCGCGTCCTCGCCGCCCGCACCGGCGCCATGACCCTCGCCGACTACCTGGTCACCCGCACCGTCGAACTCGTCGTCCACACCGACGACCTGAACGCCGCCGTCCCCGGCCTCGACATCCCGTACGACCGCCAGGCCCTCGCCGCCTGCACCCGTCTCCTCGCCGACGCCCTCGCCGCGAGGGCGCCGGGCGGCTCGACCGAGGTGCGGATCCCGCCGTACGCCGTGGTGCAGTGCGTCGAGGGGCCGAGGCACACCCGGGGCACCCCGCCCAACGTCGTCGAGACCGACCCGCTGACCTGGATCCGGCTCGCGACCGGGCGGCTGGCGTGGCAGGACGCCCTCGCGGACGCCAAGGTGAGCGCGAGCGGGGAGCGGGCGGACCTGGGCGGGTTGCTGCCGCTCATGGGGTGACGCGCGACCGGCGTCAGGCGAGTCGCTCCGGGCGCCACCCGTCCGGCGTCACAAGCGGAACCAGTCCCGCGTCCCTCCCGTCCCACCGGCATGAACACACTCGGCACACTCGGCATGGACAAGCAGCGACTGGCCGCCCTCGCCGCACTGACCCTCCTCCCGCTCGCCGTGGCCTGCGGCAGCGAGGACGCGGGCAGCGACTCCGTCGGGGCCGGGGCGTCGGCCTCCGTCACCGGCGCCTACTGGGCGGTCGACGAGGTCACCGTCGACGGCAAGAAGAGCGCCGCCCCGTCCCACGCCTATCTGCGCGTCGCCGACGGCGGCGAGGTCAAGGGCAACCTCGGCTGCAACAACTTCGGCGCCGAGGCCGCCTTCGCCGACAGCCACGTCACCTTCGACCGGATGCAGGCGACCGAGATGGCCTGCGAGGGCGTCCCCGCGAACTTCGAGCAGACCCTCGCCCGCACCCTCTCCGACGGCGACCTCACCACCGAGGCCGAGGGCGACAAGCTCATCCTCACCACGGCGGACGGCGACCGCGTCGCCCTCACCAAGCAGGAGGCCGCCCCGCTCTACGGCACGAAGTGGACCGTCACCAGCCCCGACACCGGCGGCAAGGCCCACCTCACCTTCGACAAGAAGGCCGGACAGGTCAGCGGCAGCCTCGGTTGCAACAAGGTCAGGGCGACGGCGACGGTCAGCGACGGCCGTATCACGCTGGGCACCGCGTCCACCACGCGCATGATGTGCGACACCTCACTCATGAATACGGAGAAGTCCCTCCTGGGCCTCTTCGACGGCACGGTGAAGTACCAACTGGATCACCGCAACCTCACCCTGACCAGCGAAAACGGCGAACACGTCAACGCGGCCGCCGCTGAGTGATCCTTTACAGGCGTGTATCCCCAATTCGGACCAGTGGTCGATCTCGCCTACACTCGGTGGCGTGCCACGTGGTGACGGTCGACTCAATCATGATCTGCTCCCCGGTGAGAAAGGCCCCCAGGACGCTTGTGGCGTCTTCGGTGTCTGGGCTCCGGGCGAAGAGGTCGCCAAGCTCACTTACTTCGGGCTCTACGCCCTCCAGCATCGGGGCCAGGAATCCGCGGGAATCGCGGTCAGCAACGGCTCCCAGATCCTCGTCTTCAAGGACATGGGCCTCGTGTCCCAGGTCTTCGACGAGACCTCTCTCGGTTCGCTCCAGGGTCACATCGCGGTCGGACACGCCCGCTACTCGACCACTGGCGCCTCCGTGTGGGAGAACGCCCAGCCGACGTTCCGCGCCACCGCGCACGGCTCCATCGCGCTCGGCCACAACGGCAACCTGGTCAACACCGCCCAGCTCGCGGAGATGGTCGCCGACCTGCCCAAGCAGGAAGGCGGCCGCACCCCGCGCGTCGCGGCGACCAACGACACCGACCTGCTGACCGCGCTGCTCGCGGCCCAGGTCGACGAGGACGGCAAGCCGCTGACCATCGAGGAGGCCGCGCACCAGGTCCTCCCGCAGGTCAAGGGCGCCTTCTCGCTCGTCTTCATGGACGAGCACACCCTGTACGCCGCCCGTGACCCGCAGGGCATCCGCCCGCTGGTCCTCGGCCGCCTGGAGCGCGGCTGGGTCGTCGCGTCCGAGTCCGCCGCCCTCGACATCTGCGGCGCCAGCTACGTGCGCGAGGTCGAGCCGGGCGAGTTCGTCGCCATCGACGAGAACGGCCTGCGCACCTCCCGATTCGCGGAAGCGAAGCCCAAGGGCTGTGTCTTCGAGTACGTGTACCTGGCCCGCCCGGACACCGACATCGCCGGCCGGAACGTCTACCTCTCCCGCGTGGAGATGGGCCGCAAGCTCGCGAAGGAAGCCCCGGTCGAGGCCGACCTGGTCATAGCGACCCCGGAGTCCGGCACCCCGGCGGCGATCGGTTACGCGGAGGCGAGCGGCATCCCGTTCGGCGCGGGTCTCGTGAAGAACGCGTACGTCGGCCGTACGTTCATCCAGCCCTCGCAGACCATCCGCCAGCTCGGCATCCGCCTGAAGCTGAACCCGCTGAAGGAAGTCATCAAGGGCAAGCGCCTGGTCGTCGTCGACGACTCCATCGTGCGCGGCAACACCCAGCGCGCCCTGGTCCGCATGCTCCGCGAGGCGGGCGCCGCCGAGGTCCACATCCGGATCTCCTCGCCCCCCGTGAAGTGGCCCTGCTTCTTCGGCATCGACTTCGCCACCCGCGCCGAGCTCATCGCCAACGGCATGACCATCGAGGAGATCGGCACCTCGCTCGGCGCCGACTCGCTGTCGTACATCTCCCTCGACGGCATGATCGAGGCGACCACCATCGCCAAGCCGAACCTGTGCCGCGCCTGCTTCGACGGCGTGTACCCGATGGAGCTCCCGGACCCCGAGCTGCTCGGCAAGCAGCTCCTGGAGACCGAGCTCGCGGCCGGTACGGCCGCCCCGGCTGCCGTCGACGCGATCCGTCGCCCGTAAGCCCCGTAGAAACCAACCCGAAAGATCCCAGGCAATGTCTGAGACTGCTGTGCCCGGTGCTTCCTACGCGGCTGCCGGCGTCGACATCGAAGCGGGCGACCGCGCGGTCGAGCTGATGAAGGAGTGGGTGAAGAAGACGCAGCGCCCCGAGGTCCTCGGCGGCCTCGGCGGTTTCGCCGGCCTCTTCGACGCCTCCGCCCTCAAGCGCTACGAGCGTCCCCTCCTCGCCTCCGCCACCGACGGCGTCGGCACCAAGGTCGACGTCGCCCGCCAGATGGGCGTCTACGACACCATCGGCCACGACCTGGTCGCCATGGTCATGGACGACATCGTGGTGTGCGGCGCCGAGCCGCTGTTCATGACCGACTACATCTGCGTGGGCAAGGTCCACCCCGAGCGCGTGGCCGCCATCGTCAAGGGCATCGCCGAGGGCTGTGTGCTCGCCGGCTGCGCCCTGGTGGGCGGCGAGACGGCCGAGCACCCGGGTCTGCTGGGCGCGGACGACTTCGACGTGGCCGGCGCCGGTACGGGCGTCGTGGAGGCCGACCGGCTGCTGGGCCCGGATCGCATCCGTAAGGGTGACGCGGTGATCGCCATGGCGGCGTCCGGTCTTCACTCGAACGGGTACTCGCTGGTCCGGCACGTCCTGCTGAACCAGGCCGGTCTGGCCCTGGACGCGCAGATCGACGAGCTCGGCCGCACCCTCGGCGAGGAGCTGCTGGAGCCGACGAAGATCTACTCGCTGGACTGCCTGGCCCTCACCCGCACCACGGACGTGCACGCCTTCAGCCACGTCACGGGCGGCGGCCTCGCGGCCAACCTGGCCCGGGTGATCCCGGACACCCTGCACGCGATCGTCGACCGCACCACCTGGACCCCGGCCCCGATCTTCGACCTCGTCGGCAAGACGGGCCAGGTCGAGCTCC
Organism: Streptomyces regalis; assembly: GCF_001509475.1. Classification (GTDB taxonomy): domain Bacteria; phylum Actinomycetota; class Actinomycetes; order Streptomycetales; family Streptomycetaceae; genus Streptomyces; species Streptomyces regalis. The sequence goes on from NZ_LLZG01000099.1 coordinate 5,007, forward strand.
TGGAGCTGGAGAAGACCCTGAACATGGGCGTCGGCATGATCGCGATCGTGCCCGAGGAGTCCACGGAGGCGGCCCTGGCGACGCTGGCCGACCGAGGCGTGGACGCCTGGGTCGCAGGCGAGATCACGGACAGGGGCGACCACGAGACGGGCGCCGCGCTGGTGGGCACGTACTCAAATTAAGCCCGTCGCCTGAGCCTGCCTGAGCGGCAGCACGAAACCCGGTCCAGTGCTGAGGCCCTGGACCGGGTGAAGTGCAGTTGTGACGGTAACTGCGAAGCGCGCTACGTCAAGCGCCGCGACGCTGCGACGTGGGACCGGACTCGTCGTCCTCTTCGTCCTCGTCGTCGTCGTTGTACAGATCCGCGTACTGCGCGTACGGGTCGTCGTCTTCGTCGTCCTCGAACGGCTCGCCATTCGGCGGCTGGTTCGAAGTCGAAGCGCCCAGCTCGTTGGCCAGACGCGACAGGTCAGTCCCGCCGCTGTTGTACTTCAGCTGGCGGGCGACCTTCGTCTGCTTGGCCTTGGCCCGGCCGCGCCCCATGGCTCGACCCCCTCGGTGACGGGGCTCGACGGCCCCAGAGTCTCGACACGCGTTCATGATCTGGAACGGACTCTCCATGGAGAGGCCGGTCCGTAGGGCTTCCACGGTACCTGAGCCCACGCCCATACGGTACGTCGCCCGCAGCACGTGCGTGTGCTCAGGACCTTCGAGGCGCCCTGTCCTCGCTGGTCAACCGCGATTTTAACCACTTATTGGCGGTCGACCCGCCGGTAGAAGTGAGAGTTCTCTCCAACTGCCCACCGGCGGGTACCGGTCAAACCCATGTTATGGGTGTCGGTCGGCTCGGCTCCTCGGCTCAGAGCGCCCGGCGTGCCTCCGCCATCCGCTGCTCGGCGATCCGGTCGGCCGCGGCGGCCGGCGGAATCCCGTCCATCTTCGCACGTGCGAATATGGCCAGCGTGGTGTCGTAGATCTTCGCCGCCTTCGCCTTGCACCGGGCGAAGTCGAAGCCGTGCAACTCGTCGGCGACCTGGATGACACCGCCGGCGTTCACCACGTAGTCGGGCGCGTAGAGGATCCCGCGGTCGGCGAGGTCCTTCTCCACGCCCGGGTGGGCGAGCTGGTTGTTGGCCGCGCCGCACACCACCTGGGCGGTCAGCACCGGCACGGTGTCGTCGTTCAGGGCGCCGCCGAGCGCGCAGGGGGCGTAGATGTCGAGGCCCTCGGCGCGGATCAGGGTGGCGGTGTCGGCGACGGCCGTCACGCCCGTCGGGTGAGCGGCGAGGATCCGCCCCACGGCCTCCTCGCGCACGTCCGTGATGACGACCTCGGCGCCTTCCGCGCGCAGGTGCTCCACCAGGTGGTGGCCGACCTTGCCGACGCCGGCGATGCCGACCTTGCGGCCACGCAGCGACGGGTCGCCCCACAGGTGCTGGGCGGAGGCGCGCATGCCCTGGTAGACGCCGAAGGCGGTGAGCACGGAGGAGTCGCCCGCGCCGCCGTTCTCGGGGGAGCGTCCGGTCGTCCAGCGGCACTCGCGGGCCACGACGTCCATGTCGGCGACGTACGTACCGACGTCGCACGCGGTGACGTACCGACCGCCCAGCGAGGCCACGAACCGGCCGTAGGCCAGCAGCAGCTCCTCGGACTTGATCCTCTCCGGATCGCCGATGATCACGGCCTTGCCGCCGCCGTGGTCGAGGCCGGCCATGGCGTTCTTGTACGACATCCCGCGCGCGAGGTTCAGCGCGTCGGCGACGGCCTCTTCCTCGGTCGCGTACGGGTAGAAGCGTGTACCGCCGAGGGCGGGGCCCAGAGCGGTGGAGTGGATGGCGATGACGGCCTTGAGGCCGCTGGCGCGGTCCTGGCAGAGCACTACTTGCTCATGACCCCCCTGATCCGAGTGGAACAGGGTGTGCAGGACGCCGTGTGTTACGTCGGTCACTGTGGTGACTCCTGAGTACTGGCGGCGATTGGAGCGAGCTCCCGTACAGGTGGCGGGGGCTGTGAGCATGAGATTAGACCCGTCGGCGCCCGTCCAACCCGCAGAGCTCAGGATCACCTACTCCCGGAGTAAGGCCGTGCGACGATTTGCATAGTTTTCCCGCACGTTTGTGAGCGGGTTTCGCAGGTTTTCCTGGCAGACGGCGGGGGAGGGAGCAGGCGTGCCCAAGGTGTCCTCGGTGATCGTCCCGTACGCGACCTATCTGCGCGTCTACGAGCCGCTGGCCGCCTTCCCCGAGCCGGAGCGCGGCCACTGGGACCGTTACGCCCGCCGCCCCGACCGCCCCTCGTACCAGGACGAACTGCGCCGCTCCCTGGCGGACTTGCTGCCCACCCCGCCCATCCCCGTGCCGGTGCACGAGAGCAGCGACGCCTTCGTGCTGGAGGTCGACGGGGTGGTGTGCGTGTGCCCGTGGCGCACCCGGCTGCGCGGCTGGCAGGCGCTCGGGGAGTTGGCCGAGGAGCTGCCGAAGCCGGTCCTGGACGCGGCGCTGCCGGAGGTCGTACGGCGCCAGACGGCCCAGGACTACGAGCGCTGGCTGGCCCGCAACCCGGACGCCCGGCCGTGGATCCGCACCTCGACCTGGCAGGTGCCGCTGCACTGGTTCGTGCTGGTGTCGGACGAGGAGCGGCGCTTCGACAAGGGCTCGGGCGAGTTCCCCCCGATGCTGCGCTACCGCACGCCCATGGTGCAGGCGCGGCGGCGGGTGGCGCGGGCTCTGAGAACGCTCAAGGATGCCATCGACGAGGGGCCGCTCATCGACGGCCTGGTGGACGTCGGGCGCTGGCTGGAGGAGTTCCACCCGCGCTCGCTGGTCGAGCTGGACTACGGCGGCCTGGTGCACACCCTGCCGGCGGGCGAGCTGGAGGACGATCACTCGGCGGCCGATGTGGCCGAGGGCATCGAGGCGCTGCGGTACGGCGACGGGGAGGCCGCGGGGGCGGCGTACGGGCGGCTCGTGGAGCGGTGGCGGTCGGTTCGGGACCGGCGGTCGGCGAACTGAGCGTCGGCGAACCGAGCGGTCGGGTGTGACCTGGCGCACTCCGGTAGGTAACGAACTGGCGTTTGACGGGGCGCCCGTTTTGGGGTTTCGTGCTCGTTCTGGGGTTCTTGATGCCTCGTCAACAAGGGACGTAGGTCCCGATCCGGGCGTATGCATCAAGGGTGTGTCAACGCACGCAAGCGTGACGGACCGCACGTACGCGGCCCTTGCATCCCTAACCCCTCCTCGTGCCAAAATAGGACAAGGAGTCCGGGGAGGGCTCTAGCTCGACATTGCACGCTTTGGGGGGTCTTGAGACTCCTGCACGCCACTGTGACTGATCGTCACAGTGGCGTGACTGTCCGCTATGGCATGGTCCATCGGCTTCCGTCGCTGATGAACACCTGGGAGGGCAATTCCATCGGTTTGGCCGACGCGGCTGGACAGATGGTGTAGTTGTAGTGCCGAGGACAAGCCGTTCGTCCTATAACCGACTCGACTCGCGTCCGCCATTTCGGGCAACGCGGGTCAAGGTGCAGAATTTAGAGGAAAGAACCGAGAAGGTTCGGTTCTCCCGAGGAGGCCGCTCATGACCGCTCGCACCCCTGATGCCGAGCCGCTGCTGACCCCGGCTGAGGTCGCCACGATGTTCCGCGTGGACCCCAAGACGGTCACGCGGTGGGCGAAGGCCGGGAAGCTTACGTCCATCCGCACGCTCGGCGGACACCGCCGTTACCGCGAGGCTGAGGTCCGCGCGCTGCTCGCGGGTATCCCGCAGCAGCGCAGCGAGGCCTGAACAACTGCATAACCGGGCAAATCGGGAGTTCCCCCAACTTCCGTGGCGCCCGAACCCTAGCTCCAAGCGACGCGGGTTCTGCCCCAACAGAGCCCACGCCCGAGCCGATCAGAGCTTCGCAGGCACGTGACAAGGGTGCGTCGTGGATCGCGCTGGACTCCGCCGAGTCCAGCGCGATCTTTTTTGTGCGCGGAGCGTGTGCCGACGGTGGTCCTGTGGGTGGGCTTGTCGGAGTGTGGGGAGGGGTGTCGGATCTCCTGTGGACGCGCCCCGGGTGGTCGCTCGGCGTGGGTGGGGCGATCTCCGGAAGCTGGTGCAATTGCACATATTAAATTGACCAGTTGTAGGTGGGGTGTAAGTACCGCGCTTCCGGAAACTCATGCGGTGACACCCGTCACATGCCGCGGTGCTTGTTGCCGCTGGACTATGTGCGCTAAAGGGAGCTGTGCGCTCCAGCGCCCCATGGTGGCACGGGAGTTGACGTCCGGGACGATCACGCTGTGGAAGCGGTTTCGTCCCTGCTGACCTCGCCCGGAGCCGCCTGGGCGGGGCGTGGGGCGGAGTCCAGCGCCAGCCGCAGCAGGCGGTGGCAGATCGGGCAGTGGCGGGTGAGATGCCGGTAGGACGAGGCGGCCGCCAGGTGCGCGCGGAGCAACGCCCGCGTCTCGTGCCTCGCCGATGCCGGCATACGCCACCTCCAGGGGGACGCGCGGGGAAAGTGCCCTGACTTCTGGGTACCGAGCGAATGTGACTCCGTCAAGGTGGCCGTGGCGCTCCGCTGGTGGGGCCGCATTGTGGGTGCCCGGCGTCTGAGGCTTCCCGGCGCTGTGGCTGCCGTCCCTGGGGGCTGCCGCCCCCCAGACCCCCGCTTCGGCCCTGAACGGGCCTCGTCCTCAAACGCCGGACGGGCTGATGGTGCGGACGGGCATCGAGAGGGCTACCCGGACATGAGTAGGGCCCGCGTCCCTTGTGGGTGCGGGCCTCTTTACTGCGGTCCTGACGGGATTTGCTGTACCCGATTGCGGCTGCGCCGCGGGCGCGGCCTCCGCCTTGA
>NZ_LLZG01000100.1 GCF_001509475.1 Streptomyces regalis
CTCCAACACCGTCCGGCACAACCCACACCGCGCCCGAACCCGCCCCCGCACCGGCACCCGAATCCGCTGCTGACACGTCGGACACGGAAACGACACCCGCAGCGGCCCCCGCCCATCCGGCGTGAACGCATACGGCACCCCCGGCCGCGCCCCCACCCCGCGCTCGTCCTGGGCATGACGCCGATCGCGCGCGTACCGGCGGCGCCCCGCCCACCCGGCCGCCGTCAGCGGCGGCTGCTGCTCGTCGAGCCGCGCCTCGGCCATGCCCTTCACATACGCCGTGTACGCCTGCGGACTGGTGAACCACACCGACGGATCCTCGGCGAAGACCAGCGCCCGCTTGGCGAGGACGTACCCGAACTCCTCCGGCGTCAGATACCCCAGCTTCTGCGAGGACGCCGCGTCCTCCCGGTACGCGTCGAGGAGCAGCCAGCCCGCCCCGAGATACGTCGTCGCCGTGTCGGTGAGGATCTCGTTGTCCCGGGTGCCGGGGAAGGACAGGTCGAGGCGGTGCAGGTACACGTGCATCACCTCGTGGGCGAGGGCCGCCCCGATGTCCCGGCGATGGGTGCGGAAGCGGTCGTTCAGCTCGACGAAGTACTCGGGCCCGGCGGCGAGTTCGACGCTCGCCGCGTGGTTCATCTCCCGGAAGCTGACGACCATCCGGGCGTCCGGCAGGTGGTAGTGCCGCACCAGTTCGCGCGCCACCCGCTGCGCGCCCAGATACAGATCATCCGTGTCGCAGAACGCCACATCGGCGGGCAGCACGCTGGTCGCGAACGTCTGGATGGTGTCGTACGACAGCCGCCTGTAGAGCGCGGTGATCGAGGCCCGCACCGTCTGAAGGTGCGGGAAGCCGTGCTGGACCGGTCCGCCGTTCGCCACGCCCGTACCCCCAAGACGCCTTGAACCCGATTCCACTCTACGGGGATGTGAGGGGTTTTTCCCCGGCGAGGTTCCATGCCCGGGACGTGAGATCCGTCCTTGTCAAGCATGCCACCTGATCTTCATACTGCGGGCCGCTCAACACGCCATGAAAGGACGTACGTTGACCCTTAGCTCGCCGAAGAGAAGCGGCATAACCCTGGCCAAAAGAGCCGCGGCGGTCGGTGCCGTGGCCCTCGCGGTCGCCTCCCTTCAGCCCCTCAGCGCGCAGGCCGCGTCCACCCGCGTCGTCGGGGGAACGCCTGCCGCGCAGAACGAGTTCCCGTTCATGGTCAGTCTCTCCATGGGCTGCGGCGGGGCGCTCTACAAGAAGGACGTCGTGCTCACCGCCGCCCACTGCATGGACGGCTCCGGCAACAACACCAGCATCACCGTCACCGCGGGTGTCAACGACCTCGACTCATCCGCCGGGATCAAGGTCAAGTCGACCAAGGTCAAGGTCGCCCCGGGCTACAACGGCAGCGGCAAGGACTGGGCGCTGATCAAGCTCGCCCGGCCCATCAACAAGCCGACGCTGAAGATCGCCACCACGGACCGCTACAACCGCGGCATGTTCACGATCGCCGGGTGGGGCGACACCCAGGAGGGCGGTGGCACGGGCACGACCAAGCTCCAGAAGGCCACCGTTCCGTTCGTCGCCGACCGCCTGTGCAAGCGCCACTACGGAAACCGGCTGGTGTCGAAGGAGGAACTGTGCGCCGGCTGGCAGAGCGGCGGCATCGACACCTGCCAGGGCGACTCCGGCGGCCCCATGTTCCGCAAGGACGACGCGGGCAAGTGGATCCAGGTCGGCATCGTCAGCTGGGGCGACGGCTGCGCCCGCACCGGTGTGCCCGGCGTCTACACCGAGGTCAGCACCTTCGCGAAGGACATCGCCCGCGCGGCGAACGCCCTGTAGGCAGCCTCCGCACCAGGGGTACGTCAGCAGGGGTGGCGTCAGCAGGGTTGCGTCAGACGGCCCGGAGCACCGGGGCGCCCGCCTCGCCGGGCCCCCACCGGGCCGTCTCCGCCAGCTCCAGCACCCACACGTCGTTGCCGCCCTCCCGCAGGACGGGACCCGGGACGTACAGCGAGTGCTGCGGGCCCGTGGACCAGTAACGGCCCAGACCGAAGCCGTTGATCCACACGAACCCGCGCGTGAAGCCCGGCAGCTCCAGGCGGGCGTCACCAGCGCCCCGCACGGTGACGGTGCCCCGGTACAGCCCCGGGGCACCGTCCTCGGGCAGCTCCCGCGACGGCACCGCCCGGACCCGCTCGATGTCGTCCAGCGCCTCCAGCCGCAGCCCACGCGCGCGTACGTCGTGCAGATACTGCCGCTCGTGCAGCACGCCCCCGGTGATCCCCTTGGGCTCGCCCAGCCGCGGCCCGTAGTTGACCCTCCCCAGGGACTCCACCCACAGCTCCACGCGCGCGTACCCCGCGACGGGCTCCGCGAGGCACGCCTCGTCCTCGGTGAGCACCCCGGCCCGCTCCCCGTCGACGTACACCACGGCCAGGTCCCGCAGCCCGCGCACCATCAGCGGATACGGCTGCCGCGGCCCCGGCACCGCCACCTCGTACCGCACCAGGCCCCGCTCGACGCCCAGTTCCTCGAAGGTGGGCGGGACCGGGCCGGACGCCTCCGGGCCGCCCAGCGCCTCCAGTACGTCGCTCAGGGGCGCCCAGTCGGTCAGCACCACCTCGGCCGGGGCGCCCAACCGGGCGGGTACGGGCGGGACTTCGGGCAGAAGGCCGTCGGCGTACCCGGCGTACCCGGCGTACTCGGCATAGTCGGCGAGGATCTCGCGGAAGGCCCAGAACTTCTCCGTGGGGCGGCCGTACTCGTCGATCGGGGCGTCGTAGTCGTACGACGTCACATCGGGCTCCAGCGGGCCGTCGTGCAGCACGCCGCCGCCCCGGTTGGCGCCCGCCCAGCCGGCGAAACTCGTGCCGCCGTGCGCCATGTACAGGTTGACCGAGGCGCCGCACTCCAGGACCTCCCGCAGGGCCGCCGCCGCGTCCCCGGGATCCCGTACGACGTGCTTGCCGCCCCAGTGGTCGAACCAGCCGCACCAGAACTCCATGCACATCAGCGGACCGTCGGGGCGGTGCCGGCGCAGCGTCTCGAACGCCTCGCGCGCGTGGGAGCCGAAGTTCACCGTCGCCAGGACCCCGGGGATCGAGCCGCCGGAGAGCATGTGGTCCTCGGGGCCGTCCGAGGTGAACAGCGGGACCGTGACGCCCTGCTCGCGCAGCAGGCCGGCCAGGCGGCGCAGATACTCCGCGTCCGAGCCGTAGCTGCCGTACTCGTTCTCGACCTGCGCCATGATCACCGGGCCGCCGCGGTCGATCTGCCGGGGCACGATCTCGTGCCGCAGCCGACGGAACCAGCTCGCCACATACCCCAGGTAGCGCTCGTCACGCGTACGCGCGCGTGCGCCCAGCTCCGCCGTCAGCCAGTACGGAAGCCCGCCGTTCTCCCACTCGGCGCAGATGTACGGCCCCGGCCGCACGATCGCCCACAGCCCCGCCTCCCGGACCGCATCCAGGAAACGGCCCAGCGCCTGGACGTCCCGGCTGTGCCCCGGCCGCGGCTCGTGCAGATTCCACGGCACGTACGTCTCCACGCAGTTGAGGCCCATCGCCCGCAGCATCGCCAGCCGGTGCCCCCACTGGGCCTCGTGCACCCGGAAGTAGTGCAGCGCGCCGGACAGCAGCCGCACCGGCCGCCCGTCCAGCAGGAAATCCGTTTCCCCCACCGTGAACTCGCTCATGCGCCCCACCCTCACCTCTGGCGGTGATCAGGTCCATGGACAAAGATCGGCGCTGCTTGGACCGAAGCGACGCAGAGAGGACCGCGGATGTACCACACCTGGATGCGGTTCTTCACGCCCGGCCCCGCCCACCACCGGCTCGGCCTCGTCTGCCTCGGCGTCGGCCTGCAGTACGGCGCCCTGCCCACCGTCGGACCCAGGGTCCTGGACCATCATGTCGCCGTCGTGATCAGCACCGGCGGCGGCTGGTACGCCGACCCCGACGGCCGCCGTACGACCGTCACCGCCCCCGCGCTGCTGTGGCTGACCCCCGGCGTGCCGCACCACTACGCGCCCGACCCCGGCACCGGCTGGGACGAGGGCTTCGTCGACTTTGCCGGGCCCGCCGCGGCCTCGTACACCGAACTCGGCTACATCGAACCGGACCGCCCCGTCGTGCCCCTCTCCGACGCCTCCGGCCCGCGTGCCGTCATCGGACGCATGGCGCGCGCCGCCCGCCGCGACAACCCCCTCCTGGAGGTGGAGACCGGCGCCGCCGTCCACGAACTCCTCGTCGCCCTGCGTCGCGCGCGTGCCGACCTCGCGCCGGACGGCGACCTCGTCCTCAAGGCCCTCGCCCGCGACGCGTGCCTGCCGCTGACCGTCGCCGAGCACGCCGCCCGGCACGGCATGACCCTCGCCGAACTGCGCACCGCCGTGCGGCGCGGCGCCGGCTGCAGCCCCAAGGACTATCTGCTCGGCATCCGCCTGGGCCGCGCCAAGGAACTCCTCGCCGCCACCGAACTCCCCGTAGCCGCCGTCGCCCGCCGCGTCGGCTACGACGACCCCGCCTACTTCTCCCGCCTGTTCACCCGCCGCGTCGGCATGGCCCCCGTCCGCTTCCGCGCCCAGCAGGGCCGCACCGTCCCCGGCGGCTGGAGCAACCAGGTCCCCGACCCCGACGACCCACCCCTGATCGAACGAACGACCACCTGAGGAGCCCCGTAGGCTGGGCCCTCATGACCACCAGCAACACACCCCCCGGCGACGTCGACCCCGCCGTCCGCGAGGAGCTCGCCCGGCTGCGCGACAGCATCGACAACATCGACGCGGCCGTCGTCCACATGCTCGCCGAGCGCTTCAAGTGCACCCAGCAGGTCGGCCACCTCAAGGCCAAGCACCAGCTCCCGCCGGCCGACCCCGCCCGCGAGGCCCGCCAGATCGCCCGCCTGCGCACGCTCGCCGAAAACGCCAAGCTCGACCCGGCTTTCGCCGAAAAGTTCCTCAACTTCATCATCGCCGAAGTGATCAGGCACCACGAGAGCATCGCCGAGGACACGATCAACGGCGCCGCGCCCACCGCCCCCGGGCAGACGACGCGAATGTGACCACACGACCCGGACGGGCCCTCCCGAGGGAGTGACACGGCGGCCCATGCCGGGCATGCTGCGCTGTGCACTCCATGCCAGCTGACACGCACTCCCCGTCAGCGCCCCGGACATCCCCTGGATGTCCACGCGGGAGGGACGTCGGGCCATGCCGTCGGATGCCAAGATCCTCATAGTCGACGACCATGAGGACACGCTCTACGCGCTGGAGAGCGCCCTGGCCCCGCTGGGCTACCGGCTCGCCCGTGCCACCAGCGGTGACCAGGCGCTCAAGCAGGTGTTCCGCGGGCAGGTCGGGCTCCTGCTCCTGGACGTCCGCATGCCCGGCGTCAGCGGCCTGGAGGTGGTGCGCTACATGCGGCGCCTGGAGCAGACCCAGCACATACCCGTCATCCTGCTCACCGGTTTCGGCGCGGACCACGAACTGACCGCCACCGCCTACGGACTCGGCGTCGCCGACCTGGTCATGAAGCCCATCGAACCATGGGCGCTGCGCACCAAGGTCCGCTACCTGTACGACTCCTACCAGCGCCATCGCGCACTGGAACAGGAGGTACGCGAGTTACGCGCCCTCGTCAAGGACGACCCCGGGGGCCCGGAACCGGGCCCGCGCCCCGCCCTGCCCCACCCCGACGCCCGCGTCCCGCTGCAGCGCGACAGCCCGGCGGCGACACCGGCCAAGGACCGGCCATAAGGCGCACCGAAGACCGAACATAAGGTACTTACTGATCAGCCCCTGTGCCTTGTCAGCGGCATCAGGCAGCATGTCCTGCATGTCCGTACTGACGCGCGACGCAGCGCAGACCCGTGCCCAGCTCCTCGACGTCCACCGCTACACGATCGAACTCGATCTGACCACCGGCGACGAGACCTTCGACTCCCGCACCGTCATCCGGTTCACCACGCGCGCGGACCACGCGGACACGGACACCTTCGTCGAGATCAAGCCGGCCGAGCTGCGCTCCGTCACGCTGGACGGACAACCCCTCGACCCGCAGACCCTGGACGAGAACAGGCTGCCCCTGAAGAACCTCACCGCCGGCGAGCACGAACTGCGCGTCGACGCGGCCATGCGCTACTCCCGCACCGGCGAGGGCATGCACCGCTTCACCGACCCCGTCGACGGCGAGACGTACCTCTACACACAGTTGTGCATGGACGACGCCCAGCGCGTCTTCGCCGCCTTCGACCAGCCCGACCTCAAGGCCGTCTTCGACCTGTCCGTCAAAGCCCCCGAGGGCTGGAGTGTCCTCGCCAACGGCATCACCGAACACCTCGGCGACGGCCGCTGGCAGGCCGCTTCCACCCCGCTGATCTCCACCTACCTCGTCGCCGTCGCCGCCGGCCCCTACCACTCCGTGCGCACCGAACACCGCGGCCTGCCCTTCGGCCTGCACTGCCGTCGCTCGCTCGCCCCCTACCTCGACGCGGACACCGACGAGCTCTTCGAGGTCACGCGCGCGTGCTTCGACCGCTACCACGAGAAGTTCGACGAGCCGTACCCCTTCGGCTCCTACGACCAGGCGTTCGTCCCCGAGTTCAACGCCGGCGCCATGGAGAACCCCGGACTGGTCACCTTCCGCGACGAGTTCGTCTACCGCTCCGCCGTCACCGACACCGAACGCCAGACCCGCGCCATGGTCATCGCCCACGAGATGGCCCACATGTGGTTCGGCGACCTCGTCACCCTTCGCTGGTGGGACGACATCTGGCTGAACGAGTCCTTCGCCGAGTACATGGGCTACCAGACCCTCACCGAAGCCACCCGCTTCACCGACACCTGGACCGACTTCGGCGTCGTCCGCAAGCCCTGGGGCTACGACGCCGACCAGCGCCCCTCCACCCACCCCGTCGCCCCCGAAGGCGTCAACGACACCGCCACGGCCCTGCTCAACTTCGACGGCATCTCCTACGCCAAGGGCGCCTCCGCGCTGCGCCAACTGGTGGCCTGGCTCGGTGAGAAGGACTTCCTCACCGGCATCAACACCCACTTCGCCCGCCACAAGTTCGCCAACGCCACCCTCGCCGACTTCGTCGACTCCCTCGCCGACGCCACCGAACGCGACGTCCACGCCTGGGCCGACAACTGGCTGCGCACCACCGGCGTCGACACCCTCACCCCGTCCGTCACCCCCGGCGAGAACGGCACCTACACCCTCACCGTCGACCACGCCGGCAGCCGCCCCCACCGCATCGCCGTCGGCCTGTACGACCTGGACCTCGGCGACAACGAGGGCCACCTCGTCCTGCGCGAACGCCTCGACCTCGACGTCCCGCACACGGCCCCGCACCCCATCGGCAAGCGCCCGGCACTGCTGCTGCTCAACGACGGCGACCTGACCTACGCCAAGGTCCGCTTCGAAACCGAATCCTTCGAGACCGTCCGCAAGAGCCTCGCCGGACTGCCCGAACCGCTCACCCGCGCGGTCGTCTGGAACGCCCTGCGCGACGCCGTCCGCGACGGAGAACTCGCCGCCACCGCCTACCTGGAGACGGCCCGCACCCACCTCCCGCACGAGACCGACCTCGCCATCGTCGAGGGCGTCCTCGCCTTCGCCGCCACCCAGGTCGCCGACCGCTACCTCACCCCGGAGGAGCGCCCCGCCGCCCTGGCCACCCTCTCCTCCCTCTGCCGCGACCTCATCCGCCGCACCGAGGACGGCGACAACCCCGGTCTGCGCCTGATCGCCGTACGCCACTTCATCGACGTCGCCGCCCACCCGGACACGATCGCCGCCTGGCTCGCCGACGGCACCGTGCCCGGCGGACCCGAACTCGACCCCGAGCTGCGCTGGCGCGTCCTGGGCCGCCTCGCCGTCCTCGGCGCCGTCGACGAGGCCGCCATCGCGGACGAGCTGGCACGCGACCCGAGCGCCACCGGCCAGGAGGGCGCCGCCCGCTGCCGGGCCGCCCTGCCCGACGAGGAAGCCAAGGCCAAGGCCTGGGCCGCCATGTTCGCCACCGACGACGGCACCGACCTGTCCAACTACCTCTTCACCGCCACCGCCCAGGGCTTCTGGCAGCCCGAACAGGCCGACCTCGTACGCCAGTACGTGCCCCGCTACTACCCGGACGCCGTCGCCCTCGCCGCCCGCCGCGGCCCCGCCATCGCCGACGCCGCCGGCCGCTACGCCTTCCCGGTGTACGCCGTCGACGCCGATGCCCTGCGGCTGGGCGAGGAGTGCCTGCGCGACGACGAGCCGATCCCGGCGCTGCGACGCAGGCTCGCCGACCAACTCGACGACCTGGCACGGGCGTTGCGCGTACGGGAGGGTGAGTGAGGCCGATGCCGCTGGCGTAGGACGCCGCCGGCGCCGCCAACGCCTGCGGGCGATGTGGCGGTCCGGCCTCCCCGCCTGGCACGGGCGTTGCGCGTAAAGCATCAGCCCTCGGCAGCAGAGGACGGCCCGGACCGCCCCTTACTCCGCCACCCACGGCACACCACCACCGACACGCTTTCCCCGCACGCAAGTACCCCCTTTCGGGTTCCGATCGTTGGGCTTTTCGGGCGCGATCACGCATCCGGGTACAAGCTGGAAGTCCCTCTTGCCCTGCGCCCGGGAGGACATGATGAGCAGGCCGCCGTCGCTCGCTTCAGGCCCTGAAGGTCCCCGCGCTCTGCGGCCGTTGCTCGACACCGTCCTCGACGCGCTGAGCGAGGGCGCCCGGGCTCGCGGGGGACCACTGCCCTCGGGCGGCCCGGACGCGGTCGCCGCACGCATGCGGGAGGCGGCCGGGGACGTCCTGCCGGACGAGGGCGACCCGAACGCCCTCCACGACCTCGTCCGAGCCCTCGCAGCGGGCGCCACCGACCCCTCGAACCCCCTCTGCACCGGCCACCTCCACTGCCCACCCCTCGCCCTCGCCACCGCCGCCGACCTCGCCGCCTCGGCCCTCAACCCCTCGCTGGACTCCTGGGACCAGGCGCCGGGAGCATCGGAGCTGGAGGCGCTGGTGACGGCGGTACTCGCCGCGGAGGTCTTCGCCGGCGGGGAAAGGGCGAAGGCACTCACCATCGGGACCGACCCGCTGAAGGGCGAGTCGGGCTACGACGCCCCGAACGCACCGGACAAACCACCCGCCGCTGCCCACGAAGCGCCCACCCCAACACCCGACCCCACCAACCCCCCAACGTCGACCGCCGATGCGGCAGCCGTGTCCTGCTCAGCCTCTGGCAGCGCCGCCGCGGCTGACGTCCCGACGGGTGGAACTCCGTTCATGCCGGGCGCGGCCATCGGTGTCCCGACCGCCGATGCGTCAGCCGCGCCCCGCTCAGCCTCTGGCCCCGTCACCGCTGGCGTCCCGATCGTGCCTGGCTCGGGCGTTGGTATCCCGACGGGTGGCGCTCCGTTCGCGCCGGGCGCGGAGCTTGGTGTCTCGATCGCCGATGCGGCAGCCGCGCCCCGCTCAGCCGCTGGCGGCGCTGTTGACGTTTCGATCGTGGCGGGTTTGGCCCCCGGTGTCCCGACCGCTGGCGCCCCGATCACGTCCGGCTCGGCCGCTGGCCCCGTCACCGCTGGCGTCCCGATCGTGCCTGGCTCGGGCGTTGGTATCCCGACGGGTGGCGCTCCGTTCGCGCCGGGCGCGGAGCTTGGTGTCCCGATCGCCGATGCGGCAGCCCTGTCCTGTTCAGCTGCCGGCCCCTCCACCGCTGGCGTCCCGATCGCGGCGGCTTCGGCCCTCGGTACCCCTACCGCCGATGCGGCAGCCACGCCCCCCTCACCCCCCGGC
>NZ_LLZG01000101.1 GCF_001509475.1 Streptomyces regalis
CGCGGCGGCTGGGCGGGCGGGTACCGGGGCGGTGCTGTGCCCTGGTCATGACCTTGTTCATGGAGTCCCCGTTCGGTGAACCCGGAGAGATACCGGGCAGTAACTTTGCGGTCGGTGATCTTGTACGGGGTTCCGGGTGTCGACGGCAAGGAAGCGGGGGCTCGGGGTGGGGGGCCGGAATGTTCACTTATCTGGGTGATCCGCAGACGCGGAAGGCGGTGATGGCGGGCCTGCACCGGGTGAATTTCCGGACCGGAGTGGACGCCGTGCGGGGTGGTGGTGGGGACTCGAAAGGGGACGCCCGCACGTATCCTGAAGGCCGTCCGGAAGGTGCGGGACCGGGAGCTGCGGGACCCGCCCTTCCGAGTCCTTGCGGAGCCTTACGAACACGAAAGCGGTCAGCCATGCGCGTCTATGTCCCCCTGACCCTCCCCGGTCTCGCCGAGGCCTACAAGACGGGTGAGCTGGGGACCGGGCCACTCGTCGCGTACGGCGTCACGCCCGCGTTGCGCGAGTGGTATCTCTCCGACGACATCGAGGAGTTGGAGTACGCGGCGCTGAACCGTGCCGCGCTGGCCTCGCTGCGGCTGCTGGCGGCGGACTCCGGGGCGCTGCGGCGCCGGGTCGTGGTCGCCGTCGACGTGCCCGACGGGGTTGCGGTCGCCGATCCCGACCGGGGACTGGATCCGTCGGCCCTGGGGGAGGTGCGGATCGCCGGGGGTGTGGCGCTGGCCAAGGCGGCCGCCGTGCATGTCGACTCGGGTGACGCGGAGGCGGACGTGGCGGCCGCCGCCGCGGCGCTGGAGGCGGCCGACAGTGGGGACGACGACGCGCAGTTCGTCGTCGACGGGGCCGAGGACCACGAGCTGCTGTGGTACGCGACCCAGGAGATTCCGAATCTGGTGGGGCTCGGCGGCTGAGTCCGGGGTCGGCACAGCTGCCTCGTTCTGCACAGGTGCCTCGTGACCTGCTGTTCTCTTGATTGTCAGTGGTGGCGGGTACGGTTTTTGGCATGGGGAAGCAGGTAGGGGCGCACATCGTCTGGGACTGGAACGGGACGCTGTTCCACGACAATGACGCGATCATCGGGGCGACGAACGCGGCGTTCGGCGAGCTGGGACTCGAGCCGATCACGATGGAGCAGTACCGGGCGCTGTACTGCGTGCCGGTGCCGAAGTTCTACGAGCGGTTGCTGGGGCGGCTGCCGACGGACGCCGAGTGGGAGGTCATGGACGAGACCTTCCACCGGTACTACACCGAGCACCGGGTGAGGTGCGGGCTCACCGAGGGTGTGGCGGAGCTGCTCGTGGAGTGGCGGTCGGCGGGGCGCAGCCAGTCGATCCTCAGCATGTACGGGCATGAGGAACTCATCCCGCTGGTCCGGGGGTTCGGGATCGAGGAGCACTTCATACGCGTCGACGGGCGGACCGGGCCGTCCGGGGGCAGCAAGGCCGAGCACATGGTGCGGCACATCGAGGCGCTCGTGAGCGTGGACCCGGCCCGCACGGTGGTGATCGGGGACGCGGCCGACGACGCGGTGGCGGCGCTGCATGTGGGGGCGCGGGCCGTGCTCTACACCGGGGGGTCGCACAGTCGGGCCAGCCTTGAGCAGGTGGGGGTGCCGGTGGTGGACACGCTGGGGGAGGCGGTCGCGGAGGCGGAGCGGTTGGCGGCGTAGGCGAGCGCGCTGGCCGGGCAGGCCGGGCACGCTTGTGAGGTGCCCGGCGTCGGGGCTCGGTGGTGGGTCAAGCGGCCCGGCGGCGGGCGGGGTGCCCCCAAGCTGCTTCAGCAGGCCGTCCCGTTACGTCACCGGTGCCTTCGCGCGCAGGACCGTCAGGAACTCGCGCATCCAGCCGGAGTGGTCCGGCCAGGCGCGGGAGGAGACCAGGGTGCCGTCGACCACCGCCTCGGCGTCCTGGAAGGTGGCGCCGGCCGCCTGCATGTCCAGTTCCAGGGCGGGGTACGCCGTGACGCGGCGGCCGCGGAGGCTGTCGATCGCTGCGGTGAGCAGGGGGCCGTGGCAGATCTGGGCGACCGGCTTGTCGGCGTCGAAGAACGACTTGAGGATCTTGCGGAGTTCGGGGTCGTTGCGGAGGTACTCGGGGGCTCGGCCGCCGGGGATGACGACGGCGACGTAGTCGCCGGGGTCGACCTCGGAGAAGGCCAGGTCGGCGGGCCAGGTGTAGCCGGGTTTCTCGGTGTAGGTGTCGAAGTCGGGTTCGAAGTCGTGGACGACGAACTGGAGCTTCTTGCGGGTGGGAGCCGCGATGTGGACGTCGTAGCCCTCTTCGCGGAGGCGCTGGTACGGGTAGAGGACTTCGAGCGATTCGGCTGCGTCACCGGTGACGATGAGGATCTTGGGCGGCATGTCGGGCGCTCCCCTCAGGCGGGCGTGCGCTGTCATGGCCACTGTGCCTCAGGTTTTCGGCCGCGCCAACCGGGAGGCGACAGTTGCAGCGGATCGCGCACGCACAGGCCTGCACTAGCTCGATCGTGTGATGGTCTGCTCGCGGGCCTGCGGCGTGCCGGGTGGGCAGGCGTAGCGTCGTGGTGCGGTCTGGGACGCCGGGTGTGGTGCCAGCGTGCGGGGCCTCTGCGCCACCAGTGAGATGGTTCAGGGCCTCCCCGAGGACTTCGAGTGACTCCCCTTGGGAGAGTTTGGTCCATACGCAGCCCCGCGCCATGGGCTGCCGCCTGCGCCCGTTCGTGCCGCTCAGGTGGCACGGGCGGGCGTGGCTGATTCCGACCCAGAGCCATAACTGTCCGTGGGCTGCCGATGCCGGTGGGTTGGTCGGCCGTGCCCAGCCGCTCCGTCACACCGCTGTTTTCGGACACGGGCTGCCTCGCGATGGCATGCTTTCGCCTCGGTTTTTGTCCCTGCCTCTGCCTCAGCGCTGCACCCCAGCCTTCCCCTCGCCACCCCGCCGCGCCAGTTACGCCCTCCGCACCCCCTTTGCCCCTGTGCAGAACGTCAAAGTTCCACCCCCGGTTTTGTACACATACGGCTCATGACGGGCCCCCTGTAAGGAGCGATAGCCTTAGTGGCGTGATCAGCGCGATAGCTCGCGGGAGCACTGTTGCTCCTGCCCTGCGCCCGGCGAACACGGACGACATCCGTGACCGGGCGGCGGTCGCTGGTCTTCGCGGGCGGGAGGGGGGCGCAAGGGCTCCCGGGACGTCATGCACAGCCTGGGCCCGGACGCCGCAGAGAGCAGCGTCACACCCCGTGGGCAGCTCAAGATTGGCTCATATATCCCCGCTCATCTCACCTCGCGGCATAGCGTCGAAGCAGACCGGACACCCCGCGTCGCGGCGTTACGCCGGAGGGGAAGAGACCGTACTTCCTTCAACGTCACGCAACGGCGCGCGACAGGAGCCAGAGGACAATGCAGACCAAGCTGGACGAAGCCAAGGCCGAGCTGCTCGAGAGGGCCGCCCGGGTAGCTGAGAACAGCCCGGTCGGGGGGTATCTACCGACTGGGACGACGGACGAGGGCACCGCCGGCACCCCGGACCACGACACCGTGCTCGCGTTCCTCCAGCGCTACTACCTGCACACCGCACCGGAGGACCTCAGCGACCGCGACCCGGTCGACATCTTCGGAGCCGCCTTCTCGCACTACCGTCTGGCCGAGAACCGCCCCCAGGGCACGGCCAACGTGCGGGTTCACACGCCCACCGTGGAAGAGAACGGGTGGACCTGCAGCCACTCCGTCGTCGAAGTCGTCACCGACGACATGCCGTTCCTGGTCGACTCCGTCACCAATGAGCTGACGCGGCAGGGGCGGGGGATCCATGTGGTCATCCACCCGCAGGTGTCCGTCCGCCGCGATGTCACCGGCAAGCTCATCGAGGTGCTCCCCGAGCCGCCCGCCGGCGAGCTGCCGCACGACACCCACATCGAGTCCTGGATCCACGTCGAGATCGACCGTGAGACCGACCGCGCCGATCTGAAGCAGATCACCGCCGACCTGCTGCGCGTCCTGTCCGACGTCCGCGAGGCCGTCGAGGACTGGAGCAAGATGCGGGACGCGGCCCTGCGGATGGCCGACGAACTGCCCACCGAGCCCACCTCCGACCTGCGTGAGCAGGAGGTCGAGGAGGCCCGCGAGCTGCTGCGCTGGCTGGCCGACGACCACTTCACCTTCCTCGGCTACCGCGAGTACGAGCTGCGCGAGGACGACTCCCTGGCCGCCGTGCCCGGCACCGGCCTGGGCATCCTGCGCTCCGACCCGCACCACTCCGAGACCGACAGCCACCCGGTCAGCCCGTCCTTCGAACGGCTGCCCGCCGACGCCCGCGCCAAGGCCCGCGAGCACAAGCTGCTCATCCTCACCAAGGCCAACAGCCGGGCGACCGTGCACCGGCCGTCGTACCTCGACTACGTCGGGGTGAAGAAGTTCGACGAGAACGGGGAGGTCGTCGGCGAGCGGCGCTACCTGGGCCTGTTCTCCTCGGCCGCGTACACCGAGTCCGTCCGCCGGGTGCCCGTCATCCGGCGCAAGGTGGACGAGGTGCTGGAGGTCGCCGGGTTCTCGCCGCACAGCCACGACGGGCGCGACCTGCTGCAGATCCTGGAGACGTACCCGCGCGACGAGCTCTTCCAGACCCCGGTCCCCGAGCTCCAGCGCATCGCCACCTCCGTCCTGTACCTCCAGGAGCGCCGTCGGCTGCGGCTCTACCTGCGGCAGGACGAGTACGGCCGCTACTACTCGGCCCTCGTCTACCTCCCGCGCGACCGCTACACCACCGGCGTACGCCTGCGGATCATCGACATCCTGAAGGAGGAACTCGGCGGTACCAGCGTCGACTTCACCGCCTGGAACACCGAGTCGATCCTCTCCCGGCTGCACTTCGTCGTCCGCGTCCCGCAGGGCACCGAGCTGCCACAGCTGTCCGACGCCGACAAGGAGCGCATCGAGGCCCGCCTGGTCGAGGCCGCCCGCTCCTGGGCCGACGGTTTCGCCGACGCGCTCAACGCCGAGCTCGGTGAGGAGCGCGCCGCCGAGCTGCTGCGCCGGTACTCGGGCGCCTTCGCCGAGGGCTACAAGGCCGACCACACCCCGCGCTCCGCGGTCTCCGACCTGGTCCACATCGAACAGCTCACCGAGGAGAACAACTTCTCGCTGAGCCTGTACGAGCCGGTCGGCGCCGCCCCGGAGGAGCGCCGGTTCAAGATCTACCGCAAGGGCGCGGCCGTCTCCCTGTCCGCGGTCCTGCCGGTCCTCAGCCGACTCGGCGTCGAGGTCGTGGACGAGCGGCCGTACGAACTGCGCTGCTCCGACCGCAGCGTCGCCTGGATCTACGACTTCGGCCTGCGCATGCCCAAGTTCCCGGGCGGCGACTACCTGGGCGACGACGCACGCGAACGCTTCTCGGAGGCCTTCGCCGCGACCTGGACCGGCAAGGCGGAGAACGACGGCTTCAACGCCCTCGTGCTGAGCGCCGGGCTGACCTGGCGGCAGGCGATGGTGCTGCGGGCGTACGCCAAGTACATGCGGCAGGCGGGCTCCACCTTCTCGCAGGACTACATGGAGGACACCCTCCGCAACAACGTCCACACCACCCGCCTGCTCGTCTCCCTGTTCGAGGCGCGGATGTCGCCGGACCGCCAGCGCGCGGGCCGCGAGATCGTGGACGCGCTGCTCGAAGAGGTCGACGCGGCGCTCGACCAGGTGGCGAGCCTCGACGAGGACCGGATCCTGCGGTCCTTCCTCACCGTCATCAAGGCGACCCTGCGCACGAACTTCTTCCAGGAGGCGGCGGGCGGCCAGCCGCACGACTACGTCTCCATGAAGTTCGACCCGCAGGCCATCCCCGACCTCCCGGCGCCGCGCCCGGCGTACGAGATCTGGGTGTACTCGCCGCGCGTCGAGGGCGTGCACCTGCGCTTCGGCAAGGTCGCGCGAGGCGGCCTGCGCTGGTCCGACCGGCGTGAGGACTTCCGCACCGAGATCCTCGGCCTGGTCAAGGCGCAGATGGTGAAGAACACCGTCATCGTGCCGGTCGGCGCCAAGGGCGGCTTCGTCGCCAAGCAGCTGCCGGACCCGGGCGTGGACCGGGACGCGTGGCTGGCGGAGGGCATCGCCAGCTACAAGACGTTCATTTCGGCGCTGCTCGACATCACCGACAACATGGTCGCGGGCGAGGTCGTGCCGCCGTCGGACGTCGTCCGGCACGACGAGGACGACACCTACCTCGTCGTCGCCGCCGACAAGGGCACCGCGACCTTCTCCGACATCGCCAACGGGGTCGCCGAGCAGTACAACTTCTGGCTCGGGGACGCCTTCGCCTCCGGCGGCTCGGCCGGCTACGACCACAAGGGCATGGGCATCACCGCCCGCGGCGCCTGGGAGTCCGTCAAGCGGCACTTCCGCGAGCTGGGCGTGGACACCCAGAGCGAGGACTTCACGGTCGTCGGCATCGGCGACATGTCCGGTGACGTGTTCGGCAACGGCATGCTGCTCAGCGAGCACATCCGCCTGGTCGCCGCCTTCGACCACCGGCACATCTTCATCGACCCGAAGCCGGACGCGGCCACCTCCTACGCCGAGCGCCGCCGCGTCTTCGAGCTGCCGCGCTCCAGCTGGGCGGACTACAACACCGAGCTGCTGTCGGCCGGTGGCGGAGTCTTCCCCCGCAGCGCCAAGGCGATCCAGGTCAACGCGCACATCCGCGAGGCCCTCGGCATCGAGGGCAAGGTGTCCAAGATGACGCCGGCCGAGCTGATGAAGGCCATCCTCAAGGCGCCGGTGGACCTGCTGTGGAACGGCGGCATCGGTACGTACGTCAAGGCGTCCACCGAGACCCACGCGGATGTCGGCGACAAGGCCAACGACCCGATCCGCGTCGACGGTGCCGACCTGCGCGTCAAGGTCGTCGGCGAGGGCGGCAACCTGGGCCTGACCCAGCTCGGGCGCATCGAGTTCGCGCGCCAGGGCGGCAAGATCAACACCGATGCGATCGACAACAGCGCGGGCGTCGACACCTCCGACCACGAGGTGAACATCAAGATCCTGCTCAACGGCCTGGTCGCCGACGGCGACATGACCGTCAAGCAGCGCAACAAGCTGCTCGCCGAGATGACCGACGAGGTCGGCGGCCTGGTCCTGCGCAACAACTACGCACAGAACACGGCGATCGCCAACGCCCTCGCCCAGTCCAAGGACATGCTCCACGCCCAGCAGCGCTTCATGAAGCACCTGGTCAGGGAAGGCCACCTGGACCGCGCGCTGGAGTTCCTGCCCACCGACCGCCAGGTCCGCGAACGCCTCGGCGCCGGCCACGGCCTGACCGGAGCGGAGACGGCCGTCCTGCTGGCGTACACGAAGATCACGGTCGCCGAGGAGCTGCTGCACACGACGCTGCCCGACGACCCGTACCTGAGCACCCTGCTGCACGCGTACTTCCCGACCCCGCTGCGCGAGCGGTTCCCGGAGCACCTCGTCAGCCACCCGCTGCGCCGTGAGATCACCACGACCGTGCTGGTCAACGACACGGTCAACACGGGCGGTACGACGTATCTGCACCGGCTGCGCGAGGAGACCGGGGCATCGCTGGAGGAGATCGTCCGGGCGCAGACCGTGGCCCGTGCGATCTTCCGCTCGGCGGCCGTCTGGGACGAGGTCGAGGCGCTCGACAACAAGGTGGAGGCCGACGTCCAGACCCGGATCCGGCTGCACTCGCGCCGTCTCGTCGAGCGCGGCACGCGCTGGCTGCTCAACAACCGGCCGCAGCCGCTGGAACTCGTCGACACCGTCGACTTCTTCGCCGAGCGCGTCGAGCAGGTGTGGTCGCAGCTGCCGAAGCTGCTGCGCGGCGCGGACCTCGACTGGTACCAGCAGATCTACGACGAGCTGTCCGGCGCGGGCGTCCCGGACGAACTCGCCACCCGCGTGGCCGGGTTCTCCTCCGCCTTCCCGACGCTGGACATCGTCTCGGTGGCCGACCGCATGAGCCGGGACCCCATGGACGTCGCCGAGGTCTACTACGACCTCGCCGACCGCCTCCACATCACCCAGCTCATGGACCGCATCATCGAGCTGCCCCGCGCCGACCGCTGGCAGTCCATGGCCCGCGCCTCCATCCGCGAGGACCTCTACGCCGCCCACGCGGCCCTGACCTCGGACGTCCTGGCCGCCGGCATCGGCACCGCGACACCCGAGCAGCGGTACCAGGCGTGGGAGCAGAAGAACCTGGCGATTCTGAGTCGGGCGCGCACGACCCTGGAGGAGATCCAGGGGTCGGACACCTTCGACCTGGCCAACCTTTCGGTGGCGATGCGCACCATGCGAACGTTGCTGCGGACGCACTCGTAGGCCGTACGAGTATCTAAGCCGTACGCGTATCAGGGCGCCCCGGGCTGTGACAGCCCGGGGCGCTCCCGCATTTCTGGACAGACCGGGAATTACAGTGCTGGCGTGAGCACGATGCGCGCCGCGCCGCCGACGCGGAGAACGACGGTCGTTCCGCAGGTCGCCGCCGCGCCGGTCGTGGTTCTGCTGCTCCTCGTGATCGTCCGGCTCCCGTGGGCCGGTGACCTCGGTATGCACGCGGCGACCGTCGAACGCCTGCGGCACAGCCTGGTCGATCCCGGCAACCCGCTGGTCGACGCGGACACGCCGAGTCCGTACTACTCGCCGTGGATGCTGGTGCTCGGGTGCCTCGCGCGGGTGACGGGGCTCTCGGTCTTCGTCGTGCTGCGGATCGGTGCGCTGGCCGGGCTGGCGCTCCTGACCACGGGCCTGTGGCGCTACGTCCGTACCCTGAGCGCGCATCGGGCCGCGCCCGCGCTTGCCGCGCTGTGCCTGGTGTTGCTGTGGGGGACCTCGCTGTTCACGTGGAGCGGGTTTCTCGGGCTGAACTCGCTGGCGCTGACGGTGTCGTATCCGAGTGTGTTCGCGCTCGGACTGGCCTTTCACTTCTGGGCCTGGCTGGCGGGGGCGGTGCGCTCGGGTCCGGCGGGCGGTCGGGGGACGTGGATCGGGCTCGGTGCGCTGTGGGCGGTGATCCTGCTCTGCCATCAGTTCTCGGGCGTCGTGGCCTCGCTGGGCGCACTGGCCACGGTGGTCGCCGCGCGGCCCGGGCGCGAGGTGTGGCTGCGGCTGGGGGGTGGGGCGGCGGTCGGGGTGGTGGTGCTGTGGGTGTGGCCGTACTACGACTTCTTCGCGCTGTTCGGGGCGGGCGCCGATCTGGAGGCGGTGCATCGGGGGCTGTACCGGGATCTGGTGGGCCGGTACTGGCTGGTGCTGCTGGGGGTGGTGGCGCTGGTGGTGCGGTGGCGGCGGGACCGGCGCGATCCGCTGGTGCTGTTCTTCGCGCTGGGGGTGATGGTCGTGGCGCTGGGCGGGGTGACCGGGCAC
>NZ_LLZG01000102.1 GCF_001509475.1 Streptomyces regalis
ACTCAGGCCTCCGATTCTCGTGGAACGCCGCCACACCCTCCGCCCGGTCCCCCGAAAACGCCGTCGCCCGCCAAGCCGCGTCCTCAACCTCCAGCCCGGCCCGCAGATCCAGCCCGTGCCCCACCCGCAGCGCCCGCTTGGCCGCCCGCAGCCCCACCGGCGAGTTCACGGCGATCCGACCCCCCAGCGCCAGGGCCTCGTCGCGATCCCGCCCCTTCTCCACCAGCACATCCACCAGCCCCAGCTCCCGGGCCTCACCGGCCTCGACCCGCCGCGCGGTGAAGATCAGCTCCGCCGCCCGGGCGGCCCCCACCCGCCGCGGCAGCAGCTGCGTCCCCCCGCCTCCGGGAATCACCCCGACCGACACCTCGGGCAGCCCGACCACAGCCGTGTGGTCGGCCACGATCACATCGCAGGACAAGGCCAGCTCGAAGCCGCCCCCGAGCGCGAAGCCGTGCACCGCGGCGATCGTCGGCACCGGCAACTCCAGCACTCCCGTGTACGCCCCCCGCGCCACGGGCCGCTGCCGCATCAGATCCGCGTCGCTGAACGAATTCCGCTCCTTCAGATCCGCCCCGACACAGAACGCCCGCTCATGCGTCGAGGTCAGCACCACCACCCGTACATCACGGTCCGCCCCCAGCGCCGCGCACGCCCGCGCGATCGAACGGGCCATCTCCGTCGACACGGCGTTCATGGCCTTGGGCCGGTCGAGGGCAAGCTCCGCGACATGCCCGACACCGTCCCCGTGCCGCCGCACCAGCACGAACTCCCCGAACCGCTCCTCGCTCATGACACCCTCCGGTTAACGCGGGTTAACAACATTCGCCCCGATCATCGCAGCCGGACCCCGCCAGGGAAAGGCCCACCACGAGCGGTTCCCGAGTCGAGTCCCGGCACCCCGTTCGAGTGACATCCCGCCCAACTCCCGCCGCACCGCCCACGACAACGCATAACGTGCGCGACACCACGGCGCATTGGGGGCGCGAGTGCGTGGGGAGGGGTAGTGATGGGCGTGACGGCGGAGACATCAGCAGAAACCGGGACGATCGGCGAGGCGGAACAGACCGGTCCCCGCCTCTTCGGCCCCCGCGGCCGCCACCGCCGCCCGCGCCCCCGCAAGGTCCTCCTCGCGGCCGGAGGCCTCGCCCTGGCCGCGGGCGCACTGAGCCTCGTACGGCTGACCCCCGACTCCGACGTCACCGGCCTCAGCGCAACGGAGACGGACCCCACCTCGGATTCCGGCACAGGTACGGACACGGGCACAGACCGCTCGGCGAACGCCGCCGCCACGGCCCCGACACCTGCCCCGAAGGCGAGTCCGTCCGCAACCTCTGTCATGGGCGGCCTGAACGCGACACCGACAACGCACACGATCGTCGTACCGACAACGAACACGACCGCGACACCAGGGCCCGGCACGACGCAGGCCGACGGTCGGGCGCAGCCCCCCACACCCCGCCCGCCGACGCAGACCGGTCACGCATCCCGACCGGCCCCGATCCCGACCACACCGCCCAGCCGGACGGACCCGAATCCCCCGGCCCCACAGCCGGATCACCCCGATGAGGACTCGGTCTGCGTCCCAGTCATCGGCCTGTGCGTAGACCACTTCACCAACGGCGACTGAAGAACGCCCCGCACCGCAACGCCCCTAGGGGCGCGGGGCTGTATCAATATGCGGCTCCGCCGCGTGGGCGCGACCAGCCACAACGAACCCGGGGCCGACCCACAACCGCCACCCCAACGGCGCTCACTCGCCCCCGGCGGGCGCCCTCCGCGTCAAAAGCCACGGCTCGATGACCCCAAGCCCCCGCACCGGCCGCTGCCACATCGGCTGCAGCGCAAACCGATACACCGGCGGCTCCTCCCCCTCCTTCTCCGCCGCGGCCGCGGCCTCGGCGGCCTCCGCCTCCGACGCAGGGGCTTCACCCGTTCGGATGAGTTCCTCCGCGAACGCGCTGTCGACGAGAACGGCGTCCCGCGGAGCTATGGACGTGAGCCGGGAGGCGAGATTCACGGTCGTACCGAAGACATCGCCCATCCGGGTGGTCACCGTGCCGAAGGCGATGCCGACGCGCAGCTCGGGCATCGTCTCGTCGTTGGCCATCGTCTCGATGAGCCGCAGGGCGATCTCGGCGGAGACGGCCGCGTCGTCGGCGGAGTACAGGACCTCGTCGCCGAGGGTCTTGACCAGCCGGCCACCGCGCGCGGCCACCAGGTCGGCGGCCGTGGTCTCGAAGGCCTCGACGAGTTCGCCGAGCTCCTCTTCCTCCATACGGCGGGTCAGCCGGGTGAAGCCGACGAGGTCCGCGAAGCCGACGCACAGGCGCCGGTCGACCATCTCCTCGTCGTCGGCGGCCTGCACGACCCGCCCGGTCGCGGCGGCGAGCTGGCGGCGCCAGACGTAGACGAGGAACTCCTCCAGCTCGGGCAGGAGCAGCTCGACCAGGGGATATGTCACCTCGGTGCGGGTCATGCCCGGCTCCGGCGGCTCGGTCAGGCCCTCCAGGAACGAGTCGATCTGCCAGTCGGCGAGCCGCGCGGTGGTCTGCCCAGTGGACCGTGCCACCTGCACGGCCATGGCCTCGCTGAGCAGCCCCGCCTCGACGAGACCGGCGAGGCGCCTGAGCGCCAGTACGTCGGCCTCGGTCAGCGCCTTGGCCTGCCCGATGTCGGCGAACCCCATGGCCCGCCAGAACCGGGACGCCAGCTCCATGGAGACACCGGCGCTACGGGCCGCCTGAAACGGGGTGTAGCGCCGCTCGGCGCCGAGGATGAGCTGTTCGAGGCGCAGGGCGAGCGGATCCTCGCCGGGGTCGGCGGCGTGGGGGTCCACCCGGCCGTCCGCGCCCGTGCCGGAGCCCGTGTCGTCGACGGTCACGCCTGCTGCCCTTCCGATCTGCCGCGGTCAGTAATCGACCGGCCTTCACTTTACGGCAGGTGTGGGCCACCTCACTCCCGAGAGGCACACAGCCCCTCCCATACCTACGCCGGCCTCAGATGCACGATGTCCCCCGCCCCCACGGGCTCCTGCACCCCTTCTCCCGTAGCCAGTACCAGCCGCCCGTCCCCGTCGATGGCGACCGCCTCCCCCGTGATCGTCCGCTCCCCCGGCAATTCGGCCCGCACGACCCTCCCCAGCGTCGCGCACCCCGCCGCATACGCCTCCTGCAGTCCGCTCACCACCGGGTCCCCCGAAGCGGCCCGCCAACGCCCGTACCACTCCTCCAACGACCGCAGCACGCCCCGCAGCAGCGGATCCCGGTCCGTGCTCACGGCTCCGGCGAGGGCCAGGGAGCCCGCCTGGGGGACCGGCAGCTCGTCCTCACGCAGCGTGACATTGATGCCGACGCCGACGACCACCCCTTCGTTGCCGGCCCGCTCCGCCAGGATCCCGCCGGCCTTGCGTTCCTCGCCGCCGACAGTCACCAGCAGGTCGTTGGGCCACTTGAGTGCCGTATCGACGCCTGCCGCCCGCGACAGGCCCGTCGCCACGGCGACCCCGGTGAGCAGCGGGAGCCAGCCCCAGCGGGCCGCCGGCACCTCGGCCGGGTTCAGCAGGACGGAGAAGAACAGCCCCGAGCGGGGCGGTGCCGTCCACTGCCGGTCGAGGCGGCCCTTGCCGGCCGTCTGCTCCTCGGCGACCAGGACCGCGCCCTCCTCCGCACTGCCCTCGGTGGCCAGGGCCACCAGGTCGGTGTTCGTGGAGCCCGTGCGCTGCACGACCTCGATGTCGCAGTAGAGCCCGCCGTGCCCGCCGTCCTTTACCAGCCCCCGGCGCAGCGCGGCGGCGTTGAGCGGCGGACGGTCCAGATCGGACCAACGGCTGTCGTCAGATGCATCTCGCGGCGTCATGCAAGCCACCCTAGGTGTGGCAAACGCCGCACTGCTGATTCGTAGGCACCCCACTACGCTACGGATGAGTAACCGTCCCCCCTTTTGAGCAGGCAGGGAGCGCCATCCCGATGTCCGAGCCGGAAGAGCGTCACGAGATCCAAGAGACCCAAGGGATCGACATTCACACCACCGCGGGCAAGCTCGCGGATCTCCAGCGTCGTATCGAGGAAGCGACGCACGCCGGCTCCGCTCGCGCTGTCGAAAAGCAGCACGCCAAGGGCAAGTTGACGGCCCGTGAGCGCATCGACCTCCTGCTCGACGAGGACTCCTTCGTCGAGCTCGACGAGTTCGCCCGGCACCGCTCCACCAACTTCGGCCTGGAGAAGAACCGCCCGTACGGCGACGGCGTCGTCACCGGGTACGGCACGGTCGACGGCCGCCCCGTCGCCGTCTTCTCGCAGGACTTCACCGTCTTCGGCGGCGCGCTGGGCGAGGTCTACGGCCAGAAGATCGTCAAGGTCATGGACTTCGCGCTGAAGACCGGCTGTCCGGTCATCGGCATCAACGACTCCGGCGGCGCCCGCATCCAGGAGGGCGTGGCCTCGCTGGGCGCGTACGGCGAGATCTTCCGCCGCAACACCCACGCCAGCGGTGTCATCCCGCAGATCTCGCTGGTCGTCGGCCCGTGTGCGGGCGGTGCGGTCTACTCCCCGGCCATCACCGACTTCACGATCATGGTCGACCAGACCTCGCACATGTTCATCACCGGCCCGGACGTCATCAAGACCGTCACCGGCGAGGACGTCGGCTTCGAGGAGCTGGGCGGCGCCCGTACCCACAACTCCGCCTCCGGCGTGGCCCACCACATGGCCGGCGACGAGAAGGACGCCATCGAGTACGTCAAGCAGCTGCTGTCGTACCTGCCGTCCAACAACCTCTCCGAGCCCCCGGCCTTCCCGGAGGAGGCGGACCTCGCCGTCACCGACGAGGACCGCGAGCTGGATCGCATCGTGCCGGACAGCGCGAACCAGCCGTACGACATGCACACGGTGATCGAACACATCCTGGACGACGCCGAGTTCTTCGAGACCCAGCCCCTGTTCGCGCCGAACATCCTCACCGGCTTCGGCCGGGTCGAGGGCCGTCCGGTCGGCATCGTCGCCAACCAGCCGATGCAGTTCGCGGGCTGCCTCGACATCCAGGCCAGCGAGAAGGCGGCCCGCTTCGTGCGGACCTGCGACGCGTTCAACGTCCCGGTGATCACGTTCGTGGACGTCCCCGGCTTCCTCCCGGGCGTCGACCAGGAGCACGACGGCATCATCCGCCGCGGCGCCAAGCTGATCTACGCCTACGCCGAGGCCACGGTCCCGCTCATCACGGTCATCACCCGCAAGGCCTTCGGCGGCGCCTACGACGTCATGGGCTCCAAGCACCTCGGCGCCGACCTCAACCTCGCCTGGCCCACCGCCCAGATCGCCGTCATGGGCGCGCAGGGCGCGGTCAACATCCTGCACCGGCGCACCATCGCTGAAGCGGAGGCAAGCGGTGAGGATCTGGAGGCGGTGCGCGCCCGGCTGATCCAGGAGTACGAGGACACCCTCCTCAACCCCTACGTCGCGGCCGAGCGCGGCTACATCGACTCCGTGATCATGCCGTCCGACACCCGCCGGCACGTCGTACGCGGCCTGCGTCAGCTGCGCACCAAGCGGGAATCCCTGCCTCCGAAGAAGCACGGCAACATCCCCCTCTAGGCCTGCTGGGAGCCGTTATGAACATCAAGGTCCTACGGGGCAACCCGACACCGGAGGAGCTGGCCGCCGCCCTGGCGGTGGTCCGCGCCCGCGCCGCGGCGGCATCGGCCACGCCGTCCGGCGCGCCCACCCCACGCGACTCCTGGGCGGACCCGGCGCGCATCGCGGCACGCCGGCTGCCGCAGCCGGGGCCGTCGACGTGGGCGCGTACCTACTGGCCCGGCTAGAGGATCGTCGACACGACTTCGGCCATCACCGCGTACCCGGCGTCATTCGGGTGCAGGTGATCGCCGAAGTCGTACGACGGATGCAGGCGGTCGGGGTCCGCCGGGTCGGCCAACGCCCGGTTCAGGTCCACCACCGCGTCGTACCCCCCGGCACACTCCCCCGAGCGGCGAATCCACTCGTTCAGCTCGTGACTCACCTTGGCCGCATGCCCACCCCAGTGGTCCGAGCCCCCGAACGGCAGCAGAGTCGCCCCGATCACCCGCAGTCCCGCCACCCTGCCCTGCCGTATCAACTCCCGGTGCCCGGCGATGAGTTCCTCCGCCTCCACCACCGGCGCCGGCTTGTAGGTCGGCTGCTCGTCCGTCTCGCTGAAGCCGATGTCGTTCAGCCCGAGCAGGACGACCAGCGTGTCCACTCCGGGCCGGTCGAGAACATCCCGGCGCAACCGGCGGATGCCGCCTTCGCCGTACCACGCGGAGTCGTTGAGCAGCAGATTCCCGCCGATGCCCGCGTTGAGAACGGGCCGCCCCGTGCGCTCGGCAAGGGCATCGGACCAGCGGCGGTCCGCCCCCGGCGTGGAACCGAACCCGTCCGTGATCGAGTCCCCGAAGAGCGCGACGGCGTCCGTGCGGCCGGCGTCGACCTCCACCGCCGACAGGAAGTACCAGGACTCGGTCACCGCGTCGAAGCCCTCGCCGCCGGCCTCGGCCGACAGGTCGCCCTCGCCTCGATAGGTGGTCGCGAAGGCCTGGGCGTGGAAGGTCGCGGGGCCGGTGGTGGCGTCGAAGTACAGGGTGACGGTCACGGACTCCCCGGCGGCGACGGCGAGCGGGACGTCATCGCTGACCAGCTCCCCGCGGGCCGTCGTGCCGGAGCCGCGCCATGGATGCAGCTCGGCGTCCCCGGCACCCCCGAAGGTGAGCCGCACGAGCGATCCCGGCTCCACGCCGGCCCCCGCGGCCGTACGCCCCACGCTCGCACCCGCGACACGGACCGGCGAGGCGCCGTACGCGTGGGACAGCCGCACCCGCAACCGCCCACCCCCTGCGGACAGCCGTACGACTTGCCGCAGCGACTGGCGCCAGAAGCCCTCGCGGGACCAGTTGGGCGTGAAGCCCTCGCTGGGCAGCTGAGGTGACGCGGTCCAGGAAGCCGTGAACATGGCAGCACATCCTTCAAACGGAACTGAAGCCCCTTTAGCTAATGGGACCGTAGCACCGTTTACGAAAAAGTTGAGTACGCGTACTCAGGCGCCGCCCCGGACCCCCGATCGACGATGGAAGGCATGCTGTGGTCCGACCCCGAGAACGAGCCGCCCAAGGAACTGCGCGACATGCAGGAGATGTTGCGGCGGCTGGGCGTTCTCATGGCGCTGGCCATGGTGCTCGCGATGATCGTGATCGGACTGAGGTGAGTCCGGCCGGGCACGCCGATACGCTGACGGCATGACTGATCAGCCCCGCCGCCGACTCATCCTCGCCTCCGCCTCCCCCGCCCGGCTCAACCTCCTGCGCCAGGCCGGCCTGGACCCCGAGGTCATCGTGAGCGGCGTCGACGAGGACGCCGTCCACGCGTCCACCCCCGCCGACCTGGCACTGGCCCTGGCCGAGGCGAAGGCCTCCGTCGTGGCGGCGAAGCCGGAGGTCAAGGGCGCGATCGTGATCGGCTGCGACTCGGTCCTCGACCTGGACGGCGAGGCCCTGGGCAAGCCGGCCGACGCCGAGGAGGCCACGGCGCGCTGGAAGTCGATGCGCGGCCGGGCGGGCACCCTGCAGACCGGCCACTGCATCTACGACACCGTCACCGGCCGCTACAGGTCGGCGATCGCCTCCACGGTCGTCCGCTTCGGCGAGCCGACCGACGAGGAGATCGCCGCGTACGTCGCCTCCGGCGAACCCCTCTATGTCGCCGGGGCGTTCACCCTGGACGGCCGCTCGGCCCCGTTCATCGACGGCATCGACGGCGACCACGGCAATGTGATCGGCATCAGCCTGCCGCTGGTACGGCGGCTGCTGGCCCAACTGGGCATCGGCATCACGGAGTTGTGGGCGCCGGCGGAGGGGTGACCGGGGATCCGCCCGCCGGAGCGCCGTCGGCAGGGGAGCCGTCGCCGCCCTTGCCCCCGTCGGGAGCGGCGCCGGCGGGCTCCTCGGGCGCGGCCTGGGCGTCGTACGTCATCAGCAACAGCACGATCAGGCCGAGTACGACGACCATGAACAGGAACGCCGTCCAGCCCACCAACCCCCAGGCGAACGCGCCCAGCAGCCCGTGCACCACGGCCGAACTGATCAGCAGCATGCGCCCGAAGCCGGCCGGAGCGCGGTCGCGCACGGCCACGAGCAGGGCCACCAGGCCGCACAGCGCGAAGTAGGCACCGAAGACCAGACCACCGATCTTCGAGGACATCGACATCACGTCCGGGTCCAGGCCCGCCAGGGACATGTCCTGCCGGTCGACGACCACGCCGAGGAACCACTGCACCGCCGCGATGCCGAGCCCTTCGGCGAACAGCACGACCGCCACCACCCACGCCACCGGCCTGCGTATCACCGGCCCCCACCCACTTCCGAGCTCCGCGCCGTTACCGCAAGTACGTACGAGACATCGCGAACGCTACTAACGGGTAAACCCCGGGACAAGGGTTCGGGCGACAGCAAAGAATCATTGGGCCATTCGTAGGGATTCCACAAAGAAACCGAGTGGCCCGCAGCACGTGATGACAGAGACCTTGACCACAGCGGAGGGCTAGGGTTTCCGGGGAGAGACCTGCGTGCCGAGGCGCGACATGGGATTTCGCAGGTGGAGCGAGCCTGGAATCACGCTCCGTGTGGGCAAGCTCACCACTGGGGACGGGTCGATGTGGCGTGTCGGCAGTCCCTAAACTCGGCTTGTTTCAAGGAGGGAGCCTCAATCGTGCGCAAGGTGCTCATCGCCAACCGTGGCGAAATCGCTGTCCGCGTGGCCCGGGCCTGCCGGGACGCCGGGATCGCGAGCGTGGCCGTCTATGCGG
>NZ_LLZG01000103.1 GCF_001509475.1 Streptomyces regalis
GACTGGGGGTGGGCCTGGGTGAGGGCGTCGGTGTCGGGTCGGGCTTCGGCTGCGCGGCCGGCGCGATCGCCGGCGGCTCCGGGGCCGGCTCCTCCTTCGACGGCTCCTCCTTCGGGGGCTCGGGCGTCGGCGTCTCCTCGACGATGGGGGAGGGGACGGGGGGCTGCTTGGCGTCCGTCTTGTCGGGCATTGTGTCGTTGCCGGCCAGCGCGAGCACGATCGCCGCCGCCACGCCCACGGCGACCACACCGGCCGCGATACCGGCCTTCAACGGCGCGCCCAGCCCCTCGGCAGCGGCCGCACCGCCCCCGCTGCCCGCCCCGCCGGACGCACTGCCGCCCGCCGCGGCGGCCGCCCCCGCGGCACCGGCCGCACCCGCCCCGGCACCGCCGGCGATGAGCGCGGCCGCCTTGGCGTACCCGGCGGCGCCGAACCAGCCGATGACCGCGACCGGCACGACGGCCGGGATGCCACTGGCGACTTCCTTGATCTGGCCCGCGGCCAGCCGGCACTTGGCGCACTCGTCCAGGTGCTTGCGCAGGCCGCGTTCGGCACGGGTGCGCAGGCTGCCGCGGGCGTAGGCGCCGAGCCGGTCGGCGTAGCGGGCGCACTCCTCGTCGCCGACGAGGCTGGCGCTGACGTGGGCCTGGAGGTAGGCCTGCTTGAGCCCTTCGCGGGC
The DNA here is from genome assembly GCF_001509475.1 of Streptomyces regalis. Lineage (GTDB taxonomy): Bacteria > Actinomycetota > Actinomycetes > Streptomycetales > Streptomycetaceae > Streptomyces > Streptomyces regalis. Next base: position 680 of record NZ_LLZG01000103.1, read on the forward strand.
GCGGCTGGCGAGCACGCGCGTGCCGTTGGCGTCGAGCCCGAAGAGTGTGGCCACCTCGCTCGGCGACTCGTCCTCGACCTCGGTGTGCCACAGCACCGCCTGCCAGCGCTCCGGCAGCGACCGGAAGGCCTGCATGGCCATGGACTGCTCGGCCTCGTGCAACGCCCGCACGTCCGCCCCGAGGTCCAGTGTGTCGTCGTCGGACACCTCGGACACACGCGCGGACTGCGCGGCGAACACCGCGAAGTCGTCGACCAGCTGCTCCCGCCGCGCCGATCTCGTCCAGTCCGCGGCGGCCCGCCGGATCGAGGTGAGCAGATACGCGCGTACGGCGTGCTCGGGACCGGAGCCGCCGCGTACCGCCTGGAGCATGCGGGCGAAGACCTCGGCCGTGAGGTCGTCCGCGGTGTGGGCGTCACGGCAGCAGGTGCGCGCGTACCGGCGCACCGCTTCCGCGTGGCGCCGGTACAGATCCTCGTAGGCGGTGTCGTCGCCGGAGCGCATCCGCCCGATCAGGTCGGCGTCCGACGGCGGCAGCTCGCGCGGCGGCGGCAGCGTGCTGTCCTCGCGCCGGTCGCGCTGAGCCGGGACGCTGCCCGCCGCGCGCCCCTGAGTGGGGCCTCCCGCGGGCATGCCGCCAGGCGGCAGGTCCGCCCGTCCGCCCTGACTCGGCACCTGCGGAGTCGACGAGTCACCGTCACCGAGTGACTCGTCCCGACCGTCAACGCTCATCGCGGAAAGCCCCCGCCGCCAGCTCTACCCGTCCCGGACACGGGTCAGGGTGCCATATTGGCTTTCGGTCAGGACCCACCCGTACGGACCATCCACTCGTCCGTGGGGCACTTCCCGCACCGCAGTACTAGGCCTCACCCGTCCATGATGGTCTCAAACGGCGCTGGCGGCGCGGGAGTTGAGTACGAGGCCGGAAATCTGCGGCCTGTTCCGCGATGGTGTTCGAGGCGAGGGCGGTGCGGCGCCCCGTCTCTTGGTCACCCCTTCGATGTCATGGACGTCCTCGATGCCATGGACGTCCTCGAAGTCAACGGTCACCTTCGAAGCGGCGGCCGTCACGGCCGGCTCACGTCTGAGGCCGCGACCGCAACCCCTCCAGCAGGATGTCCAGCAACCGCGCCGAGGCCGCCGCCTGCTGCGCCGCATCCGGCAGCGCGGGCGCCGCCGTCGCGATCACCAGCAGGACGTCCGACACCGACACATCGGCGCGCAGCTCGCCCGCCGTGCGTGCCCGCTCCACGAGCTGGCCCACCACGTCGAGCAGTGCCGCCGCCCCGGCGTCGTCCACCACGTCCGCCGACACCGCCGCGGACTGCTCGGACACCAGCCGCAGCTCACCTGCGCCCGGCTGCGTCCGCTGCTGCGGCACCCGGGCCTCCTCGAGCACGGCGCCGTCCTCGGCGACCCCGACGCGCAGCACCTGCGGCGGCAGCAGCCGCCCGGCGCCCGAGGCCACCGACGTGCGCAGGAAGCGCGAGAGCGCCGACCACGGCTCGTCCTCCTGGCCGAGCGCCGCACGCGCCTGGTCGGTCAGCCGGGAGGTCTCCTCCTCGGCTATCCGCCGCACCAGGACGTCCTTGCTCGGGAAGCGCCGGTACACCGTCCCGACGCCGACCCGCGCGCGTCGCGCCACGTCCTCCATCGGCGCGCCGTACCCCAGCTCGCCGAAGACCTCGCGCGCCGCACGCAGCACGTGCTCCAGATTGCGCTGTGCGTCCACGCGCAGCGGCGTCGTACGCGAAGCTTCTCCGCGTCCATTGCCCGCAGCCGCGCTCATCGTGCCGCCCACCGCTCCGCCGCCTGATGCGATGGCGGACGCGGAAGACCAACGAGAATCCTGAACATGCATAAGCGATCCCCCGGTAATGACGTCTCCCCCCGGAGACACTCCCCGTCATTTGCAAAGCCGGAGCGTCGCGGAACAAGCCCGGACCACGAGCCCGCCCTGTGTGACTCGCGGACCCGAAGAGCGCATCCCCCTACACCCCGTCGACATACGAACATAGTTGAGCGAGGGTCAATTCAGAAGGGGCAGGTTCCGCACGGAGCGCCCCTCGATCGGAGTACGGGTCGATTACGTCCAGATTGCACCCCTGTGATCCCCCGGCGCACACCCGTTGACCTGCGAACCTTCCCCGCACTCCGGCAATTCGGCCAAATCGCGGCGCCGCCGATCTCCGGTCACACAAATTGCCGAGCCTGTGGACAAACGCAAGCGCCGGGTGCGTCATGGGATGGTGAAGGAACGTGCGCGCATTCTCGTTGTCGGCGGTGGCTACGTCGGGATGTACACGGCCCGGCGCCTCCAGCAGAGGCTGAAACAGGAACTGGAGCGGGGCGAAGCCGAGATCGTGGTGGTCACTCCCGACCCGTACATGACGTACCAGCCTTTCCTCCCTGAAGCGGCCGCAGGCTCCATCTCCCCGCGCCATGTGGTCGTACCGTTGCGCCGCGTCCTGGCGCAGTGCCGGATCATCATCGGCGAGGCCACCGCCATCGACCACGCGAAGCGCACCGCGACCCTCACCACCCTCGCCGGCGAGGAGGAGGGCACCGGCACCGAACAGCTGTCGTACGACGAACTCGTCCTCGCCCCCGGCTCCATCTCGCGCACCCTCCCGATCCCCGGCCTCGCCGACCACGGCATCGGCTTCAAGACCGTCGAAGAGGCCATCGGCCTGCGCAACCACGTCATCGAGCAGATGGACATCGCCTCCTCCACCCGCGACCCCGCGATCCGCGACGCGGCCCTCACCTTCGTCTTCGTCGGCGGCGGCTACGCCGGTGTCGAGGCACTCGGCGAACTCGAGGACATGGCCCGCTATGCCACGCGCTACTACCACAACGTCCGCCCCGAGGACATGAAGTGGATCCTGGTCGAGGCCTCGGACCGCATCCTGCCCGAGGTCGGCGAGGACATGGGCCGCTACACCGTCACCGAACTGCGCCGCCGCAACATCGACGTACGCCTGCACACCCGCCTGGAATCCTGCGCGGACCGCGTCGCCGTCCTCAGCGACGGCGCCCGCTTCCCGACCCGTACGGTCGTCTGGACGGCCGGAGTCAAACCCCACCCGATCCTCGCCGCGAGCGACCTGCCACTCAATGAGCGCGGTCGGCTGAAGTGCACCCCCGAGCTGACCGTCGAGGGCACCACGCACGCGTGGGCCGCGGGAGACGCCGCCTCCGTCCCCGACGTCACGGCCGGCGATCCCGGCAAGGAGTGCGCCCACAACGCCCAGCACGCCCTGCGCCAGGCGAAGGTGCTGGGCGACAACATCGCCCACACCCTGCGCGGCGAACCCCTGGAGACATACGCCCACAAATACGCGGGTTCGGTCGCCTCCCTCGGCTTCCACCAAGGTGTCGCCCACGTCTACGGACGCAAGCTGAAGGGCTACCCTGCCTGGTTCATGCACCGCGTCTACCACCTCAGCAGGGTTCCGACCTTCAACCGCAAGGCCCGCGTCCTGGCCGAATGGACCCTGTCGGGACTCTTCAAGAGGGAGGTCGTCTCCCTCGGTTCGCTCGAACATCCCCGAGCGGAGTTCGAACTCGCGGCCGGTGGAAAGCATCCTCACAAGCCGGAAGGCGACCCGAAGGGGTCGTCCTGACCGGACTCAGGAACTCCACCGACGAGGCAGGCGTCTGACGGGTGTCGGCCAGGTCGGCCGCACTGCCAGACTGATCCCCGAACCGATCCCGACCCACGAGGCTCTCCCCACAGTGCTGCACCCCCCAGGCCGGGTCCGGAGCTGGCCGAAGACGACGACACGAGGCAAGGATTCGTGAACTTCACGCGCTGGAGCGCCCGGCTCCCCGGAACGCAGCGCCGCGCCGCAGCGCGGACCGAACCCGCGGCGGCGGTCGCCCAGGACCGCCGGGGAGAGAGCCCGGGCTCCGTTCCCGCGGCCCGCGCCGAACAACTCACCGACGACGCCAAGCCGATCCCCGCAGTGGACGAACTGCCGGTCCGCGAGGTCCTGGACCGCGTCCCGGCCCTGGTCGCCCTGGTCCACGGCGCCGACCACCGCCTGGCCTACGTCAACGACGCCTATGTGACCGCCTTCGGCCTGCGCCCCCCGGGCGAACCGGCCCGCGAGGCCCTCCCCGAGCTGGCCGAGCTGGGCCTGCTCCCCCTCCTCGACCAGGTCCTGCGCAGCGGCAAGCCCCGCACCCTCAAGTCCCGCAAGGCCCCCGACGGCCGTTCCTACACCTTCACCTGCACCCCCGTGACGGAGGGCGACGGCGGCGTCCTCGTCTTCGCCACGGACGTCACCGACCACGCGGAAGCCGCCGAACGCCTCCGCGCCAGCGAACGCCGCCAACGCGAAACGGCCGTCACCCTCCAACGCTCCCTCCTCCCCCAGGAGCTCGAAGAACCCGACGACCTGCGCATCGCCGCCACCTACCACCCGGGCGGCACGGAGGCAGCGGTAGGCGGCGACTGGTACGACGTGATCACCCTCGGCGGCGGCCGCACGGCCCTGGTGATCGGCGACGTCATGGGCAGAGGCGTACGAGCAGCCGCAGTCATGGGCCAACTCCGTACGGCCGTGAGGGCATACGCCCGCCTGGACCTTCCCCCGCACGAGGTCCTCCAGCTGCTGGACGGCCTTGCCACGGAGATCGACGCCAACCAGATCGCCACCTGCGTCTACGCCATCCACGACCCGAACGAGGGCCGCCTGGTGTATGCCTCCGCCGGCCACCTCCCGATCCTGGTCCGCGACGAGAGCGGCGCGGTCCAACGCGCCGACGAACCGACCGGCCCACCCCTCGGCACGGGCGGCTGGATGCACGCCTCCGGCTCGATCGCCCTGGGCCCCGGCTCCACGGCAGTCCTCTACACCGACGGCCTGGTGGAACGCAGGAACGAGGACCTGGACGAGGGAATCGCCTCCCTGGAACGAGCCCTGGCCGGCGCGACCGGCACCCCCCAGGTCGTCTGCGACCGCCTGGTCCGCACAGCAGGCGTAACGGCAGACCACGACGACGACGTAGCAGTCCTCGTCCTCCAGCACCCGGCCCGCACGGGCCCCGACAGCGACCTGTTCCGCAACGCGGCCCTGGAACTCCTCGGCGGCATCGAAGCGGCTCCCCGCGCGCGTGCCTTCGCCTCCGGCGTCCTCACGAGCTGGCGCTTCCCGGCCGACCTCCACGACCTGGGCGTCCTGGCGGCCAGCGAACTCGTCGCGAACTCCCTCCAACACGGCACCCCACCCATGCGGCTACGCCTCCGCCGCACCGACCGCCGCCTGATCATCGAGGTCACCGACGGCGACGACCACCTCCCCCGCCGACGCCGCGCCGAACCGGGCGACGAATCAGGCCGAGGCATCGCCATCGTCGCCACCGTCGCCTCGGCCTGGGGCTCCCGCCGAACGCCGGGCGGCGGAAAGGCGGTCTGGTGCGAGTTCGCCCTACCGAAGCCGACGGTCGCCACGCCGAGGGCGTGAACGGGGGACAGGCGCCCGCGCCGCGGTGGCCGACGCCGAACGGTCACCTTCCGGCGCTTGAGGCCGAGCACTGCCATCCCGATCCCCCGCCGGTGGGGGATCCGCTTCTCGACGCCGGTCCGGGCATTTAAGCCCGTCCGGCGTTTGAGGACGAGGCCCGTTCAGGGCCGAAGCGGGGGTCTGGGGGCAGCAGCCCCCAGGGGACGGGAATGGGTAGGGGCGGCGGGGGCGAGAAAACTCAGGCGTGCGCGCGAGCCTGCCCCGCACCCGACGCAGCCCCCTGAGCCACCACCCGACTCTTCCCCAACCACGGCTGATCCTGCACGGCACTGAGCCGACGCCCCAGCCGCACCGCGAGATACGTGATCCCCAGCGAGAACACGAAGAACGTCACGACATACGCCCCATGCAGCGACGCCCCCATAGGCCCACCCACAGCCGGCCCAACAGCCAACGCAAGCTGCTTCACCAGGGCAAACGCAGAGTTGTACTGCCCAGCCATCCCCTCAGGAGCCAGATCCGCCACCAACGGAGCAACCGTGGGCGACAACATCGCCTCACCCAGCCCGAACAACGCATACGTCGACACGAAGGCCGCCGTAGCCATCTCCTGACTCCCGTGCCCCAGCCCCGCATACGCCGCCACAACCCAAGCCACGGCCCAGATCAGCCCCACAGCCGCAATCACCCGCGACCGCCTCCGCCGCTCGACGAACTTCAGCACGACGAACTGCGCCACCACGATCACCGCGGTGTTGGCCGCCAACGCGGTCCCGAGCGCCGACGTGGAAACCCCGGCCGCCTCGACCCCGTACGCAGCGAGCCCCGACTCGAACTGCCCGTAGCAGGCGAAGAACAGCACGAAGCCCAGCACACACAGCTGCACCATCGCCCGGTTCTCGAGCAACTGCTTCCAGCTCCCCTTCGTCGACCGAGCCCCCGGCGTCCCCTCGATCCGCGGCGCACGCGGCACCCGCACCGTCGACATCACCACGACGAGCAGCAGGAACATCGCCGCCTCGATGGCGAACAGCAGAGTGAAGGACGAGACACTCGACGTGTCGACGAGGTGCCCACCGATCAGCCCGCCAACCCCCAGCCCCAGATTCTGCAGAAAGAACTGCATCGCGAACGCCCGCGACCGAGTCTCCGCGCCAGAGCAGTCCACGATCATCGTCGCGAGCGCCGGCTGCATCACGGCCTGCCCCGCCCCGAGCGCCGCCGCCGACAGCAGTACGGCCGCAGCACTCCCCGCGAGCCCCAGGCTCAGCGCCCCGAGCGCAGCAGTGACCAGAGCGCCGAGCAGCACCGGCAGCGGACCCCGCCGGACGATCGCCCGCCCCGCGAACGGAAGCACGACCAGCGCGGCGACGGCGAAGACAGCGAGGACGAGCCCCGCGGTCATGGAACCCAGCCCCCGCACCTGCGCCACGTAGACGTACAGGTAGGGGACGGTGAAACCGAGCCCGAATGCGCTGAGTGCGTTGCCCACGTGGATCCGGCGCATCGCTGCGCCCATCGCCCTGGTCACGTTCACCTCTCTCGTATGTAGACCTGAAGACTTCAAAGCTAAACTTCGAAGCTAAACAGTACACACCGAAGGACTTCAACGCCAAGCAAGCCCATGCCATACTCGGCCCATGGGCGACACCCCGGGCATCAGCGAACCGACACTCGAAGAACAGATCGCCGCCTACCAGCGCGAGTTCCAGGACCTCGACCCCCAGGTCGAGAAGATCGTCTCGGCGCTCTCCCGCCTGAACCGCCGTATGAACGTCGCCTACGGCCGCCAGACAGCCGCCCTCGGCATCAGCAATGCCGATTGGGAGGTCCTCAAGGCCCTCGTCCTCTCCGGCGCCCCCTACCGCATGGGCCCCAGCGACCTCGCCAAGCGCCTCGGCCTCACCCCGGCCGCCATGACCCACCGAATCGACCGCATGGTCACCGAGGGCCTGGTCACCAGGGAGCGCGACGAGTCCAACCGCGTCCGCGTGATCGTGGAGCTGACCGTGGAGGGCCGCGAGAAATGGCTCGAGGCGATGCGTCTGGCCTCCGTCTTCGAGGAGGACCTCCTCCAGGACCTCTCCGCGGACGAACGCACCACGCTCGGCGAGGTCCTCACCCGCCTGCTCCGCCGGGTGGAAGACGCCCAGCCGGACGCCGGCGGACGCCTCACCGACCTGGACTGATGCGAGGCCGCCACCCGCAGAAAAGATCTTGACAGGGGACGCTTGACAGCCCTCTGCTCGATCCGTAAAGTTCTTCGGGTTGCCGCGGAGCCGTAACGGTTCTGCGACAGCACCTTCCGCCGCGAGAGCGGCAACCAAACCACTAGTACGACCTCCCAACGGGGTTGAATTCGGCGTGCCCGAATTCAATTCGACTTGGGTTCGGCGGCTCGATTAGGAACTGCCGAGAGGATCCGCTAAGGTTTGAGACGTCGGAACGGCCCAACGGCCGCGAAGACAACCCCCTCTGACTGGGAGTCAGGCCCGAAAGGATCTGATAGAGTCGGAACTGCCGGAAAGGGAAACGCGAGAGCGGAAACCTGGAAAGCGCCGAGGAAATCGGATCGAGAAAAGATCTGATAGAGTCGGAAACGCAAGACCGAAGGGAAG
>NZ_LLZG01000104.1 GCF_001509475.1 Streptomyces regalis
GGAGAAGCCGGTTGTGCGAGGTGATCCCGTTGTGCGGGAGCAGTCGGCCGGGCGGGGGCAGTCTGCTGGGCGAGAAGCGTCGTCCGGACAGGGTCAGCAGGTCGAGTGGGAGCAGGCGGCTGGGCAGGAACAACCGGCTGGGTGGGGGCGGCCGGTTGTGGGAGAAGAGTCTGCCGTGAGGGAACAGTCAGCTGGGCGAGAAGCGCTGGCTGGGCGGGAGGAGCCGGTTGTGCCCGTTGTGCGGGAGCAGCTGGCCGGGCGGGGGCAGTCTGCTGGGCGAGGGGAGTCGTCCGGGCAGGGTCAGCAGGTCGAGTGGGAGCAGGCGGCTGGGCAGGAACAACCGGCTGGGTGGGAGCAGCCGGTTGTGCGAGAACAGCCTGCCGTGAGGGAACAGTCAGCTGGGCTGGGACAGTCAGTTGGGCGAGAAGAGTCGTCCGGGCGGGAACAGCTGGTCGAGTGGGAGCGGTCGGCGGGGCCGGAGCAGTCGGCCGGGCGAGAAGCGCTGGCCGGGCTGGAGCAGTCAGCTGTGCGAGAGGAGTCGGCCGGGCGGGAGCACCCGGCTGGGTTGGCTGGGCGAGAGCGGTCGGTCGTGCGAGAAGGGGCGGCCGTGGAGGAGCAGTCGGCAGGGCAGCAACAGCCGGCTGGAGGGGAGCCGTCGGCCGGGCGGGAGCCGCCGGGCGTGTCGGAGTGGCGGGCTGGGCCGGTGTCCGGGGCCGCGCGGCAGGACCGACATCGGCAGCGGCCTCGAACCTTGGGGCAGGCCCGGGTCGGGTTGCGATCCGGGACCGGGCAGCGCTCCCGAGCCCAGCGCGACTCCCGAACCCGGCTCCGCCCCCGAACCCGGCTCCGCCTTCGAGTCTGGCTCAGCCCCCGAGTCTGGCTCCGCCTTCGAGTCTGGCTCCGCCCGCAAGTCTGGCTCCGCCTTCGAGTCTGGCTCCGCCCGCAAGTCTGGCTCCGCCTTCGAGTCCGGCGGCAGCTCCAAGCCGGGCGGCACTCCCATGACCAGCTGCAGTCCCGTGACCGGCTGCAGTGGCGAGATCGGCTGCAGTCCCGTGACCGGCTGCACTTCCGTGACCGGCTGCAGCTTCGAGACTGGCCGCAGGCCGCTGTCGGGGAGCGGTTCCGAGCCGGGTTCTGGGCCTGTGTCGGGGAGCGATTTCGAATTCGGTCGCAGGGAGCGGGAGTCCGGCTGTGGTGTTCTGCCGGGTGGTCATCCCGGGGGCGGCTGCAGTCAGCTGCCGGGTGGCGTATGGCGCCCGTCGTGCTCGTGCTCCTCGGCTGTGTTCCCGGGCTTGCCGCCATTCTCGCGCTGGCGCTGTGCGCGGGCGGGGTCGAGCGGAGTGTGGCGGCGTCCGCACGGCAGGCCGTGGCGCGTGCCGCCCCGCACAAGGCGGCCCGGCCGCCCATCGTGCCGAGGTCGCTCTGGCTGGACGACGACTCCCGGCACGCCCAGCCGCCCCCGCGCTACGACGACACGGTCGTCGCGGTCTTCGTCCACCACACCGACTCGCCCAACGGCTACGACTGCGCCGACGCGCCCCGCATCATCCGCTACCTGTACGCGGGCCAGACCGGCTCCCGCGACTGGGACGACATCGGCTACAACTTCCTCGTCGACCGTTGCGGCACCATCTACGAGGGCCGCGCGGGCGGCATGGACCGCCCGGTGACCGGCGCCCACACCCAGGGCTTCAACCACCGCACCACCGGCATCGCCGCCCTCGGCACCTTCACGGCCGGCGTCGCCGTGCCGAAGGAGATGACCGACGCGATCGCCGCGCTGGCCGCCTGGAAGCTGGGGATGTCCGACACCGACCCGCGCGCGAGGGTCCGCCTGACCTCCAGCAACAGCCACAGCCGCTACGCCGCCGGCACCACCGCCACGCTCCCGGCCCTGGCCGGCCACCAGGAGGGTTACATGACGAGTTGCCCGGGCGCGGCCCTCAGCGCCCTCCTCCCGGAGATCAGGGAGACGGCGGCCCGCCTGCAGGGCAGACGCTGATCAGCGCGCTCCCCCCCGCCCCTCCGGACTCCCCCCCCCCGTGCCGTCACCGGCGCCCGAGATATACCCCCAACGCCCGCTGCAGCACCTTTCCCTGGCTGCCCACCGGAAGCTCCCACTCCCCGAGGTACTCCACGGCCCGGCCGCCCGTGCCGGTCTTGAAGCGGAGGCGTCCGAGCAGGCGGTCCTCGGTGAGGGCGGGGGTGATGGAGCGCAGGTCGTACGTCGCGGCGCCCGCAGCCCGCGCGTCACCCAGCATGCGCCACAACAGCGCGCTGCTGGGCCGCAGCCGGCGCCCGCGGCGGCCGGACGCGGCGTACGAGTGCCAGGCGCGGGAGCCGACGTTGATCATCAGGGCCGCGGAGAGCACCTCGTCGTCGTACTCGGCGAGGTAGAGGCGCAGCCGGTCGTCGTCCTCGGCGTTCAGGGCCTTCCACATGCGCCGGAAGTAGTCCAAGGGGCGGGCCTTGAAGCCGTCGTGGGCGGCGGTCGCGGTGTACAGGCGGTGGAATTCGGGCAGGTCGGCCGCCGAGCCCCAGGAGACCCGGACGCCTGCCGCCTCGGCCGTGCTCAGGGCCTGCTCCCAGTGCGGTGCGAGGTCGGCGCGCAGTTCGTCCATCGAGCGTCCCGCCAACGGGATCTCACAGCCGTAGCGCGGCTGGCCGAGACCGAAACCGCTCCCGTCGTCCTCCTCGCACCGCCGCCACCCGAGCCGGCGCAGCCGCTCCGCGGCGTCGAGCGCGTATCCGTCGATGCCGGCCGCGGGCAGCTCGTGCAGATGACGTACGTCGGGGTCGGCGATGCCGGCCGCCACGGTGGCCGCGTCCCAGTGCCGTACGACGAGGGGCGGGCCGATCCGGACCGAGAACGCCCCGATCCGCTTCAGATGGGCGACGAGCGGGTCCAGCCACCGCTCCAGGCGCGGATCGCGCCAGTCGATCGCGGGGCCGTCCGGGAGGTAGGCGAGGTAGCGCCGGGTCCCGGGCAGCGGCCGGTACAGGACCAGCGCCGTCGCGACCATCTCCCCGTCCTCGAACCAGCCGACGCTCTCCGGCAGCCAGTCGGGCTTCACATCGCCCCACTCGGGTATCTGCAGGTGGCTCGCGTCGGGATACAGCCGCAGATGGGCGAGGTGCTCCGCGCGCGGTATCTCCCGCACGAACAGGCTGGTCATGGGCTGGGTGCTCCTGGTCGGGGCGGCCACCCTAAGCCGGAGATCACACAACGGGTCAAGAGACGGGGCGTGAACCTTCCCGACCCGCCCGGTGACGTCGGTCACCAGGTGAAAACGCCTCACAGGTTTCTCGTAGCCGACTCAGGGATCCCTCCGAGACTGCCTCCCTATCGTCATGCACACGCACTGACCGGAGGTGGGGATCATGAGCAGCAGCAGCAGCAACAGCAACAGCAACAGCAACACCAGCCGCGCGCGGGTCTGGACGGTGGTCGCCACCGTCGCGACCGTCGTCCTCGGGCCGGCCGCCGTCACGGCGTCCGCGCTGGACCAGGCCAACAAGGCCCCGATGTACCACGCGGTGAAGGCCGAGCAGACGCAGGGCTACATCCCGTCGGACCCGAGCCGCCGGCGGGCCATGGCCTGAGGCTCAGTCCTCCGGCTCAGTTCTCGTGGCTCAGTCCTTGGCTCAGTCCTTGAACCGCTCCCACAGCCTGGGATACCGCTGCGCCAGCGCCTGTTCGTTCTCGAAGTCGACCGGTGCGCCCTCCGGTTCCGAGGGCGCGGGGGCGATGCCGAGGTCCGGGGCGACGGTGCCGGTGAGCTGCTCGTAGGCCTCGTCCGCGGCGTAGCCGAGCTCCTCGCCGTCGCCGTCGAACTCCTCGTCGAAGTCGCCCAGCAGGTCGGCGAGCGAGTCGGGCTCGTGCACACCGCCCTCGTACACCTCGCGGCCCTGGCCGATCAGCCAGCACCGGAAGAAGTCGAACGCGTCGTCGCTGGCCCCGTCCAGCAGGACCCAGGCGGCGCCCCACAGATCCCAGGTGTACGCGCGGTTGTAGCGGGCCTCGAAGTGACGGGCGAAGTCCAGGACCATGTCCGGCTCCAGTTGCAGGAGCTTGTCCACGAGCAGGTCGGCCTGCTCCTCGGGGTCGCCCTCGGCAGCCTCGCGAGTGCCGTCGACCAGCTCCCAGAACTCCGTCTCGTCCATCACGGGTCAAGCATCGGCCCTGTACGGGTGGGACGCACGTGGAGTGCGACGGATTGTTATCGACGTACGGCTCGTGGGCGTACGGCTCATGAGCGGTACAACGCGGCCAGCCGTATCGCATCGCTCGCGCACCGCGCCCGCAGTGCCTCCGGCGCGAGCACCTCGACCTCCGGGCCGAGCGACGCGAGCTGGGTGTGGGCGACTTCCTCGGATTCCACCGGGAGGGTCAGCGTCACCCATCCGTCCCCGTCCGGGGCACCCGCCGCCTCCAGCGCCTCCCGCGCGGACTGCGGATCGACGGCGTACGGCAGTCTGCGCACCCCGCCGGGGGACACCCGCACCACGACCTCGGTCCGCAGAAGGGACCGCGCGAACTGTTCCGCCCGCTCGTCCCAGAAGCCCGGCAGATCGAACTCCTCGTCCCGCTCGAACCGCTCGAACCGGTCGGACCGCTCGTCACCAGCGTCCACGGCGGTGAACCGGTCGATGCGGTACACCCGGTACGACCCGTGCCCCGCGACCCGGGCGCACACGTACCAGACGCCTGCCTTCAGCACGAGCCCGTACGGTTCCAGCTCCCGCTCGACCTCGGCCTCCCCGCGCCGGTACCGAGCGACGATCCGCCGGTCGTCCCACACCGCCTCCGCGACGGCCGGCAGCAGCTCGGGTGTCTTCGGTTCCTTGAACCAGTTCGGGGCGTCGAGGTGGAACCGCTGAGCGGCCGTACGGGAAGCGTCACGCAGGGAGGGCATCAGGGCTGCCGACACCTTCAGCCGGGCGGCGGAGGCGGCGTCCTCCAGCCCCATCTCCCGCAGTGCGCCCGGCACCCCGGACAGGAACAACGCCTCGGCCTCGCCCCGCGCGAGCCCCGTCAGCCGGGTCCGGTAGCCGCCGATGAGCCGGTACCCGCCGGCCCGCCCTCGATCCGCGTACACCGGAACCCCCGCCTCCGACAACGCCTGCGCATCCCGCGTGACCGTCCGCTCGGACACCTCCAGCTCCCGCGCCAGCTCGGCGGCGGTCATGGAGGGCCGGGACTGGAGCAGCAGCACCATCTTGATCAGCCGGGCAGCACGCATACGGCCATCATGCCGGGGGCCACTGACAACGAAGGGGTACGGCAACCGCCGTACCCCTTCGCCGAAGGCCAGGAAGGTCAGCCTTTACAGGCCGTACTTCTCGCGCGCTTCCTTCACGGCCGTCGCCTTGACCTCGCCGCGCCGGGCGAGCTGGGCCAGGGCCGCGACGACCACCGACTGGGCGTCGACACCGAAGTGGCGGCGAGCCGCCTCGCGGGTGTCCGACAGACCGAAGCCGTCGGCGCCCAGCGAGGAGTAGTCCTGCTCGACCCACTGCGCGATCTGGTCCGGGACCTGACGCATGTAGTCGGAGACCGCCAGCACCGGGCCCTCGGCGCCGTGCAGCGCCTGACGGACGTACGGCACCCGCTCCTCGCCGCGCAGCAGCGCCGTGTCGGCCTCCAGCGCGTCACGGCGGAGTTCCGTCCAGGAGGTCGCGGACCATACGTCGGCCGCCACGCCCCACTCCTCGGCGAGCAGCTTCTGCGCCTGAAGCACCCAGTGGATCGCGGTGCCGGAGCCCAGCAGCTGGATGCGCGGGGCGTTGGCCACCGGGGACAACCCGGCCGACTCGGCCGTGTTGAAGCGGTACAGGCCCTTGACGATGCCCTCGTCGATGCCGAGGCCCTGCGGCTTGGCCGGCTGCGGCATCGGCTCGTTGTAGACGGTCAGGTAGTAGAAGACGTTCGGGTCCTCGCCCGGGGCCGCCTCGCCGTACATCCGGCGCAGACCGTCCTTGACGATCGTGGCGACCTCGTACGCGAACGCCGGGTCGTACGTCAGCGCGGCGGGGTTCGTCGCCGCGATCACCGGCGAGTGGCCGTCGGCGTGCTGCAGGCCCTCGCCCGTCAGCGTCGTACGGCCCGCCGTGGCGCCGACGAGGAAGCCGCGGCCGAGCTGGTCGCCGAGCTGCCACATCTGGTCGGCCGTGCGCTGCCAGCCGAACATCGAGTAGAAGATGTAGAAGGGGATCATCGCTTCGCCGTGCGTGGAGTACGCGGTCGACGCGGCGATGAAGTCGGCCATCGAACCGGCCTCGGTGATCCCCTCGTTGAGGATCTGGCCGTTCTTGGCCTCCTTGTAGTACATGAGCTGGTCGCGGTCGACGGGCTCGTACGTCTGCCCCTTGGGCGAGTAGATGCCCAGCGACGGGAACAGGCTCTCCATACCGAAGGTGCGCGCCTCGTCCGGCACGATGGGCACCCAGCGCTTGCCCGTCTCCTTGTCGCGGACCAGGTCCTTGATCAGGCGGACGAAGGCCATGGTGGTGGCCACGTTCTGGGAGCCGGAGCCCTTGTCGAAGGACGCGAACGCCTTCTCGGCGGGGGCGGGGAGAGGCGCCACCGGGTGGACGCGGCGGGCCGGGGCCGGGCCGCCGAGGGCCGCGCGGCGCTCCTGGAGGTAGCGGACCTCGGGGGAGTCGGCGCCGGGGTGGCCGTAGGGGACCACGCCGTCGACGAAGTCGCTGTCCTTGATCGGCAGGTCGAGCAGGTCGCGCATCGCCTTGAACTCGTCCACCGACAGCTTCTTCATCTGGTGGTTGGCGTTCTTCGAGGCGAAGCCTTCACCGAGCGTGAAGCCCTTGACCGTCTGGGCCAGGATCACGGTCGGCGCGCCCTTGAACGCGACGGCGGCCTTGTAGGCGGCGTACACCTTGCGGGCCTCGTGACCACCGCGGGAGAGGTGGAAACACTCGAGGATCTTGTCGTCGCTCAGCAGCTTCGCCATCTCGACGAGCGCCGGGTCCTTGCCGAAGAAGTCCTGGCGGATGTAGGCGGCGTCACGTGTCTGGTACGTCTGGACCTGCGCGTCCGGTACCTCGCGGAGCCGTCGTACGAGCGCGCCCGTGGTGTCGAGCTGGAACAGCTCGTCCCACGCCGTGCCCCACAGGGTCTTGATGACGTTCCAGCCGGCGCCACGGAACTGGGCCTCCAGCTCCTGCACGATCTTGAAGTTCGCGCGGACCGGGCCGTCGAGGCGCTGCAGGTTGCAGTTGATGACGAAGGTCAGGTTGTCCAGGCCCTCGCGGGAGGCCAGGGCGAGTGCCGCCGTGGACTCCGGCTCGTCCATCTCGCCGTCGCCCAGGAACGCCCACACGTGGGAGGCGGAGACGTCCTTGATGCCGCGGTTGGTGAGGTAGCGGTTGAAACGGGCCTGGTAGATGGCCGACAGCGGGCCGAGGCCCATGGAGACGGTGGGGAACTCCCACAGCCAGGGCAGACGGCGCGGGTGCGGGTACGACGGGAGGCCGTTGCCGCCGGCCTCCTGGCGGAAGTTGTCGAGGTGCTGCTCGTTCAGGCGGCCGTCGAGGAAGGCGCGGGCGTAGATGCCGGGGGAGGCGTGGCCCTGGATGTACAGCTGGTCGCCGGAACCGTCCCCCTCCTTGCCCTTGAAGAAGTGGTTGAAGCCGGTCTCGTACAGCCAGGCCGCGGAGGCGAAGGTGGCGATGTGGCCGCCGACGCCGTGTTTGCTGCCCCGGGTCACCATCGCGGCCGCGTTCCAGCGGTTCCACGCGGTGATACGGGACTCCATCGCCTCGTCACCGGGCACGGACGGCTCGGCGGCGGTCGGGATGGTGTTGACGTAGTCGGTCTCGAGAAGCTTGGGCAGCGCGATGCCGGTGCCCTCGGCACGCTCCAGCGTGCGGCGCATCAGGTACGCCGCACGGTGCGGCCCGGCCGCCTTGGCGACCGCGTCCAGCGAGGCCTGCCATTCGGCGGTCTCCTCCGGATCACGGTCCGGGAGCTGGTCGAGCGCGCTCGGCTGGATGGCGTTGGGGTCGGTCATGTCGCCGCCTTCCTCAGTCGAAGGGGGTTCCCTCATCGGTAAGGGTTCGGGGGTGCCCTTGGTCTTTGGCAGGACAGGGCGGGAGGCCTCGGGTGGAAGCCCGTCGGCGACTGTAACTCCCTGATCGATGATCGATCAAAGGGTGGCGGCCTAAAAAGTCTCGACATCGAGAAATTGGCATCCGGTGCCGGGGAAAAGGGCACGCGGTGCCGCATTTTCCCTGCTCACCTGAGTTCTGGGCGGCTAGCTTGGGCGGCTTGCTCGGCCTTCAGGGTGCGGACGGGGACGGACGAGGACGGACGGGGACGTGGTCAACCCGTCGCTGCCTGCCGCCCCTGCTCGCCCTCGGCGCGCTCCCGGTCCATGCGTTCCCGGTCCATGCGCTCGTGCTCCTGGCGATGCTGTGCGGACTGCTCGCGGGTGATCACCTCGGTTGCCGCGCCGACGGCGACCGCGACCGGCCACGCCATGGCTCCGGCGGCGGTCATCCCGCCGAGGACCCCGTAGAAGGCCAGCCTGCGGGGCGTGGGGAGCAGGGCCGTGGCCGCCGATGCGGCCGTGGACGTGGCCTTGCGGGCGCCCGAGAACATGTCGCCCGGTGTCACATAGGGGATGGGGACCCGGGGGTGCGCGGTGTGCAGATGCACCACCTTGCCGCCGGTCCGCCTCTCCTCGTGATGCTCCGGCTCGGCCTGCGGTCCGGCCTCGGCCGGGGCGGGCTGAGCTCGCTGGGTCTGCGGCTGTGGGGAAGTCATAGCCGTCCTCCCCTGCTGGAAAGCGTGGGTAGTGGGTCAGTGGGTCCTTCCAGCCGCCTTCCATTGACGGGCATGGCTAAACGTGAAACCGACCCAAACGAACAATTCGCCCAGTCTGGCTCAGTCGCCGGTCAGGCCTGGGCGGCGGCCATCCGGCCCCCGCTCGTGCCGAACGCCTTCCAGAGCTGGATGGCCAGGCGCACCAGGACGGCCTTGAGCAGGGCGACCGCCACCTGGGTCAGGATCGTGGTGAGGATGTGCGGCATGGTGAGCCGCCTTTCGTGTGGGGCGAGCTGGGTACGGCTCCTTTGTCCGGTCCGATGCCATCCGGCAGGCTGCACCCGAGTGTCCTGCGGGTGAACTTTCCGCAGAGCATCGACCGCGCCCCGAGCCACGGAGGGCACCAGCACCGACCCCGCCGCAGAATTGGGCGGGGGACTCTGATCGGCGACGCTACTCGCCCTCGTGTCGAGGCGCGCATCCCAGCACATGGGCCTTGACCAGTTCGGCGATCCGGGGATCCCGGCGCTGGAACGCGGCCACCAGCTCCTCGTGCTCCTCCGCGTAGGACTGCTGCACCGTACCCAGCCACCGGATGGACAGGGCCGTGAACACCTCGATGCCGAGGCCCTCCCAGGTGTGCAGCAGCACCGAGTTGCCCGCCGCCCGCACCATCTCGCGGTGGAAGGCGACCGTGTGCCGCACCTGGGCCGTGCCGTCGGCCTTGCGGTCGGCCTCGTACAGGGCGCTGACGTGCGGCTCCAGCGCGGAGCAGTCCTCTGCGAGGCGGTCGGCGGCGAGCTCCGCGGCGATGGCCTCCAGGCCGGCCCGGACCGGGTAGCTCTCCTCCAGGTCGGCCGCGGTCAGACTCCGTACGCGTACGCCCTTGTTGGGCGCGGACTCGATCAGCCGCAGCGACTCCAGTTCGCGCAATGCCTCGCGTACGGGTGTCTGGCTGACCTCCAGCTCGGTGGCGATGCGCCGCTCCACGATTCGCTCGCCCGGCTGCCAGCGACCGCTGATGATCCCCTCAAGGATGTGCTCGCGGATCTGTTCGCGCAGCGAGTGGATGACGGGGGCGGTCATGAGGGCTCCTTAGGGCGCGTTGACGCTTAGACAATACGGCCGTTGCACTCCGCTGGGAGGGCGCGTGGGGGCGCTTTCGTGCAGGTGAGACGAGACTTACACGGCGGCAGTCAGTTGGGGCGCCCGCAGTTCCCCGCGCCCCTGGGGGTGCAGTCGACCGGCGCCGAAAACCGACGCCCCGCCCGGAGGAGCTCCGGGCGGGGCGTCGTACTGCTCGACAGGGGAGATCAGAGGCCGAGCTCGACCTCGAACTCGCCCGCCTCCAGGATCGCCTTGACCGCGGTCAGGTAACGGGCCGCGTCGGCGCCGTCCACCAGGCGGTGGTCGTAGGACAGGGTCAGGTACGTCATGTCGCGGACGCCGATGACCGTGCCCTCCTCCGTCTCGATGACGGCCGGGCGCTTGACCGTGGCTCCGATGCCGAGGATCGCGACCTGGCCCGGCGGCACGATGATCGTGTCGAAGAGCGCGCCGCGCGAACCGGTGTTGGAGATGGTGAAGGTCGCGCCGGACAGCTCGTCCGGGGTGATCTTGTTGGCGCGGACCTTGCCGGCCAGCTCCGCCGTGGCCTTCGCGATGCCCGCGATGTTGAGGTCGCCGGCGTGCTTGATGACCGGGGTCATCAGGCCCTTCTCGGAGTCCACCGCGATACCGATGTTCTCGGTGTCGAAGTAGGTGATCGTGCCCTCGGCCTCGTTGATCTTGGCGTTGATGGGCGCGTGGGCCTTCAGCGCCTGGGCCGCGGCCTTGACGAAGAACGGCATCGGGGAGAGCTTGACGCCCTCACGAGCCGCGAACGCGTCCTTGGCGCGGGCGCGCAGCTTCATCAGGCGGGTGACGTCGACCTCGACGACCGACGACAGCTGGGCCTGCTCGTGCAGCGCCTTGACCATGTTGTCGCCGATGACCTTGCGGATGCGCGGCATCTTGACGGTCTGGCCGCGGAGGGGGGAGGCCTCCAGGGTCGGCGCCTTCTTGGCAGCGGCGGCGGCAGGGCCTCCGGCAGTCACAGCAGCGGCCGGAGCCGGAGCAGCGGCGGCGGCCTTCGCGGCCTCGGCGGCGGCGATGACGTCCTGCTTGCGGATACGGCCGCCGACGCCGGTGCCCTTGACGGTGGCCAGGTCGACGCCGTTCTCGGCGGCGAGCTTGCGCACCAGCGGGGTGACGTAGGCGCCCTCGTCGGTCGCCTGGGCGGCGGCCGGAGCGGCCGGAGCCGGGGTGACCGGGGCCGGAGCGGCCGGCGCGGGGGCCGGGGCCGCGGGGGCGACCGGAGCCGGGGCGGCAGCGGCGGGCGCGGCCGGAGCGGCAGGGGCGGGCGCCGGAGCGGCCGGAGCCGCGGGCGCGGCCGGGGCAGCGGCGGCGGGAGCCGGAGCCGCCGGGGCCGGGGCGGCCGCCGGAGCGGCACCCGCGACGCCGATGACGGCCAGCTTGGCGCCGACCTCGGCCGTCTCGTCCTCGCCGACCACGATCTCCAGCAGCGTGCCGGAGGCGGGGGCGGGGATCTCGGTGTCGACCTTGTCGGTGGAGACCTCGAGCAGCGGCTCGTCGGCCTCGACGCTGTCACCGACCGACTTCAGCCAGCGGGTGACGGTGCCCTCGGTGACGGACTCGCCGAGCGCGGGCAGGACGACGTCCGTGCCCTCGGCGGCACCACCGGCCGGGGCGGCCGGGGCCTCGGCGACCGGCGCCGGGGCGGGCTCGGCGGCCGGGGCCGGAGCCTCGGCGGCAGCGGGGGCCGGGGCGGCGGCGGGCGCGCCCGTGCCGTCGTCGATCACGGCCAGCTCGGCGCCGACCTCGACCGTCTCGTCCTCGGCGACCTTGATGGAGGCCAGGACGCCGGCGGCGGGGGAGGGGATCTCGGTGTCGACCTTGTCGGTGGAGACCTCGAGCAGCGGCTCGTCGGCCTCGACGCGCTCACCCTCGGCCTTCAGCCAGCGGGTGACAGTGCCCTCGGTGACGCTCTCGCCGAGCGCCGGAAGGGTTACGGAAACCGCCATGGTTTCGGTTGCTCCTTACGAATTGCGGAAGTCTGTGTTCGTCGCGGAGTCGCTTCGTCGACCGAGGGTCAGTCGTGCGCGTGCAGCGGCTTGCCGGCCAGGGCCAGGTGGGCCTCGCCGAGGGCCTCGTTCTGCGTCGGGTGGGCGTGGATGAGCTGGGCGACCTCGGCCGGCAGCGCCTCCCAGTTGTAGATCAGCTGGGCCTCGCCGACCTGCTCGCCCATGCGGTCGCCGACCATGTGGACGCCGACCACGGCACCGTCCTTGACCTGGACGAGCTTGATCTCGCCCGCGGTGTTCAGGATCTTGCTCTTGCCGTTGCCCGCCAGGTTGTACTTCAGAGCGACGACCTTGTCCGCGCCGTAGATCTCCTTGGCCTTGGCCTCGGTGATACCGACGGAGGCGACCTCCGGGTGGCAGTACGTCACCCGCGGGACACCGTCGTAGTCGATCGGAACGGTCTTCAGACCGGCCAGACGCTCCGCCACCAGGATGCCCTCGGCGAAGCCGACGTGCGCGAGCTGGAGGGTCGGGACGAGGTCACCGACAGCGGAGATGGTCGGGACGTTGGTGCGCATGTACTCGTCGACGAGGACGTAGCCGCGGTCCATGGCGACGCCCTGCTCCTCGTAACCGAGACCGGCGGAGACGGGGCCACGGCCGACGGCGACGAGGAGGACCTCGGCCTCGAACTCCTTGCCGTCGGCGAGGGTGACCTTGACACCGTCGGCCGTGTACTCGGCCTTGGAGAAGAAGGTGCCCAGGTTGAACTTGATGCCGCGCTTGCGGAAGGCGCGCTCAAGAAGCTTCGAGGAGTTCTCGTCCTCGACCGGGACAAGGTGCTTCAGGCCCTCGATGACCGTGACGTCGGCGCCGAAGGACTTCCACGCCGAGGCGAACTCGACGCCGATGACACCGCCGCCCAGGATGATCGCGGACTTCGGCACACGGTCCAGGACGAGGGCGTGGTCGGAGGAGATGATGCGGTTGCCGTCGATCTCCAGGCCCGGCAGCGACTTCGGCACGGAGCCGGTCGCCAGCAGGACGTGGCGGCCCTGGATGCGCTGGCCGTTCACATCGACGGAGGTCGGGGAGGACAGGCGGCCCTCACCCTCGATGTACGTCACCTTGCGGGAGGCGACGAGACCCTGCAGGCCCTTGTACAGACCGGCGATCACGCCGTCCTTGTACTTGTGGACCCCGGCGATGTCGATGCCCTCGAAGGTGGCCTTCACACCGAACTGCGCGCTCTCGCGGGCCTGGTCGGCGATCTCGCCCGCGTGCAGCAGGGCCTTGGTGGGGATGCAACCCCGGTGCAGGCAGGTGCCGCCGACCTTGTCCTTCTCGATCAGGGCGACGTCCAGGCCCAGCTGCGCCCCGCGCAGGGCCGCGGCGTAACCGCCACTACCACCGCCGAGGATCACTAGGTCGAAAACGGTGCTGGCGTCGTTCGCCACGTCACGTCCTCCATGCATGTGCGCCGTACGCCGGTCTTCGACGACCGGCAGGCGGCTGGTGTCCGGCCGCTCTTTCTTCGGCCCTGTGGTGGGGCCCTGTCCTGCCGAGCCCCATCTTCGCACTTGTCCACACCGAACGAGACGCCGGGCCGGTGTGTGAGACGTAGCACGTTCATATGTGAGGGGCTCGCTCATGAACGGAACCAACCAGCCATACGGCGACGGGGCCTCGCCCTACCCGCATGCGAGGCCCCGTCGATCCGAACCGACCTCAGCCCAGGTCGCCGGAGGCCGTCAGCTCGGCCAGCCGCACCAGCGTCCGCACCCCGGACCCCGTACCACCCTTCGGCGTGTACCCGAAGGGACCACCCTCGTTGAACGCGGGACCGGCAATGTCGATGTGCGCCCACGTCACGCCCTCGCCCACGAACTCGCGCAGGAAGAGACCCGCGACCAGCCCACCGCCCATGCGCTCACCCATGTTGGCGAGGTCGGCGGTCGGCGAGTCCATCCCCTTGCGCAGGTGCTCCGGCAGCGGCATGGGCCAGGACGCCTCACCGACCTCCTCGGCCGCCTCCACGATCGCGGAGCGGAACGCGTCGTCGTTGGCCATGACACCGAACGTCCGGTTCCCCAGCGCCAGCACCATCGCGCCGGTGAGCGTCGCGACGTCGACGATCGCGTCCGGCTCCTCCTGCGACGCCGCCCACAGCGCGTCGGCGAGCACCAGCCGGCCCTCCGCGTCGGTGTTGAGCACCTCCACGGTCTTGCCGCTGTACATGCGCAGCACGTCACCGGGGCGCACGGCGGACCCCGACGGCATGTTCTCGGCGAGCGCCAGCCAGCCGGTGACGTTCACGTCCAGCCCGATCCGCGCGGCGGCGACGACGGCGGCGAACACGGCGGCCGCACCGCTCATGTCGCACTTCATCGTCTCGTTGTGACCGGCGGGCTTCAGCGAGATGCCGCCCGAGTCGTAGGTGATGCCCTTGCCGACGAAGGCGAGGTGCTTGGCCGCCTTGGAGCTGGTGTACGTCAGCTTCACCAGCCGCGGACCGGCCGCCGACCCGGAGCCGACGCCCAGGATGCCGCCGTAGCCGCCCTTGGCCAGCGCCTTCTCGTCGAGCACCTGCACCTTGATGCCGTGCTCCTTGGCCGCCGCCGAGGCGATCGCGGCGAAGGACTCGGGGGTGAGGTCGTTCGGCGGGGTGTTGATCAGGTCACGGGCGCGGTTGAGCTCCTCGGAGACGGCGGTGGCGCGCTCGATGGCCGCCTTGTGCTCCTTGTCGCGGGGCTTGCCGCCGAGCAGCGCGGCCTCGGCGAGGGGGGCCTTGCCGTTCTTCTTCTTCTTGTCCTGAGTGTTGTCGCCGTTGCCCTTGTAGACGTCGAAGGCGTACGCCCCGAGCAGCACCCCCTCGGCGACGGCGCCGACGTCACCGGCGTCGCCCAGCGGCAGCGCGAACGCGGCCTTCTTGGAGCCGGCGAGGGCACGGGCGGCGACGCCGGCGGCCCTGCGCAGCGCCTCGCCGTCATAGGCGCCGTCCTTGGCGTCCTCGGGCTCGGCGCCCAGGCCGACCGCCACCACGAGCGGGGCCTTGAAGCCGGCGGGCGCGGGGAGCTTCGTCACCTCGCCCTCGGCGCCCGAGGCGCCGAGGGTCTCCAGGACGCCGGCGAGCTTGCCGTCGTACGCCTTGTCCACAGCCTCTGCGCCCGGTGCGACAACCAGTCCCCCGGACGTGGACGCAGCGCCCTTGGCGACACCGATCACGATCGCGTCGGCCCGCAGGCCGGGCGCCGCGGCGGTGCTGAGAGTGAGAGCAGTCACGGTGGTGAAATCTCGCTTCCGATGTGAAGTTTGCGATGGCCGAATTGGTGTGGGTCGACCGGGCCCGACGGCCGACCCTAATTCCGACCTACGGGTGCGTAGCAGCGGGGCCTTCCCCGGTACGGCGAACACTTGGGATGAGCCTACGCTCGTGTGAGCGTTCGCTCATTCCTGCGGGCGTTCACCTGTCGGTGGCGTCGTCTCCATTTCTTGATCCACGCCATCGGTGAGCTGAGTCACACTCGTCTGGTTCCGGCGAGCGATCGGCTTGCCGCTTTGCATGATTTCCACGGATCCTCCGCCGTTTTGTCACACGAGGCCGCAAGAGGATCCTCTGGGGGAAGGGCAATCAATGGCGCGCAGTGCGCACAGCTGGAGACACCGCAGAAACGCCGTCGCCGCCTTGACGGCCGCGGGTCTGCTCGCCCTGGGGCTGGCGGCCCCGGGCACGGCGGCCGCCGGGGAGCCGCGCATCGATCTCAAAGTGCTGGTCGTGGACAACGGCGACAGCCCGGTCCGGGCCATCACCGCCCAGCTCAAAAGCACCGGCATCCCGTACAGCACCGTCGACCTGACCGACGCGAACCGCCCGACCATCACGGACGCGTTCCTCAGCGACACGGTGAACGGCACGCCCCGGGCCAAGTACCAGGGTGTCGTCCTGCCGGGCGAGGCCCCCTTCGGCGCGGACTCCGCCGAGCAGACCGCGCTGGAGAACTACGAGCGGACCTACGGCATCCCGCAGGTCGACGCCTACACCTGGGCCCACCCGGGCGTCGGCCTCGACTACACCAGCGAGGGCGGCTGGGCCGGCACCCTCGACGGACGGGCGGCGTCCGTCACGCCCGAGGGCAAGGCGGGGTATTTCGGCTATCTCGACGGCGCCTTCACCTTCGAGGACAACGACCCGGCCGTACAGGAGAGCTACGGCTACGTCGCCCGGCCCCGCACCGGCTTCACCAGCTATGTCGACATCCCTGTGCCCGCCGGCTCCGGGCGCGGCAGCCTGATCGGCGAGTACAGCCACGACGGGCGCCGCGAACTCGTCGTCACCTTCGCGTACAACGAGTACCAGCAGCAGTTCCGGGTCCTTGCCCGCGGCATCGTCGAATGGCTGACCCAGGGCGTGCATCTGGGGCAGGCACGCAACTACTTCGCGGTGCACATCGACGACGTCTTCGCGCCCGACAGCCGCTGGGACACCGAGCACAACTGCACCCCCGGTGACTTCGACTGCGTGGGCGGTGACGGCGAGGGGACCACGCCGATCCGTATGACGGCCGAGGACGCGGTCCACGCCGCGCAGTGGCAGCGGGAGCACGGCTTCACGCTGGACATGGTCTACAACGCCGGCTCGGGCGAGGAGTGGAAGAGCGGGAACGGCGGCACCGACGCCCTCGCCGACCGACTGCTCGCCGACAAGGCGCAGTACCGCTGGATCAACCACACCTACACGCACGCGTTCCTCGGCTGCGTCCAGGACACCTCGACCGTGCCCTGGAGCTGCGCCAAGAACGCCGACGGCTCGACCCGGTACATGAGCCGCGCGGACATCTCCGCCCAGATCAGGAACAACTACAACTGGGGCGTCACCAAGGGGCTCCCGCTCGACCGCACGGAGCTCGTGACCGGCGAGCACTCGGGCCTGAAGACCCTGCCGCAGCAGCCCGCCGACAACCCCAACCTGGCCGGCGCCCTCGCCGACAACGGCGTCAAGTGGATCGCCTCGGACAACTCCCGTGAGCCCGACCAGCGTCCGGTCGGCGCCGCGCTGACCGTGCCCCGGCACCCGATGAACGTCTACTACAACGTGGGTACCGAGGACGAGATGGTCGACGAGTACAACTGGGTCTACACCTCCACGGCCGACGGCGGCAGCGGCGTCTGCGAGAACAACCCGTCTTCCACCTGCCTGGACGACCCGCTGGACCCGGCCACCGGATACGACGAGTACATCGCCCCGCGGGAGGCCCGCACCGCCCTCGGGCACGCGATCAGCAACGACCCGCGCCCCCACTACGCCCACCAGTCCAACCTGGCCGAGGACCGGACGCTGTACCCGGTCCTGGACCAGGTGCTCGCCGACTACCACGCGCTCTTCGCCGACAACACCCCGGTGGAGAACCTCGCGCAGAGCGCCATCGGCACCGAGCTGCAGCGCCGCGCCGCCTGGCGGACCGCTCTCGCGAACGGCTCCGTCACGGCGTACCGCATCGGCAACACCGTCACTGTCACGGCCCCGTCCGGGACCCGGATCCCGGTGACCGCACCGGAAGGGACCACCAAGCAACTCCTCATCGGCACCACCGCGTTCGGGACGCCGTACGCGGGGAAGCGTTCGGCCTGGACCACGCCCGAACTGCTGCAGTCCGCTCTCAGGCTGAATCTGCCCTCGTAGTGCAGTGCCGGGCGCACCCCGGTCCCGACGACCTACCGGCCGGGGTGCGTTTCAGAGGCGTAGCACCACCTTTTGTTCCACAGGGGGGAACTCGCATGATGCGCACAGGCCGTCATGTCACCATGCTCACCGAAGGCACCTACCCGCATGTCCACGGCGGAGTCAGCACCTGGTGCGACCAGCTCGTCAAGGGCATGCCGGAGGTCGACTTCCACATCGTGTCGCTCACCGGAACCGGCCGCGAACCCGTCACCTGGGAGCTGCCGCCCAACGTCTGCCGGCACACCTCCGTACCGACCTGGGGCCCGCGTCCGGGGCGCACACGCGCGCCGTACGGCAGGGCCCGGCGCCGTTTCACCGACTCCTACGAGCGTTTCCTGCTCTCCTTCCTCGACCCCGAGGCCGACTGCGACTTCGGTGAGGCCCTGTACGAGCTGGCCGAACTCGCCCGTGACGGACGCCTGTCGGCGGCCCTGCGCACGGAATCCGCACTGCGGTCACTGATGTGGATATGGACGATGCCGCATCTGCCGACCGCGGCCGCCCGCCCCACCGTCCACGACGCCCTGACCGCGACCGACCTGCTGGAACACGCCTTGCGCCCCCTCGGGATCCGCATCCCCGAGGACTCCGTCGCCCACGCGGTGAGCAGCGGCCTCGCGACCCTCCCGGCCCTCGCCGCCCGCAAGCTGGACGGCGTGCCCTTCCTCCTCACCGAGCACGGCATCTATCTGCGCGAGCGCTATCTCGGCTACCGCAGCGACGCCCAGCGCTGGCCGGTGAAGGCGTTCATGCTCGGCTTCTACCGGGAGCTGAACTCACTCGGTTACCGGACGGCCGACCTGATCACCCCCTGCAACCAGTACAACCGCCGCTGGGAGGAGCGCGGCGGCGCCGACGCCGACAAGATCCGCACCGTCTACAACGGCGTCGACCCGCACGCCTTCCCGCACGCCGGCCCCGAGCCCGAGGTCCCCACCCTCACCTGGTGCGGCCGCGTCGACCCCATCAAGGACCTGGAGACCCTGCTGCGGGCCTACGACATGGTCCGCGCCGAACTCCCCGAGACCCGCCTGCGCCTGTTCGGTCCCGTCCCACCCGGCGGCGAGGCCTACCGCACCAGGCTGGAGAAGCTCGCCGCCGAGCTGGGCGTGACGGACGGCCTGACCTTCGAGGGCCGTATCGGCGAGGTCTGGCGCGCCTACGCCGCCGGTCACGTCGTCATGCTGTCGTCCATCTCCGAGGGCTTCCCGTTCTCCATCATCGAGGCGATGTCCTGCGGCCGTACGACGGTCTCCACGGACGTCGGGGGAGTGCGCGAGGCCGTCGGCGACACCGGTCTGGTGGTCCCGCCGCGCGAGCCGGAGAAGATGGCGGCGGCGGCGCTGACCCTGCTCCGGGACGACGAGCGACGCCTGGAACTGGGGGAGTTGTCCCGTCAGCGAGTGATCGACCGCTTCACGCTGCGCCGCTCCGTGGACAATTTCCGGACGATCTACCTGGAGCTCGCGGGCAGCGCCGAGGTGTACGAGCCCACGCTGGAGACGGTCGCCGACTGGACCCTCGAACTGCGCGACCCCTGGTACGAGAAAGTCGCGACGGACGGAACCGGCTGGTGAGCGGAAGCCTCTGGATGCCGCCCGGCTCCCGCCCCGACACCCTGCCCGCGATCCCGCGCCGGCGCACCACACCCGGCTGGGCGCAGCCCGACCCCCTCGACGAACTCGCCGAACGCCTCGACGACTTCATCGCCGCCGCCGTCCACCCCGACGAGATCGCCGCGCTGCTGGAGTCCGACGGCCTGTCCGACGACCAGATACGCGAGCGCTACGGCGTCAAGAACTCCTTCGCCCTCGCCGAGGAGCTGTACGAGCGAGTCGAGCGCCGCTACCCGGAGCCGGAAGGGCCGGTCCACGACCCCTGGCAGGTGGGCCTGCTCGGCTGCCTTCTGCGCGGCGTGGTCTTCGCCCTGCCCGGCCTCGGCTACGTCCTCGGCGCCCCCCTGATCGCCGGCCCGCGGGACGACTTCGGCCTCCCCGCCGGCACGGTCCCGCTGCTGGCCAGTGCCTTGGTCGGCTGGATGTGGAACCAGGGACTCGCCCATCGGGCGTACAGGTGGCTGGGGTTGGGCGACCGCAGTGCCGCCCGCCGCGCTCTGCTCCTGGGCGCCCCGGTCGGTGCGCTGCTCGGCGCCCTGGTGGCCCTGACGGTCGCGGGCGCCGCCCACCCGGCCGCCGTGGCTTTCGCGGCCGGCCAGTCGGTGTACCTGGGCGCGGCTACGGCCCTGTTGGTGATGGGCCGCGAACGGGCTTTGCTGACCGCGTTGTTGCCGATGACGGCAGGTGCGGTACTGGCGCTGGCCCACCCGGTGCCGGACGCCGCACGTCTCACCCTTCTCTTGGGTTCGCTTGCTGTGGTAGCACTTCTAGGCCTACGCGAGGTGGCACCCCCCAAGGGGCGCGGGGCTGTATGGGATATGCGGCTACCGCCGCGCGGGCGCGATCAACCACATCGAACCCGCAGCCGCCACACGACAATGGGTCCCCCTCTCTTAGGCTCCCTTCCCTACTCCCTCTTCGGCCTGGCCACCGGCGTCCTAGTCCTCCACACGGCCCTGGGCGACATCCTCACCGGCGAGCAGCACAGCGCCCCCGCCGCCGTCGCCCTCACCCTCAGCATGGGCCCCGCCGAATGGCTCCTGTACCGCTTCCGCAGCGGCAGCCTCGCCGGACTGCGCTCCAGCAGCACACCGACGGCCTTCTGGCGAACCACGGCGGTCACGCTCGTCGAGTGTCTGTCGGCCTACCTGCTCTCCCTGCTCGCCCTGAGCCTCGCCACCTCCGCCCTGTGGCCGCAGGCCCCCGGCATCGCCGGCGTCCGCCTCGCCGGTCTGCTCCTGCTGGGCGTGGTCCTGTGGACGGGCCTGCTCCTGCAGTCCTTCGGCGCGGTGCTCGGCGCCGCAGCGATCTGCTGCGCGGCAGCCCTCGCCCAGACGGTGACCCTGGTGACCCACTCGGGCAGCCCGCACTGGGCCGCCCTGATCGTGCACGGGACCGCAGCGTTGGCCCAAGTGGCCCTCGTCTGCGCCCTGTTGGGGAGAGTGACCGCCCACCGATGAGCGAACTACTGGTCCCCTACTACGAGCACCCGTCCGCCCGCCCCGCCGAATGGGACGCGATCATCATGGCCGCGCCCCACCTCTACGGCGTCGTCCTGAACCCGGCCAGCGGCCCCGGCGAGGCCCCCGACCCGGCCTTCGTCGAGGTCGCGGACCGGCTCCGGACCGCGGACGTGCGGGTGCTCGGCTACGCCGACACCGACTACGGCCGCCGACCGCACGCCGACGTCGTACGCGACATCGCCCGGCACCGCGACTGGTACGGCGCGGACGGCGTCTTCCTCGACCAAGTCGCCGCGGGACGCGAGGAGTTCGGGTACTACCAGCGGCTCGCGACGGCGGCCTGGGGCGCCGGCTGCGGCACGCTCGCCCTGAACCACGGCACGACGCCGCACCCGTCGTACGCCAGGATCGCGGACGTCCTGGTCACCTTCGAGGGCACCTGGGCGTCGTACACCCGGCTCGGCCCGCGGCAGTGGCATGGCGGCACCCAAATGTCCGGAGTGCGCCTGTGTCATCTGGTGTACGGCGTCCCGGACGGCGTCGACGCGGCGGATCTGGCCCGCGCCCGCGGGGCCTGCGTGTACTGCGCGGTACCGGGGATGGGCGATCATCCTTGGGGTACGTTGCCGCACACTCTGGAGCCCTCTCGGTGAGACGCCTCATTCCGCTGGTTGTTCTGCCTCTTCTCCTCCTGGCGGGCTGCACGACGGCCCCTGACGGCGCCGACGACGGCGAGGGCGGTCCGAGCGGCTCGCGCTGGCAGCCGCGGCCCGGCACGGCCTGGCAGTGGCAGCTCCGCGGCCGTATCGACACATCCGTCGACGTGCCGGTCTACGACATCGACGGCTTCGACCAGTCCGAGAAGACCGTCGCCGCGCTGCACCGCGAGGACCGCAAGGTCATCTGCTACCTCTCCACCGGTGCCTGGGAGGACTGGCGCCCCGACGCCGGGAAGTTCCCGAAGTCGGTGATCGGCAAGGGCAACGGCTGGGAGGGCGAGCGCTGGCTCGACATCCGGCGCCTGGACGTCCTGGAACCCCTCATGGCGGCCCGCCTGGACATGTGCCGCGAGAAGGGCTTCGACGCGGTGGAGCCCGACAACATGGACGGCTACAAGAACCGCACGGGCTTCCCGCTGAAGGCCCGTGACCAGCTCCGCTACAACCGTCTGATCGCCGGGCTCGCCCACGAGCGGGGCATGGCGGTCGGCCTGAAGAACGACCTGGACCAGATCCCGGAGCTGGTGGACGACTTCGACTTCGCGGTCAACGAGCAGTGCGCGCAGTACGGGGAATGCGCGGCCCTGAGCCCCTTCGTGAAGGCGGACAAGGCGGTGTTCCACGTCGAGTACGAGGTCCCGACGCGCAGCTTCTGCGCTCAGTCGCGTCGCCTGAAGCTGAGTTCGATGCTGAAGAAGTACGAGCTGGGGGTGTGGCGCCGGGTGTGCTGAGCGGACCTAGTCCGCGTCCGTCAGCGCATCCAGGTCGAAGTCCTCCTCCTGTCCGGCGAGTTGGTCGTCGCACCATCTGAGCTCGGCCTTGAGCTCGGCCCGCCGCTGCGCGGACAGGGCCTTGTGCTCGAGTAGGCCGCGCAGCGCATCCCTGCGGATCTGGAGGTGCACCGGGCGCTTGGGGCTGACGAACTTGGTGGTGTAGTCGAGAGCCGTCTCATAGTCCTGCTCGGCGATGCACAGCCTGGCCCGCAGACCGGTGCGGATGTCCCGTCGCTGTCGGTGGAACGCCTGGTCCAGGCGGTCGAGAGCTTCACGCGCCTCAGCGATATGAGACGTGCGCAGCGCGCACATCGCGTAGTGGGCAAGGACCTCGAACCGTACGTTCTCGGACTGGCTCACCGCCTGCTCGGCAAACTCGTACGCCCGGTCCATGTGCCCGAACAGGTATTCCACCCGAGATGTGCGGTGGCTGACCATGTCCCGCCGGTCGATGTCGGCCAGGCGCCGCAGCAGCTCCCTGACGGTCTTCTCGTCGCCGAGCTTGCACGCGATCTGGATCTTCAGGTCCACGACGTACCGGTTGTAGGGTTGCTTCTCCTCGGCGATGGAGATGTGCTCCTCGGCCTGCTTCAAGTCGTGCAGTCGCAGATGGCAGTCGGCCATGTCGCGATGAATGGCCATGCCGCCGCGGCCGTGGTCAAGAGCCTGCTGGTAGTGCCGAAGAGCTTGCCGGTGGTCCCCCCGGTTCCGTTCCAGGAACCCGAGCAGGAAGAAGGCGTCGCGGATCTGACCCCGCTTCTTCAGTTCCGCGATGTGCTTCTGGGCGTCGTCGTATTCGCTCAGTCTCACCTGGGAGCGAATGAGGGTCATACGGGCCTGGTGGAGGGTGGGATCGGTCTCCAGGACATCGCTCGCCAGCTGTACCGCCCGCTCATACTGCTGTTCGTGGTAGTAGTGCTCGGCCAGTTGTACGTGATCCGTCACCAGGGCGTAGGCCCGCGAGGTGGAGTCGCGCCCGGCGTTGTTGAAGGCGCGGAACAGCGTGCGTTGGAGAGCCAGGAAGTCGGTGCCGTCCTGGCTCTGGGCGAGGAAGGCGTCGAGGCCGGTGGCCACGGCCGTGTAGTCCGCCCTGGTGCACTGTCCGAACACATCCCGGATCGTGTCGGACGCCGGCCCGGACACCGCGTACCAACCGCCGGTGGTCGGGACGATGAGGGACACGTCGATGAGCCGGGTGAGCGCCGCTTCGAGTTCGCCGCCCGAAGCGCTGATGACCTGCCGCAGCACAGACAGCGGCAACGGGCTGTTGGCGTTCATGACGCGGAGGATGCGCATCTCCAGGGCGCTGAACTTGTTGTCTTTCAGATAGCGGGTGAACAGCCCCGCGCCGACCGTGGCCAGTACGCGGTCGCTGGCACCGAGATCGGGGCCGTACGCCTCGACGAGTTCGAGCGCATAAGTCACCGAGGGCGGATAGCCGCGAACCGCGGAGGTGATCTTCTTGACGGTAGGTGCCGTGAGGGGCATCTGGCGCGCTCTGGCCGCCAGTGCGACCAGACGACTTATGTCGGCGTCGTCCAGGGGTCGGAGATGGACCACGGTGGGCTGGGTCATGCCGCGGGCGGTGAAGGGCTGGCGCGCGGGCCGTCTGTGCGTCAGCAGGGCGATGACGATCTCCGGGTAGCTGTCCAGAGACTCGATGAGGTCGAGCACAAAGGGCGCCATGTCGCCGTCGTTGTCCAAGAGCCCGCCGATGTCGTTCAAAACGGGCATCTCGCGATAGCCGCAGATCTCGCGGAGCTTGCTCAGGACGAGGTCGAGGGCCTCCTGGCCGCCGAGCGCGGCGATCTCCTTGGTCCGCTTCAGGGACTCGTCCGGCATCTCCGAGGGGTCCACCTGAGCGGAGAGCTTCATGGCGAGGGCCTGGATGGTGTCTCCTGGCTCCACATCCGTAACCACAAGGCGTTCGAGGTCGAGGGACTCGCGGACCATTTTGGTCAACGCCGACTTCCGGCCTATGCCCGCGAGTCCGGTCACACAGGCGATCTGGGCCTCCGCGCCCGGTCCCGGGGCGGAATAGGCGTCCTGCAGGGCGGCGATCTCGGTCGCCCTGCCGACGAAGCGGGGGCTCTGGCCCTGACGGACAAGATCGTCGATGAGGCCCCCGATCTCCCGCGCCGCGGGTCTCGCCGCTGTGGCGGTGATGTGCTTGCTGCGGTTCAGCCAGTCGGGCAGGTCCTCGGGGGAGATGCGCTGATCGAGGCGGACGACGAGGGTGTTCTTGATCCGTCCCATCGCGGTCTGGAAGCGTGCCTCACGGATCTCGTGTGCCACCCAGGGAGATTCGAGGGCCGCCTTGCTCAGAAAGAGCACGAAGGCGGCGGACTCCTTGAGCGCGTCGTCTATAGAGCCGAGGATGTCCCCGCCCGCGGCGAAAGAGCGGTAGTCGATCCTGGCGAAGGCACGGCCAACCTTGGACGCCACTTCCCGGACGAAGTCGGCGTCCTTCGTCGAGTAGGAAAAGAATGCCTTGATCACTCGCCTGCCATTCCTCTCGACTGAGCCCGATGGACAGGCCTGCGAGGCACTTGCGCGCCCCCCTGGCCTCCAGACCCCGAAAGGATAGCGATCTATGGCTGCAGGAAGAGAGACATTGCCATCAACGCCGTTGTACCGCTGGTCTCTTCGAGCGCGCCGAACACGTCACCGGTCACCCCGCCGAATCTGCGAATGCAGCGCTGCAACAGGAATTCGGTGACGACGAGGGAGAGGGCGACCGCGAGGGCGGTGCGCGGGATGTCGTACGTCCCGAGCGGCGCTCCCGCCGCCGCGGCGACGCCCGTCACGGCCAGGGCGACGGCCACCGCACCGCGTACGGGGACGACGCCGGCCACCGCCGCGCCCAGCCCCTCCGGCCGCGCGGCGGGCACGCCGGCCCGGGCGGCCAGGGTGAGCGCGAGCCGGGCGGCGACGGCCGACACGACGGTGCCGAGGGCACCGCGGGCCCATGAGTCGCCGT
This sequence comes from Streptomyces regalis, assembly GCF_001509475.1. GTDB lineage: Bacteria > Actinomycetota > Actinomycetes > Streptomycetales > Streptomycetaceae > Streptomyces > Streptomyces regalis. The sequence goes on from NZ_LLZG01000104.1 coordinate 25,142, forward strand.
ACAGCTGGGAGAGGGCGGCCACCTGCGCGAACAGCACGAACACGAGCGTGATGACGCCGAAGGGCCCGATGTCCGACTGCTTCATGATCCGCAGCGCGTCCTCGGCGGGCTTGCCGCTGCCGAGCCCGTCGGCGGTGTCGGCGAGCCCGTCGAGATGCAGCCCGCGGGTGAGGACGGCGGGGACAGCGGCGGCGGCGACGGCGGCGAGGAGAGGACCGGCGCCGAGGAGCAGCAGCACCAGCGCGACGAGGGCGGCACCGCCACCGAGGACCACCCCGACGAGCGGTGCGCACAGCATCCCGCCGCGCGCCGCTTCCCGGTCCCACCGGCTCACCTCGACCGGGAGCACGCTCAGGGTGCCGAAGGCGAAACGGAGGCCGTGCAGACGGGGACCGTGCGGGGGTGGCGCGGGTGGCGGGGGCATGGACACGCCCGCAGACTAGCCCGGACGCCGTACCCGCCAGGCCGCCCACCCCTGGCGCGGACACACTGAAACCATGGGTGACTGGTGGCAGCGCAACATCATCGAACCGGGCAAACTCCCCCTACTCCTGGCACTGACCGCCTTCGTGGTCACCTTCCTCGTCACCCGCGTCATCACCCGCCTCATCCGCGCGGGCAAAGGGCCCTTCCGCAACATCGAGACCGGCGCCGTCCACATCCACCATGTGGTCCCCGGAGTCGTCCTCACGGTCATCGGCGGCTTCTGCGCGGTCGCCGGCGGACAGCACGGCTTCGGTGCGGCCGTGTCCGCCGTGCTCTTCGGCATGGGCACCGGCCTGGTCATGGACGAGTTCGCGCTGATCGTGCATCTGGACGACGTCTACTGGACCGAGGCCGGCCGCAAGAGCGTGGAGGTGGTCGTGCTCACCGCCGCCCTGGCCGGCCTGTTCCTCCTCGGCTTCGCACCCTTCGGGGTCAACGACCTCAGTGACGACGAGCTGCAGGACCGCGGGTCGGTGATCAGTACGGTCCTGGTGAACTTCCTCTTCGCCCTGATCGCCCTCGCCAAGGGCAAGGCCCGCATCGCGATTTTCGGGGTGATCATCCCCTTCATCGCCCTGTTCGGAGCCATCCGTCTGGCCCGCCCCACCTCCCCCTGGGCGAAACGCTTCTACCGTCGCCGTCCGCGCGCCCGCGCCAAGGCCCAGCTGCGCGCCTTCCACCACGACCGGCGCTGGGCGGGCCCCAGCCGCAAAGTTCAGGACTGGATCGGCGGCGCGCCCGACGCGGACCGGGCCCTGGAACGCCGCTGAAGCATCGCCGCCCACCCGCACAGCACCAGCACCGCCGCGATCGCCGCCAGGTGCTCCTTCCCGGCGAGGTTCTCCTTCAGCACGACCTCGACGACCATCGCCACGATCACCGCACCGGCCGTGACATACGCGCCGTAGCGCCATCCGAGGAACACGGCGAGACCCACCACCGCCGCCGACGGTCCCGTGTCCACGACCCGCGCGTCCGAGGCGGGCAGCCCGATCGGGTAGTCCGGGCCGAGCGCGATGCCCACGCGCGCGTACAGGGTTCCGGCGAGGGTCGCGACGTAGGCGATGACGAGCGTCCGCCACCGGCCCAGACAGAGCTCGGCGATCCCGAACACGAGCAGGATCTGCGCGAGCGCACCCCACACCGGCAGGTCGAGGGCGGGCACGAACAACGACAGCGGCGTCCGCAGGAGCGCGAGCCACAGCGGATCCTCGGCCTTCACCGCCCCGAGGTTCTGTACGACCTGATAGCCCCAGGACTGGTTCTGCACGACCTGCACGAGCCCGGTCAGACAAACCGCCCCGGCGGTCATCGGCACGGCCCGCCACCGCCGCTCCACCAACGGCCCCCGTACGGCGAGGTACAACGCCCCCCACTCGGCGCGGGCCCAGCGACCGAGGGTGTTCATCATGAGTGGCGATCATATGGGCACAGTCACGACGAACCGCCCTTTTCCGCGTCGCCGTGACGGGGCAGTCCGGCGGCGCCGAACTGCCCGCGCCCCGTCACTCCGTCTCTGACTGCTCCTTCTGCTCCTGCACCTGCTGCTGTTTCTCCGCCTCCGGCTCCATGGCCTCCGGCGTCTCCGGCTCCTTCGGCTTCTCCGGCAGCTCCGCGGCCAGCGCGGCGGCGGCCTGCACCATGGGGAGGGCCAGCAGTCCTCCGGCCCCCTCCCCGACCCTCACACCCTGGTCGAGCAGCGGCTCCAGGGCCATCCGGTCCAGCGCCTTCGCCTGCCCCGGCTCCCCGCTGTTGTGTGCGGCCAGCCACCAGTCCGGCGCCCGGAAGGCGATCCGCTGCCCCACCAGCGCACAGGCGGCGACCACGACCCCGTCCAGCACGACCGGCATCTTCCGCACCGCGCTCTGCAGCAGGAACCCGGTGATCGCGGCGAGGTCGGCCCCGCCCACCGTCGCGAGCAACTGCAGCTGATCCCCGAGCACGGGCCGCGCCCGGCGCAGGGCGTCCCGGATCGCCGCGCACTTGCGCATCCACACCAGGTCGTCGATGGCCAGGCCGCCCCGCCCGGTGACCACGGAGGCATCGGTCCCGCACAGCGCGGCGACCAGCACCCCGGCCGCCGTGGTCCCGCCGACGCTCACATCGCCGAGCACCACCAGATCCGTACCGGAGTCGGCCTCTTCGTCGGCCACCGCCACCCCGGCCCGGAAGGCGGCCTCCGCCTCCTCGAGCGTCAACGCGTCCTCGACATCGATACGACCGCTCCCGCGCCGCACCCGATGCCGTGCGACGGCCTCCGGCAGCGAGTCCGGGTCGCAGTCCAGCGCCATGTCGACGATGCGCACCGGAACCCCGAGCCGCCGCGCGAGCACGGACACCGGCCGGCCGCCCTCGAGGATCTCCCGCACCAACTCCCCGGCGCCGCCCGCCGCTCGCGCCGAGACACCCAGCTCGGCGACGCCGTGGTCACCGGCGAACAGCACGACCCGCGGCTGTTCGATCGGCCGCACCGGTACGGCCGACTGCGCCGCCGCCAGCCACTCACCCAGTTCGTCGAGGCGGCCCAGCGCCCCGGGCGGCACGATCTGACGCTCACGGCGCGCCTCGGCGTCCCGGCGCACCCCACCGTCGGGGCGCTCGATCAGATCAGTGAAGTCGTCGAGATTAAGCGAGCTCATTCGCCGAACAGTACCGGCACCGGTCGAACAGAACAGCGCCACATGGCTACTAGGCGCTCCGCTGGGAGTGCCGCGACAGTCCCGCGCCCCTTGGGGCGCTGCCGAACCGCAGTCGGCTTCGCCAGGTCCGCTTGGGGACTCCGCCACGTCACCGCCGCATCCGCGTGACGTCGTTGCACCCAAGATCGGCATCCCATACGTTCCGTTTTGCAGGGGATTGTCGGGGCATGCTCGCACCGTCCCGTCGTATGCCCCCCGCCGTACGCCCCCGCCATACGCCCACGCGCCCGGGAGCCGCCCATGACCGCGACCGCACCCCCCGAACGACCCCGCGCGGACTGCGCGTTCTCCCTCGGCGCATGCCGGGACCAGCCCTACGTCCCCCGGCACCTGGGGCTCACGCGGCTGCCGTCCGGCCGGCTGAGGGCGGCGGCCCGCGCGGTGCTGTCCTTCCCCGAGCCGGAGAGCTGGCTGGACGTGGGCACGGGGTACGCCCGTTTCCCGGAGGTGGCGAAGGAACTCTTCCCGTACACGGCGTTCGACGGCCTGGACCCGACTTACCGCGTCCTGCACGCACGCGTGGCCGAGCGGGTGGAGGAGGCCCACGTCGGCAATCTGACGGACGGCCGCATCAAGGCCCGCCTGCGGGCCCGCTACGACATCGTCAGCATGCTCCGCCACCTGGAACACACCCCGGACCCCCGCGAGGAGCTCCGCGCCGCCCTCACGGTCCTCAGACCCGGCGGCCTCCTCCTTCTCGAACTCCCCGACCCGCGTTGCGTGTTCGCCCTGCTGCTCGGCAGATGGTGGACCCCGCACAGCCGCCCGGGCCACCTGCACCTGATTCCGCTGGGCACACTCTGCCGGGAACTGGAGTCCCAGGGCTGCACGATCCTCTCCGCGGACCGCCGCACCCCGCACCTCCCGTACGACCTCGCGGCCACGACCTCGCGGGCGCTGTCGTTCTTCCTGCCCTCGCTGCTGTCCCGAGCGTGCGCGCCACTGGTGGCCGTGGCCTGGACGCTCGACCACATCCTGGCCCCCGTACTGCGCCACACCCGCTTCTCGAACACGTACCGCGTCATCGCCCGCAAGGACCCGACCGCACGGGCCTAACCCCGCAACACCAGCGCCTGCCCCGCTACCACCAGCACCACCTGCTCGCACTCCCCGGCGAACGCCGCGTTCAGCCGGCCCAGCTCGTCCCGGTACCGTCGCCCCGACGCCGTGGCCGGCACGATTCCCGACCCGACCTCGTTCGATACGGCGACCAGAGTCCGCCGCGTGGCCCGCACCGCCTCCGTCAGCTCCCGCACCCGTTCCCTCAGCGCCCGCTCCCCGCCGTCCGCCCACACCGCGTCGTCCCACGCCCCGACGGAGTCCATGGCGTCCGTCAGCCACAGGGACAGACAGTCGACGAGCAACGGCGCCCCGGCCTCGGCCAGCAGCGGCACCAGGTCGCACGTCTCGGCCGTACGCCATGACCCCGGCCGCCGCTCCCGGTGCGCGGCGACCCGCGCCGCCCACTCGGTGTCCCCGCTGCGGCTGCCCCCGGTCGCCACGTACAGCACATCGGGGAAGGCCTCCAACCGCCGCTCCGCCTCCACCGACTTCCCGGACCGGGCCCCGCCCAGCACCAGGGTCCGCCGCGGCACATCCGGCACGTCCTCGTACGCCCCCACCACCAGCGTCGCCCCGTCCGGCACCGCCCGCGCCCCCGCCGCGGCCAGCCGCCGCCGCAACTCGGCACCCGGCGGCACGTCATGGTCCAGATGGACGGCGATGACATCCGTCGTCGGCCCGACCGCGCCCACCGCCCGCAGCTTGGCCAGGGCGTCCGGCCGCCCCACGACATCGGCGACCACCATGTCGTACATCCCGACGGCCCCGTTCTCCAGCCCGGCCGGCGCGCCCCCCGGCGGCAGATACAGCAGCCGCTGCCCGCCCGGCCCGGTCACCGCGTACCCCGTGCCCGGCGAGTCCATCGCCACCGCCCGCACCCGATGCCCCGTCAGCAGCGTCAACTCCCGCCCGTCCGGCACCCGCCCGGGCTGCGGCAGGCCCGCCGGCACCTCGACGGCGGGCCCGTCGTGCGGATGCGACAGCAACACCTGCCGTACGCCCCCCAGCGAACGCCCCGCCCGAGCCGCCGCGAACGCCGCCCCGGGCGTCAGATCGAGCAACAGCGCCCCGTCGACGAGCAACGCGGTGGCCGCCCGCGCATCATCGCCGAGCGCGCCGGCACAGGCCGCACACGGACAGTCGGGGCGGGGGAGTCCCGCGGGGGCACCGGTGCCGAGGAGAGTCAGTTCCACGAAACTGATTTTCGCGTGTCTGCGCAGGTCTCGCGCATCCGGCTAGGCTCAGAACAGGAGCCGGACCAAGATCCGGCTCTTGCTCTGCACGTGCTGACACCTTGGAGGCGTACATGGCGGCATGGACGTGGCGGTTCGAGAAGGCCGACGGGGCGGAGGTCCAGCCCGCGGTGCAGCCCGAGGAGTTCACCACCCAGGGGGACGCCGAGTCCTGGGTCGGGGAGAACTGGAAGGCGCTGCTCGAGGGCGGTGCGGACCAGGTGCGGCTGTACGAGGACTCCACGGAGATCTACGGGCCGATGAGCCTGCACGCCGAGCAGGCCTAGGCGGAGGGGGGTGAGGGCCACACGGTCGTCCGGCCCTCGCCCCGCCCTCACGTCACTGCTCACCCAGCGTCACATCCACCGTCTTCTCATTGCCGTTGCGCGTGTACGTCACCGTCGTCCGCGCGCCCGGCCTGTCGGAGGCAAGCTCCTCGGAGAGTGAGGTGATGGTCGTGATGTCGGTGTCACCGAGCCGGGTGATGACGTCCCCGGGCTCGATTCCGGCCTTGTCGGCCGCCCCGCCCGCCATCACCTCGACCACGGCGACGCCCGCGACCTCGTAGTCGTCGTTCACGACCGTACGGCCGGTGATGCCGAGCGCCGCCCGGCCCGATTCGGTGACCCTGCCGTCCTTGACGATCTGGTCGGCGATCGTCCGCACCGTCGACGCCGGGATCGCGAACCCGATTCCGGGCGCCGCGCCCTCCCCGGCCCCCGGGAAGGTGGCCGCGAGGGTCGGGATGCCGATGACCCGCCCGTCGAGGTTCACCAGGGCGCCACCGCTGTTGCCGGGGTTGATCGCGGCCGACGTCTGCACCATGTTGGCGATCGTCGCGCCCGTGCCACCCCCGCTGCGGCCCTCGGTGACGGTCCGTCCGGTCGCCGACACGATGCCCTGCGTCACGCTGGACGACAGCCCCAGCGGTGAGCCCATGGCCAGCACGATCTGCCCGACCTCGACCTTCGCCGAGTCCCCGAACGCCGCCGCCTTCAGCCCCTTCGGCGCCTTGTCCAGCTTGATGACGGCGAGGTCCTGCTGCGGGTACGAGGAGACGAGCCGCGCGGTGAGCGTGTCCTCGCTGTTGGCGGTCGTCACCCGGAAGCTGTCCTCGTCCCCGACGACATGCGCGTTGGTGACGATGTGCCCCTGGCCGTCGTAGACCACGCCCGAGCCCAGATCATTCCTGGCCTGGATCTGCACGACGGATGGCAGAACGTCCTTGATCACCTTCAGATACCCGTCCTGGAGATCGTCGGCCGCCTCGACCGCCATCGGCACGGCGGCCTGCGTGGTCGTGTCCTCATCCCCTCCCGGGGACAGGGAGCCGGAACACCCGGAGAGAAGGGAGAGGAAGAGCCCGAGACAGCAGGAGAGGACGGCGACCGGAAAGGCCGACCGCAGGGCACGGAAACGGCGAGCGTCCATGCCCCGAGTCTCACCTCGGGTCCTGGCCCCGGCCCGTAGTGCTCACCCGAACGAGCCCGGCCGGGGATTGCGGGCGGGCGCGGGGCGAGGGAGCGATGGGCCTGGCCGGCCATTGCGGGACCCAGCCGCGCACTGCACACGGGTAACGGGTTCAGCCGCGTGCCCGCGTACGGATGGCGGGTTCAGCCGCGCGCGTGTGCATGGACAGCGGGTCCAGCCGTGCGCCGGCGCACGGCCAGGGGGTTCCGTCGTGAGCCCGCGCATGGGTGACGAGGTTCGGTCGTGTGCTCGCGTCCGGACAGCGGGTTCAGTCGTGCGCCCGCGTACGGACATCGGGTTTAGCCGCGCGCCTGTGCACGGATAGCGGGTTTCAGTCGCGCGCCCGTGCGCGGGCGAGGGGGCCAGCCGTGCGCCCGTGCACGGGTGACGGCTTCGGTCGTGCGCCCGCGTACGGACAACGGGTCCAGCCCTGCACCCGCGCACGGACAACGGGCTCAGCCCCGCACCCCGCACAGATGCAGCAACGCAGCGACGCTCCGATAGGGATCCGTCTTCCCGGCTCGCTCCTCGACCGCCAGCAACGCCTCCACGTCCGCCGGGATCTCCGCCCCGTCGACCGCCGTGTCGGTGAACACCCGCACCCCGTACCAGGCGTGCAGCGGCGCCGCGATGCCCGCGAGCGTCGCCGTCAGGTCCGTGAGCCGGTCCGCCCGTACGTCGAGCCCCAGCCGATTGCGGTACGCGGTGGTGTCGAAGGCGGCCAGCGCCCCGGCCCAGTCCCCGGCCAGTCCCGGCCGCATGGCCAGCGCGTCGCCGTTGCGCACCAGCAGCGACAGCAGTCCGCCCGGGGCGAGCATCCGGGCCAGCCCGGCCAGCAGCGGATCGGGCTCCTCGATGTACATCAGCACGCCATGGCACAGCACGACATCGAAGCTGCCCGGCAGAAAGTGGACGCCGGTGTCCCGTCCGTCCCCCTGGACGATGCGGACCCGCTCGCGGATCCCCTCGGGCTCGCGGGCGAGCTCCTCCCGGGCCGCGGCGATCATCTTCGGGTCCTGCTCGACGCCGGTCACCTGATGCCCGGCCCTGGCCAGGCGCAGCGCCTGCGTGCCCTGGCCCATGCCCACGTCGAGCACCCGCAGCCGCTGCCCGACCGGGAACCGCCCGGCTATCTGCTCGTCGAGCTGCCGGGCGACCAGCTCCTGTCGTACGACATTACGCAGCCCGCCCAATTTACTGAGCCAGGCGTCGGCCGCACCCCCGGTGAAAGCAGCTGCGCTCAGGGCCGCTCTCCGCGCTTGACCTGCGGCTTCGGCAGCCGGAGCCGGCGCATCTGCAGGGAACGCATCAGCGCGTAGGCGACGGCACCACGCTTGGGGGCGTCGGGGAAGCGCTCGGCGAGCTGCTTCTTCAGACGGAAGCCGGTGACGACCGAGTCGAGCACGATGAGCACGATCACGATCAGCCACAGCAGCAGCGCGATGTTCTGCAGCGCTGGAACCTGCACCATGCTCAGCACGAGGATGACCACGGCCATCGGCAGGAAGAACTCCGCGATGTTGAAGCGCGAGTCGATGAAGTCACGCGCGAACTTGCGGACCGGACCCTTGTCGCGGGCCGGCAGATACCGCTCGTCGCCCCCGGCCAGCGCCTGGCGCTGCTTCTCCAGGGCGGCCCGGCGCTCCTCGCGCTGGCGCTTGGCGGCATCCTTGCGCGTCATCGACGTGTTGGCCACGCTGCGACGCTGCGACTGGGCCTCACTGCGCTTGGGCGTGGGGCGGCCCTTCGGGGCCTCGGGGTGACGGGACTGAGTGGAGTCGGTCACCAGCGCCTTGTCGGCGGTCTGGGCCTTCTCTTCCTTGGCACGGCTACGGAACACAAAACCCAAGGGTACGGGGTACCGGGGCATGGACGTCAGCCCGGCGGGGAACGATCCGGCAACACCAGTCGTCGTAGGGGGACAGAGGGGACGTTGCAGACGGTTCGTTCGGCGGCCATCGGGAAGGCGCTCGGGCGGCACCGGGCGGACACTCATGGAACCCATTCATGAGTCCACCCATGAGCCACCCGGGAGTCACCTACTCCTTACGCCGGAGCGGGAGCGTCAGCAGTCGTCCTTGGGGATGAGCGCATCCGTCCCCGAACAGTGCGTCAATGGATGCAGGGCCCGTACTGTGGGTTCTGTCGCAGAGCTGGAGCTGGACGTCAGAAGGGGGCGCGCGAAGCCCATGAGCGGTGTCATGAAGCGTATGGGGATGATCTTCCGCGCGAAGGCGAACAAGGCCCTTGACCGGGCCGAGGACCCGCGCGAGACCCTCGATTACTCGTACCAGAAGCAGCTGGAGCTGCTCCAGAAGGTCCGCCGCGGCGTCGCCGACGTGGCCACCTCGCGCAAGCGCCTGGAACTCCAGCTCAACCAGCTGCAGTCGCAGTCCACCAAGCTGGAGGACCAGGGCCGCAAGGCGCTCGCGCTGGGCCGTGAGGACCTGGCCCGCGAGGCGCTGTCCCGCCGCGCCGCCCTCCAGCAGCAGGTGACGGACCTGGAGACGCAGCACGCGACCCTGCAGGGCGAGGAGGAGAAGCTCACCCTTGCGGCCCAGCGCCTGCAGGCCAAGGTCGACGCCTTCCGCACCAAGAAGGAGACGATCAAGGCCACGTACACCGCGGCCCAGGCCCAGACCCGGATCGGCGAGGCGTTCTCCGGTATCTCGGAGGAGATGGGCGACGTCGGCCTGGCGATTCAGCGGGCGGAGGACAAGACGGCCCAGCTCCAGGCGCGGGCCGGTGCGATCGACGAACTTCTCGCCTCCGGCGCCCTCGACGACCAGTCGGGGATGCACAAGGACGACATCCAGGCCGAGCTGGACCGGCTCTCCGGTGGTACGGATGTAGAGCTGGAACTGCAGCGCATGAAGGCGGAGCTGGCCGGTGGCCCGTCGGGCGGCCAGCAGGCCATCGAGGGCGGCAACGGCCAGTCGCAGGCCCAGCAGCAGCCGCAGGACACCCCGCGCTTCGACAAGCAGTAGCCGACGTCCGGGGCTCACGCCTAGGAGGGCGAGATGGGCGACATGATCGTCCGGATCATGGGTGAAGGGCAGGTGAAGCTGTCCGACAGCCACCTGCCCGAGCTGAACAAGCTCGACGACGAGCTCCTGGTGGAGATGGAGAACGGCGACGGTCCCGGCTTCCGCCGCACCCTCGCCGGACTCCTGTCCAAGGTCCGCGAACTCGGCGAGCCCCTGCCCGACGACTCCCTGGAACCGTCCGAACTGATCCTTCCGTCGCCGGACGCGACGCTGGAGGAGGTCCGGGAGCTGCTGAGCGACGACGGCTTGATCCCGGGTTGAGCTGGGGTGCCTCTCGACGCCGGTCCGTAATAACCAGCCCGTCCGGCGCGGGGGTCTGGGGGCGGCGACCCTCAGGCGACGCGCACTGCAACGCCGGGCACACACCACAAGGAACCTCCAGTTGGCCCCCGTTCCAAGCCCCGCAGGGATACGCGTACGGCGGCATCTCAAGGCGCACCCCATGGCGCTGGACGCCGCGTTGGCGGTGGGCGTACTGGCCTGCATGGTGGCCGGCTCGTTCGTGGACCCGCACGAGAAGACCGGGGTGACCTGGGGCCTGCGCACCCCGGACGCGCTCAGCCTCCTGCTCATCACCCTCGGCGCCGCAGCCCTCGTCTTCCGCCGCCGTGCCCCCATGACGGTGCTCGTCCTCACCGGCACCTTCTCCCTCGTCGAGTCCGTCAGCGGCGACCCCCGCGCCCCCGTCGCGATGTCCGCGGTCATCGCCCTCTACACCGTCGCCTCGACCACCGACCGCACCACCACCTGGCGCGTGGGCCTGCTCACCATGACCGCCCTGACCGGTTCCGCCATGCTCGCCGGCCCCCTGCCCTGGTACGCCCAGGAGAACCTGGGCATCTTCGCCTGGACCGGCATCGGCGCCACCGCGGGCGACGCGGTCCGCAGCCGCCGTGCCTTCGTCGCCGCCATCCGCGAGCGCGCCGAACGAGCGGAGCGCACCCGCGAGGAGGAGGCCCGCCGCCGCGTCGCCGAGGAGCGCCTGCGTATCGCCCGGGACCTGCACGACGTCGTCGCCCACCACATCGCCCTCGTCAATGTGCAGGCCGGCGTCGCCGCCCACGTCATGGACAAGCGGCCCGACCAGGCCAAGGAAGCCCTCGCGCACGTACGCGAAGCCAGCCGCTCGGCGCTCAACGAACTCCGTGCCACCGTCGGCCTGCTGAGACAGTCCGGCGACCCCGAGGCCCCCACCGAACCGGCCCCCGGCCTCGCCCGCCTCGACGAACTCGCGGGCACCTTCCGCAGCGCGGGCCTCCAGGTGGAGGTCGCCCGCGCCGACCAGGGCAGCACACTCCCCGCCGCCGTCGACCTGGCCGCCTACCGCGTCATCCAGGAGGCCCTCACCAACGTGCAGAAGCACGCGGGCCCGGACGCCAAGGCCGAGGTCAGCGTCGTCACGGTGGGCCCGAACATCGAGATCACCGTCCTCGACGACGGCGCCGGCGAGGACGACACCTCCGACGGCGGCGGCCACGGCCTGCTCGGCATGCGCGAACGCGTCACCGCCCTGCGCGGCACCCTCACCACCGGCCCCCGTTACGGAGGCGGTTTCCGCGTCCATGCGATCCTGCCGCTCAAGAGCCGCACCCGCGCCGCGGAAGACGCCGTATGACCACCGAAGCGGCAGACGCCGTATGACCACCGCAGACGCGGTACGCCACACGACAGACGAGGACCCCGCATGACCATCCGCGTCCTGCTCGCCGACGACCAGGCACTCCTGCGCAGCGCCTTCCGGGTGCTGGTCGACTCCGAGCCCGACATGGAGGTCGTGGGGGAGGCCTCCGACGGGGCGGAGGCGGTGCGGCTGGCCAAGGAGGAGCGGGCGGACGTCGTGCTGATGGACATCCGGATGCCCGGCACCGACGGTCTCGCCGCCACCCGCATGATCAGCGCCGACCCGACCCTCGCCCATGTCCGCGTGGTCATCCTCACCACCTTCGAGGTCGACGACTACGTCGTGCAGTCGCTGCGCGCCGGCGCCTCCGGTTTCCTCGGCAAGGGCTCCGAACCCGACGAGCTGCTCAGTGCCATCCGCGTCGCGGCCGGCGGCGAGGCCCTGCTGTCCCCGACCGCCACCAAGGGCCTGATCGCCCGCTTCCTCGCCCAGGGCGACGGCGCGGACGACCGTGACCCCGCCCGTGCCGAGCGGCTCGACGCGCTCACCGTCCGGGAGCGCGAGGTCCTGGTCCAGGTCGCCGGCGGACACTCCAACGACGAGATCGCCGAACGCCTCGAGGTCAGCCCGCTGACCGTGAAGACGCACGTCAACCGGGCCATGTCCAAGCTCGGCGCCCGCGACCGGGCCCAGCTGGTGGTGATCGCGTACGAGTCCGGGCTGGTACGTCCAAGGGTGGAGTGAGCTCGATCCTGCGTACTGCGGCCGGAGTATGCGGCGTATAAGGAAATGGACCTGGGGCCTACGAAACCGGGCTCCCCGATGGCTCAGGGTGTAAGGGCGGGCGCTCACATGTGCGGCGTGCTGTGTGTGACACAGCCGCCCTGCCACGTCCGCTGACCACTTCTGCCGCTCACAGAAGAGAGACCCTGACCCATGTCCTGGCTGTCGAGATTCAGCCTTGCCCAACGTGCCCTGATCGGCCTGATGTCGATCATCGCGATCGCCTTCGGCGCCATCGCGATACCCCAGCTCAAGCAGCAACTGCTGCCCTCCATCGAACTGCCCATGGTGTCCGTGCTGGCGCCGTACCAGGGCGCGTCACCGGACGTGGTCGAGAAGCAGGTCGTCGAGCCCATCGAGGACAGCCTCGAAGCCGTCGACGGCATCACCGGCGTGACCTCCACCGCCAGCGAGGGCAACGCCTTGATCATGGCGTCCTTCGCCTACGGCCCCGACACCAAGCAGCTCGTCGCCGACGTCCAGCAGGCCGTCAACCGGGCCCGCGTCCAGCTGCCGGACGACGTGGACCCGCAGGTCATCGCCGGTTCCACGGACGACATCCCGACCGTCGTCCTCGCCGTCACCTCCGGCCAGGACCAGCAGTCCCTGGCCGACCAGCTCGACCGGACCGTCGTCGCGGACCTGAAGGACATCGACGGCGTCGGCCAGGTCACCGTGGACGGCGTACGGGACCTCCAGGTCACCGTCACGCCGGACGACGCGAAGCTCGCGAAGGCGGGGCTCACTTCGGCCGCCCTCTCGCAGGCCCTGCAGGCGGGCGGCGCCACCGTCCCGGCGGGCTCCTTCGACGAGGGCGGCGACAACCGTACGGTCCAGGTGGGCGGCGGCTTCACCTCGATCCAGCAGATCGAGGACCTCATGGTCACCGGCGAGGGTGCTTCCGCCGCCGGGAAGAAGCCGGTCCGCCTCGGTGACGTGGCCGACGTCAAGCAGGAGCAGGCCCCGGCCGACTCCATCACCCGCACCGACGGCAAGCCGTCCCTCGCGGTCGCGGTCACCATGGACCGCGACGGCAGCGCGGTCGCGATCTCGGACGCGGTGCGCGACAAGCTCCCGGAGCTGCGGGGGGACCTCGGCTCGGACGCCACGCTCACCGTGGTCAGCGACCAGGGCCCGGCCGTGAAGAAGTCCATCGACGGCCTGACCACCGAGGGCGCGCTCGGCCTGCTCTTCGCGGTCCTCATCATCCTGGTCTTCCTCGCGTCGATCCGCTCGACGCTGGTGACCGCGGTCTCCATTCCGCTGTCGGTCGTCCTCGCCCTGATCGTGCTGTGGACGCGCGACCTGTCGCTGAACATGCTGACGCTGGGCGCGCTGACCATCGCCATCGGCCGTGTCGTCGACGACTCGATCGTGGTCCTGGAGAACATCAAGCGGCACCTCGGCTACGGCGAGGAGCGCGAGGAGGCCATCCTCAAGGCGGTCCGCGAGGTCGCCGGAGCGGTCACCTCCTCCACCCTCACCACGGTCGCCGTCTTCCTGCCGATCGGCCTGGTCGGCGGCATGGTGGGCGAGCTGTTCGGCTCGTTCAGCCTGACCGTGACGGCCGCGCTGCTGGCGTCGCTGCTGGTCTCGCTGACGGTCGTACCGGTCCTGTCGTACTGGTTCCTGCGCGCTCCGAAGGGCACCCCGGCGGACGCCGACGAGGCCCGCCGCAAGGCCGAGGAGAAGGAGGCGAAGAGCAGGCTCCAGCGCTTCTACGTCCCCGTCCTGCGGTTCGCGACCCGCCGTCGGCTGACCAGTGTGCTGCTCGCGATCGTCATCCTCGTCGGCACGTTCGGCATGGCGCCGCTGCTGAAGACGAACTTCTTCGACCAGGGCGAGCAGGAAGTCCTCACCGTCAAGCAGGAGTTGAAGCCGGGCACCAGCCTGGCGGCGACCGACGAGCAGGCGAAGAAGGTCGAGAAGCTGCTCGCCGGCACCAAGGGCGTCAAGGACTACCAGGTCACGATCGGCTCGTCCGGCTTCATGGCGGCCTTCGGCGGCGGCACCGACACCAACCAGGCGTCGTACCAGGTGATGCTGGAGGACTCGGCGTCGTACGACGAGGTGCAGGACCGCATCGAGGCGGGCCTGCAGAAGCTCGACGGCATCGGCACGACCACCATCGCGGCCGGTGACGGCTTCGGCGCCCAGGACCTGAGCGTCGTCGTGAAGGCGGCCGACGGGGACGTCCTGCGCAAGGCGGCCGAGCAGGTCCGGGAGGCGGTGGCCGGCCTGGACGACGTCACGGACGTCACCAGCGACCTCTCGCAGAGCGTGCCGCGCATCTCGGTCAAGGCGGGCGACAAGGCGGCCGCGGCCGGCTTCAACGACCAGACGCTCGGCATGGCTGTCGCCCAGGCGGTCCGCGGCAACACGGCGGCCCAGGCGACCCTCGACGACACCGAGCGGGACGTCGTCATCAAGTCGGCGAAGCCCGCGAAGACGCTGAAGCAGCTTCAGGACCTGCGCCTGGGCCCGGTGAAGCTGGGCGACATCGCGGACGTGAAGCTGGTGGACGGCCCGGTCTCGATGACCCGCATCGACGGCCAGCGCGCCGCCACGATCAGCGCCAAGCCGACCGGCGACAACACCGGCGCGGTGAGCGCGGACCTCCAGTCCAAGATCAATGGACTGACCCTCCCGGCGGGCGCCACGGCCGAGATCGGCGGCGTCTCCCAGGACCAGGACGAGGCGTTCGCCAACCTGGGCCTGGCGATGCTCGCGGCGATCGCGATCGTCTTCATGCTGCTGGTGGCGACCTTCCGCTCGCTGGCCCAGCCGCTGATCCTGCTCGTGTCGATCCCGTTCGCGGCGACCGGCGCGATCGGCCTCCTGGTGGCGACCGGCACCCCGATGGGCGTCCCCGCGATGATCGGCATGCTGATGCTGATCGGCATCGTGGTGACGAACGCCATCGTGCTGATCGACCTCATCAACCAGTACCGCAGGCAGGGTTACGGCGTCGTGGAAGCGGTCATCGAGGGCGGCCGCCACCGGCTGCGCCCGATCCTCATGACGGCCCTGGCGACGATCTTCGCGCTGCTCCCCATGGCGCTGGGCGTCACCGGCGAGGGCGGCTTCATCGCCCAGCCGCTGGCCGTGGTCGTCATCGGCGGCCTGATCACCTCGACCATGCTGACCCTGCTCATCGTCCCGACGCTCTACACGATGCTGGAGCTCCGCAAGGAGCGCCGGGCGAAGAAGCGGGCGGCGAAGAAGGCCAAGAAGGCCGGGACGCCCGCTCAGCCGGCGGAATCGGGGGAGCCCGAACCCGCGGGAGTGTGACGGCCCTCGCCGTCCAGGACGACGAAGGACCCCTGCACGGCGGCCGGGTCCCCGATCCACCAGGGTCGGGGACCCGGCCGCCGCCGTACCCGGGGTTACGTATTCTGTGGCCTCGAACTGCTCTGCGGCGGAAGGGGATTCGCGCGTGCCGCTGCACAGGGACGACCCGAAGTCGGTCGGCGGCTACAAGCTGGTCGACCGGCTCGGGGCCGGAGGCATGGGGATCGTCTACCTGGGCAGGGCACGCTCGGGCCGCGAGGTCGCTGTCAAGGTGGTGCACGCCCAGTACGCCGAGGACAAGGTCTTCCGCGCCCGCTTCCGCCACGAGATCGAGTCCGTCCGCAAGGTGAGCGGCGCCTTCACCGCGCCGGTCGTGGACGCCGACGCCGAGGCGGTACGGCCCTGGATGGCCACCCAGTACGTGCCCGGCCGCTCCCTCGCCGACCGGATCCGCGAGCAGGGCGCGCTGCGCGGCGCCGAACTGCGGCAGGTGGCCCTGGGGTTGGTGGAGGCCCTGCGGGAGATCCACCGGGCCGGGGTGGTGCACCGGGACCTCAAGCCGGCCAACGTCCTGATGGCCGAGGACGGTCCCCGCGTCATCGACTTCGGCATCTCCCGCGCCGCCGAGAACCACAACACCCTCACCGAGACCGGCCAGATGATCGGCACCCCGCCCTTCATGTCACCGGAACAGCTCACCGACGCCCGCAACGTCGGCCCCGCCTCGGACGTCTTCTCGCTCGGCGCGCTGCTGGTGTTCTGCGTCACGGGCCGGGGCCCCTTCGACGCCGACAGCCCCTATCTGACCGCTTACCGGGTGGTCCACGACGAGCCCGTGCTGGAGGGCGTGGCGCGCCCGCTGCGCAGCGTCCTGGAGCGCTGCCTGGCCAAGGAGGCCAAGGACCGGCCCGGGCTCGACGAACTGGCCCACGAGTTCGCGGCTGTCCTGCCCGAGCCCGCGGAGGGCGACCCGCCCACGACGACCCTGCGTCCGGGCCCGCCGCGGGCCGGCGCGGAGGCCGACCCGGGGATCGCCGCCGACCGCACCGCCTCCGCCGGCCGCCGCAGCCGTACGCGTCCGTTGTGGGCCGCGGTCGGCACGGTCGGCGTGCTCGGCCTGGGGCTCCTGGGCTATATGCGGTACGGGCCGGGTTTCGCGGACGACCCCTCGCCGGCGAGCCCCGCCCCGGCCGCCGCGTCCGCCGCGTCCCGCTGGGCCGCCCTCCCGGCCGGCTGGAAGCCGTGGCAGACGGGGGTGACCGTAACCGCCGCGAGCGGGGTGACGAAGGCGCCGGACGTGAACGGTGCGGACGTGGCGCCGCACTGCGCGGTGGACCAGGGCTCCGTCTACTGCGGCGGCAACGCACTCCTCCCGGCACGGATCGACGGTGCCACCGGCAGGACCCTCTGGCGCGCCGGCATCGCGCCGGCCGGCATCCCCGCCGACTGGTACACCTCGACGGTCGTCGGCGTCGACGGCGATGTGGTGCTCGTCCACCTGCTCGTCAACAACGCGTCCGGCTTCACCCAGGAGCAGACCCTCGTCGCCCTCGACCGCGACAGCGGCGAAGAACTCTGGTCCCGGAAGGTGTACAACGGCAGCCCGGGGTCGATCGACGTCGCCGGACTGGCCCTCATGCAGGAGGCCGACGGTCGGACGGTGACCGCCCGCTCGGCGGCCGACGGCAAGGAGCGCTGGAAGATACCCCTGCCGGCGAAGCACTTCTGCACCCTGATCGACAGGGAGGGCCGTCCGTACGTCGAGTGCGTCACCGACTCGGCGGACGACGACACGCAGTTCATCGTGATCGACCCCTCCGACGGCTCCGTGCGGCGCCTGGCCACCCCCGCGGACAGCGGCAGCTTCGTCGGCGCCCTCGACGGGAAGCTGCTGTTCGTGGAGTCGGACGCGGAGGCGGACGTGGTCGCGGCCGGCCGAGACCTGACGTACACCCGTATCGTGCGCGTCGACCCCGAGAGCGGGGAGCGCGAGGTGACAGAACTGCCCCAGCGGTACCGGGGGACCGTGGCCCTGGCGCGCGGCACGCTGTACTTCTCCAACTCCACCGGCCGGGTGACCGCCGCCTCGCCGCTGACGGGAGCCAAGGTGTGGGAGTCCCGCACCACCGTGGAATCGCCCGGCCAGGTCTCGGTGGACGCCAGCGGGCGCACCGCGTACGTGGCCAGTGGGAGCGGACGGGTGGCGGCCCTGGACGCGGCGCGGGGCACCCTGCTGTGGGAGTCCTCCACCCGCGCCGAGGTCCTGGCCGGCGGGATCACGCCCGTCGTGCTGTTCGACAAGGGTGCCCTGGTGGTGGCGACCGCCGACGGCACGATCTTCACCCTCGACCCGGCCCACCCCGACCGGACACCGGTCTCGGCGGGGTGAGCGCGGGCCGCGGTGGACGGGCTACGGCAGCGCCAGCATCCGCTCCAGCGCCAGCTTCGCGAACGCCTCGGTCTCCTTGTCGACCTCGATGCGGTTGACCAGGTTGCCCTCGGCCAGCGACTCCAGGGTCCACACCAGGTGGGGCAGGTCGATGCGGTTCATGGTCGAGCAGAAGCAGACCGTCTTGTCGAGGAAGACGATCTCCTTGCCCTCCGGCGCGAAACGGTTCGCCAGGCGGCGTACGAGATTCAGCTCGGTCCCGATGGCCCACTTGGAGCCGGCCGGGGCGGCCTCCAGGGCCTTGATGATGTACTCGGTCGAACCGACGTAGTCCGCCGCGGCCACGACCTCGTGCTTGCACTCGGGGTGGACCA
Source organism: Streptomyces regalis (assembly GCF_001509475.1). Classification (GTDB taxonomy): domain Bacteria; phylum Actinomycetota; class Actinomycetes; order Streptomycetales; family Streptomycetaceae; genus Streptomyces; species Streptomyces regalis. The sequence continues at coordinate 43,596 of NZ_LLZG01000104.1, forward strand.
GGACGTTCACGCCCGGGATGCGCTCGCGCACGTCGTTCACCGAATCGAGGCTGAAGCGGCCGTGCACCGAGCAGTGGCCGCGCCACAGGATCATCTTCGCGGCCCGCAGCTCGTCGGCCGTCAGCCCGCCGTTCGGCTTGTGCGGGTTGTAGACGACGCAGTCCTCCAGGGACATGCCCATGTCCCGGACCGCGGTGTTGCGCCCGAGGTGCTGGTCGGGCAGGAACAGCACCTTTGTCAAATGGGGCTCCCCCTGCTCGAAGGCCCAGTCCAGGGCCCGCTTGGCGTTGGAGGAGGTGCAGATCGTGCCGCCGTGCTTGCCCGTGAACGCCTTGATGTCCGCGGACGAGTTCATGTACGACACCGGCACGACCTGCTCGGCTATCCCGGCCTCGGTCAGCACGTCCCAGCACTCGGCGACCTGCTCGGCCGTCGCCATGTCGGCCATCGAGCAGCCGGCGGCGAGGTCGGGCAGGACGACCTTCTGGTCGTCGGACGTCAGGATGTCCGCCGACTCCGCCATGAAGTGCACACCGCAGAAGACGATGTACTCGGCCTCCGGGCGCGCGGCCGCGTCCCGGGCCAGCTTGAAGGAGTCGCCGGTCACGTCCGCGAACTGGATGACCTCGTCGCGCTGGTAGTGGTGGCCGAGCACGAAGACCTTGTTCCCGAGCTTCTCCTTGGCCGCGCGGACGCGCTCGACCAGGTCCGGGTCGGACGGCGAGGGCAGGTCGCCGGGACACTCGACGCCGCGCTCGCTCCTGGGGTCGGCCTCACGGCCGAGGAGCAGCAGGGCGAGGGGCGTCGGCTGTACGTCGAGCTCCTGGGTCTGGGCGGTGGTCACGACACGCACCCTTTCTGTTCTACGGCTCGCCGGGACCGGAGAATCCGGACCCGGCGGGTCAAGCGGGACACCTTCAACGACTTCTCGTCGATTTGACGCTATCTATCATAACCGGTTCACGTCAGTTTGACGACGGCCATCGCGTCGATGTGACGTGAATCCCGGCGAGGGGTCCGCGTATTCCCGAATGAGGCGTTTTCCGCTTCGCGCACCGTGTGCGAGCATGAAGAAGGACCGAAAGACAAGCGCCCGGCCCGGAATGAATCCGCGGCCCCGCCGGTTGCAACCGTCGGCAAGCAGTCTCCGTACAACCCGGGAGAGATGTAGATGTCCGTATCGGACGAGACCAGCACCGTCACCGACGGCATCGTCCTGACCGACGCCGCCGCGTCCAAGGTCAAGGCCCTGCTCGACCAGGAAGGCCGTGACGACCTGGCCCTGCGCGTGGCTGTCCAGCCCGGCGGCTGCTCCGGCCTGCGCTACCAGCTCTTCTTCGACGAGCGTTCCCTCGACGGCGACGTGGTCAAGGACTTCGGCGGTGTGAAGGTCGTCACCGACCGCATGAGCGCCCCCTACCTGGGCGGCGCCACCGTCGACTTCGTGGACACCATCGAGAAGCAGGGCTTCACGATCGACAACCCGAACGCGACGGGCTCCTGCGCCTGCGGCGACTCCTTCAGCTGAGCCCGGCTGAGACAGCCCGGCAAAGACGCAGGAAGGCGGCGACCCCCTCCGACGGGGCCGCCGCCTTCCCGTGTCCGCGGGCCCTTACCGGGCCCCGGACGTCTCCGGCGCGTCCGGAAGCCGCGTCCCGGGCTTCTCCAGCGGGATCGCCTGCCCGTCCGAGCCCACGACCTTGCGGTCACCGAGCGGCTCGTCCAGCTGCACGGTCTTGTGGAACACCTTGGCGATCAGGATGCAGACCTTGTCCGGCTGAGAGGTCGCGGTCACCTGGATCGTCACCTGCTCCTCGCTCTCGCTCGCCGTCACCTTGTACTCGGCGCACACGCCGCCCGTGAAGGCCACGGTCAGTTCCCTGCCGTCGGCGGTATAGCCATCCACCGCCACGTTCTGCGTGACCGGCGCCGACGTCGGCTCGTCCTTCGGCTCGGTCGGCCGCGGGGTCGGCTGCGCGGTCGGCTCCTCGGGCGGCGTGGCCGAGGCCAGGAACTTCGGGTCGACGGCCGGATACGTCACCGTGAAGCTGTCCTGCGCACCCGGCGCCCGCACCTGGAACAGCCAGGACGGCACCAGCGTCTGCCGCGTGTCCACGTAGTGCGAGGCCAGCCCGAACACCGCCTTCTCGACCGTGACGGTGTCCTTCGCCGGCGCACCCGTCGAGGCCTCCGTCCCGCAGGGCGCCTCGAGGCGGTCCTTCAGCGGTACGGGGCTGGCGCAGCCGCCTATGCCCATACGGTGGTCGGTCCCCGGCGCCGCGTTCATCAGCCCGAGCGTCTTCTCGGCATCCAGCACGGGGTACGTGTCCCCCTTCACCGGCGCCTTCAACTGGCCGCTTCCGCCGACCACCTCACCCTGGGGGCTCACGGTGACCCCGGTCGTCCAGCCGTACGTGGGCAGCCCGCCGACCAGGGGGCTGGCGTTCACGACCCGCTGGGCGCCCATGAGCTGACTCGCGTCGAGCTTCGCGTCGTCCTGACCCACCGCCTTGAGAATCGGCGCGGCTGCCTTCTTCGCGGCGGCCTCGCTCACCGGGTCGGCGGCCGGATCGGGGGCGTCCTTGCTGCAGACGGTGGTGCTCTCGCAGTTGTCGGTGCCGGGCGCATACCGGTAGAAGGTCCAGGTCCCCGGCGCCTGCTTGTTCACCTGCAGACTGGGCCCCGCCCCGTCCTGCGCCCCGACCTTCCAGGTCTGCCCCTGCACCACCGGCTTCCCGTCCACCCCGAGCGCCTCGGCCAGCCGGGCCACCTCGCCCGCGCCGACCTCACCCCGGGCCCGGTACACCGGCGCCGAGTCGGGCCCGTCCGCCAGCTCACCGCCGGCCTTGTAGGTGACGCCGTACGGGTTGGGCTCCCCGGGCGCGACGCCGCTGGGGCCGCCCTCGGTGTAGCCGTCGAGGTGGAGCGGCGGGGGCGTGTCACCGCCGGACGCCCCCGAGGCCGTACCTCCGTCCGACCCTCCGGACGCATTCGCGGCGAGGTAGGCTCCGCCGCCCCCGACGAGCAGTACGGCGGCAGCGACGGAGGCGATGACAGCGGGGGACCGGCGCCGGGCGCCGTCGTGGGCGCCATCGTGCCGGTGGCCGTCGTCATGCCGGTGGTCCGCGGCGGGAGCCGCGGGGGCCGGGGCCGAGACCGCCGAGGCCTCCTGCGAGGCGTCCTCGCCCTCGGGGACGGCCTCCGCGGCACCCTCCTGTTCCGATACGCCCTTCCCTGCCGGGGCCTCCGATGTCTCCGCGGCCTCCGGTGCCGCTCCGGCCTCGGAGGCTTCGGCCTCTGTGGCCTCGGTGGCTTCTGCGCCCCTTACGGCCTCGTCGGCCTCGCCGCCCCCGGCGCCAAGAGCTCCGCCCGCCGCCTCACCCTCGGCTCCGAGCCCCTCGGCACCGACGGCTTCCTTCTCCACCCGTGCCTCCTCCGCGTCCTGGCCGGAGGCGCCCGCGTCGTCGTTGTCGGGTCGCTCGGTGTTCACCGCATCGCTCCTTCGGCTGCGCACATGTCCCTTGACCCTGACCCGGCCCTGTCAAAAGGCCGGCTACCGGGTCGTATCCCGCATCCCCTTTACGGGGGACGCCGATGGGACGCAGCGGGGGAGCGCACGGTTCCCTGAAACGCGCCGATTCGGCCGCCGGAGTTCGATCGGTCGACGTGCCCGATCAGTCGCCGTAGTCCGACATCGCGTCCAGCAGTCGCGCCGACTTCGGCGGCACGGTCACGCCATGGATGAGTGACGGGGAGACCGGACGGGAAAGGACACGGTCGGGAGCGGTCCAGTGGGGAGCCATCCGCGCGCAGTCACCGGGCAGCGACGCCAGGTCGCCCTCCAGGTCGATCGGAGCGGGGGCGTGGACCTCGGATTTCGTCATAGCGGCACCGTATGCACGCCGGAGCCCGCGAAGAAAGATCTACTATCAGGTAGTTTTGGCCACTTCAGAGTCCTGGTCACGCACGGTAGCGTGGACTGTCAACCCAACCTCCCCGCAGGAGACTCCACGCCGTGCGCATCGCAGTCACCGGCTCCATCGCCACCGACCACCTCATGACCTTCCCCGGCCGTTTCGCCGACCAGTTCGTCGCGGACCAGCTGCACACGGTCTCGCTCTCCTTCCTGGTCGACAACCTGGACGTACGCCGGGGCGGCGTAGGCGCCAACATCGCCTTCGGCATGGGACAGCTGGGCACGAAGCCGATCCTGGTCGGCGCCGCGGGCTCCGACTTCGACGAGTACCGGGCCTGGCTGGACCGGCACGGCGTCGACACCGGCTCGGTCCGTATCTCCGAGACCCTGCACACCGCCCGCTTCGTCTGCACCACCGACGCCGACCACAACCAGATCGGCTCCTTCTACACCGGGGCGATGAGCGAGGCCCGCCTGATCGAGCTGAAGACCGTCGCGGACCGCGTCGACGGCCTCGACCTGGTCCTCATCGGCGCCGACGACCCCGAGGCGATGCTCCGCCACACGGAGGAGTGCCGCTCCCGCGCCATCCCCTTCGCCGCGGACTTCTCCCAGCAGATCGCCCGCATGAACGGCGACGAGATCCGGATACTGCTGGACGGAGCGACGTACCTCTTCTCGAACGAGTACGAGAAGGGGCTCATCGAGTCCAAGACCGGCTGGACGGACGAGGAGATCCTGTCCAAGGTCGGCCACCGCGTCACGACCCTCGGCTCGCGGGGCGTACGGATCGAGCGCGACGGGGAGGACCCGATCGAGGTCGGCTGCCCCGAGGAGGAGCGCAAGGCCGACCCCACGGGTGTCGGCGACGCCTTCCGCGCGGGGTTCCTGTCGGGACTGGCGTGGGGTGTGTCCCTGGAGCGGGCCGCGCAGGTCGGCTGCATGCTGGCGACGCTCGTCATCGAGACCGTCGGCACGCAGGAGTATCAGCTGCGGCGGGCTCACTTCATGGAGCGGTTCAGCAAGGCGTACGGGGATGAGGCTGCGGCGGAGGTTCAGGGGCATCTGGGCTGATTCGCCGACTGAGGGTGCGTGGGGGCTGGTCGCGCGCACGCGGCGGTAGCCGCATATCGACACAGTCCCGCGCCCCCTGAGGGTTCTCAACTCGTCCGGCGGATCAAGTACGCCGTTCCTTGGTCTGCCGGCTCCTCGCCCACGTACTCCTGCCCCCGCATCTCGCACCACGCCGGGATGTCCAGGCGGGCCGCCTCGTCGTCCGACAGGACGCGGATCATGCCGCCCACGGGCACGCTCCCGATGACCTTCGCCAGTTCGATGACCGGGATCGGGCACCGCTTGCCGAGGGAGTCCACGACCAGGACCTCCTCCTCCTGTACGACCGCCTCGCCGGTCGGTGCGCCCAGCTTCTCCCGCACCGCGGCGACGGTCCCCGGAAGCACCTCCAAGAACCGTTCGACGTCCTCCTCCGCCGTCCCGAACGGCAGGGACACGCGCACGTTCCCCTCGCTCAGCACCCCCATCGCCTTCAGCACATGGCTGGGCGTCAGCGTGCTGCTCGTGCAGGACGAACCGGAGGAAACCGAGAACCCGGCACGGTCCAGCTCGTGCAGCAGTGCCTCCCCGTCGACATAGAGACAGGAGAAGGTGACGACGCCGGGCAACCGCCGCACCGGATCGCCGACCACCTCCACATCCGGCACCAGCCGCGGCACCCGCGCCCGGATCCGCTCCGTCAGCTCGCGCAGCCGTGCCGCCTCTTGGGCCGCCTCCGCCTGCACGGCACGCAGCGAGGCCGCCGCGGCGACGATCGCCGGGATGTTCTCGAACCCGGCCGCCCGCCCCGACTCCCGCTCGTCCACGGGCCCTTGCGCGGCGAACCGCACCCCTTTCCGTACGACGAGCAGCCCGACCCCTGACGGCCCACCCCACTTATGGGCACTCCCGGTCACCACCGACCAGTCGCCCTCGACCCGCCCCCACCCGAGCGACTGCGCCGCATCCACCAGCAACGGCACCCCGGCCTCCCGGCACACACCGGCCACTTCCGCCACCGGCTGCTCGGTCCCCACCTCGTGGTTGGCCGACTGAAGACACGCGAGCGCGGTGTCCGGGCGAAGGGCGGCGACGTACGCTGCCGTGGTCACCATGCCCTGACGATCCACGGCGACTTGCGTGACCGTCCCGCCGTCGGCCTCGTGCGCATCGGCCATATGGAGCACGGACGAGTGCTCGACGGACGACACGATCAGGTGACGTCCCACCCGTCGCCGCCCCGCCAACACCCCCGCCATCCCGGAGTGCACGGCGCGCGTGCCGGACGGCGTGAAGACGAGCTCGTCCGGTCGGCAGCCCACGGCCTCGGCAGCCGCTTCCCGAGCCGCATCCAGCAACAATCGGGCCCGCCGCCCCTCCCGATAGAGCCGGGCAGGATCAGCCCATCCCTCATCAAGCGAGGCCTGGAGAGCCTGCCGAGCAACAGGATGAAGAGGAGCACTGGAAGCAGCATCAAAGTAGCCCACACAGCAACGCTAAACGTCCGGTGACTGCAACGTCCCTCAGGGGCGCGGGGCCGTGACATTGCGGCTCCGCCGCGGGGCGCGACCACCCACAAACCACCCGCAGCCGCCAATCAAGCGAACCCCCCACTCCAGTAGGCCCCCCTCCCCGCGAACCCTCGAAGAGCGTCGGCTAGGGTTTGGTCCGCATAAACATCCAAACCCCTGCCCGACGCAGGGCGGCGACCGACCAGCGAGAAGGCCAGGCCGCAGCCGATCCGCGCGGGCGAGACTCTCGGGAAGGCGCTACGTGAGTCCCAACGGCTCCGACCGCTCGCCGCGGCGCCCGATGCGGCGGAAGCTGCTGCAGGCAATGACTGCGGGCCTGGTCCTGGCGACAGCCACCGGTTGCTCGTACAACTGGGAAGACTTCCCCCGCCTTGGTATGCCCACCCCGACCACGGAAGAGGCTCCGCGGATCCTCTCCCTCTGGCAGGGCTCCTGGGCTGCCGCGCTGGCCACCGGCGTGCTGGTGTGGGGCCTGATCCTGTGGAGCACCATCTTCCACCGGCGCAGCCGCACCAAGGTCGAGGTTCCTCCGCAGACCCGGTACAACATGCCGATCGAGGCGCTGTACACGGTGGTCCCGCTCATCATCGTCTCGGTGCTGTTCTACTTCACGGCCCGCGACGAGTCGAAGCTCCTAGAGCTCAAGGACAAGCCCGACGTCACCGTCAACGTCGTCGGCTACCAGTGGAGCTGGGCCTTCAACTACGTCGAGCCCGTCGAGGGTTCCACCGGTGACGCGAAGACCGACAAGAACCTGGCTGCGATTCCGGACCGGTTCAAGGAGGACTTCCCGGCGAACGCCGGCGGAGTCTACGACGCCGGCACCCCCGGCACCCGGAACCCGCAGACGGGCAACCCGGGCCCGACCCTGTGGCTTCCCAAGGGCAAGACGGTCCGCTTCGTCCTCACCTCGCGTGACGTCATCCACTCCTTCTGGGTGGTGCCGTTCCTGATGAAGCAGGACGTCATCCCGGGCCACACCAACGCCTTCGAGGTGACCCCCAACAAGGAGGGCACCTTCCTGGGCAAGTGCGCCGAGCTGTGCGGCGTCGACCACTCCCGGATGCTGTTCAACGTGAAGGTCGTCTCCCCCGAGCGCTACGAGCAGCACCTCAAGGACCTCGCCAAGAAGGGGCAGACCGGTTACGTTCCCGCCGGCATCGCGCAGACGAGCCACGAGAAGAACCGGGAGACGACAAACCTGTGAGCATCCTCAACGAACCCCAGGGTGCCGCGGCAGCTGAACCCTCGTACGAGGACGAGCTGCCGGTCAGGCGCAAGCAGCCCGGCAACGTCGTGGTCAAGTGGCTCACCACCACCGACCACAAGACGATCGGAACGCTGTACCTCGTCACGTCGTTCGCGTTCTTCGTGATCGGCGGCGTGATGGCGCTGCTCATGCGCGCCGAGCTGGCCCGTCCGGGACTGCAGTTCATGTCGAACGAGCAGTTCAACCAGGCGTTCACGATGCACGGCACGATCATGCTGCTGATGTTCGCGACGCCGCTGTTCGCCGGCTTCGTGAACTGGATCATGCCGCTGCAGATCGGCGCGCCGGACGTGGCGTTCCCCCGGCTGAACATGTTCGCCTACTGGCTGTACCTGTTCGGCTCGCTCATCGCTGGTTCGCCTACAGCCCGCTCTCGGACGCGGTCCGCAGCCCGGGCATCGGCGCCGACATGTGGATCATGGGTCTGGCCTTCTCCGGCTTCGGCACCATCCTCGGCTCGGTCAACTTCATCACCACGATCATCTGCATGCGCGCCCCCGGCATGACCATGTTCCGCATGCCGATCTTCGTGTGGAACGCGCTGCTGACCGCGGTGCTGGTCCTGCTCGCCTTCCCGGTCCTCGCGGCCGCGCTGTTCGCGCTGGAGGCGGACCGCAAGTTCGGCTCGCACATCTTCGACGCGTCCAACGGCGGCGCGCTGCTGTGGCAGCACCTGTTCTGGTTCTTCGGGCATCCCGAGGTGTACATCATCGCGCTGCCCTTCTTCGGCATCATCAGCGAGATCATCCCGGTCTTCTCCCGCAAGCCGATGTTCGGCTACATGGGTCTGATCGCGGCGACCATCGCGATCGCGGGTCTGTCCGTGACGGTGTGGGCGCACCACATGTACGTCACCGGCGGTGTGCTGCTGCCGTTCTTCTCCTTCATGACGTTCCTCATCGCCGTCCCCACCGGCGTGAAGTTCTTCAACTGGATCGGCACCATGTGGAAGGGCTCTTTGTCCTTCGAGACGCCGATGCTGTGGGCGACCGGCTTCCTCATCACCTTCACCTTCGGTGGTCTGACCGGCGTCATCCTGGCCTCGCCGCCGCTGGACTTCCACGTCTCCGACTCGTACTTCGTGGTGGCGCACTTCCACTACGTCGTCTTCGGTACCGTCGTCTTCGCGATGTTCGCCGGCTTCCACTTCTGGTGGCCGAAGTTCACCGGCAAGATGCTCGACGAGCGACTCGGCAAGATGACCTTCTGGACGCTGTTCATCGGCTTCCACGGCACCTTCCTGGTCCAGCACTGGCTGGGCGCCGAGGGTATGCCGCGTCGTTACGCCGACTACCTCGCGGCCGACGGCTTCACTGCCCTGAACACGATCTCGACGATCAGCTCGTTCGTGCTCGGCGCGTCGCTGCTGCCCTTCTTCTACAACGTGTGGAAGACGGCCAAGTACGGCAAGCCGGTCGGCGTCGACGACCCGTGGGGCTACGGCCGCTCGCTGGAGTGGGCGACGTCCTGCCCGCCGCCGCGGCACAACTTCCTCACTCTGCCGCGGATCCGTTCCGAATCCCCGGCGTTCGATCTGCACCACCCTGAGATCGCCGCGCTCGACGAGCTCGAGAACGCGCCTCACGGTGAGAAGGCTCTGGCTGGTGGCAAGGAGGCCGGCAAGTGAAGACTCAGGGCACGATGTTCGCTTGGCTGAGCGTCTTCATCCTCGCCATGGCGGTCGTCTACGGCGTCTGGTCGAAGGAGCCGGCCGGTACCACGGCCCTCTTCCTGGCCTTCGCTCTGTGCATCATGATCGGCTTCTACCTGGGCTTCACCGCCCGGCGGGTCGACGCGGGTGCACAGGACAACAAGGAGGCGGACGTCGCGGACGACGCCGGCGAGGTCGGGTTCTTCAGCCCGCACAGCTGGCAGCCGCTCTCCCTCGCGATCGGTGGCGCGCTCGCCTTCCTGTCGATCGCGATCGGCTGGTGGCTGATGTACTTCTCGGCGCCGCTGGTCCTGATCGGCATCTGGGGCTGGGTCTTCGAGTACTACCGCGGTGAGAACCGCACCCAGTAACACGAGCTGAGCTCATCAGGAACCCGGACACTCCGTCAGGAGCGTCCGGGTTCCTGCTTTTGCAGCAATCGACATCACCCGTACGCGCTACCCGGCGCGCCGGGGGTGACATGGCTTCTTAGCGTGGGGCCATGAGCCAAATACCGCGTACGAGCACCCTCATAGGCTGCTCGCTCCTGCTGATCGCGATAGGCGCGAGCGCCGCCGGCTGCAGCAGCGACGGCAACCCGCTCTCCGCCGAGCCGTACGACGCGGCCGACCAGATAGCCTTCAACGGCCCCACGGGCGACGGCAGGAAGGCCGACCCCGACAAGCCCCTGGAGATCACTGCGGAGGACTCCGACGGCCGCATCACGGACGTCACCGCCAGGGACGCCGCAGGACGCTACGTCGCGGGCGAACTCTCCGCCGACGGCACCCGCTGGCACAGCACCTCCCCGCTGGCCGCCAACGCCCGCTACACAGTGCGGGTGAGCACCGAGGACGAGGACGGCGCCCCCGGCCGCAAGGTCCTCACCTTCGACACCAGCAGGCCGACCACCAAGAAGCACCTGACGGTGGAGTTCGGCCCCAAGGCGGGCACCTACGGCGTGGGACAGCCCGTCACGGCCGCACTGGACCAGCCCGTCAAGGACAAGAAGCAGCGGCAGATAGTCGAGCGGGCCCTGAAGGTCGACTCCATGCCCGCCGTGGAGGGCACCTGGCACTGGGTGGACGACAAGGAACTCCATTACCGTCCCAAGGAGTACTGGCCCACCAACGCCACCGTCCGGGCCCGCAGCAACCTCGAAGGCATCAAGATCAGCGACCGTCTCTGGGGCGGCAAGGCCAAGCCCCTGACCCTCACCATCGGCGACCAGGTCATCGCCGTCACGGATGCCGCGTCCCACCAGCTGACGCTCTACCGCAACGGCGAGGAGGTCAGGTCGATACCGGTCACGACCGGCAAGCCCGGCTTCGAGACCCGCAACGGCGTCAAGGTCGTCCTGGGCAAGGAGTACTTCGTACGTATGCGCGGCACCAGCATCGGCATAGCGGAGGGCTCCGCCGAGTCGTACGACCTACCGGTCTACTACGCCACCCGCGTGACCTGGAGCGGCGAGTACGTCCACGCCGCCCCCTGGTCGGTCGGCTCCCAGGGCTACGCCAACGTCAGCCACGGCTGCACCGGCATGAGCACCGCCAACGCCCAGTGGTTCTTCGACAACGTCCGCGAGGGCGACATCGTCAAGGTCATCAACTCGTACGGCAACACCATGGAACCGTTCGGCAACGGCTTCGGCGACTGGAACCTGCCCTGGAAGAAATGGCGGGGCGGCAGCGCGTTGGTGGGCGGCACCCCTGATGGCCCAAGCCCGTCGGAGCGGGCGAGGTTGAGGCCCCAGAGCGTGTGAGAGGGGCCGCCCCCGAGCTCCTAGGCGCTCTGAAGCCTCTGCGTCCGCAACAGAGATGCCAACGCCGCCGCGAACTCCACCGGCTCCACAGGCAACGTCACCGCCGCCTCGGCCCGACTCCACGTCGCCAGCCACGCATCCTGCGGCCGCCCGATCAGCAGCAGCACCGGCGGGGCGTTGAACACCTCGTCCTTGATCTGCCGGCAGACCCCCATGCCCCCCATGGGCACGGCCTCCCCGTCCAGCACGCAGACGTCGATGCCGCCCTTGTCCAGCTCGCGCAGCACCGCTGCCGGAGTCGCACACTCCACGAACTCCACTACAGGCACGTCCGGAGCGGGCCGGCGCCCGGTAGCCAGCCTCACCTGCTCGCGGGTGTTGGAGTCGTCGCTGTAGACCAGCACCGTGGCGGTCGGCTGCATTGTTCCTCCGTGACGTCGGCGTCGTAAGGACAGGGCCCGTTGGGCCGGATGCTACTCCCTTGAAGACCACGTCAACACCGGTATGAACGGGGAAGACACTCCGAACGGCACCCCCCGGAGTGAGGGCGGGATAAGCGACCGACATAATGTCGGTCGTGGCGACAGCAACGACAGTAGACAAGGGTCACGCGCACCCGTCGGTCAATCGACCGAACCTCACCAGCGTCGGAACCATCATCTGGTTGAGTTCCGAGCTGATGTTCTTCGCGGCCCTCTTCGCGATGTACTTCACCCTGCGATCGGTGACGGGTCCCGAGTTCTGGAAGGAGAAGGCCGACTTCCTGAACTTCCCGTTCTCGGCGACCAACACCACGATCCTGGTGCTCTCCTCCCTCACCTGCCAGCTCGGCGTCTTCGCCGCCGAGCGCGGTGACGTCAAGAAGCTCCGGGGCTGGTTCATCGTCACCTTCGTCATGGGTGCGATCTTCATCGGCGGTCAGGTGTACGAGTACACCGAGCTGGTCAAGCACGAGGGCCTCTCGCTCTCGTCCGACCCGTACGGCTCGGTCTTCTACCTGACCACCGGCTTCCACGGCCTGCACGTGACGGGCGGTCTCATCGCCTTCCTGCTGGTCCTCGGCCGCACGTACGCGGCGAAGAGGTTCACGCACGAGCAGGCGACCGCCGCGATCGTCGTGTCCTACTACTGGCACTTCGTCGATGTCGTCTGGATCGGCCTCTTCGCCACGATCTACATGATCAAGTAGCCGGGCCCGATCCCGCGCGCGTTCCACAAACGCACATACCGCAAGCATCGACGCAGAAGATCCTGACACCGGGGTAATCCGTGAAAAAGCTCTCCGCACGACGACGCCATCCGCTGGCGGCGGTCGTCGTCCTACTCCTCGCGCTGGCGTGCACGGGGGGGCTGTACGCCGTGTTCGCTCCCGCGGACAAGGCGCAGGCCGAGGAATCCGCCCAGTCCCTCACCATCGAGGAGGGCAAGAAGCTCTACACCGTCGGCTGCGCCAGCTGCCACGGAACCGGCGGTCAGGGCACCTCCGACGGTCCGAGCCTCGTGGGCGTCGGCGCCGCCTCCGTCGACTTCCAGGTCTCGACGGGCCGTATGCCGGCCGCCACCTCCCAGGGCGCCCAGGTCCCGAGCAAGAAGAACATCTACTCGCAGGCCGAGATCGACCAGCTCGCGGCGTTCATCGCCTCGCTGGGCGCCGGTCCGTCCGTCCCGACCGAGGAGCAGTACGGCCCCGAGGGCGCGGACATCGCCAAGGGCGGTGAGCTCTTCCGCAACAACTGCGCCCAGTGCCACAACTTCACCGGCAAGGGCGGCGCGCTGACGCACGGCAAGTACGCGCCGACGCTCGAGGACGTCGACCCGAAGCACATCTACGAGGCCATGCAGACCGGCCCGCAGAACATGCCGTCGTTCCCCGACACCACGCTGTCGGAGCAGAACAAGAAGGACATCATCGCGTACCTGCACGCGGTCAACAGCGACGAGACGGTCAATCCGGGTGGTCTGGAGCTGGGCGGCCTCGGGCCGGTCACCGAGGGCCTGTTCGCCTGGATCTTCGGCCTCGGGGCCATGATCGCCGTCGCCGTCTGGGTCGCCGCTCGGACCGCAAAGGCCAAGAAGTCATGAGTAGCCAAGACATTCCAGAAGAGAACCTGCCCGCTGAGCAGGACGCCACCGTCGCGGTGGCGGACGAGAAGCACCCCTTCGCCGACCCCGGTCTGCCGCCCCACGAGCACCGGATCCAGGACATCGACGAGCGGGCCGCCAAGCGGTCCGAGCGCACGGTCGCCCTGCTGTTCACGGCGTCGATGCTGGCCACCGTCGGCTTCATCGCCTCGTTCGTCACGATCCCGCACGACAAGTCGATCTTCGTCTTCCCGATCGGGCACCTCAACGCGCTGAACTTCGCGCTGGGCCTGACCCTCGGCGGGGCGCTGTTCTGCATCGGCGCGGGCGCGGTCCACTGGGCCCGCACCCTGATGTCCGACGTGGAGGTCGCGGACGAGCGGCACCCGATCGAGGCGTCGCCCGAGGTCAAGGCCAAGGTCATGGCCGACTTCAAGCAGGGCGCCAAGGAGTCCGCGCTCGGTCGCCGCAAGCTGATCCGCAACACGATGTTCGGCGCGCTGGCCCTGTTCCCGCTCTCCGGTGTCGTCCTGCTGCGTGACCTCGGCCCGCTGCCCGGCACCAAGCTGCGCCACACCCTGTGGTCCAAGGGCAAGCTGCTCGTCAACATGAACACCAACGAGCCGCTGCGTCCCTCGGACGTCGCGGTCGGCTCCCTCACCTTCGCCAAGCCGGAGGGCCTGGAGGAGCACGACCACGAGTTCCAGACCGAGATCGCCAAGGCCGCTCTGATGATCGTCCGGCTCCAGCCCGCCGACATCAAGGACAAGCGCGAGCTCGAGTGGTCGCACGAGGGCATCGTCGCGTACTCGAAGATCTGCACCCACGTCGGTTGCCCGATCTCCCTGTACGAGCAGCAGACGCACCACGCGCTCTGCCCCTGCCACCAGTCCACCTTCGACCTCGCCGACGGTGCCCGAGTGATCTTCGGTCCCGCCGGTCACGCCCTGCCGCAGCTGCGTATCGGCGTGAACGACGAGGGCTACCTCGAGGCGCTCGGCGACTTCGAAGAGCCTGTCGGTCCTGCATTCTGGGAGCGCGGATGAGCACTACAGAGACCACCGAGTCCCGCTCTCGCGGGAAGGCACCGGCCGGCGAGCGCGTCGCCGACTGGGCCGACGGCCGGCTGGGGATCTACTCCCTGGCCAAGGCCAACATGCGCAAGATCTTCCCCGACCACTGGTCGTTCATGCTGGGAGAGGTCGCGCTCTACAGCTTCCTCATCATCATCCTCACGGGTGTGTATCTGACGCTGTTCTTCCACCCGTCGATGAACGAGGTGGAGTACCACGGCAGCTACGTCCCGCTCCAGGGACAGCTGATGAGCGAGGCGTTCAGCTCGACCCTGCACATCTCCTTCGACGTGCGCGGTGGTCTGCTCATTCGGCAGATCCACCACTGGGCGGCGCTGATCTTCCTCGCGGCCATGTTCGTGCACATGATGCGCGTGTTCTTCACCGGCGCGTTCCGCAAGCCGCGTGAGGTCAACTGGCTGTTCGGCTTCCTGCTGTTCGTCCTGGGCATGTTCACCGGCTTCACCGGCTACTCGCTCCCGGACGACCTGCTTTCCGGCACCGGTGTCCGCTTCATGGAGGGCGCGGTCCTGTCCGTGCCGATCGTCGGCACGTACCTCTCGTTCTTCCTCTTCGGCGGCGAGTTCCCGGGCACCGACTTCGTGGCCCGCTTCTACTCGATCCACATCCTGCTGCTGCCGGGCATCATGCTCGGCCTCGTGGTGGCGCACCTGATCCTGGTCTTCTACCACAAGCACACGCAGTTCGCGGGCCCCGGAAAGACCAACAAGAACGTCGTCGGCATGCCGCTGCTGCCGGTCTACATGGCCAAGGCCGGAGGCTTCTTCTTCCTGGTCTTCGGTGTCATCGCCGCTCTCTCGGCGATCGCCCAGATCAACCCGATCTGGGCGATGGGCCCCTATCGCCCGGACATGGTGTCCACCGGCGCCCAGCCCGACTGGTACATGGGCTTCTCCGAGGGCCTGATCCGCTTCATGCCGGGCTGGGAGGTCAACTTCTGGGGCCACACCCTCGTCCTGGGTGTGTTCATCCCGCTGATGATCTTCCCGCTGGTCCTGGTGGCGATCGCGGTGTACCCGTTCATCGAGGCCTGGATCACCGGCGACAAGCGCGAGCACCACATCCTGGACCGCCCGCGCAACGCCCCGACCCGCACCGCCTTCGGTGTCGCCTGGATGTCGCTGTACCTGCTGCTGCTCGTCGGTGGTGGCAACGACCTGTGGGCCACGCACTTCCACCTGTCGATCAACGCGGTCACCTGGTTCGTCCGGATCGGCTTCTTCGTCCTGCCGGTCCTCGCGTTCATCATCACCAAGCGGATCTGCCTCGGCCTTCAGCGCCGGGACAAGGACAAGGTGCTGCACGGCCGCGAGTCGGGCATCATCAAGCGCCTGCCGCACGGTGAGTTCATCGAGATCCACGAGCCGCTCAGCCAGGACGCGCTGCACACCCTCACCGCGCACGAGCAGTACAAGCCGCTCGAGATCGGCCCGACGGTCGACGAGAACGGCGTCGAGCGCAAGGTGAAGGGCTCCGAGAAGCTGCGCGCCAAGCTCAGCAAGGCGTACTTCGACGAGGACGGCCAGATCCCGAAGCCGACCGTCGAGGAGTACAAGGAGATCACCAGCGGCCACGGCCACCACTGATCACTGCGCCAGCCACGCCACGGTTGAAGGGCCCCGTCCGATTGCGGACGGGGCCCTTCGCCGTGCGTGGAGTGTCTCTCGGACGAGTCCGAACAGAGGGTCGCTTCGACGGGACAGGCGATTCGCCCGCCGGGCGGGTGGAGCGTGGGCCGGGCGAGCTGAGATGAGCACCCGTCCGGTGTTCGGACTGGGCCTCTCTCCGTGCCCCGGGGCTGGATAGGGTGGACCCGTTGAGACTCGCGTCCCGTAGTGCGGGACACCACAACTGACCCAGGAGCGGCTTATGAGCGCTGTGACCCCCGCTGGAGGCGACACCGCGGCGGGCCGTTCCTGGCCCGAGGTGTTGAGCGCCCTGCTCGGCGGACAGGACCTGAGCGCCGGCGACACGGCATGGGCGATGGACCGCTTCATGAGCGGTGAGGCCTCGGACGCCCAGATCGCGGGCTTCATGGTGGCCCTGAGGGCCAAGGGCGAGACGGTCGAGGAGATCAACGGTCTCGTCGAGGCGATGTACGCCCACGCCCAGCCGCTGGACATCCCCGGCCCCGCCGTCGACATCGTCGGCACGGGCGGGGACCGGGCCAAGACGGTCAACATCTCGACGATGTCCGCCATCGTGATCGCGGGCGCCGGCGCGAAGGTCGTCAAGCACGGCAACCGGGCGTCGTCCTCGGCGAGCGGCTCGTCCGACGTGCTGGAGAAGCTCGGCATCAACCTGGAGCTGTCGCCGGAGGGCGTGGCG
The DNA here is from genome assembly GCF_001509475.1 of Streptomyces regalis. Lineage (GTDB taxonomy): Bacteria > Actinomycetota > Actinomycetes > Streptomycetales > Streptomycetaceae > Streptomyces > Streptomyces regalis. Next base: position 60,287 of record NZ_LLZG01000104.1, read on the forward strand.
CGGGTGGTGGACGAGGCCGGGATCACCTTCTGCTTCGCCGCCAAGTTCCACCCCTCGATGCGGTTCGTCGGTGGCGTACGGCGGGACCTGGGCATCCCGACCTCGTTCAACCTCCTCGGCCCGCTGACCAACCCGGCCCGCGTCACCGCCTCGGCCGTGGGCTGCTTCGACACCCGGATGGCGGGGCTCATCGCCGGCGTACTGGCCGAGCGGGGGTCGTCCGCGCTGGTGTTCCGCGGCGACGACGGCCTCGACGAGCTGACGACGACGGCCACCTCGCGGGTGTGGGTGGTCCGCGACGGCAAGGTGACCGACGAGGCCTTCGACCCGCGCGACGTCGGCCTCGACCTGGTGCCCGTGGAGGCGCTGCGCGGCGCCGACGCGTCGTACAACGCGGAGGTCGCCCGGCGCCTGCTGGACGGCGAGACGGGGCCGGTGCGGGACGCCGTACTGCTCAACTCGGCGGCGGCGCTGGTGGCATTGGAGCAGACGGACGCTCCGCTCACCGAGCAGATCCGGCTCGGCATGGCGAGGGCGGCGGAGTCGATCGACTCGGGTGCGGCGAAACGGACGCTGGAGCGTTGGGTGGCTGCCAGCAACGCCTGAGCCGGCAGCATGTGACGCAGGGCGCAGTCCAGGATCCGGACTGCGCCCTTGCGCATCGAAGATCGTATGGCAGGATGTTGGACCAGGTCATGAGTGACAGTCATGAGGCCCCGGCCGACTGTCCGGCAACCCTCCGTCCGTGGCGGGGTGCCCCGGGTGAAGACCAGGTCGTAGGCAGCGAGGTCTACGGCAAGCGCGGACCCCTCGCAAACCAGGGGTCCTGGTCGTCGAGGGAGCCTTCTGTGAGCAAGCGAATGCGATAGGGCGTAGAGCCCCGCCTCCGCGTACCCCTTTCACCTTTCCCCGTGCTTGAGCCGTATCTGCTCGCGCGGTGATTCCCCTTGCTCTCACAGGAGTTCACCCATGTCTGTCTCCACCGCTGTCTGCGCCCCGCTGCCCGTTCTCGGCCGTGATGTCACCGTCCCCCTCGTCACCGGCGGCGAAGTCACCTACGCCGCGCTCGACTACGCCGCCAGCGCCCCTGCCCTGCAGCGCGTCTGGGACGACGTCGCCGCCTACGCGCCGTACTACGGCAGCGTCCACCGCGGTGCCGGGTACCTCTCCCAGCTGTCGACCGACCTCTTCGAGAACGCCCGCAGGACCGTTGCCGAGTTCCTCGACTGCCGCGCCGACGACCAGCTCGTGTTCACCCGGTCCACGACCGACTCGCTCAACCTGCTCGCCGCCGCCCTCCCCGCCGACTGCCAGGTCTTCGTCTTCGAGACCGAGCACCACGCCTCCCTGCTGCCCTGGAAGAACGCCCGGGTCACCTACCTCGACGCACCGCGCACCCCGCAGCAGGCCGTACGGACTCTCGAGCGCGCCCTCGCCGACCGCACTGTGTCGATTGAAGGGGGCTACGGCCCGGCCCTGGTCTGCGTCACCGGCGCCTCGAACGTCACCGGCGAGCTGTGGCCGGTCCGTGAGCTGGCCGCCGCCGCCCACGCACACGGCGCCCGGATCGTCCTCGACGCCGCCCAGCTGGCCCCGCACCACCCGGTGAGCGTCCAGGACCTCGACGTCGACTGGGTCGCCTTCTCCGGCCACAAGCTGTACGCCCCCTTCGGCTCCGGCGTCCTGGCCGGCCGCGCCGACTGGCTGCGCGAGGCCGAGCCGTACCTCGCGGGCGGCGGCGCCAGCCGCAAGGTCACCCGGCGCGAGGACGGGGGAGTGGACGTCGAGTGGCACGAGAGCGCCGCCCGCCACGAGGCCGGCTCCCCGAACGTCATCGGCGCCTACTCCATCGCCTCCGCCTGCAAGGCCCTCACCGAGGCCGGCTTCGACGACCTGGTCGCGCGCGAGCAGTACCTGATCGAGAAGGTGAGGGCGGGTCTCGCCGAGGTCCCCGAGGTGCGGGTCCTCTCCCTCTTCGGCGACGACGCCCCGCGCGTCGGCGTCATCTCCTTCGTCGTCGACGGCTGGAACAGCTCCCACTTCGCCGCCGCCCTCTCCGCCGAGTACGGCATCGGGGTGCGCGACGGCCTGTTCTGCGCCCACCCGCTGGTCCGGACGCTGCTGGGCAGCGACCCGCAGGCACAGGGCGAGTGCGGCGCTCCGGAGGCCGCCCCGGGCGAGAAGTCCCTCAACGCGATCCGGGTGAGCTTCGGGGCCGGCACGCCGGACGAGCACGTCGAGCGGTTCGTCGAGGCCGTGAAGGAGCTCGTCACGGACGGGGCGAAGTGGAACTACCGCACGGAGGACGGCCGTTGCGTCCCGGACACCTCTGCGTGAGCCGGTAGCCGGGCGCCCAGCAGGATCATCCGCAGGGCGCGTTCGGTGGCGTCCGTGAGGAGCTCGGAGGCGCGCACAAGGGCCTCCGTCAGGGCCATCGGCGCCGGCAGGATGCCGCTGAAGGCGTCCACGCCGGGCACGTTGTGCGCGCCCTCGCCGAGGGTGCCCGCCAGCGCGAGCACCGGGCGGCCGGACAGCTTGGCGCGGCGGGCCACCTCGGCCGGGACCTTCCCGCGGGGCGTCTGGTGGTCCATGGCGCCCTCGGCGGTGACGACCAGGTCGGCGCGGGCGAGGCGGGCGTCCAGGTCGAGGTGGGCCAGCAGTACCTCGAAGCGGGGGAGCAGTCGGGCGCCCAGTGCGGCGAGGCCCGCGCCCAGGCCGCCGGAGGCGCCGGTGCCGTCGCCGTACCGCAGGTCGGTGCGGGTGATGGCGAGGTCGCGGGTGAGGACCTTCGCCCAGTTCTCCAGGCCCGCCGACAGCTCCTCGACCTGTGCGGGCGTCGCCCCCTTCTGCGGGCCGAAGACGCGGGCCACGCCGCGCACTCCGCACAGCACGTTGTACGGGTTGCAGGCGACGAGCAGCTCCACCTCACGCAGGCGCGGATCCAGGCCCCGGGCGTCGACCCGGCTGAGGCGTGTCAACTCCCGGCCGCCCCGGGGAAGTTCACGCCCGTCGGCGTCCAGCAGTCGCATCCCGAGCGCCTGGAGCGCGCCGGCGCCCCCGTCGGAGGTGCCCGAGTCGCCGCAGCCGACGAGGATGCGCCGTACGCCGGTGTCGAGCGCGGCGCGGATCAGTTCGCCGACGCCGTAGGTCGTCGTGGCGCCGGGGTCGCGCAGGGCGCGCGGGACCAGGGAGAGGCCCGCGACCGCGGCCATCTCCACGACTGCCGTGTCGCGGTCGCGGGAGCCGAGCAGGGCGAAGTGCGTCCCGACCGGTTCGCCGACCGGGCCCGTGGCCGGCAGTGCGACGAGCCGTCCGCCGGTCGCGGCGGCCAGCGCGGCGGCCGTGCCCTCGCCGCCGTCCACCAGCGGGATCCGGTCGATCACGACGTCCGGCAGGACCCGGCGGACGCCGTCCGCGATGGCGTCGGCGGCGGCCTGGGCGGACAGGGACTCCTTGAAGCCGCTGGGGGCTACGACGACTCGGGTCAGCATCAGATCTCCTGGCGCAGCACGGGTACGCCGAGCAGCGGCCACACCGCGACGGCGAAGAGCAGGACGAGGGCGGCGGTCAGCGGGGCCAGGACGGCGGACAGGCGCAGCAGGTCGCGCGGGGTGTAGGTGGGCGTCCCGGGGAGGTCGGAGAAGAGCGTGACCGGCTTCGCGGACGCCGGGAGCGTGTGGCAGAAACCGGCCGCGGCGGTGGACGCGAGCGCGGCGGCCACCGGATTCACGCCCGCGCCCACGGCCGCCGCGACGACCAGCGGGACGAGGACCGACGAGCGGGCCGAGCGGGACTGGAGGACCAGGTGCGCCGCCGTACTGATCGCGATCACCACGGCCAGGAACACCAGCGGGCTGACGCCCGTGGGAAGCCCGTCGACCAGCCATTTCGCGGCCCCGGAGTCGGCGAGCGCGACGCCCATCGCCATCGTCGCGGCCATGAACAGCAGCAGCGACCAGGGTACCGTCTTCAGCGCGTCCTTCAGGTGCACGGTGCCGAGCGCCGGCGAGGCCGCCACCACCGCGCCGATCAGCGCCACGACCGCGGGCGGCACCCGGTGCAGCGGCTCGCTGCACCACAGCAGCACGACCGTGCCGAGCAGCAGCGCGCAGCGCTTCTCCGCCTGCGACCACGGGCCGGTGACCGGGTGGTCGCTGTGCTCCTGGATCTGCTCGGGGGTGATGCGCACGGCGCCCTTGCGATCCGCGCGCCGAGTGGTCGTCAGGAGTACCGCCTCGGCGGCCAGGTGGGACGACGTCACCGCCAGGGGCAGGCCGAGCAGCAGCCATTCGGTGAAGCCGATCCGGTCACCGGTGGCCGACCACAGCACCGACACGGTGATCAGATGGGCGCCCGCCCCGATCAGGGTCGCCACCGCCGACAGCAGGATCACGGTCGGGAACAGCAGGGCCAGCATCACGACCAGTCGCCTGCGGTCGGCAAGAGCCTTGGCCAGGGCCAGGAACACCGGCAGCGCGAGGGCGGCCCGGCCCGACGTGGCCGGCACCGCGAACGCCGTGACGACCAGGGCGGCCGTGGTGAGGTGCACGAGCTGCCGTACCGTGCGCGCCCCGCCGACCAGGAACGCCGCCGCCCGGCCCGCGAGCCCCGTCCGGGTCACCGCGGCCGCCAGCACGAAGGCGCAGATCAGCAGCCACACCGTCGAGTCGCCGAGGGTGCCGAACAGGGTGTCGCTGCTGATCACCCCGGTCACCGTCAGCGCGAGGCCCGCGCCCAGCGCGATGTACGTGTCGTCGACCGGCGTGGCGATCCAGGCGCAGGTCGCCAGGGCGAACACGGCGAGGGTGAGGCGGGCGTCGGCGCCGAGTCCGGGGAAGTTGCCGGGCACCGCGAGCAGTGCGCACAGGGAGAGCGGCACACACAGGGCGGCGCTCAGTCGGAGGTTCAGGGTCACGTCATCGAGGGTTCACCCGGGCGGTGAGCCGTCGATGAGCCGTACATGAAAGAGGCTTCACGCGCCGAGCAGGCGGGGTGACTTCACGCGGACAGGCGGTACCCCACCCCGCGCACCGTCTCGACCCGTTCGGCCCCCAGCTTCTTGCGCAGCGCCCGCACATACACGTCCACGATGTTCGACCCGGGATCGAAGTCGTAGCCCCACACGTGCGACAGGATCTGTTCGCGGGACAGTACCTGCCCCGGATGCCTCAGGAACAGCTCCAGCAGCACGAACTCACGGGCCGTCAGGTCCACCGTCCGCTCCCCGGCCCGTGCCCGCCGCGTGCGCAGGTCCAGGGTCAGCGAGCCGGACCGCAGGACCGTCACCTCGGGCGCCCTGGCCGCCGTACGCAGGCGCAGCCGTACCCGGGCGAGCAGCTCCTCGAAGCGGAACGGCTTGGTCATCCAGTCGTCGGCGCCGCCCTCCAGACCGGCCACTGTGTCCCGTACGGAGTCCCGGGCGGTCAGCACGATCACCGGAACCGTCACCCGGGCCTCGCGCAGTTCGCGCAGCACCGTGAAGCCGTCCCGGCCGGGCAGGCCGATGTCCAGGACGACCAGGTCGAAACCGCCGGTCAGGGCGTACTCGTAGGCCGCCTCGCCGTCGCCGACGACGGTGGTGGTGAAGCCGTTGGCGCGCAGGCCCTTCTCGACGAAGGAGGCGATCCGTTCCTCGTCCTCGACGATCAGAATGCGGTTCACGTGCGTACCTCTTCGTTCACGGGCGGGCCCCTTCCAGGGTCAGTACGAAGGTGGCGCCGCCGCCCTGTGTGGCGTGCAGGCGGATCCGGCCGCCGTGGGCCTCCGCGATCGCCCGGACGATCGACAGGCCGAGCCCGGCCCCCGAGCCCTGGGCGCCGCGCCGGGCGGTGCCGCGCCGGAAGCGTTCGAAGATGACCTCGGCGTCCTGCGGCTGGACACCGGGTCCGGAGTCGGCGACGTACAGTTCGACGCCCTGGCCGTCGACGCGGGAGCCGATCCGGACGGTCTGCCCCGGCGCGGTGTGCTGCACGGCGTTCTGGGCGAGCTGGACCATCGCCTGCGTGATCCGCTGCGGGTCCAGCTCGGTCTCGGCATCGGCCACTTCGGCGAGCTGCCAGTCCCGCTCGCCCAGGGTGCGGGCCTTGACGTAGACGTCGGCGGTGAGCTCGGCGAGCTGGACCGGCTCCGGGGTGACGAAGTCGGGTCGCTCGGCCTTGGCGAGCAGCAGCAGGTCCTCGACGATGCGGCTCATCCGGTCCAGCTCGTCGGTGACCAGCCGGATCGTCTCCTCGCGCTCCACCGGGTCGTCGCCCATGAGCTCCAGATGCCCGCGCACGATGGTGATCGGCGTGCGCAGCTCGTGGCCCGCGTCGTCCACGAACTCGCGCTGGGCGGCGAAGGCGCGCTCCAGCCGGTCGAGCATCGCGTTGAACGTCTCCGCGAGCGCGGCGATGTCGTCGCGCCCGTGCACCGGGATACGGCGGGTGAGGTCCTGCTCGGTGAGCTGTGCGGCAGCCGTGCGCACCAGCCGTACGGGTTGGAGGATCCGCCCGGCGACCGCCCAGCCGATGCCGGTCGTCATCAGCAGGGCGACCCCGGAGATGGCGAGCAGGATACGGAACTCCTCGTTCACCGCGGCCTGTTCGCGCCCCGGGTGGAAGGCGACGACGAACGCGGCCTCCGCCTCGCCGCCGGCCCGGGCGACCGTGACCTTGGCCCAGCGGATCTCGCCGGACGCCCGGTGCAGCGTGCCGGTGGAGTCGGGGGAGCCGAGGATGCGGCGGCGGGCGTCGGCGTCCTCGTGCAGGGGCACGGCGACGGGGATGTCGCGCGGCTGGATGATCTGCGCCGGGGTCTGTCCCGCCCGGCCCACCAGGCCGATCAGCTCCTCGTCCGGGTCGGCGTACTGCCGTACCAGGAACTCGCGCAGCAGCCGGGAGGGGTCGGTGAACGGGCGGCCGGTCTCGGGGTCGACGCCCCGTTCCTCGAAGTTGGCGAACTCGCCCGCCTCCTGCGCGAGCAGCCCGTTCACCCGGTGGTCGACGTCCCGCAGCAGGATCGATCGCGTGGTCATCGCCACCGACACGAGCCCTACGGCCATGACGAGCAGCAGCCAGAGCAGGATGCGGACCCGCGCGGAGATCCGCCGGCGCACCGGATCAGCCGTCGTCCCCGAGCTCGCCACGGTCGTCGTCCGAGGTCTCCCGGTCGGGGGCGTCGTCATCGTCGTCACTCGCGGGGCTGTCGGTCACCGGGGGCCGGGAGACGACCTCGTCGCTCGGCGTCGGTGTGGGCCGGGTGGGCGTCGGGGTGGGGGAGCCGCGGTCCAGCTCCACCTTGGCCGGGACCTTGGGGGCCTCCGGGTTGTCGGTGAGGGCGAAGCTGGTCGCGGCGATGCCGAGCGGAATCGCCACTACGGCCGCCAGGGCCGCGATCCGGTGCGAGAAGACCATGCGGCCGATCCTGCCCCCGTCACCCGGCGGTGAGCATGAGCCCAGGATGAAGAACTCTTCATCTTGCGCCGCGGGTGTCAGCGGGAGTCGGCCGGGATCAGCTGTCCAGGCCGATGGCGAACGCGGCCTCGATGTCGTGCTGCGAGTACGTCCGGAACGCCACGTGCGTGTCCGTCGCCTCCACGCCGGGGATCTTGCTGATCCGGCCCGGGATGACCTCGGCGAGATCCTCGTGCTGCTTCACCCGGACCATGGCGATCAGGTCGTACGTACCGGTGACGGAGAAGACCTCGGTCACGCTCTCCAGCGAAGCGATCCGCTCCGCGATCTCGGGAATCCGGTCCACGCTGGTCTTGATGAGGACGATCGCGGTGATCACGGCTGGTTCTCTCCCTCGGAGGCCATTGCTGGGGCTCTCACCCTACTCGTGGTCCAGCCGGCCTGGTTTTTCTGCCGGGGGTCCGGCCCGCGGCGGAGCCGCTGTGGGATGCTGCGGCCCCCGGGAAGACACAGCAGTCGCAGGCCTGAACCTGGCCCACGCGTAGCCGAAGCCCAGCCCGAAACCCACCAGGTGCGCCAGGTAGGCCACGCCCGGCCCCTGCTCCGCCCGGCCCGCCGCCACCCACTGCAGGGTCACCCAGAAGGGCAGGACGACCCAGGCCGGGAAGCGCAGCGGCAGGAAGAGCAGGAACGGCAGCAGGCTTGTCACCCGCGCGCCGGGGAAGGCGAACAGGAACGCGCCGAGGACGGCCGAGATCGCCCCGGACGCGCCGACCAGGGACTGGGTGGAGTCGTCGTTGGCGGCCGCGTAGCCCAGCAGGGCGAGGTAGCCGCAGCCGAGGTAGAAGAGCGTGAACTGGACGCGGCCCATCCGTTCCTCGGTCATCACCCCGAAGACGTAGAGGAAGAGCATGTTGCCGAGCAGATGCACCCAGCTGCCGTGCACGAAGAGGGCCGTGGCGGGAGTGAGGGCGGCGCGGGGCGAGCCCTCGAACAGCTCGGCGGGCACCACGCCCCAGCGGTGGAAGTAGGCCCGCTGCGCGGCGAGCAGCTCGTCGCCGGAGCCGTACGCCGGATTCAGCCCCGCCGCCGGGCCCGTCAGGAAGAGCAGACAGCACAGGGCGATCAGCCCGTACGTCATCGGCGCCGACGACCGGAAGACCGAACGGCCCACCCTGCCGAACCGAGCCCCGAAACGCGCCACGCTCCAGTCCCTGATCATGGACACAGAGCATGACGTAAGGGGACGCACGCGCACAGACCGCCTCGCCGCCGTGGACGGCCGAGCGGTGAGTACCCGCCAGGCCGTAGGGTTACGAGCCACACGCACCGGGGAGCTCGGGGCGTATCACCGACACTAGAAGGAAAGCGAACAGTCACGATGACGGTTCCCCTGCCGACCGCCACGACGCGGTGGCGCTGCACCCTCTGCGGCAACCTCACGCGTTTCGACGTGACGCGCTCGTCCAAGGTCGTGGAGTACGTCCACCTCGATCTGGCCGGTGAGCCGAAGGTCGAGGAGCGCGAGGTGCTCAGTGAGACCATCGAGTCGGTGCGCTGCCGCTGGTGCAACGCCGTGGACAAGGTGGAACTCGTGGACAGGCCGGGCGCCGGCTCCTGAGGATGGGGGTCCCCCCGCTCGAGTAAATTCGAGAGTGGGGGAGGGCCCCGCACAGCATTGGGGTGTGACGGATGGTGGAGACACAAGGCGGGGGGCCGGGCGACGGCGCCGCTGAGGTGCTCGACCGTCCGCTGCCCGACGGTGTGCGGCGCAAGGTCGTGCAGATCGTGTCCGACGGGTTCGGCGGGCTGACCGTCGGCGAACTGCCCGCACAGCTGCGGCAGTACGCCCGGTTCGCGCCGAACCGGCGGGCCAAGTTCGCCGGCAACGCCATGGCGGCGGCGCTGGAGACCGATCCGCTGTTCCGCCAGCGCATCGGGGAGAAGTTCAGAGAGGCCCAGCCGGAGCTCTCCGGCGCTCTCGACTCAGGCTCGGCGCCTCCGGCCGCGGATCCGCTCGACGTGGCGGCCGCGGCCTATGTTCTGCGGCCCACCGGTTGGGTCAAGCTGGTCACCGCGGCCGGCGAGGAGGCCCAGCGGGCCGACGCCGAGCGCGCCGACGAGGAGAGCCGCGCCGAGCTGGAGCGCCTGCGCGAGGAGCTCGCCCAGGCCCGTGACCACACCCGGGCCGAGACCGAGCGGCTGCGCTCCGAGCTGGACGCGGCCAAGAAGGAAGCCGAATCGCTTCACCGCAAGCTCCGGTCGGCCCTCAGTGACGTCAAGCGCGGCGAGGCCGCCGTGCGCAAGGTCCAGGGCGAGATCGAGGCCGTGCGCGCCGAGGGGCACGCCCAGCTGTCCGCGGCCGAGAGCGAGACCCGGCGGCTCAAGGCGCGGCTCGGGGAGGCCGAGGCGGCCCTGGAGGCCACGCGCAGAGCGGCACGCGAGGGGCGCAGTGTCGAGGACATGCGCGTACGGCTGCTCCTGGACACCCTGCTGGACGCCACTCAAGGGCTGCGCCGGGAGCTGGCGTTGCCGCCGGTCTCCGTACGGCCCGCCGAGACCGTGGACGCGGTCGAACCGGGCCGCATGACCCCGAAGGACATCGCCGCACGGGCGTTGTCCGAGAACGACCCCGCGATCCTCGACCAGCTCCTCGCGCTGCCGCAGGCCCATCTGGTGGTCGACGGCTACAACGTCACCAAGACCGGCTACCCCCAGATGCCGCTGGAGAAGCAGCGGCTCAGGCTGCTCGGCCAGCTCTCCCAGCTCGCCGCGCAGACCGGCGCCGAGGTGACCTGTGTCTTCGACGGGGCCGAGCTGGCCGCGCCGGTGCTCCTGGCGCCGCCGCGCGGCGTGCGGGTGCTGTTCTCCAAGCCGGGCGTGACGGCCGACGAGCTGATCCGCCAGCTGGTGCGCGCCGAGCCGCCGGGCCGTCCGGTCATCGTCGCCTCGACGGACCGCGAGGTGGCGGACGGAGTGGCCCGGGCCGGAGCGCGCCCGGTGGCTTCTGCGGTGCTTCTCAAGCGACTGTCCTGAAAACGCCAACGTACAGGTGTAATGCCCGAATTGGTGGAACAGGCGCGCAACGTAGTGTCAAGCTCGCCTCACTCCATGTGAGTTGTGTGTAAAGAATGACGGGTGTGACGAGAATTTTCGTGTGAGGATTTGATCTGATCACAACTGGGTCACTAGGGTCTGGCCTCGAACCTCCGAGCGGGTGATCACTCAGAAGAAGGAGTTCACCTCCGTGGCGTCCCACCGTCGACCCAAGCAGCCGAGCCGAGCACGCGTGACCGTGCTGACCACCGCGGCCGCTGCTGCCGTGGCCATCAGTTCGCAGGCCGCCAACGCGGCACCCAGCGAGAAGCCGAGCAAGGACGAGGTCAAGGCCAAGGTCGACAAGCTCTACGAGCAGGCCGAGCACGCCACCGAGGAGTACAACGGGGCCAAGGAGAAGCAGGGGAAGCTCCAGAAGGAGATCTCCACCATCCAGGACAACGTCGCCCGCGGCCAGGAAGAGCTCAACGAGCTGCGTGACGCCATGGGCCTGGCAGCCGCCGCCCAGTACCGCACGGGCAGCATCGACTCCTCCCTTCAGCTGTTCCTGTCGTCGAACCCGGACGACTACCTGGACAAGGCGTCCACCGCCGACCAGCTCAGCGCCCAGCAGGTCGAGTCGCTGAAGAAGATCCAGGAGAAACAGCGCGAACTCGCCCAGGAGCGCGCCGAGGCCGCCGAGAAGCTCAAGGACCTCGCCTCCACCCGCACCGAACTGGGCAAGAAGAAGGAACAGGTCCAGGCCAAGCTCGCCGAGGCCCAGAAGCTGCTCAACACCCTGACGGCCGCGGAGAAGGCGGCCCTCGCCGCCGCGGAGGAGCGCGCCAGCCGTTCCTCCGCCGAGCGCGTGGACCTCGGCAACACCGGCCCCGCCTCCGGCCGGGCCATGGCCGCCTTCCAGGCCGCCCAGAGCAAGATCGGCTCGCCCTACGTCTACGGCGCCTCCGGCCCGTCCTCCTTCGACTGCTCGGGCCTGACCTCCTGGGCCTTCGCCCAGGCCGGCGTCTCCATACCGCGCACCTCGCAGGCCCAGGCCAGCGCCGGTACGCGCATCTACAGCCAGTCCGAGCTCAAGGTCGGCGACCTGGTCATCTTCTACGGCGACCTGCACCACGTCGGCTTCTACGCGGGCAACGGCCAGATCCTGCACGCCCCGCGCACCGGCACGGTCGTGCGCTACGAGTCGATCAACAACATGCCGTTCCAGTTCGGCGTCCGGATCTGATCCCGGCTCCACGCCTGCAAGATCAACACCGCGTGCCGCCCGAACGAGCGAATTGCGGCACCGCCGACTGACCCCACGCCCCGCCCATGACCTGCGTCATAGGCGGGGCGTCACTGTGTGTGCCGGCAGCGGTCGTTGGTCGGTATCCGCTCGCGCGGCTAGCATCGCCGCGTCCTTCAACGGAAGTCGTTGGACCTACCGCCGGACGGGCGGGAAGTCACGCCTGCGGAGACCGCGTAAGACCAGCCCTCATGGGTCGGCGGCGGCCTGTGAAACAGGAACCCGTGGTGGCATCGCCAAGCGATGCGGACCAGAATCTCCTGCCCCCGGGCCGGAGAGGGCGTCAATGTCTGCCGCGTTTCCCCCGGTGCCCGGGGGAGACCGGTGGCGTCCGACACATGGAAGGAGTTGCGGCATCCGTGGGGTCCCATCGTCGCCTTGCACCGTCCGGGTTCGACCGGGGCGCCGGTGCAGCGCTCTGTGTCATGTCAGCCGCCGCCACGGCCCTCGGAGTCGTACCGGCAACGGCCACGCCGCACGACGACACCCGGGCCAAGGTGGACCGCCTCTACGAAGAGGCCGAGAAGGCCACCGAGGCCTACAACGAGGCCGACGAACGCGCCGACAAGCTCCGCAAGCAGGTGACCGACGCCCAGGACGGGATCGCCCGGCAGCAGGAGAGCATCAACTCCATGCGGGACGCCCTCGGTTCGCTGGCCGGCGCCCAGTACCGGTCCGGCGGCATCGATCCCTCCTTCGCCCTGCTGCTCTCCGACGACCCGGCCGACTACCTCGACAGGGCCGCCCGGATCGCCCGGATCAGCGCCCACCAGGCCGGCCAGCTCGAAGACCTCCAGGACGCGATGCGCGCCCTCGCCCAGGAGCGTGCCGAGGCGGCCGGGAAACTCGTCGAACTGGAGAAGAGCCGCAAGGTCGTCGCCTCCCACAAGCGGACCGTCGAGCGCAAACTCGCCCTGGCGCGCAGGCTCCTGAACTCCCTCACCCGGACCGACCGCGCCGCCTACGACCGCGCCTCCCGCTCCGGCCGTGACGTCATGCCCGACTTCGGGAGCATGGCCGCTCCGTCGGGCCGCGCGGCAGCCGCCATCGCCGCCGCCCACTCCGCGCTGGGCAAGCCGTACATCTGGGGCGCCAACGGCCCCTCCGGGTTCGACTGTTCGGGCCTCATCCAGTGGTCGTACGCCCAGGCCGGCGTCTCCCTGCCGCGCACCTCGCAGGGGCAGCGGTACGCCGGCCGGCAGGTACCGCTCTCCGAGGCCCAGCCCGGCGACGTCGTCACCTACCGCTCCGACGCCAGCCACGTCGGGATGTACGCGGGCAACGGCCAGGTGATCCACGCGCCCTACCCCGGCGCACCCGTGCGCTACGACCCGGTGGGCATGATGCCGGGGGCGACGGTCACCCGGGTCTGACGCGGGTGTGACACGGGTCTGACCGCCGCGCCCTCGTCGCCGTACGATCGGCAAATGGCTGGTCGAAGGCGGGCTTCGGGAGCGCGGGTGGTCCTCGCGCTCTGTCTGCTGCTCGTCTGTCTGGTGGGCTGCGGCGGGCGGCCCGCCACCGACAGCGCCAAGGCCGAGGTGCAGCGCGTCCTCGACCGGCGGGCGGCCGCGATGCTCGACCGCGACGCGGCGGCGTATCGCCGGACGGGCACGCAGGACGGGTTCGACAACCTGCGCGCGGTGCCCCTGGCCGGGTGGTCCTACCGCCTGACCGGCCTGCACCGCACCGGCGACACCGCCACCGCCGAGGCCGAACTCCGCTATCGCGTCGAGGGCTACGACCGGGCCCCGGTCAGCGCCGGCCGCACGCTCAGCCTGAGCCTGGACGCGCAGGGCGAGTGGTACGTCGAAGCCGAGCGTCCCGCCGGAAAATCCGCCGAGCAGCTGTGGGACCAGGGCGAGGTGAACGTCGTACGGGGCGACGACAGCCTCGTCCTCGGCGTCGGGCAGTCCAAGGAGGCGCTGCGGTCGTACGCGGAGCTGGCGGACGACGCGGTGCCGGCCGTGTCGCAGGCGTGGGGCACCGACTGGGCCCGGCACGTCGTGGTCCTCGTACCGAATTCCCTGAACGACATGGCCGGGCTGCTCGGCTCGCCCGCGTCCTCCTACCGCGGGATCGCCGCCGTCACCACCGGTGAGACCGGCGCTCCGGCGAAGGCGCCCGCCGACCGGATCATCGTCAACCCCGATGCGTACGGCGTCCTGGGGAAGGTGGGCAAGCAGGTCGTGCTCACCCACGAGACCACCCATGTCGCCACCCGCGCCGACACCGCCGCCGCCACCCCGTTGTGGCTCTCCGAGGGCTACGCCGACTGGGTCGGCTACCTCGGCAGCGGCCGCTCCCCGTCCGAGGCCGCGCCCGAGCTGCGGCGGGCCGTGGCCGAGGGGCAGGGGCCGCAGGCGCTCCCGTCCGACGCGGACTTCGGCTTCACCGGCGACGCGGACAGGCTGGCGGGGGCCTATGAGAGCGGGTGGATGGCCTGCCGGATGATTGCGGACCGCTGGGGTGAGGTCAGGCTCGGCGAGTTCTACCGGGCCGTGGGCGCGCACGAGCAGCGGAAGGGGGCGGTGGAGGGCGCGTTGAAGGACGTGCTGGGGACGTCGTTGGCCGAGTTCACCGCGCAGTGGCGGGCGTATCTGCGGGCTCAGCTCGGCTGATCCAGCGCGGCGATGGCCTCCGTCAGCCACGCGCGTTCCGCCTCGCCCGTGGCCCGGGCCACCCGCAGCATGCCCTGCCGGAACAGGTCGTCCGTCTCCTCCGCCCGTACCGGCCGGCCGTCCTCGTAGAAGAAGCTCGTGGGCGCGGTGAGGAACTCCAGTCGGCGGTGCAGCACTTCGGCCTGTTCCCGGCGGTCCGGCAGGTGCCGTAGGAAGGACAGGACCGTGTTGAAGCGCACCTGGTCGGTGATCTCGACCGGCTTGGGGTGGCGCAGGCGTTCCAGCAGGTCCTCGCGGCCCTTGTCGGTGAGGGAGAGGATCCGGCGCGGGGCGGCGCTCGCGCCCGGCTCCGCGTGCTCGTCGAGCTTGCCCGCCTTGATGAGGCGCGTGATCGCCGGATAGAGCGCGCCGTCGCTGACGGGGCGGACATGGCCGCTCAGCGCTTTGATGCGCGCCTTCAACTCGTAGCCGTGCAGGGGCTCTTCGGCCAGGAAGCCGAGGATCGACAGCTCCAGCATGGTCCTCCTTGCGGACGTGATGAGGCCATGGTACCTCTTATCGAGCTACCTCTAATCGAGGTATCAGTTTCGGTGAGGGGGCCGGATCGTGAACGCATACCGCCAGCAGCTCATCTCGCTCGCCCACCCCGTCTACTTCTCGCTCCTCGCCTCCGTCGCCGCCGGGATCATCAACACCGTCTGGGTGTCCCGGCTCGGCGGCTCGGCCTTGGCCGCCGTGGCGGTCGCGACCAACACCGAGAACGTCCTGCTCGGCGTGGCGCTCGTCTTCGGCTCCGGTACGACCGTGCTGGTCGCGCACGCCAGGGGCGCGGGGGAGGCGGGGGCCGTGCGGGCCGCCGTCCGCGGGGGATGGGCGGTGTGTGCGCTTCTCACGCCGGTGGTGGTCGTGGGCGGGTTCCTGCTGCGGGAGCCGTTGGCGCGGCTGGTGCTCGGCGGGGGCTCGGCCCAGTCGCTCGCGGTCGGCTACTTCGCGATCTCGCTGCCGGGGGTGGCGGTCTTCTTCGCGCAGCAGTTGGTCGACGGCATCCTCAAAGGCGCCGGCGACACCAGAACCCCGATGCGGCTCGCGCTGCTCGCGAACGGGCTGATCCTGGTCTGCGACCCGTTCCTCATCCAGGCCTACGGCGTCCAGGGCGCCGCCGCCTCGACCGTGCTGTGCCGGAGCGTGGCCCTCGGGGCGGGGCTGGTCGCCCTGCGGCGGAACCGGTTGCTGCGGGCGGCCGCCGAGGCGCGGCCTGCGCAGTCGCTCGCCGGTGCGGCGCGGTGGACGCTGCGGACCGGGCTGCCGATGTCGGCCGACTTCACCGTGCGGCAGGCGGGCGCGCTGGTGCTGGTGGCGATCGTGGCGCGGCTCGGGGTGACGGCGGTGGCCGCGTACTCGATCGCGTACAAGGTCATGTACGTCGCCACCATGGGTTTCTACGCGGTGCGCCAGGCCGCCTCCATCCACACCGCGCACCTGCTCGGCGCCGGGCAGGACGCACGGCGCGCGATCGGCCGGCAGGCGATGCTGGTCGCGGGGGCCTTCGCGGTCGCGGCGGCCGTCCTGCTGGGCGTGACCGCGCCCTGGACCATGGCCGCCTTCGGCGCCGGTCCCGACGTCGCCCGCGCCGGCGCGCTCTTCCTGCGCTGCATCGGGCCCTACCTGCTCCTGACGGCTTGCTTCATCGCGCTCGGCGGGGTCTTCGAGGGGAGCGGGGGAGCGCCGGTGCTGGTGCGGGTGACCGTACTCGGTACGGCCGTACAGCTGCCGCTCGCGTACGGGCTGACCGGCCTCGGTCTGCCGGGGGTGTGCCTGGCCTTGGCGGTCGCCATGGGGGTGCAGTGCGCGGTGGTGCTGGTGGTGTTCCGCAGGGCCCGGCGTCAGGAGGGCAGTGACGTTTCCTTGGCGCGGGTCGCCTGAGCCGGTACGGGGAGCGGGGAGGTGCGGGTGACCGTCGAGTGCCAGAGCTCGCGGGCCGCGAGGAGCGTGGCGAGGACCAGCAGGCCGTTGCGGAGGAACAGGAGGGTGACGCCGAGGCCGTCGCTGGCGACGACGTGCGAGAACCAGAGCGGGAACTCCAGGACTGTCACGAAGGACGCCGCGAGGACCAGGCCTGCGGGGAGCCCCATACGGCTGCCGCGGAAGCACAGGCACACGGCCGCGAGGCCGACCAGCCACACCAGGTACTGCGGGCTGATCACCCGGCTGGTCGTCGTGAACATCAGCACCGCCACGAAGGCCGCGTCCGCGAGCGTGTGCGACAGGAACCGCCTGGCCCTCAGCCGCCACAGCAGCAGCCAGCCGAAGGCGAGCCCGCTCAGGGCGACGGCGGCCGTGCTGACGACGTCGACGTACGGGCCGAGGAACTCCACCGAGCCGTAGTTGAGCAGCACCTGGCCGTCCCAGCCGAAGTGCCGGGCCACATGGAAGACCAGCGCGCCCAGCGACTCCACCTCGGTGCCCCGGTCCCGCTGGAAGGTCAGGAAGGCGAAGGCACCGGGCATGGCGAGGGCGAACAGCGCCGCCAGGCCGCCGGCGGTCAGCGCGGCCGAGGCCCAGGCGCTGCGCCTGCGGGCCGCGACCAGCAGCAGCACCGGCCACACCTTCAGCATCGCCCCGAAGGCCGTCAGCGCGCCCATCACCCGGGGATGCCGGGCGCCCGCGAGCAGCGCGGCCATGGCGACGGCGGTGACCATCACGTCGTAGCGCGCGTACACGGTCGGTCCGAGCAGCGGTACGCCCACCACCCACACCCAGGCCCCGCGCAGCGTCCGGCCCGGGCGCAGGCCCGCGTACAGCAGGAGCAGGACGACGACCAGGTCGGCGGAGAAGGCGAGGACGAAGAACGCCGACGGGTAGTCCAGCCAGAACACCAGCGCGGGGGAGAGGATCGCGAGCGCCGCGGCGGGCGGGTACTGCCAGGTGACGTCGTCGAGCGGGAACGTCCCGGTGCGCAGCACCTCGTACCAGCCCTGGTAGATCACCGACACGTCACTGGTGACGTCCGGCCCGGGAAAGACGTACACCTTGAACACGAAGAGCAGCAGGAGCAGCCTGGTCAGGCCCCAGATCCCCAGAAGCCACGCCAGGGATCGCCGCGTGCCCGTCGTCTCCACCAGATCCCCTGCCGTTCGCTCCCACCGTGCGGGAACATGATGTCCCCTCCAGCTGTGTGCGGGCCACACACGTGGCCGACCTCCAGCTGTGAACAGCGGCTTCGGTAAGGTCGGCGGCGATGCACAAGACGCTCATCGTGACCAACGACTTCCCGCCCCGCCCCGGCGGCATCCAGGCCTTCCTGCACAACATGGCGCTGCGGCTCGACCCGGAGCGGCTGGTCGTCTACGCCTCCACCTGGAAGCGCGGCCGCGAGGGCGCCGAGGCCACCGCCGCCTTCGACGCCGAGCAGCCCTTCACGGTCGTACGGGACCGTACGACGATGCTGCTGCCGACGCCGGCGGCGACCCGGCGGGCGGTCGGACTGCTGCGCGAGCACGGGTGCACCTCGGTGTGGTTCGGGGCGGCGGCACCGCTCGGCCTGATGGCCCCGGCCCTGCGCAAGGCAGGCGCCGAGCGGCTGGTGGCCACGACCCACGGCCACGAGGCGGGCTGGGCCCAGCTGCCCGCGGCCCGGCAGCTGCTGCGCCGCATCGGGGAGTCGACGGACACGATCACCTACCTCGGCGAGTACACCCGCTCGAGGATCGCCGTCGCCCTGACGCCGCAGGCGGCCTCGCGGATGGTGCAGCTGCCTCCGGGGGTCGACGAGAAGACCTTCCACCCCGGGTCGGGCGGTGACGAGGTCCGGGCACGACTGGGTCTGACGGACCGGCCGGTCGTCGTCTGCGTCTCCCGTCTGGTCCGGCGCAAGGGGCAGGACACCCTGATCCAGGCCATGCCCCGCATCCTGGCCGCCGAGCCGGACGCGGTGCTGCTGATCGTCGGGGGCGGGCCGTATGAGGGGGACCTGCGGCGGATGGCGCGTGAGACGGGCGTTGCCGAATCGGTCCACTTCACCGGCCCCGTGTCCTGGCCCGAGCTACCTGCCCACTACGGCGCCGGCGACGTGTTCGCGATGCCGTGCCGGACGAGGCGGCGGGGGCTGGACGTCGAGGGGCTGGGGATCGTCTACCTGGAGGCCTCGGCGACGGGCCTGCCGGTCGTGGCCGGGGATTCGGGCGGGGCGCCGGATGCGGTGCTCGACGGTGAGACGGGCTGGGTCGTCCGGGGTGGCTCCCCGGAGGAGGCGGCCGACCGCATCATCACGCTCCTGCAAGACGCCGAGCTGCGCAGCCGTATGGGCGAGCGTGGCAGGGAGTGGGTCGAGGAGAAGTGGCGCTGGGACCTGCTGGCGGAGTACTTGAAAAACTTGCTGTAGTGCAGCTGGCCTGAAGGGGCGCGGGGAACTGCGCGACCAGCCCCCAACAACCCGCAGCCGCCAACAACGAATACTCGGCAACCCACTAGGCGGAACCCCAAAATCCGCACATGCTGCGCACATGACATCAAACCTGATGCAGCATCAGCTGACAAGACGTCAAATCCTAGGCATGGCGGCCCTCCAAACCGCCGCCACCCTCGGCTTCACCCGCATCGCCCTCAAGTCCGCCCAAGCGGCCGAGCCCGACGCAGTCGAATCCGCCCCGGCGATAGTCATCGGCTCAGGCTACGGCGGCGCAGTCGCCGCCCTCCGCCTCGGCCAAGCAGGCATCCGCACCCTCGTCCTCGAGATGGGCCGCCTCTGGAACACCCCCGGCCCCGACGGCAAGGTCTTCTGCTCCACCGCCGCCCCCGACCAGCGCTCCATGTGGTTCCGCACCCGCACCGAGGCCCCGCTCGCCACCTTCCTGTGGCTGGACGTGGTCAACAAGGACATCAGCCCCTACCCGGGCGTCCTCGACCGCGTGCACTACGACAACATGTCCGTCTACGTCGGCCGAGGCGTCGGCGGCGGTTCGCTGGTCAACGGCGGCATGGCGGTCACCCCGCTCCCGTCCTACTTCGCCGAGCAGTTCCCGACCGTGGACACCGCGGAGATGTACGGCACCTACTTCCCGCGCGCCCGCTCCATGCTCGGCGTCAACACCGTCGACCCGAGCTGGTTCGAGTCGACCGAGTGGTACCGGTTCACCCGGATCTCCCGCAAGCACGCGACGAACACCGGCCTGAAGACCACCTTCGTACCCAGCGTCTACGACTTCGCCCACATGCAGCGCGAGGCCGCCGGCACGGCGACGAAGTCGGCGCTCGCCCAGGAGGTCATCTACGGCAACAACCACGGCAAGCGAAGCCTCGACAAGACCTACCTCGCCGCCGCGCTCGGCACCGGGAACGTCACCATCCACACCCTGGAGAGGGCGAGGTCGATCAGCAGGGCGCCCGACGGGACGTACATCCTGACCGTCGACCGGATCGACAACACCGGCTCGGTCGTCGAGACCAAGGAGTACGGCTGCACGTACCTCTTCCTCGGCGGCGGCAGCGTCGGCACGACCGAACTCCTCGTCCGCGCCCGGGAGACCGGCACCCTGCCCGCCCTGGACGCGAGCGTCGGCGCCGGGTGGGGAACCAACGGCAACGTGATGCTCGGACGGGCCAACCACCTGTGGGACACGGTCGGGGAGAACCAGTCGACCATGCCGGTCATGGGCATTGACGACTGGGCCAACGCCGCCAACCCCGTCTTCGCCGAGATCGCGCCTTTACCCACGGGACTGGAGCACTGGGTCAGCCTCTATCTGGCGATCACCAAGAATCCGTCGCGGGCGTCGTTCTCGTACGACAGCGGTACGGGAGCCGTGAGACTCGGCTGGAGTGCCGCGCAGAGCGCGGTGTCGGTGAGCATGGCCAAGAAGCTGTTCGACCGGATCAACGCGGCAAACGCCACGATCTACCGGTACGACCTGTTCGGCTCGTCCAACAAGGTCTTCGCCGACGACTTCACCTACCACCCGCTGGGCGGCTGTGTGCTCGGGAAGGCGACCGACAACTACGGCCGGGTGAAGGGGTATTCACGGCTGTACGTCACCGACGGCTCGCTCGTGCCCGGGTCGATCGGGGTGAACCCGTTCGTGACGATCACCGCGCTCGCCGAACGCACGATGGCGCGGGTCCTCGTGGAGGACACCGCGCCATGAGCCGTCGTACCGCCTGAGAAAGGGCGTACCCAGAAAGGACGTACTCAGAAAGGGCGTGCTACTTCTGGTAGATCGCCTCGATCTCGTCCGCGAAGTCCTTCGCCACGACGTTGCGCTTGAGCTTCAGCGACGGCGTCAGATGGCCCGAGTCCTCCGTGAACTGGGAGGGGAGAATGCGGAACTTCCGCACCGATTCCGCCTTCGACACCGCGGCGTTGCCGTCGTCGACCGCCGACTGGATCGCGGCCA
Organism: Streptomyces regalis; assembly: GCF_001509475.1. GTDB lineage: Bacteria > Actinomycetota > Actinomycetes > Streptomycetales > Streptomycetaceae > Streptomyces > Streptomyces regalis. The sequence continues at coordinate 81,033 of NZ_LLZG01000104.1, forward strand.
GCAGGTCCGTGTCCTCGTGCAGCGACGCCGCGGTGGAGCCCGCCGGTTTGCCGTGCTCGGCGCACCAGCGGCCCAGGAACTCCTCGTCGATGGTGACCAGCGCGCCCACGAACGGCCGCCCGTCGCCCACCACCATGCACTCCGCGACCAGCGCGTGCGCCCGGATACGGTCTTCGATCACGGCCGGGGCGACGTTCTTGCCGCCCGCGGTGACGATGATCTCCTTCTTGCGGCCGGTGATCCTGAGGTAGCCGTCCTCGTCGAGGGTGCCGATGTCACCGGTGTGGAACCAGCCGTCGGCCAGCGCCTCCTCGGTCGCGCCCGGGTTGTTGAAGTACTCCTTGAACAGGTGCTCGCCGTGCAGCAGCACCTCCCCGTCGTCCGCGATCCGCACCACGGACCCCGGCAGCGGCTGACCGACCGTGCCGATCTTCTGCCGGTCCCAGGGATTGAACGCGGTCGCGGCGCAGGACTCGGTCAGGCCGTAGCCCTCCAGGACCGTGAAGCCGATGCCGCGGAAGAAGTGGCCGAGGCGCTCGCCCAGCGGGGCGCCGCCTGAGATGGCGTACTCGCCACGGCCGCCGAGGACCGCGCGCAGCTTGCTGTAGACCAGCTTGTCGAAGACCTTGTGCTTGATCTTCAGGCCGACGGGCGGGCCGGACGGGGTGTCCAGCGCCTTGCTGTAGGCGATCGCGGTGTCCGCGGCCTTGTCGAAGATCTTGCCCTTGCCGTCCGCCTGCGCCTTGGCGCGCGCCGAGTTGTAGACCTTCTCGAAGACGCGCGGGACGCCCAGGATCAGCGTCGGACGGAACGAGGCCAGCTCGTCGGTGAGGTTCTTGATGTCCGGGACGTTGCCCAGCTTGATCGGCGCCATCATGGGCGCGACCTGGACCAGGCGGCCGAAGACGTGGGCCAGCGGGAGGAAGAGCAGGACCGAGCACTCACCGGTGCGGAACAGCGGCCGCAGCCGCTCCACGATGTTCCCGCACTCGGCGAAGAAGCTGCGGTGGGTGAGGACGCAGCCCTTGGGCCGGCCGGTCGTCCCGGACGTGTACACGATGGTCGCCGGGTCGTCGGCCTTCGCCAGCGAGCTGCGCTCCTCGACCGTCGCGTCGCTGATGTCCTGCCCGAGCCGGCCCAGCTCCTCGACGCCGCCGGCCTCGATCTGCCAGACGTGCTTGAGGGCGGGCAGCCGGTCGCGCACGGACTCGACGGCGGCCGTGTGGTTGTCCAGCTCGACGACGCAGGCGGTGGCGCCCGAGTCGGAGAGGATCCACTGGATCTGCTCCGGCGAGCTGGTCTCGTACACCGGCACGGTGACCGCGCCCGCCGACCAGATCGCGAAGTCGAGCAGGGTCCACTCGTAGCGGGTACGGGACATCAGGCCGACCCGGTCGCCCGGCTGGACACCGGCGGCGATGAAGCCCTTCGCCGCCGCGTGTACCTCGGCGAGGAAGGCGGTGGCCGACACGTCCTGCCAGGCGCCGCCCACCTTGCGGGCGATGACGGCGACGTCCGGGTGCTGCGCGGCGTTTCTGCGGACGATGTCGGTCAGATTGCCGTCCGCAGGGACCTCGTACAAAGCCGGAAGGCTGAACTCGCGCAAGACTGCTGCTCCTCATAGGGCGCCGGCGCCACGACGTTGTGTGATGCGACGGTGCGGTCCAAGGCTCGGGCAAGTGCTCGGGAATTCACATGTTGAAATCCAGAGCACGACTGGACCGACCGGACGTTACCCGCCGGTATGGCTTCTCCGACAGGGGGTCCCGGCGAGATGTTCGCTGCGTCACACGGATCGGTGTTTCTGCTTGTGTTCCTGCGCGCACAGTAGTCGAGCTGTCTGACGACTGGCCAGTAACCATCGGTCCCGCCGCCACTGTTCACGTATGCCCCACACGCTTACCCTTGATCGTCATGGCACCGACACCGACGGGAAACCGCAGGACGCGCGTCCACGTGGTCAGCGACGTACACGGCAACGCCCGTGACCTGGCCCGGGCCGGCGAGGGTGCCGACGCCCTGATCTGCCTCGGCGACCTGGTGCTGTTTCTGGACTACGCCGACCACTCGCGCGGCATCTTCCCCGACCTGTTCGGCGTGGCGGCCGCCGACCGCATCGTGGAACTGCGCACCGCCCGCCGCTTCGAGGAGGCGCGGGAGTTCGGGGCGCGGCTGTGGGCCGGGATCGGTTCGGACCGGGGCGTGGTGATCGAGAAGGCGGTACGCAAGCAGTACGCCGAGATGTTCGCGGCGTTCCCCACACCGACGTACGCCACCTACGGCAATGTCGACATGCCGCCCCTGTGGCCGGAGTACGCCGGGCCGGGCACGACGGTGCTGGACGGGCAGCGGGTGGAGATCGGCGGCTGGACCTTCGGCTTCGTGGGCGGCGGCCTGCGCACCCCCATGCGCACGCCGTACGAGATCAGCGACGAGGAGTACGCGGCGAAGATCGAGGCCGTGGGCGAGGTGGACGTGCTGTGCACGCACATTCCGCCGGAGGTCCCGGAGTTGGTGTACGACACGGTGGCGCGACGCTTCGAGCGGGGGAGCAGGGCGCTGCTGGAGGCGATTCGCCGCACACGTCCCCGTTACTCACTGTTCGGGCATGTCCACCAGCCGCTGGTCCGCCGGATGCGGATCGGGGCGACGGAGTGCGTGAACGTGGGGCACTTCGCCGGGTCGGGGAAGCCGTGGGCGCTGCAATGGTGAGCGGTATCGGGCGGGCGGTGGGTGAGGGGCGCAGGTGGGGGTGAAGTCGGCTGGTCGGGCGCGCGGTAGCCTTCACGCTGCACACGCGTGCGCGACACGACTTCATACCGGCCCGCATCTGGAGGAGCCACGGCGATGGCGGAACACACCAGCTCGAGCATCACGATCGAGGCGGCACCGGCCGATGTCATGGGGGTGATCGCCGACTTCGCCCGCTACCCGGACTGGACCGGCGAGGTGAAGGAGGCGGAGGTCCTCAAGACCGACGGCCAGGGCCGCGCCGAGCAGGTCCGCCTCGTCATGGACGCCGGGGCGATCAAGGACGATCAGGTGCTGGCGTACACCTGGAGCGGCGAGAACGAGGTGTCCTGGACGCTGGTGAAGTCCCAGATGCTGCGGTCGCTCGACGGTTCGTACATCTTGAAGTCGGCCGGTGCCGGGGCGACCGAGGTGACGTACCTGCTGACGGTCGACGTCAAGATCCCGATGCTCGGGATGATCAAGCGCAAGGCCGAGAAGGTCATCATCGACCGGGCGCTGGCCGGCCTGAAGAAGCGGGTGGAGTCGGGCAAGTAGGGGTTCCACCCCTTCCCCGGGCTCTTCGAGTACGGGGGCCGCGACGCCGGGGCACCTCGCAACAGGGGAGAACCCCGGCGTCCGTTACGGTTCACCCCCATGCGCACCATCCTGATCACAGGCCCGGGCGGCAGCGGCCGTACAACCGTCGCCGCCGCCACCGCGCTCACGGCGGCGACCCACGGCACCAGAACCCTGGTCCTCAGCGCCGACCGCACCGACACCCTGGGCGCGGCTCTAGGCGTGGCCACCGGACCGACCCCGACCGAGGTCGCCCCCCACCTCACCGCCTGGCGGCCCGACGCCGCCACCGGGTTCCGGGACGACCTCGCCGCCTTCCAGGAACGTGCCACCACCGCCCTCGACCTCCTCGGCGCCTCCCGGCTCGACCCGGACGAGGTCACCCCCCTCCCTGGCGCCGAGGAGCTCGCGCTGCTCCGCGCCCTGCGGGACGCCGCCCTCGCCGAGGCCCACGACCTGCTCGTGGTCGACCTCCCGGCCACCCCGCACGCCCTCGCCCTGCTCTCGCTCCCCGAGGAGCTGCGCCGCTATCTGCGCCGGCTGCTCCCGTCCGAGCGGCAGGCGGCCCGTGCGCTGCGGCCCGTCCTGGGGCGGCTGGCCGGCGTTCCGATGCCGGCGGAGTGGCTGTACGAGACCGCGGGCCGCTGGGACGTCGAGCTCGCCGCCGTCGAGGCCGTCGTAGCCGACCGTGACACCGTCGTACGGCTGGTCGCCGAGCCGGGCCCGGGCGGCGCCGACGCCGTACGTGCCGCCACCCTCGCCCTCGCCCTGCGCGGCCTGCGCCCCGACCTGCTGGTCGCCAACCGGGTCCTGCCGGAGGCGCAGGCGCCGGCGGACAGTTGGCTCGCCGGGCCCGTCGCCCAGCAGCGCAAGGTCCTGGAGGAGTGGGGGGAGGACCACGACGTCCGTCGCGTCGCGCACCTCGGCCGGGACCCGCGGGGCGCCGACGATCTCGACGCGCTCGCCGTGCCCGCCGTCAACGACTCGTCGTCCACCGTCGAGTGGCCCGTCACCGACCGGCTCGCCGAGGACGGCGTCCTCGTCTGGGCCATCCCGCTGCCCGGCGCCGTACGCGACGAGCTCGACCTCGTCCGGCGCGGTGACGAACTCGTCGTCACCGTGGGCCAGTTCCGGCGTATCGTGCCCCTGCCGTCCGCCCTACGCCGGTGCGGTGTGGACGGGGCCGCGCTGCGCGACGGCGAGCTGCGGATCCGGTTCGCGCCGGATCCGGATCTCTGGCCGCGGACCCGGTGAAGCGGGTGCGCCCGTTCGGGTAACGTCGGAGAGACGAACCGTAGTCAGGAGTCCGTCATGAGCGAAGAGCTCCCCCCGTCCGACGCCGGTCAGCACGAGGCGATCGACGAGGTACGGGCGACCGACGCCGACGCCTGGGCGACGGCGTGCGCCGAGGACCTCGCGGCGGAGAAGGCCCGCCGTCGCGCCGAGTACGGCCCGCCGCCCGGCTCGGCCGCCGAGGAACTGCGCAAGCTCGTCGACGCGGTCGCGGACAAGCTGTCGACCCTCCAGTCCCCGCTGCTCGGCGCGGTCGCCGGACCCGCCGCCCAGCAGGTGGTCAAGCAGGTCGTGGAGCAGGCCAAGGCCGCCGTCGAGCCCGTCATCGAGCGCAACCCGGACGTCTTCGACCATCTGGCCGCGGCGGGCAACGAAATCCTCGCCGCCTACCGCTCCGCGGTCCAGGCCCAGGAACGGCGCTGGACCACCGGGGACCAGGATCCCGACGAGCGCCGCGACCGGGGCGACGACGCCGGCCCCGGCGAGCGCATCGACCTGGACTGAGGCCCGCGACCGCCCCTCAGCCGGGCTGCCCACCGGTCGGACGACGGGACCCTGACGGCAGGGCCTCGGGTACCGTTGGCCGTAGCGGGGCTCGACCGAAACTGAGGGATTCATGGGACTCACCATCGGCGTCGACATCGGCGGCACGAAGATCGCGGCCGGCGTGGTCGATGAGGAAGGCAACATCCTCTCGACCCACAAGGTGCCGACCCCGGGCACGCCCGAGGGCATCGTGGACGCCATCGCCTCCGCGGTGGAGGGCGCACGCGCCGGGCACGAGATCGTCGGCGTGGGCATCGGTGCCGCCGGATACGTCAACCGTCAGCGTTCCGAGGTCTACTTCGCCCCCAACATCGACTGGCGCAACGAGCCGCTGAAGGCGAAGGTCGAGGCCCGCGTCGGCCTCCCGGTCGTCGTCGAGAACGACGCCAACGCGGCCGCGTGGGGCGAGTACAAGTTCGGCGCGGGCAAGGGCCACCGCAACGTCATCTGCATCACGCTCGGCACCGGCCTCGGCGGCGGCATCATCATCGGCAACAAGCTGCGCCGCGGGCACTACGGCGTGGCCGCAGAGTTCGGCCACATCCGCATGGTGCCGGACGGCCTGATGTGCGGCTGCGGCTCGCAGGGCTGCTGGGAGCAGTACGCCTCCGGGCGCGCCCTCGTCAGATACGCCAAGCAGCGCGCCAACGCCACCCCCGAGAACGCCGAGATCCTGCTCGGCATGGGCGACGGCACCCCCGAGGGCATCGAGGGCAAGCACATCTCCATGGCCGCCCGCCAGGGCGACCCGGTCGCCGTCGACTCCTACCGCGAACTCGCCCGCTGGGCCGGCGCCGGCCTCGCCGACCTGGCCTCCCTCTTCGACCCGTCCGCCTTCATCGTCGGCGGCGGCCTCTCCGACGAGGGCGAACTGGTCCTCGACCCGATCCGCAAGTCCTACAAGCGCTGGCTGGTGGGCGGCAACTGGCGCCCGGTGGCCGACGTCATCGCGGCCCAGCTGGGCAACAAGGCGGGCCTGGTGGGCGCGGCGGACCTGGCGAGAGAGCCCGACCCGATCATGTAAGCCCCACTTTTTGGACGCCGGGGACTGTCCCCACCTCAGGGGCGCGGGGAACTGCGCGACAAGCCACGACGAACCGGCAGTCGCCAACGAACCTCGCGCCCCGAGCTATTGGGCGTAAATTGATCGACATGGAGTCGCTCCCCAATTCCCGCACGGAGCCCGACGGTTCCCCGGTCATCAGGGTCCTGAGCTACAACATCCGCTCGATGCGCGACGACACAGCCGCCCTCGCCCGCGTCATCACCGCCTGCGATCCCGACCTGGTCCTGATCCAAGAAGCCCCCCGCTTCTTCCGCTGGCGCAAGAAACTCTCCCGCCTGGCTCGCGCAGCGAACCTCGTGATCCTCACCGGCGGCGCCACGGCAGCGGGGCCTGCGATCCTGTGCAACCTCCGGGCCACGGTCGAGCGGACCGAGGACGTGCTGCTGCCGCTGACTCCGGGTCTGCACCGCCGCGGCCTGGCCACGGCAGTGGTCCGGTTCGGCGGCGCCCGCCTCGGCGTCCTCAGCTGTCACCTCAGCCTGCAGAAGGACGAGCGCTACGAGCAGGCCGGCATGCTCCTCGACCGGCTGGCCGGCCTGGGCGTGGAGCACGCGATCGCAGGCGGTGACCTGAACGAGCGCCCCACCGGCCGTACCTTCAGCCGCATGTCCACCGACCTGAAGGACTGCTGGGCCACCGCCCCCTGGGGCGGCGAGTACACCTCGACCCCGGCCGACCCCCATCAACGTATCGACGCGATCTTCGCCACCAAGGGCGTCGACGTGCTCGGCTGCGGAGTACCCCTCGGCCACCCCGGCGTGACCGAGACAGACCTGAGGGCGGCCACGGACCACCTTCCGGTCCTGGCCGCCCTCAGGGTGCCCGCCAGCGCGTAGCTACGGCCGCTGCTTCGCCTTGTCGACGACGGCCCAGCTGTCGAGGTAGGAGAGCTGGGTGTACCTCTTCATGCTCGGGCCGTCGCCCGAGGTGCGCTCGTCACGGAAGCCGAGGAACGCGTACGTCTTCGGGTCGAAGACGAAGTAGCCGCCGAAGCCCGCGGCGCCCTCCGGAAGCGTGGGGTCGTCGTACGTGATGGCCACGCCGGTGCGTCCCTTCGCGTCCTGCTGGTTCGGCACCGCCTTCACCCCGGGCACCATGCCGAGCGCCTCGTACGCCGCCGGACGCAGCCCCTCCGGCATCACCGGGACCAGCTTGAGCAGTCCGGCGAGGCTGAAGTGGATGTTCGACCACTCCTGGTCGCCGATGTCGTCCAGCGAGTCGACCTTCTCGCCCATGCCCCAGTCGTCCTGGATCGAGAGGATCAGCTTCTTGGGATCGGTCGGCAGCTTCCGCAGCGTTCCCCAGTCCTGCGGAGGCCAGCTGCTCTGGTTCTCCTCGAGCGGCGGCGACCACCACCCCTTGCCGATCTCCATGATCCAGGACGGCTTCGAGCCGTCCACCGAGCGCCAGTTCTCGTCGACGTAGCTCTTCGTCTCGCCGGTCTTCTGCTCGGTCTCCTTGATGATCTCCTTGGTGTAGATGAACTGGTCGTCGCGCGGGGTGACCGTCCGCTCGTGCTTGCGCTCATAGGCGGCGGCCCCGTTGAGCACGGTCTGCGCGCTCACGTTCCGCATGGCGGGGGCGCTGGTAGCGGGCGGCTGGGCCGTACGGCCCCGGTCCGGGCCCGCACCGTCGTCGTCCCGCACGGCGACCAGGACCCCGGCGGCGACCGCCGCGGCGAGCGCCCCGGTCAGGGCGATGCGCAGGACGGGGCGCCGCGGCCGCAGGACCGGGGCGGGCTGGTCCATCGCGGCGAGCAGGCGCCCGCGCACCCGGTGCCGGGTGGAGTCGTCGAGCGGGGGACCCCCCGGCGGGAAGTCCCTCAGTTCTCGCAGTTCGGCGAGTTCTCTCGGGTCGTCGATGTCATGCATGGGCGTCTGCCTCTCGGAATGCCGTCGGATCGGATCCGCCCAGTGCTTCGCGCAATCTGCTGCGAGCCCGGTGCAGCCGGGATCTGACGGTGCCGACCGGCACGCCGAGGGCCTGGGCCGCCTCTTCGTAGTCGAGGCCGGCCCAGGCCACCAGCAGGACGACATCGCGGTGCCGGGCGGACAACCCGCCCAGCGCAGCTGCCAGTTCCCGGCGCACCCCCGTGGCACCGGCTCTGGAAACCGCCCGGTCGGCGACCGGTTCCTCGTGCTCCACCGGCTCCGGCAGCCGAGCGAGCGCCTTGAACCGGCGCGCCTCGGCCCGGCGGTGCCGGCCCACGAGGTTCGTCGCGATGCCGAACAACCAGGGGCGGGCGTCGTCCCGCCCGAGGTCGTAGGTCTGGCGCCGCTGGAAGGCGGTGATGAAGGTCTCCGCCATCAGATCCTCCGCCGCCTCGGGACCGAGCCGCCGGGCCGCGTAACGGTGCACGGCTTGGGCGTATCGGTCGTAGAGCACGGCGAACTGCTCGGGCTCGTCCCGGGACCGCGCGATCACGCGGGCATCACTCTCCTCGCGATCCTCGTCGCGGGTGCCGACGCCCGGTGGTCCGACGGTCATCGGGGCTCCTTTCGTTCGTCTGAACGCCTCGAAGGCTTGGGCTTGTTCAGGGTGTTCATCTCTCCTTCGCCGCTCGGCGGAACCGAGTTCCCTTTTTGCGTGCCGGATCCGGTGGCCGACTGAGGAGACAGGTGAGGGCCCGCCCGGAGTGTCTCCGGACGGGCCCTCATCGAAGGTGCGTCAGACGACCGCGCCGCGCCCCGGGTCGTCGTCCTCGTCGTCGTCCGTCTTCATCCGCATCACCAGCGTGGCGAAGCCGCCCAGGAAGCCGCCGATGCCGAGGGTGGCCAGCCACCAGGTCATCTCCCAGCCGAACACGACCGCGAGCAGCAGCAGGACCGGCCCGCCGATCACCGCGAGCCAGGCGAACTTCGCCGTCGCGTCGGCGGCGGGCAGCGTCGGCGGCTCCGGCGGGACGAAGTGGCCCTCGTCGTCGGCGTCGAAGTCGTCCTCGGACGGCTCGGGCACGCTGTAGTCGCGCGGGCCGACGCCGGGCGCGAAGGAGACGGAGCTGCCCAGCGGCTTGCCCGGCTCGACCGGCTTGTCCTCCCGGGGCTCCCCGGTCTCCCCGATCTGCCCGGTTCCCTCGGTCTCCCCGGTCTCGTCGCCCTTCTTTTCCTTCTTTTCCTTCTTGCCCTTCGGCCCTCCGCCCGTCCCGGTGTCCGTCCCGCCGCCCGCCTCGTCGTTCGTCTCGGACTCCAGCAGCGCCAGGTCCTCGACCGACTTGAACGGCTTCGCGCCGGGCGGGTCCGGCGGCTCGTCGCCGTACCCGGCGACGATCGCCGCCCAGGCGGCGTCCTCGTCGAACGGGACGTGCTGCTCTTCCGGCTCGCGATCGTCGTGGTCCTCGCGCCTGTCGCGGTCGGAGCCGTGCTCAGCCACGTGTGGTTGTCCCTTCTTTGCCGACGCCGGTTGCGAGCCGGTCGATGAAGCCGAGGCTCTCCTCGAAGATCCGGTCCGCGTCATGGTCCAACGTCGCCACGTGATAACTCTGTTCCAGCACGATCTCCGTTACGTCCGTCGACGACACCCGGCTCAGTACCCGGGCCGAGTCCGCGGGCGGCACGGTGTGGTCCTGGGCGCTGCGCAGGAGCAGCAGAGGCTGGGTGACCTGCGGCAGCTCGCCGTCGACCAGGCGGAAGAAGGTCCGCAGGGAGTGGGCCGCGTGCAGCGGCACCCGGGTGTACCCGATCTCGATGCCGTCCTCCTTCGCGATGTCACCGGCGACCCCCGGCACCGTACGGACGAAGTGGCGGGACACCGGAAGGGTGTACGCGTACAGCCCGTGCACCTTGTTGGCGGGGTTGACGACCAGCACGCCCGCGACGTCCTCCCCGTGCTTCGCGGCGAGCCGCAGTGCCAGGGCGCCGCCCATGGACAGGCCGGCGACGAAGACCCGCTCGCAGCGGTCGCGGAGGTTGCGCAGCTCGCGGTCCACCTCGGCGTACCAGTCCTGCCAGCCGGTGAGCTGCATGTCCTCCCAGCGGGTGCCGTGGCCCGGCAGCAGCGGCAGCGAGACGGTGAACCCGCGCTCGGCGAGATACTCCGCCCAGGGGCGCAGCGACTGGGGGGAACCGGTGAAGCCGTGGCAGAGCAGAACCCCGACCTCCCCGCCCTCGTGGCGGTACGGCTCGGCTCCAGGAAGGACCGGCACCTTACGGCCTCCTGTTCGTGAGAAGGACGGACATCGATACAGCCAGGTGTGCTTCACCGTACGCGACCGCACTGACACCGACCAGGGCCGTCGGACTCTTTGACAGTGCTCCGGGTTAAGGTCTGATCGACAGACACAGGAGGCACTCGGTTGTTGTACGGCGCGATGAAGGTAGCCATCGGGGGACCGTTGAAGGTCGCCTTCAGGCCCTGGGTGGAAGGCCTGGAGAACGTTCCCGCCGAGGGCGCCGCGATCCTCGCGAGCAACCACCTCTCCTTTTCCGACTCGTTCTTCCTGCCCGCGGTCCTCGACCGCAAGGTGACCTTCATCGCGAAGGCCGAGTACTTCACCACTCCCGGCCTCAAAGGCCGGATCACGGCCGCGTTCTTCAAGGGCGTCGGCCAGCTGCCCGTGGACCGCTCCGGGGCGCGCGGCGCGGGCGAGGCGGCCATCAAGAGCGGTATAGAGGTCCTCGAGCGCGGTGAGCTGTTCGGTATCTATCCGGAGGGCACGCGCTCGCCCGACGGGCGGCTCTACCGGGGCAAGCCCGGCGGCCTCGCGCGCGTGGCGCTCGCCACCGGAGCGCCGGTCATCCCCGTGGCCATGATCGACACGGAGAAGATCCAGCCGCCGGGCCAGGTCATGCCCAAGCTCATGCGGCCGGGCATCCGGATCGGCAAGCCCCTGGACTTCAGCCGGTACCAGGGCATGGAGCACGACCGTTTCGTGCTCCGCGCGCTGACCGACGAGGTCATGTACGAGATCATGAAGCTCTCCGGCCAGGAGTACGTCGACATGTACGCGACCGCCGCCAAGCGGCAGATCGCGGAGGCGGCGAAGGCCGAGAAGGACGCGGAGAAGGCGGCCAGGGCCGCACTCGCGCAGGCCGAGAAGGAACAGGCGCAGAAGAAGAAGGAACAGTCCGAATAGGGAGCGGTCCGAACAGGGAGCGGTCCGACCGGAGTCGGCCGCACCAGGGCCGGGGGGTGGGGGAATGGCCAAGCGCGAGCGGGTCATGAGGATGTCCGTCGAGCAGCCGCTGTGGCGCGCGCTCGCCGGGTACCGCGTGCTGACCATGGTGTACGCGATCGGGCTCTTCATCAGCGCCCACGCCGAGGTCGCCCGCCCCTGGGTCGCCATCGCCTACTTCGCCGTACTGGCCGTCTGGACCCTGGCCACCCTGCCCAGGGTCGCGAACGCCGCGAGCTGCACCAAGCGCTTCCTCGCCGTGGACCTCACCATCGCCCTGGCCGGCATCCTGCTCACCCGGCTCGCCGAGGCACCCGAGCGGATCGACGCCGGAGCCCCCACCCTGCCCTCGATATGGACCGCCGGCGCCGTGCTGGCCTTCGCCATCAAGGGCGGCTGGCGCTGGGCGGCGTTCGCCTCCACGCTGGTCGCCGCCGCCAACCTGGTCGAACGCTCCGGGGTACCCACCCGCGACACCATCCACATGGTGCTGCTCGTCTGGATCGCCTCCATCGCCATCGGCTACGTCGTCGAGGTCGCCCGCGCCTCCGAGCGCACCCTGGCCCGCGCCCTGGAGATCGAGGCGGCGACGCGTGAACGGGAGCGGCTCGCCCGGGACATCCACGACGGCGTGCTCCAGGTGCTCGCGATGGTGCAGCGGCGCGGTGCCGTCATCGGCGGCGAGGCGGCCGAGCTGGGCCGGATGGCCGGCGAGCAGGAGGTGGCGCTGCGCACGCTGGTCTCGGGCGGCCTCGTACCCGTGTCGCGGGTGTCGGAGGACGCCGCCGAGGGGGCCGTCGTACGGGCCGTGGACGAGCCGGACGACGCCGCCGGTCCGGTCGATCTCCGGGTGCTGCTCGCCCCGTACGCCGGCGCCATGGTGAGCCTGGCCGAGCCCGGCGCGCCCGTGCCGCTGGCCCCGGCCGCCGCGCGGGAGCTGGCCGCGGCCGTGGGGGCCGCTCTGGACAACGTCCGTAAGCACGCGGGGGAGCACGCGCGCGCGTGGATCCTCGTCGAGGACGAGCCCGACGAGGTGATCGTCACCGTGCGGGACGACGGACCCGGCATCCCCGAGGGACGGCTCGCGCAGGCCGAGGGCGAGGGGCGGCTCGGAGTCGCCCTGTCGATCCGGGGGCGACTGCGGGACCTCGGCGGCACCGCCGAGCTGATCTCGGTGCCGGGGCAGGGCACCGAAGTGGAACTGAAAGTACCGAAGGACAGCAGCGCTTCACGGGGGAAGGCGGAGCAGCGATGACGGACACCGCGAGCGGACAGCAGGACCCGATCAAGGTCATGGTGGTCGACGACCACCCCATGTGGCGCGACGCGGTCGCCCGCGACCTGGCCGAGTCCGGCTTCGAGGTGGTCGCCACCGCGGGCGACGGCGAGCAGGCCGTACGCCGCGCCAAGGCCGCCGCTCCCGACGTCCTCGTGCTCGACCTCAACCTGCCCGCCAAGCCCGGCGTTCAGGTCTGCAAGGAGCTGGTGGGCCACAACCCCGCACTGCGCGTCCTCGTCCTGTCCGCGAGCGGTGAGCACGCCGACGTCCTGGAGGCCGTGAAGTCCGGCGCCACCGGCTACCTGCTGAAGTCGGCCTCGACCGAGGAACTCCTCGACGCGGTGCGCCGTACGGCCGTCGGCGACCCCGTGTTCACGCCGGGCCTGGCCGGCCTGGTCCTCGGCGAGTACCGCCGCCTCGCCTCCGAACCGGCGCCCGCCGTACAGGGCGCCGACCAGCCGGGGGCCCCGCAGCTCACCGAGCGCGAGACCGAGGTGCTGCGGCTCGTCGCCAAGGGCCTGAGCTACAAGCAGATCGCCGAACGCCTGGTGATCTCCCACCGCACGGTCCAGAACCACGTCCAGAACACCCTCGGCAAGCTCCAGCTGCACAACCGGGTGGAACTGGTGAGGTACGCGATAGAGCGCGGCCTCGACGACGAGTGATCCATCGGCCGTCGGCTTGACGACGCGTAAACCAAATACCCGGCAGTTCACCGGAATTGCCGTTCCGACCCATCCCGTTGTGACCTGGATCACCATTAGCGTGGCCTCACCAGGCAACCGCGGCGAAGGGACATTTCCATGCGGGTCGGAGTACTGACCGGAGGCGGCGACTGCCCCGGTCTCAACGCCGTCATCCGGGCCGTCGTACGCAAGGGCGTGCAGGAGTACGGCTACGACTTCGTCGGCTTCCGGGACGGCTGGCGAGGTCCGCTCGAGAACGACACCGTCCGTCTCGACATCCCCGCCGTGCGCGGCATCCTGCCCCGCGGCGGCACCATCCTCGGCTCCTCGCGCACCAACCCCCTCAAGCAGGAGGACGGCATCCGCCGTATCAAGGAGAACCTCGCCAAGCAGGAGGTCGAGGCGCTCATCGCCATCGGCGGCGAGGACACCCTCGGCGTCGCCACCCGCCTCTCCGACGAGTACGGCGTGCCCTGCGTCGGCGTACCGAAGACCATCGACAACGACCTGTCCGCCACCGACTACACCTTCGGCTTCGACACCGCCGTCGGCATCGCGACGGAGGCCATCGACCGGCTGCACACCACCGCCGAGTCCCATATGCGCGTCCTGGTCTGCGAGGTGATGGGCCGTCACGCCGGCTGGATCGCCATCCACTCCGGGCTGGCCGGCGGCGCCAACGTCATCCTCATCCCCGAGCAGCGCTTCGACGTCGACAAGGTCTGCGCCTGGATCACCTCCCGCTTCAAGGCGTCGTACGCCCCGATCGTGGTCGTCGCCGAGGGTGCCATGCCCAAGGACGGCGACATGGTCCTCAAGGACGGGTCGCTGGACTCCTTCGGGCACGTGCGGCTGTCCGGGGTCGGCGAATGGCTGGCCAAGGAGATCGAGAAGCGCACGGGCAAGGAGGCCCGCACGACGGTCCTCGGGCACATCCAGCGCGGCGGCACCCCCAGCGCCTTCGACCGCTGGCTCGCCACCCGCTTCGGGCTGCACGCCATCGAGGCCGTCCGCGACGGCGACTTCGGCAAGATGGTCGCCCTGCGCGGCACGGACATCGTCCGTGTCCCGATCGCGGACGCCACGGCCAAGCTGAAGACGGTGGATCCGAAGCTGTACGAGGAGGTCGGGGTCTTCTTCGGCTGACGGGGCACCTGGGGGTTGTGGGCCGTATATTCGGCCCACAACCCTATGAATCGGGAGCAGTCGTGGAGATTCTCGCCTTCGGTGTCCAGGCGGACGAGAAGCCCCTGATCGAGCAAGCCTTCCAGGGCCGTCACGAGGTCCGCTGTCTGGACGTCTTCCTCAACGAGGACACCGCCCCGATCGCCACCGGCTACGAGGTCGTCTGCACCAGCGTCAACTGCGACCTCGGCCACCGGGTCCTGCAGACCCTCGCGGCCGGCGGGACCCAGATGGTCGCCCAGCGCTCCACCGGCTTCAACAACATCGACCTTCAGGTCGCCGAGCGGCTCGCCATGACGGTCGCCCGGGTCTCGTACTACTCGCCCTACTCCGTGGCCGAGTTCGCCTGGACCCTTGCCATGGCGGTCAACCGCCGGATCGTGCGGGCCTCCACGCGCACGCGTGACTTCGACTTCCGCCTCGACGGCCTGATGGGCCGCGACATGCACGGCCGCACGGTCGGCGTCCTCGGCACCGGAAAGATCGGCGAGGCGTTCACCCGCATCGCCCACGGCTTCGGCATGAACCTGCTCGGCTGGGACGTCGCAGAGAACCCCGCCTGCCTGCAGCTCGGCATGCGCTATGTCCCCAAGGAGCAGCTCCTCGCCGAGTCCGACCTGGTCAGCCTGCACGTCCCGCTGCTGCCGGAGACGCAGCGCCTCATCGACGCGGACGCCCTGAAGGCGATGAAGGACGACGCGATCCTGGTCAACTCCAGCCGCGGCGGCCTCATCGACACCGCGGCCCTCGTCGCCGAGCTGCGCGAGGGCCGCTTCACGGGGGTCGGCCTCGACGTGTACGAGGCGGAGGCGGGCCTGTTCTTCCTCGACAAGTCCCTCCATGCCATCGAGGACGACACGCTGGCCCGCCTCGTCACGTTCCCGAACGTCCTGGTCACGTCGCACCAGGCGTACTACACCCAGGACGCCGTCGGCCAGATCATCGAGACCACGCTGCACAACGTCCTCGACTACAAGGCGGGCCGCCGCTCCGAGAACGTGCTGGTGCCGCGCAGCTGACCCACCAGATCGCGTACGACGTCTGCGCCGTTCAGCGTCAGGATCGACTCGGGGTGGAACTGAACGCCGGCGAAGCCCGGGCCGCGTACGGCATGCACCTCCCCGTTGCCGGCCCGGCTGACCTCGATGCCGTGCGCGGCGAGCTCCCGCAGGGCCTCGTCGTCGCAGCGCGCCACGAAGCTGTTGTAGAAACCGACCGTCTCCGACCGTTCGAACAGGTCGATCGTCGTCTGCGCCCCCTGGTACGGCACTTCCTTCCGTACGATCTCCAGCCCCAGCTCGGCCGCGATCAGCTCGTGCCCGAGGCAGACGCCGAGCACGCCGTGCCGGTGGCTGCGGACGACCTCGGCGGTGAGGTCGCGCAGGAACCGCATCTTGGGGTCTTCCAGATCGGACGGATCGCCGGGACCGGGACCCAGCACCACCGGCCCCTCGTGCGCGAGCACCGCCTCCCGCAGCCCGTCCTCGTCGTACCGCCGGACGGTCACCTCGAGTCCGCTCGACCGCAGCACGTGCGCGAGCATCGCCGTGAAGGTGTCCTCCCCGTCGACGACCAGGGCGTGACCGGCCAGCTCCTCGGACCGCTCCTGCATCCGCAGCCAGAACGGCGCCAGGGCGGCGCGGCGCCCGTCGAGCGCGGCACGCACGCGTGGGTCGTCGGCGAGACGCACGCGCGCGTGCTCCTCACGCGGCCGGGACGGTCGTACGCCAAGAGCCGCCAGCACCCCCGCCGCCTTCGCATGGGTCTCCGCGACCTCGCTCGCCGGGTCCGACCCCCGGACGAGTGTGGCGCCGACCGGCACTCGCAGCCCGCCGTTCGCGTCGATGTCGGCGGTGCGGATGAGGATGGGGGAGTCGAGGGTCTGCGCGCCGCCGGAGTCGCGGCCGATCAGGGCCAGCGCACCGGCGTAGTAGCCACGCCCACCGACCTCGTGCCGCTCGATCACCCGGCACGCGTTCTGCACGGGCGAGCCGGTGACCGTGGCCGCGAACATCGTCTCCTTCAGGACCTCCCGCACATCCAGCGAGGACTTCCCGCGCAGCTCGTACTCGGTGTGCGCGAGGTGTGCCATCTCCTTCAGCCGGGGCCCGACGACGACCCCGCCCATGTCACCGACGGTGCACATCATCTTGAGCTCCTCGTCGACGACCATCGACAGCTCCTCGATCTCCTTGCCGTCGGCGAGGAAGTCGAGCAGGTGCTCGGGGGTGGGTCCCTCGACGGGATAGCGGTACGTCCCGCTGATCGGGTTCATGACGACGGTCCCGCCGGACATCCGCACGTGCACCTCGGGGCTCGCCCCGACCAGCGTGCGCTCCCCGGTGTGCACGACGAACGTCCAGTACGCGCCCCGCTCACCCTCCAGCAGCCGCCGGAACAGCGCCAGCGCGTCGGCGCGCCCGAACCCCGGGATCTGGCCCTCGTACGTCCGCCGGATCACGAAGTTCGCGCCCTCGCCCCGCCCGATCTCCTCCCGCAGCACGCGCCCGACGATCTCCGCGTACTCCTCGTCACCGACGTCGAAGCCGCCGCCCTCGACGCGCACGTCGTGCGACGGGAGCTGGGCGAGAGCGTCGGCGAGCGGGATGTCGTACGACTCCTCGGGCGTCAGCACCGTCAGTGGCGTGCCGTCGTCGCGGACGTCGAAGCCGCGCTCGCGGATCTGGCGGAAGGGGACGAGCGCCAGGCCCTCGTCGGGGAGGTCGGCCAGGCGGTCGTAGGTACTGACCGGGCCGATCAGGACCTCGACGGTCTCGTGATCGTGGCCCGGCGTGCGGCGGCGCAGCAGGGCGAACGGGCGGGGGTCGGCCGGCAAGCCGAGCAGGTTCATGGGTCCGTGCTCCTTCTCAGGGGGAGAGGAACGGCCCGTGCCCGGAAACACCGAAGGCCGCCCCTCGGGCGGCCTTCGCGAAGTCTTGCGTACGCGCAGTCAGTGGGCCGCCGGATGAGCGGTCCACCACCAGTTCTGGGTCGAGTGCGCGAACATGCCAGGCACCCTACCCCATGTCCGGGTCGTGTACCCCGTGTCTCAATTGCTGGGCATGCGGCTGGACGCCCGACACGACCCCGTAATGTTGAGGGCGTGACCGTGAACGCTAAGACCAGCGCGAGCGCTGGCAACACCTGGCGAGACCTGCCCGCGGCGCAGCAGCCCGAGTACCCCGACACCGAGGCTCTGCGCGCAGTGATCGCGGACCTCGAGTCGTATCCCCCGCTCGTCTTCGCGGGCGAGTGCGACCAGCTGCGCGCCCGGATGGCGGCCGTCGCCAAGGGAGAGGCGTTCCTCCTCCAGGGCGGCGACTGCGCCGAGGCCTTCGACGCGGTGTCCGCCGACCAGATCCGCAACAAGCTCAAGACCCTGCTCCAGATGGGCGCCGTGCTGACGTACGCCGCCTCGGTGCCCGTGGTGAAGGTCGGCCGCATCGCCGGCCAGTACTCCAAGCCGCGCTCCAAGCCGACCGAGACCCGCGACGGCGTGACCCTGCCGACCTACCGCGGCGACTCCGTCAACGGCTTCGACTTCACCGAGGAAGCCCGCATCCCGGACCCCGAGCGCCTGAAGCGGATGTACAACGCGTCCGCCTCCACGCTCAACCTGGTGCGCGCCTTCACCACCGGTGGCTACGCCGACCTGCGCCAGGTGCACGCCTGGAACCAGGACTTCGTGAAGTCGTCCCCGTCGGGGCAGCGCTACGAGCAGCTGGCCCGCGAGATCGACAACGCGCTGAACTTCATGCACGCCTGCGGGGCCGACCCGGAGGAGTTCAAGACGGTCGAGTTCTACTCCTCGCACGAGGCGCTGCTGCTCGACTACGAGTCCGCGCTCACCCGCGTCGACTCGCGCACGGGCCGCCTGTACGACGTCTCCGCGCACATGGTGTGGATCGGTGAGCGCACCCGGCAGCTGGACCACGGGCACATCGAGTTCGCCTCGAAGATCCGCAACCCGATCGGCGTCAAGCTCGGCCCGACCACGACGGCCGAGGAGGCGCTGCAGTACATCGAGCGCCTGGACCCGGACCGTGAGCCGGGCCGGCTGACCTTCATCGTTCGCATGGGTGCCGACAAGGTCCGCGACAAGCTCCCCGAGCTGGTCGAGAAGGTCACCGCCTCCGGCGCGACCGTGGCCTGGGTGACCGACCCGATGCACGGCAACACCTTCGAGGCGGCCTCGGGCCACAAGACCCGCCGTTTCGACGACGTGCTCGACGAGGTCAAGGGCTTCTTCGAGGTCCACAAGGCCCTCGGCACCCACCCGGGCGGTATCCACGTGGAGCTGACCGGTGACGACGTCACCGAGTGCGTGGGCGGTGGCGACGAGATCTTCGTCGACGACCTGCACCAGCGCTACGAGACGGCCTGCGACCCGCGGCTCAACCGCAGCCAGTCGCTGGACCTGGCCTTCCTCGTCGCGGAGATGTACAGGGACCAGTAACCGGTTCGGTTATTACCGGCGTGTGGGGTGGGGCGCGGATCACATACGATCCGCGCCCCACCCCACTTTTACGGTTCCTGTGTGACGGGTAAGGTTAGGTTAGCCTCACCGATCAAGGGGATGGCACGACTTCGATCCCGGCGGGAGGTGGTCCGCGTGTACGTCTGCAGTTGCTTCGGTGTCACCGAGCAGCAGGTCAAGCAGCACGCGGAGGACGGCGCCTGCACGCCCCGCCAGATAGCGTCCGCCTGCAAGGCGGGCACGGACTGCGGCTCGTGCGTACGTCGTATTCAGGCGATCCTGGGCCGGGGTGCGTGCCCGCGCCGTGAGCTGGCCGACCATGGGCGGCCGGTGCTCACCGACCTGGCGGACGCGGCCTAGCTCGCTAGCTCGGCTGCTCGATCTGCTGCGCGATGTAAAGCGCCTCACCGAGCTTGTCGATGAGTTCCAGCTGCGTGTCCAGGTAGTCGATGTGGTGCTCCTCGTCCTCGAGGATCGACTCGAAGAGGTTTGCGGACGTGATGTCGCCCTTGGTGCGCATCACCTCGATACCGCGCTTGAGGCGGTCGATCGCCTCGACCTCGACCTGTCGGTCGGCCTGGAACATCTCGGTGACCGTCTGACCGACCCGTACGTGGAACAGGCGCTGGTAGTTGGGCAGGCCGTCCAGCATGAGAATGCGCTCGGTGATCTTGTCCGCGTGCTTCATCTCATCGATGGACTCTTCGCGCGTGTACTTGGCGAGCTTCGTCCAGCCCTTGTTGTCCTGGATCCGGTAATGCAGCCAGTACTGGTTGATCGCCGTCAGCTCGCCGGTCAGCTGCTCGTTCAAGAATTCGAGGACCTCGGGGTCGCCCTGCATCGCAGAGGCTCCTTCCACGCGGGGGAACTGGCAGGTTGCGCCGCATGATTGCACCGGCAGAGAAGATCGTCCAGTAAGTCTTCACTTAGTAAGTTAGGGCATGCTTAGTCCGTTATGTGGCGAATTGGGGAGGGGTGTGGTCAGGTGCACTGCCCCAGGTCTGTCAGGATGGAGTCATGGGTCAGCCGGTGGAGCGCGAAGGTGGAGCAGCAGCACACTCCGAGCTTCCGCCGGGACAGCGGGTGCAGCGTGGCTGGCCGGTCACGCACTACGGCCCGGTCCCTAAGTTTCGCCCCGAACGCTGGGAGTTCAGGGTGTTCGGCGCCACCGCCGACGGCGAGAAGCACTGCTGGACCCATGAGGAGTTCGCGGCCCTGCCGTACACGAGCGTCGTCGCCGATCTGCACTGCGTCACGAAGTTCAGCATGCTCGGTGCGGAGTGGGGCGGCATTCCGGCCCGGACGATCCTGGAGATCGCCCCTCCCGCACCTGCCGTCACTCATGTGATGGTGTGGGCGGAGTACGGCTTCAGCTCCAACCTCCGCCTCTCCGACTTCGCCTCCGAGCGCACGATCTTCGCCACCCACAAGGACGGCGAACTGCTCACGGCGGAGCACGGTTTCCCCCTCCGTCTGGTCGTCCCCCATCTGTACGCCTGGAAGGGGCCCAAGTGGGTCCGCGGCGTGGAGTACATGACCGCCGACCGCCGCGGCTTCTGGGAGGAGCGCGGCTACCACAACATCGGCGACCCCTGGAAGGAACAGCGGTACTCGTACCAGGAGGAGCCCGGGGAGGGCCCCGAGCTCTGACTCCCGGTCTCTTTCCCGGTTCTTTCGCCGGCTGTCAGTGGTGGTGCTGGTGCACCACCGCGTGGCCCTTGCCGCGGCCGATCATCCACTTGTTGACCGGGGTCGTCAGGACGAAGGCGACGGCGAGCGCGATCGCCAGCACCCACCAGAACAGCGGGTCGGCGAGTTCGGCATCCATGGCGCCCGGCCACAGCACGATCACGCCGTTGTCGACCAGTTCCATCACGGCGATGGAGAGGGTGTCGGCGGCCAGGGCCACCTTGATCGCGGCACGGAGGCCGAGCCCCGCCTTCAGGACTCCGCGCAGCGTGAGCGCGTAACCGAAGAAGAAGGCCAGGACGATCGCCAGGATCAGAGTCGGTACGCTGCTCCAGCCGAGCGCGGTGCCGATCACCATGCCGAGGACCTCGCCGATGGCACAGCCGGTGAGGCAGTGCAGGGTGGCCTGGACGGCCATGGCCCACGTGCTGGTGGCGGCCGCCTCGCCGGGGTGGTGAGCGTGTGCCGCGTGTGCTTCGTGCTGCATGAGATCCCCCAATGCCAGGTCACGGTTCCTACATCGAGCAAGAACCGCATACCCCCCAGGGGTATTCCCTATCGCGCTATGCGTCCCGAAGTTTTTTCAGCCGCTCCACGTCCGCCGCGTGCCCTTCCTTCCCGCCCGGCGTCTCGATGATCAGCGGGACGCCCGCCGTGGCCGGGTGCGTCATCAGCGCCCGGAACGGGTCCTCGCCGATGTGACCTGCGCCGATGTTCTCGTGCCGGTCCTTGTGCGCGCCGACGACGTCCTTGGAGTCATTGGCGTGGATCAGCTTCAGGCGGCCCTCGCCGACCGTGTCCACCAGCAGGTCGAGCGTCTGGTGCATGCCGGACGGGCCGGTCAGGTCATGGCCGGCGGCGAAGATGTGGCAGGTGTCCAGGCACACGCCCAGCTTCGGATGGGCGTCCAGCGCCTCGAAGTACGGCCCGAAGTCCCAGGTCCGAGAGCACAGGGAGGCGCCCTGACCGGCGGTGGACTCCAGGAGCAGATACGGGTCGTCGTCGTGGGTCAGCTCGTCGAGCAGCGGCAGCAAGTGCTCCCGTACCTGCTTCAGGGCCACCGACCGCTCCCGGCCGCCGGTCGCGCTGCCCGTGTGCACGACCACGCCCAGCGCCCCGATCTCCCGCCCGCGCCGCAGCGAGTGCCGCAGTGACTCCACCGACTTCTCGACCGTGGCCTCGGTGTGCGAGCCGAAGTTGATCAGATACGGCGCATGCACATACGCCGGGATCGACTCGGCCTCGCACACCGCGCGGAACTCCTCGTCCTGCCGCGGATTCCCGGCGGGCGTGGCCCAGCCACGCGGGTTGGCGACGAAGACCTGGACCGTCTCGGCCTTGAGGTCGTGGGCGTAGGTGAGCCCGACGGAGTGGAGACCGCCGGCCACGGGGACGTGGCCGCCGATGGGGTTGCGGGAGGGGCCCGAGAGGGCGGTGCCGGACTGCTGACTTCTCACCTGTTCAGGGTGTCATGCTGCCCGGCCCAGCCCCTCACCGGATGGTGATCGTGATCGTCGACCCCTTCGGCGCCGTGTCCCCGCCCTTCACGGACTGCTTCTTGACCGTGTCGCCGAACAGCCCGAGCAGGCCGCGGTCCTCGTCGACCTCGAAGCCGGCGGCCTCCAGCTCGGCCCTGGCGTCGTCGACGCTGTCACCGGTCACGTCCGGGACCTCGATCATCTCGGGGCCCTTGGACAGCGTCAGCGTCACCGTGTCGCCCTCGGCGGCCTGCCTGCCTTCGGTCGGCGACTGCT
Organism: Streptomyces regalis; assembly: GCF_001509475.1. Lineage (GTDB taxonomy): Bacteria > Actinomycetota > Actinomycetes > Streptomycetales > Streptomycetaceae > Streptomyces > Streptomyces regalis. The sequence continues at coordinate 103,427 of NZ_LLZG01000104.1, forward strand.
GGGCGACCTGGCCCGCGTCGAAGTCGGAGTTGACCCGCGCGGCGGCGACCTTCACCTTCAGGCCGGCCTCGGCGAGGTCGGCCTTCGCGTCGGCCAGGCTCTTGCCGGTGACGTCCGGGACGTCCACCGGGCTGCCCTTGCTGACGGTGAGCGCGACCGCGGAGCCGGAGCGGACCTTGGTGCCGGTCGCGGGGTCCACGGAGATCACGGAGCCCCTGGTGACGTCGTCGCTGAACTCCCGGGTCACCATGCCCGGTTCGAGTCCGCTCTCCTTGAGTTCGCTCTTCGCCTTGGCCAGCGGGTATCCCTGGAGGTCGGGCACCTTCACGGTCTCCGGTCCGGCCGAGATGACCAGGTTCACGGAGTCGTTGTGCCGGATGCGGGCGCCCGTCTCTGGGTCCGTGCTGATCACGGTGCCGCGCTCGACGGTGTCGCTGTAGGCGCGCTCCACCTTGCCGAGCTCCAGCCCGGCCTCCTCCAGCCGGGCCGTGGCCTGCGCCTGGGTCTTGGACAGCAGCGACGGGACCTTGGTGAACTGGCCGGAGTTGATGTACCAGATGCCGACACCGAGGCCGAGGGCCAGCAGGACGGCGGCGACGATGACGAGCGGGCCGCGCGGCGCACGCGGGGTCCGTGACCGGTGCCCGGGCGGCGGGGGCGGCGGGGTCTCCAGCCGGCTGGTCCGGTGAAAGACGGCCTCGGGCTCGTCCTCGTTCACGGGCAGTGGCCGCTGGATCGTCAGCGCGCGCGGGATCACGCTCGTACGGTCGTCGGCGTGGGTGCGCTCAGCCGCGAGCGCCTGCGGCGGAACCGCGTCCAGCTGGTCCGCGCTCAGTGCGGCTCGTGTCTCCCGCGCCTGCGCGAGCAGCGCCACGGCGTCGTACGGACGGATGTCCGGGGTGCGCGCGGTGGCCGACGCGACCAGCTCGTCGAGCCCGTACGCCAGCCCCGGCACGATAGCCGAGGGCGGCGGGACGTCCTCGTGCAGGTGCTTGTAGAGCACCACCGCGGGGGAGTCCCCGTCGTGCGGCTTGTCGCCGGTGAGCATCTCGTAGAGGACGACACCGCACGCGTACACGTCGACGCGGGCGTCGGCGGCACCGGGCTGCTCGATCTGCTCGGGCGCGAGATAGGAGACGGTGCCGAGCACGGCGCCGGTGGTGCTGGTCACGGTGTCCACGGACCGCACGAGCCCGAAGTCGGCGACCTTGACCCGCCCGTCGTCCCCTATCAGGACGTTCTCGGGCTTCATGTCCCGGTGCACGAACCCGGCGCGGTGCGCGGCGCCGAGCGCGGCGAGCACCGGCTCCAGGATGTCGAGGGCGGCCCGGGGCTGGAGCGCCCCGCGCTCGCGCAGGACGTCGCGCAGCGTGCAGCCCGCGACGTACTCCATGGCGAGATAGACGTACGACCCGTCGGTGCCCTGGTCGAAGACCTGCACCACATTGGGGTGCGCGAGCCGGGCGACGGACTTCGCCTCACGGATGAACCGCTCGACGAACACCCCGTCCACCGCCAGTGCGGGATGCATCACCTTGAGCGCGAGCACGCGGTCGAGGCGGGTGTCCAGGGCCCGGTAGACCGTGGCCATCCCGCCGACGGCGATCCGCGCGTCGACGCGATACCGGCCGTCGAGCACCTGCCCGACCAGAGGGTCCTGAAGGGTCGTATCCACGCAGGTGAGTGTACGAGCCGACACTGACACGCCTGCCGGTTCCGCCGGGATCGAGCCGGGACTGCAGCCGAGCTGTGACGGACGACTCATCGGTCGATGGTCTTTCATCGAACGTGCGTTCAGAATGCGGGGCGTTCCGGGTCCAGCCGTGCCAGGCCCTCCGCCGGGGACGACGCCTCCGCGAAGTGCCGCCTCGGAATCCGCCCCGCCCGGTACGCCAGCCGCCCCGCCTCCACCGCATGCCGCATCGCATCGGCCATCAGCACCGGCTCCTGAGCCCGCGTCACCGCCGAGGCGAGCATCACCCCCGCGCACCCCAGCTCCATCGCGAGCGCCGCGTCCGACGCCGTACCGGCGCCCGCGTCCAGAATCACCGGTACGCGCGCGTGCTCCACGATCAGCTGGAAGTTGTGCGGGTTGCGGATGCCGAGCCCCGACCCGATCGGGGAGCCGAGCGGCATGATCGCCGCGCAGCCCACGTCCTCCAGCTTCCGCGCCAGCACAGGGTCGTCATTCGTGTACGGCAGCACGGTGAACCCGTCGTCCACCAGCGTCTCCGCGGCGTCCAGCAGCTCGATCGGATCCGGCAGCAGCGTCCGCTCGTCGGCGATGACCTCCAGCTTGATCAGATCCGTACCGAGCGCCTCGCGCGCGAGGCGGGCCGTCAGCACGGCCTCTCCCGCCGTGAAGCACCCCGCCGTGTTCGGCAGCACCCGGATCCCGAGCTTCTCGAGCACCGACAGGACAGAGCCGTGCACCGACGGGTTCACGCGCCGCATGGCGACCGTCGTCAGCTCCGTCCCGGACGCCACCAGCGCCCGCTCCAGGACCTCCAGGCTGGGCGCCCCGCCCGTGCCCATGATCAGGCGGGACGTGAAGGACGTATCAGCGATGACAAAGGGATCGTCGGCCATGGTTCAGCCTCCTTGGACGGCGGTGAGGACCTCGACGCGGTCCCCCTCGGAGAGGGACGTCGACGACCACTGCGCGCGCGGTACGACGGTTTCGTTGAGGGCGGCGGCCACTCCGGAGGGCGCCGCGGTGAGGGACTGCACGAGCGTGTCGAGAGCCGTGCCCGGCTCGATCTGCCGACGGTCGCCGTTGACCGAGATGGTGACCGGGGTGTTCACCGAGGTGTTCATGCGGGCTGCTCCGTGAGTGCGGCGGCGCTGAAGCGTTTGGGCGTGAACGGCCGGGCCTCGTCCGGGAGTTCACCGGTGGTCAGGGCGTGCGCCATGGCGTCGCCGGTGACCGGCGTGAGCAGCACGCCGTTGCGGTAGTGCCCGGTGGCCAGCAGCAGCCCGTCCAGCTCGGTCGGGCCGAGCAGCGGCGCGTTGTCGGGGGAGCCCGGGCGCAGACCGGCCCGCGTCTCCGTGAGCGGCAGTTCGGTGATGCCCGGCACCAACTCGTGGGCGTCGCGCAGCAGCTCGTACACGCCGCCCGCGGTCACCGTCGTGTCCCAGCCCAGCTCCTCGCTCGTCGCCCCGACGACCAGCTCCCCGCTCTCGCGCGGCACCAGATACACCTGGCTGCCGCGCACCACGGCCCGCACGGTCCGGCTCAGGAACGGCGCGTACCGCTTCGGCACGGTCAGCCGCAGCACCTGCCCCTTCACGGGGCGCACGGGCGGCAGTACGTGGTCCGGGACTCCGGTCAGTCGCCCGCTGAGGCTGCCGGCCGCGAGGACGACCTGGCCCGCGCCCAGCTCGGTGCCGTTCGCCGTGGTGACACCGGCGGCCCGGTCCCGTACGACGTCGAAGCGCTCGGCCCACGTCCGGTGGAAGACCACACCGGCCCGCTCGCACGCGGCCACCAGTGCCCCGGCCAGCCGCCGCGGATCGATCTGGTGGTCGCCGTCCACGCGCAGCCCCCCGCGCACGCCCGGCGCGAGCATCGGCTCCAGGCGCCGGCACTCCCGCCCCGACAGCCACTCGGAGTCCAGCCCGGACCGGCGCTGCAGGGCGTGCAGTTCGCGCAGATGGGCGCGGTCGTCGGAGTCCAGCGCGACCGCGAGCGTGCCGCACCGGCGGTAGCCGAGGTCATGGCCGGTGAGGTCGGTCAGCTCGGCCGCGAAGTCCGGGTAACGGCGGGCCGAGGCGAGATTCAGGCCCAGCAGGGTCTGCTCGCCGTAGTGCAGTTCCGTGACGGCGGCCAGCATGCCGGCCGCCACCTGGGCGGCGCCGCCGCCCGGCTCGGGGTCCACGACGGCCGTGGTGAACCCGCGCTGCGCGGCCCGCCACGCCGTGACCAGGCCGATGATTCCGCCCCCGATGACAAGGACGTCTGACGTTCGCGTACGCGACATGGGCGTCCAGCCCCTCCCTTCGCCGGCATGACCCGGATCAGGTTCGTACGGTCGGAGGCCGCCAGCCTCCCTCTCAGCCCGGTGCGTCCGGGCTCCCGCGAGTGCTCTACGTTGGCCACCCTAGCCCGCCGCCACATGTCTCAGTAAGGGAGCCCGCGCCCATGGCCCGCTCGCTCGACGGTCTCGTCCTCGCTCCCGTCGCGGACCAAGCCCCAGGTCAGGTGGGTACGCGCACCCGGTTCACGTACCACGAGAAGGACGGCGAGATCTGGGCCGAGTACGCGGGCGGCGATGTCGTGCGCGGGTATCTGGTGGGTGGCAGGGAAGGCGACCGGCTGGACTTCCGGTACGTGCAGCTCAAGCGTGACGGGACGACGTCGTCGGGCCACTGTGTGTCGGCGGTGACCGAGCTGTCCGACGGGCGGGTCCGCCTGGAGGAGAGCTGGGCGTGGGAGTCGCAGACGGGCAGGGGAACCAGCGTGGTGGAACAGGTTCCGGACGAGGTTGTGGAGCAGGTCACTGAGCACGCCCCCTGACTGACAAATAGTCAGTTGACTATGGTGATCAGGTGAGCGAGCAGACGCAGCAACGGGGCACGTCACAGGCGCGGCGCGTGGTCGTCGCCGGCGCGGGCATGGCCGGTGTGCAAACCGCGGTCGCCCTGCGTGAACGGGGCTTCACCGGCACCGTCACGCTGATCGGCGCCGAGCCCCACCAGCCGTACGACCGACCGCCCCTGTCCAAGGCCGTGCTGCTCGGCAAGGCCGAGGGCTCCGCCTTCGACGTCGACTTCGAGGCGCTCGGCATCGAACTGGAACTGGGCCGCGAGGTGCTGGGCGTACGCACCGCCGACCACGAGCTGGACACCGAGGCCGGGCCCGTCCCGTACGACGTCCTCGTGCTCGCCACCGGTGCCGAACCGATCCGGCTGCCGGGCGCGGAGGGCGTCCCCGGCGTGCATCTGCTGCGCACCCTGGACGACGCCGAGCGGCTGCGGCCGGTGCTGGCCCGGCAGCACGACATCGTGGTCGTCGGCGCGGGCTGGATCGGCGCGGAGTTCGCCACGGCCGCGCGCGAGGCGGGCTGCGCGGTGACGGTCGTGGAGGCCGCCGACCGGCCGCTCGCGGGGGCGCTGCCCGCGGAGGTGGCGGCGCCGATGACCGCCTGGTACGAGGACAGCGGGGCGGTGCTGCGGACGCACGCGCGCGTGGAGCGCGTCGAGCCCGGCGCGGTGTTCCTCGACGACGGCTCACGGCTGCCCGCGGGCGCCGTCGTGGTCGGCATCGGGGCGCGGCCCGCCACGGCCTGGCTGGCCGGCTCGGGCATCGAGCTCGGCGTGCACGGCGAGGTGGTGGCCGACGACCGCCTGCGCACCTCCGTGCCGGACGTCTACGCGGTCGGCGACTGCGCCTCCTTTCCTTCGGGACGGTATGGCGAGCGCCTGCTGGTCCACCACTGGGACAACGCCCTGCAGGGCCCGCGTACGGTCGCGGCGAACATCCTCGGTGAGACGCCCGCGATCTACGACCCCGTGCCGTACTTCTGGTCCGAGCAGTTCGGCCGGTTCGTCCAGTACGCCGGCCACCACGCCGGGGCCGACACGACCCTGTGGCGCGGCGACCCGTCGGGCCCGGCCTGGACGGTCTGCTGGCTGAAGGACGGCCGCCTGGTCGCACTGTTGGCGGTGGGCCGACCGAGGGATCTGGCGCAGGGGCGACGGCTGATCGAGGCGGGTACGCCGATGAATCCGGCGCTGCTGGCGGACCCGGCGCGGCCGATGAAGGCGGCGACGGCGTAGGGCCGAGAGCGGGGTGTTCCGCGCGCTCGGACGGGCCTGGCTTCCGACTGTCAGTGGCAGATGGCAGGCTTGTTCCCGTGACCGAGATTGACGCAAAGATCGATGCTCTCGTCCCCGCCTGGCTCACCCTCCCCGACATCGCAGAGATGCTCGATGTCGAGGTGACCCGCGTCCGGCAGCTGGTCAAGGACGGCCAGCTCATCGCCGTACGCCGTGGTGAGAACCGCGCACTGCACGTCCCTGCCGCCTTCATCGACGGGGCCGAGCAGAAGGTCGTCAAGGGCCTGTCCGGGACCCTGACGCTCCTGCGGGACGACGGCTTCACGGACGAAGAGATGCTGGAGTGGCTCTTCACCCCCGACGAGAGCCTGCCCGGTACGCCCGCGCAGGCCCTCAGCGAGAATCGCGGCACGGAGGTGAAGCGCCGCGCCCAGGCGCTCGCCGTCTGAACCGAACGCCCTGATCCGAACACCGTCCGGCCTATGGACCGGGCTCCTGCGGGCCACGGTCGCGGTTGACCGCGGCCCGCAGGAGCCGGGGCCGGCGTTTCGGGTGTGGCCACCTGGGGCCATCAGCCGGTTCGAGCACAGGGGTGCGGCACGTCGCCTCGCCACGCCGCGCCTCGTCCGGCCCAGCTCCTGCGCTGCAACGGGCCATGGAGTGCCGCCCGGCACCGGCCCGCGACGCAGCGCCAGGCTCCGGCTACCGTGCCACCGTCCGGCACCAGCCCGACGTCACCCGCCCGGCAACCCGATCACAGGGGGCACCGCATGTCCGACACCGCCACCGCAGGCACCGCCCGCGCCCAGCTCGCCGACGCCCGGCTCTACCTCTGCACGGGCGCCCGTAAGCAGCAGGGCGACCTCGCGGAGTTCCTGGACGCCGTCCTGGCCGCCGGTGTCGACATCGTGCAGTTGCGCGACAAGGGCATGGAGGCGGCCGAGGAACTGGAGCACCTGAAGGTCTTCGCCGACGCCTGCGCCCGACACGGCAAGCTCCTCGCGGTCAACGACCGTGCCGACGTGGCCCACGCCGCCGGCGCCGACGTCCTGCACCTCGGCCAGGGCGACCTCCCGGTCCCCGCCGCCCGCGCGATTCTCGGCGACGACGTCCTCGTCGGCCGCTCCACGCACTCCGAGTCGGAGGCCGCCGCGGCCGCCGTCCAGGCGGGCGTGGACTACTTCTGCACCGGCCCCTGCTGGCCCACCCCCACCAAGCCCGGCCGCCACGCCCCCGGCCTCGACCTGGTCCGTCACACCGCAGCCCTCGGCACCGACCGCCCCTGGTTCGCCATCGGCGGTATCGACCTCGGCAACCTCGACGAGGTGCTGGAGGCCGGCGCCCGCCGTGTCGTCGTCGTACGGGCGATCACGGAGGCGGACGACCCCGCCGCGGCAGCGGAGGAGTTCGCGAAGCGGCTGCGGCAGGTGTAGGTGGCCGTGGCGGTCCGGCCTGCGGAGCGGCCGGTCTCAGTTTTGGCCCCGCCGCGTCTCAGTCAGTGGTCAGTCGGTGGTCAGTCAATGGTCAGCCGGCCGCGATCCAGGGTCTCGGGGCTCTGCCCCGCCCGCTGCGGAGGCCCCTTTATGGCTCATATTGTCCAAGGCGTGGACAACAATCCGACAAATCGGTCAAATGTCCGGCGCCCTGTTGGGGGACCGGGGACCCCTGGCTAACCTGCGAGTATGGCCCTCGGCACCGCATCCATCAGGTCGGACCACGCTCGTACCGTGCGCGAGATGCTCGCGACCGGCAAGACGACGTATTCGTTCGAGTTCTACGCCCCCAAGACTCCGAAGGGCGAGCGGAACCTGTGGAACGCGCTGCGCCGGGTCGAGGCGGTCGGGCCCGACTTCGTCTCCGTGACCTACGGCGCGGGCGGTTCCACCCGCGCGGGCACGGTCAAGGCGACCGAGGCGATCGCCTCGGACACCACGCTCACGCCGATCGCCCACCTCACCGCCGTCGACCACTCGGTGGCCGACCTGCGCAACATCATCGGGCAGTACGCGGACGCGGGCATCCGCAACATGCTGGCGCTGCGCGGCGACCCGCCCGGCGACCCGCTGGGTGAGTGGGTGCGCCACCCCCAGGGCCTCACCTACGCCGCCGAGCTCGTCGAACTGATCAAGACGTCCGGCGATTTCTGCGTCGGCGTCGCGGCCTTCCCCGCGATGCACCCGCGCTCCGCCGACTGGGAGACCGACGTCCGTCACTTCGTCGACAAATGCCGTGCGGGCGCGGACTACGCGATCACGCAGATGTTCTTCGAACCGGAGGACTACCTGCGCCTGCGCGACCGTGTGTCGGCCGCCGGCTGCGACACCCCGATCATCCCGGAGATCATGCCGATCGCCAGCATGAGGACGCTGGAGCGGATCCCGTCCCTCACCAACGCCGCCTTCCCGGACGCCCTGAAAGAGCGGATCCTCACAGCAAAGGACGATCCGGCCGCTGTACGCTCGATCGCAATCGAGTTCGCCACGGAGTTCTGCGCACGGTTGCTGGCCGAGGGAGTGCCCGGATTGCACTTCATTACGCTCAACAACTCCACGGCGACCCTGGAAATCCACGAAAACCTGGGCCTGCACCACCCACCGCAGGCCTAGACCGGCCGTACCGGCGTACGTCACACTGCGTAGGCGGCCACTGGGAGAGGGGCGTACATGGGCTGGACGGTCCTCTACATCGCGTTCGGCGTCGTCGCGCTGTGGCTGCTGGGCGAGGTGCTGCTGCAGTACAAGGCACGGCTGCGCTGGCGACTGCTCGCCTTCGTCGGCTTCCTCGGTGTCGTGGTCGGGGTGCTGATCCCGTCCGTCATCGTCATCGGTCTGGGCGCGGCCGCCTTCGCGGTCGGTCAGACCTACGTCACGCTGTCCTTCCGCCGCGGCTTCTCGGCCGGCTGGGCGGTCTCCGCTCCTGCCCTCGGCCCCCTCGGCGCCGTCAAGCGTCGCCGCGGTGAGCCGGACCGCCAGGAGCCGACCCTGGAGGTCTCCGACCTCGAGGCGGGCGAGGGCGGTTTCGCGGGCCACGACGGCACGTACGGTCATGACGACGCCAAGTACGACCAGGGCGGCGCCGGTTACGGCCAGGACGACTACGACCGCGACGCCTACGACCGCGACGACGTCTTCACCCCCTCGCGCCCGGATCGGCTCGCGGCCGCTGAGACGACCGCCGTCTACGAGCCGCAGCCCCTGCCCGACGACACCGGCTCGTACGGCATATACAGCGCCCCCGCCTATGCCGCCGCCGACCAGAACTACGCGGCCGCGGGCCAGCCCCAGGACCAGTACGCGACGGCCGACCAGAGCTATGCGTACGACGGCTACTCCGGCTACGACCAGCAGCAGTACGGCTACGACGCCACCGGCCAGCAGCAGTACGCCGCCTACTCCGACCCGTACATCGGCACCCAGACCTACGAGGGCGGCTCCTACGACGCGTACGGCCAGCAACAGTACGGCCAGCAGGGCTACAGCCAGGACCAGTACGCCACCGGCACCTACGGCGAGACCCCGTCCGGTGGCGTCTGGGTCCCGCAGCAGCGCACCGACGAGGCATACGGCGGCGAACTCCCGCCGGAGCAGCAGTACCCGTACCAGGGCGACGGCCAGCAGCAGGGGCAGGGCCAGGGGAACGGGTACGACGAGCAGTACCGCTTCTGACAGCCCGCCCAGCACCTATCGCGAGACGCCCTGCGCGGGCGTCGCAGGCTTCACTGTGAGCCCCGGAACTCCGGCCCCTCCACGATCAGCCCGGCCACCAGCGTGCCCGACATACCGGCGTGGGGGAGACCGCCGCCGGGGTGGGACCAGCCGCCGACCCTGAACAGACCAGGTATCGCGGTGCTGTTGGACGGGTGCAGCAGATGTCCGTCGCCCGCGGCCAGCGTCGGCGCCGGAACCGCTCCGCCCTCCGCGCCGGTTGCCTCCGCTACGTCGGCCGGGGTGCGCACCTCGTGCCAGAGGAGGCGGTCGCGCAGGCCCGGCACGGCACGCTCAGCGACGGCGATCAGATTCTCGGCGTGACGGTCGAAGACCTCCCGCTCCGCCCAGCCCCAATCGGGCTGCGCGGGCACCACCGAGCTGAGCGTGATCGCCTCATGGCCGAGGTCCGGAACCAGTTCGGGATCGTCGGGCCGCAGCACCGTGACCGTGGGCTGCGCGGCCATGCCCGGAGCGGCGCCGGACAGGGCGCCCAGTTCGGACTCGCGGTCCTGCGTGTGCACCACCGTGCGGTGCGCCGTGCCTTCCGGTCGGCTGCCCCGCAGCGCCAGCAGCACGGTCATACGGCTCGCTGTCCCGCGCTGGGGCGCGACCTCGTCCGCGCCTCGAACCGCGGTCTCTCGGACGAGGCGGTCCAGCACCCCGGGAGTGACCCCGGCGACCACGAAATCGGCCTCCGTCACCGACCCGTCGGCCAGCTCCAACCCCGCCGCCCGGCCGTCCTTCTCCAGAACGCCGACCACCTCGGCACCGAAGCTGAACTCGACCTTCCGGGCCACGCACCGCTCGTACACAGCCCGCGCCAACTCCCGTATGCCGCCCCGCACATACCAGGTCCCGAAGGCATGCTCCAGGTACGGCAGCACCGCCGCGCTCGCCGGGGTTTCGCGCGGATCCAGGCCGTACGCGAGCGCGTGGCTCTCCAGCAGGGCGATGAGCCGGGGATCACGCAGCTCCCACGCGCCGACCTCGGCGAGCGTGCCGGCCCGGCGGGTACGCAGAAGTCGCTTGTGGGGGACCGCCGGGTAGGGTTCGCGCTCGGCCAGCACCTGCCAGTTCGGCCACAGCGGCTCCTCCAGCAGCGGCCTGCGCGTCCGGTCCCAGGCCTCGCGGGCCCGGACCAGGAAGTCGCCCCAGCGGTCGCCGGTCCCGGTGCCCAGCGCCTCGTCCAGGGCGGCCACCACGCCCGCGCGGGAGGCGTTCGGCAGAAGGACCTCGGTGCCGTCCACGAAGACGTGCCGCGCGGACGGGTCGACCTGGACCAGCTCGACGCACGCCTCCAGCGGCTCCTTGCCGGTCTTGAGGAACAGGTCGCGGTACACGGCGGGAAGCGGGAGCAGCCCGGGGCCCGTGTCGAAGCCGAAGCCGTCGCGCTCGAAGCGGCGCACCGCTCCGCCGTACGTCTCCGTACGCTCGTACACCGCCACCCGGTGGCCCGTGACGGCCAGCCGGGCAGCGGCCGCCATCGCGCCCATCCCGGCGCCGATCACCGCAATCCGTGCCATGCGTGGGACTTTATCGGCCGCCACTGACAACGGCTCGCGGACCTGGGCTCTGTCGGGGTGCGGAGCTCAGCCGGGCGGCTGTCCCACCGCTTGGGCGAGCCGTTTCTCCGCCCGGCGCTCGGCCCTGCGGCGCCGGAAGCGACGGATCCGCGAGACCAGGAAAAGGAGCAGCAGCAGCCCGGCGAGCAGCAGGCAGCCCGCGATGACCGCCGCGGCGACGGGGTAGAAGATCGCGAGGGTGATCAGGGCACCGACCCCGAGGTCCTCGGCGAGGCTCACCACGATGTTGCTGAACGGCTCGGGCGAGGTGTTGACGGCCATCCGCGTCCCGGCCTTGACCAGGTGGCTCATCAGCGCCGTGGAACCGCCAAGCGCGCCCGCCGCCAGTTCGGGCAGCGACCCGCTCTGACCGGCGAGCAGGGCCGCGACGACCGCACCCGCGACCGGCCGGATCACGGTGTGCACCGAGTCCCAGGCCGAGTCCACGTACGGGATCTTGTCGGCGACGGCCTCGCAGAGGAACAGCACACCGGCGGCTATCAGGACCTCGGGCCGCTGCAGCGCCTCGGGCACCTCGTCGCTCAGGCCGGTGGCGCCGAAGACGCCGAGCAACAGCACGACGGCGTAGGCGTTGACGCCGCTGGCCCAGCCGCTGGTGAACACCAAAGGGAGTATCGACACGGAGGCGATCGTAACCAGTCGGCGACTCAGGGTCCTGGGGATGAGTGCGCAGCTCTGAGTACCCGTACCTAGTCGGTGAGATGAGTACGCGCGCGGATGGGTTCCGACCTGCGTGAACGAGAGAGTGGAGCCACGGAGAAGGGGATCGGCTCCGGCACCGGCGACACGGGGCGCCGGAACGGAGCGGCCCCGGATCCGCTCCTTCCGCCGACCCGGCGTCGGCGGGAGCGAGACCGGGGGACCCGGGGGAACGACCGAACGGGGGTCCGGCGGGGGACGGGGGAGCACGGGGGAAAGGGAAAACGGGGGAAAGGGAAAACGGGGGAGCACGAGGAGGCGCCGGTTCGAGAGTGGCCCGCGGGGGACGCGGCCACTTTCGGACCGGCGCTTTCGTATGCGCCCGACGCTGCGGTGTGCGCGACGCCGCCGTTTCAGTGGCGCCCGCTCACCCGGCCCTGCAACAGCCGGGACAGCGCCGCGTGCACGTCGTCCAGAGAGCGTTCCGGCTGGAAGGACTTCCAGTCCAGCGCGGCCACCAGGACCATGCCGACCAGTGCGGAGGCGGTCAGCGCGACGTCGATCTCCTCGCTGAACTCGCCGTTCTTCACGCCCTCGCGCAGCACACCCTCGACGACCGCCACGGCCTGCTGCCGCACCACCATCAGCGTGGACTGCCAGGCCCGGTTCGTACGCCACAGCTCGGCGACGTAGAGCTGGGTGAAGGACGGGTAGCGGTCGATGAAGCCGAGTCCCGCGCGGATCATCGCGTCCAGGGCGTCCACCTTGCTGCCGCCCTCGCGCTCGGTCTTCTCGGCCGCCTCCCGGAGGGAGGCGGTGAGGAGTTCGACTCCGTGGCGCAGCAGCTCCTCGAAGAGGACCGACTTGCTCGCGAAGTTGTAGTAGACCGTGCCCTTCGCCACCCCGGCCCGCTCGGCGATCTCGTCAACGGTGGTGGCGGAGAAGCCCTGTTCGGCGATGAGTGTGACGGCTGCCTCGTAGAGCTTCTGCCGGGTGGCCTCACGGCGCGTGCTGCCGCCCGACGCGGCGTTGCTGCGTTCCATGGTCCCGATTGTGCCGCGCGCGCTCACAGGGTCAGCTCCGGGTGCAGCCGGTCGAGCGTCCACACCTGCCGGCGACGGGCCGACAGCGCGGTCAGCGCGAGGGCGGCCGCGGTGAAGGCGACGAGCACCACGCACGCGTGCCACACCGGTTCCAGACCGCCGCCCGTGATGAGCCTCCTGAGCGCCTCCACGACGTAACTCATCGGCAGGAACGGGTGGAGCGCGTTGAAGAAGTCCGGGCTGGTCTGCACGGGGTACGTGCCTCCCGCGGACGTCAACTGCAGCATCAGCAGGGCCAGGACGAGGATCCGCCCCGCCGCCCCGAAGCGTGCGTTCAGCCACTGCACGATCGTCGCGAAGCACGCCGTCACCAGGAACAGGAAGCCCACCGTCCCGGCCGCCCGCACCATCTGCAGCCCGACCGCCCAGTGCAGCACCGACATCAGGGCCACCGTCTGCAGCACCCCGATCGCCACCACGGGCAGCCAGCCGGCCAGCGCGATGCGCCACGCGGAGGCGCCCGCGGCGAGCGCGCGCCGGTTCATGGGCGCGATCAGCATGTACGCCACCATCGCGCCCACCCACAGCGACAGCGGGATGAAGTACGGGGCGAATCCGGTGCCGTAGTTGGGTGCCTTGTGCATGTCGCGGGAGGCGAGCTGGACCGGGTCGGCCATGACCTCGGTGCGCTGGTCGCGGGCCTTCTTGTCGTAGTCGGGGATCTTCTCCGCGCCGTCGTGCAGGCCGTCCGAGAGCTTCCCGGAGCCGTCGACGAGCTTGTAGATGCCGCCGTTGAGGTCGTACGCGCCGGACTTCAGCTGACCCACGCCGGTGTCCAGGTCCGCCGCGCCGGTCCTGGCCGTGCCGAGCCCGGAGTGCAGCTTCTTGGCGCCCGCGGCGACCTTCGCGGCTCCCTGGTTCAGCTTGTTGATCCTGGTGACCGCGTCGTCGAGGTCCTCGGAGAGGCGGGGCGCACGGTCGGCGAGCGCCCGGGACTGCTTCTGGAGGGTGGCGAGGTTCTTGTCGAGCTTCTTCAGATCCCCGTCGTGGTCGGCGATCAGCGCGTTGAGATCGTCGGCGATCGTCGCCACGTCAGCGGCCGAGTTCTTGGCCTTCTTCAGGTCGGAGCAGGACGGGTCGGGCAGTACGGCGTCCTCGCAGCGCGCCTTGTAGATGCCGGCCAGCACGTCGGAAGCCGCATGGGCGCCCTTGGCGGCGCCCGGAGCCCGCTCCACCAGGTCGTCGAGGTTGTTGCGGATCGCCCCCGAGGTGTCGGCGACCAGCCGGGCGGTGTCCCCGATGGTCTTCTCGTTGTCCTGGAGGAAGGGGCCGATCTTCTTGTCGACTCCGTTGACCCTGTCGGCGAGGGTCTGCGTCCCGTCGGCCACCTGCTGGGAGCCGCTCTCCAGGTCGCCCGCGCCCTCATTGAGCTTCCTCAGGCCCGTGGACAGCTTGCCGCTGCCCTTCTTGGCGTCCTTCAGCCCGTCGGCGAGGTCCTTGGAGCCCTTCTCCGCCTTGCCGATGCCGCCTTCGAGCTTGTCGGCGCCGTTCGCCGCCTTGACCGTCGCGCCGTGGATGTCGGAGAACGAGACGAAGATCCGGTCCAGGAACGACCGCGACGCCTTCGTGGAAGCGGCCTCGCGCACCTCGCTGAAGACGGTCCGCGAGATCTGCCCGACGATGTAGTTGTTCGCGTCGTTCGTACGCACCTGAAGGGCGCCCGTCTCCGGTGAGTCGCCCGCGCTGGAGGCGATCCGCGCACTGAAGTCGCTCGGCATGGTCAGCGACAGGTAGTAGGTGCCGTTCTCGACACCCTTCTCGGCCTCGGCGGCACTCACCTCCTGCCAGTCGAAGACGTCGCTCTCGCGCAGCCCCTTGGTGATGTCGTCGCCGGCCGTGAGCTTCTTCCCGTCGGCGGTCGCCCCCTTGTCGTCGTTCACGAGCGCCACGGGGATGCGGTCGAGACGGCCGTACGGGTCCCAGAACGACCACAGGTACAGGGCGCCGTAGAGCAGGGGCAGCACCAGCAGCGCGACCAGGGCGGCACGCGGCAGCTTTCCCCGGCCGAAGCGCCTCAGCTCAAGCGCGGCCAGCCTCGGCGAGCGCATCGGCGGCCTCCTTTCCGTCGGTTTCCGGTCCGTCGGTTTCCGGGGACTCCTGGGAGGCGGAGGCCGCGTCGGCCTCCTGGGCCGTGGACACCTTGACCGTGTCGTCGGGAGCCTCGCTGCACACCGCCACGACCGTGGTCCCGGCCTCGGTGATGGACTTCAACAGCGCCCAGACCTCGGTCCGTTCGGCGTCCGAGAGCTTCAGATCGGTGTCGTCGACACCGAGCACGCGCGGGTGCCCGATCAGGGCCAGCGCGACGGACAGCCGCAGCGCCTCCAGACGCTCCAGATCGCGTACGGCCGTACGGGAGCCCTTGGGCAGGGAGTCCCGGTCGAGGCCCGCTGCCGTGAGCGCGGCGTCGATCCGCGCCTGCGTGTCGGTCCTCCGCTCGGCACGCGGGCGCAACAGCCCGCGCCACGAGTCGCCGAACTGCCGTTGCAGCAGCGCCCGTTCGTGGAGGTGCTCGGCGACGGTCAGGGCCGGGTCCAGGTCGGTCACACCCGGAACATGGGCCAGTGCGCTGACACGCCGTACCGCCGCCATGCGCTTGGGCAGCCCGGCCGCGCCCACGGTGGCGGTTCCCTCGGTGGACTTCATCCGTCCCGTGAGCGCCAGCAACAGGCATGTACGTCCGGTGCCGGACGGCCCTTCGATCGTGATCAGTGAGCCGGGCTCCGCCTCGAAGGAGACCCCGCGGAACGCCCATCCGCGGGGCCCTTCGAGACCGAGGCCCAGGGCCGTGATGCCGACTCCGGCCACGGTTCCCCCCATCCCTGCCCCCTTCAATTTGAACTGACTGGTCAGTGCAAAAGTTAGTGCGAACTTGCGCTCGAAGCAAAAGCCCAGGTCAGAACGGATTGTCAGTGCCATACCCCACGATGGGCACATACGGCATCCCGTATCAGGGCGTGCCGTCACACAGACGACAGGAGGTTCGTCATGGCCACCTCTCACGCAGCAGCCGCCCGCCGGCGCCGCGCCACCGGCCCTGCCCCCTCACTGACCGGCCCGGCGAGCGACGTGCACCCCGTGCTCCGCCGGGCCACGGCCCCGCCCGCCGCCCTCGACCTGCTCGCCCAGGCCCGTGCCGGACTGGACGAGGCCGCCGTTCTGGAAACGCCGAACGAGCGCTATGCCACGGCCCACCTCGCCGCCCTGCGCACCGCCGCCGCCGTCCTCGCCGCGCGCGGGCGCCCCGAGCCCACGTCCAGGCGCCGGACCCGCATCAGGAGCGCCTGGGAAGTGCTCCCCGAAATCGCGCCCGAACTCGCCGAGTGGAGCGCGCTGTTCGCCTCGGGTGCCCGGCGCCGCGCCCGGGCCGAGGCGGGCATCCAGGGCGCGGCCAGCCGCCGGGACGCCGACGACCTCATACGTGACGTGGCGATGTTCCTGCGCCTCGTCGAGCGGATGCTGGTACTCCAGCCGGTCCTGCCACAGCCGCGACCGGACACCGACGCGGACGGGACCGACGGCTCGCACCGCGCGCGCGAGGACATGCCGGACGCGGGCTGACGGCGAAGCGGCCCTATCGGGGCGCGAAGCCGTACCGCGATGGCCGGGTGGGCTGCCGCAGGCAATAGGGTGGAGGGCGCCTGAGGCCTTCCCGCTCCCGTGACCCGGGCCGGGGAGGCAGCCCGATCGCTCCGCCGTGCAAGTGGCGGTGCCGCGCCGAGGAGTCAACTGCCGTGTCGGACCCGATGCGCCCCCGCGCTGCCCTCCGTACAGCCGTGGTGTGGGAAGTCCTGCGGGATGCCCTGGACCGCCGTGTGAAGGCCACGGGTCGCCAGGCGCTGGACGTCCTCGACACCGGGGGCGGCAGCGGCAACTTCGCGGTGCCCCTCGCCCGGCTCGGCCACCGCGTCACCGTCGTCGACCCCAGCCCGAACGCGCTCTTCGCCCTGGAGCGGCGTGCCGCCGAGGCCGACGTGGCCGACCGGGTGCGGGGCGTCCAGGGTGACGCCCACGGCCTCTTCGACGTGGTCGAGCGCGGCGGGTACGACGTCGTGCTGTGCCATGGCGTCCTGGAGTACGTGGACGACCCCGCCGAGGGCGTCCGCAACGCGGTGGCCGCCCTGCGTGCCGAGGGCGTCCTCAGCCTGCTCGCCGCCGGACTGGGCGGCGCGGTGCTGGCAAGAGCGCTCGCCGGTCACTTCAAGGAGGCCAAGCAGGCCCTGGAGGACCCGGACGGTCGCTGGGGTCAGGGCGACCCGGTGCCGCGCCGCTTCACCGCCGAGCAGCTCACCGGACTGGTCGAGGGCGCGGGGCTGCGGGTCGGTGCCGTGCACGGGGTGCGGGTCTTCGCCGACCTGGTCCCCGGTGCGCTGGTGGACACCGAGCCCGGGGCGCTGGAGGCGCTGCTGAAGCTGGAGGAGGCGGCGGCCGAGCTGTCCGCCTTCCACTCGGTGGCCACGCAGCTCCATGTGCTCGGCGAGACGCCGGAGACAGCCGAGGCCTGAGCCGTCCTCCGTGAGCCGACCACAGGGGTGCGCCGTTGATCAGGGACTTGGCTGCACATGGAGTACGCCACAGGCCCCCCGATCGGGCGCCCAGCGCCGTATGATCGAGGGAGACCGTTCCGGCATGACGGGTCGGCCGCTGGGGAATGCAGATCTCAGCGAGTCGGGACGTCCATGGTGGAGCCCGGTTGGCCAATTGGCGTAGAGGGGCGGGTTTCACGGGGGCGATTCCCTGCCTATCCTGAAGGGACCCCCCGGGTCGCCCCGGCGACTGCACGATGAGGAGGACTCCGTGCCGCTCTCGGAGCACGAGCAGCGAATGCTCGAGCAAATGGAGCGAGCGCTGTACGCCGAAGATCCCAAGTTCGCGACAGCGCTTGAGGGAAGCGGGCTGCGCACGTACACCCGGCGACGGGTCTACCAGGCGGTCGCGGGCTTCCTCGTAGGTATCGCGCTCCTCATGGCAGGAATGGTCGCCAAGCAGGTCTGGCTCAGCGTGGTGGGATTCCTCGTCATGCTGGGCTGTGCGGTACTCGCCGTGACCGGCTGGCGCAAGGCCCCCAAGCCGGGCGAACAGCCCGCCGCCGGTGGCCCGCATGCCCGCCGTCAGCCCCGTCAG
This sequence comes from Streptomyces regalis, assembly GCF_001509475.1. Taxonomy (GTDB): domain Bacteria; phylum Actinomycetota; class Actinomycetes; order Streptomycetales; family Streptomycetaceae; genus Streptomyces; species Streptomyces regalis. Next base: position 121,361 of record NZ_LLZG01000104.1, read on the forward strand.
AAGCGTTCCATGATGGACCGCATCGAGCAACGCTGGCAGCGCCGCCGCGACGAACAGGGCGGCCAATAGCTCGACCAGCAGCTCCTGGACACGCAGGGGGTGACCACCGACCGGTGGTCACCCCCTGATGTATACCCCCGTACGGCTGCGGGCGTGAGGAGATGGGGGCGGAGCAGGCGAGCGACGTCCTGAACTGCCCGGGTGACGCCCGTCCCGAGCGAACAGACTCGGCCAATTGCTCAGCTCGGACAGGGTCCCGTCCCAGCGGCTCCCGGGGTGGAGCACCAGGCCGACGTCCCTTGCGTCCGGCCCGGCAGCGCTCGACGATGTATCGCCTCCTGCCTGAGCCGGTCACCTCGGCCGAGCCGACCTCAGCCGGCCGCCCCACCCAAGCCGACCTCCACGTCCTCGGCCCGCACGGGTCTCGGGCCGGAGTCCTGCCCGCTACAGCTTGTGCCCCTGGCTCTGCCGGGCACGAGTGAGGCCGGGCGCGAGTGGCGTCCCGAAGCACGCACCCCCGTCCCGGCCTCACACCCCAACACTCACCTTCAGCGACCGATCACCCCCGCTGCCCAGGCGTCGACGGCCTGCGCAGCGTCGGTCGGGCGGCGGCAGCGCGTCGCTTGATGTCGGTCCACCAGTCCGACACGGCCCAGACCACCCGCACGCTGGAGCGCGGGGCCAGGAGGGCGCGCATGTTTGTCGTCCACGCGGCCTTGGACTCGAGGTCGGCCAGGACGCGGCGGACATCCTCTGCGAGGCCGGCCGTCGGGCGGGGGACGGGGGCGTAGAGGACCTGTTCCACCGCGTCGGCCACCCGGTGAACCGAGGCCGCGGCCGCTGGGTCGAGGTGGCCCAGGCGGACGATGCGGGCGGCGGACTTACGGGGAGTCTGGGAGTCGTCCGGCGGGATGCCGAAGTCCCAGGCGGCGTCGGTGAGTTCCTGCCAGACCGCCATGGTGTGGAGCGATACGTCCGCCTCCGTACGGCCGTGCGCTCCCAGCCGTACCGCCCGGGTCCGCAACCGCCACAGCATCGGCGCCAACGGGATCAGCAGCGCCGCAAGCCCGCCGAGCACCCACGCCAGAACGACGTACCACTTCGGCCCGTCGTCATCCGTCGCCAGCGCGGCCTGAGGGGACTCGCTCGCGCACAGCTCCGGGCTCCGCCCCGCGCAGCTCGCGCTCGTCGAGGGCGAGGCGGACGGCCCCGTGCTCGTCGACTGCGAGGGCCGCGCCACGTCCGGGAGCGTGGAGCCGGGCGTGTCCGACTGGGTGTACGACGGAACCGAACCACGGGTCGGGGTCGGCTCGAAGCGGGTCCAGCCCACGCCCTCGAAGTACAGCTCGGGCCAGGCGTGTGCGTCCCTCAGCCCGACCGAGACCGACTTGTCGCCCTGCGGGGTACCGGGCGCGAAGCCCACCGCGACCCGGGCCGGTATGTCGAGCGAGCGGGCCATCGCCGCCATCGCGAAGGAGAAGTGGACGCAGAAGCCCTGCTTGTCCCGCAGGAACCGGGCGATCGCCTGTCGGCCGCTGCCGACCTTGACGTTGGTGTCGTACTGGAAGCCGCCCGTCACGGCGAAGTACTCCTGCAGCTTGACCGCCTGCTCGTAGTGGCTGGTCGCGCCCTCGGTGACCTCACGCGCAGTCTGGGCGACCACCGCGGGCAGCGAGTCGGGCAGCTCGGTGAACTCGCGCTTGAGGGCGGCCGGCGGCTCCGGCGCCTCGGCGAGCTGCTTCGCCGTCGGCTGCACATCGAGGCTGCGCACGGTGTACGTCGTCCCGCGCGTGGTCTGGCGGCGATCACCGACGACCGTCATCCCCAGCGGTTCGTACCGCCACCTGCCCGCGATGCTCACGCCGCTCGGCGGATAGGGCATCGGCAGCCAGTTCTGGGCGTACCAGTCCGCGGCCGAGATGGTCGTCTCGACCTCCGCGCGCCGGACGTCGGCGCCGAGGCCGATGGGCGTGGGGAACTGGTCCGGTACGGCCTGGATGTCACGCTTGGCCGGCTGCCAGGTGGTGCCGTCGAAGTCGTCCAGGGACACGATCCGCAGATACAGGTCCGAGATGTCGGCCGTGTTGGTCTTCAGGGACAGGACCTCGCGGTCCTCGTCCACGTTCAGACTGTCGCGCAGCGACACCAGCGGGTTGACCGCGGAGATCGTGCCCCCGCTTCCGCTGCCGGAGCCCACGCCCGTGCCCGCGGCGTCCAGCAGGCCGCCGTTCATCGCGGGCAGGGCCAGCGGTACGACCAGGGCGATGCCCAGGGCGACCATGCCGATGCGCCGCCCGGTGCGGACCGGCGCCACCACGCCGCTGGGCTCTCCGCCCGGCATCCGTGGCGCCCCGCCGAAGACCCGGCCCCACTGCGAGAGCCGGTCGCGGCCCTCGGCCAGGAGCAGCATCAGATAACCCGCGGCGGCGACCAGGAACCACAGCCAGTCCGCGCCGCCGTCGGACAGCCCCGCGGCCACGGAGTACAGCGCCAGCAGGGGCAGCCCGGCCGGGGCCGCGCTGCGGAACGTCACCGCGAGGGTGTCCACTGCCAGGCCGATGATCAGGACGCCGCCGATGAGCATCAGCCGGATGCCGTCGGACAGCGGCGCCGGGATCGAGTACCGGCTGACGTCGTCCGCGCCGGCCTGCAACAGGTCGGCGAAGTGGCGGAAGGCCTCCGGGCCGGGGATCACTCCGATGAACGCCTGCTGGTTGGCGAAGGTCAGGGTCAGCAGCATCAGTGCGACGAGGGCCTGCGCGGCCACCGTCAGGGGCCGCGCCAGCGGCACCCGCCGGGTCGCCATGCCCACGCCGGTCTGGATCGCCAGCAGGAAGATCGCCTGAATCAGCCAGGTGACCGGGGCGACCAGCGGCAGCAGGGCGCAGGACGCCAGCAGCGTGGCCGCCGCGGCGCACAGTGCCATCCGTGTCCGCCCGCTCATGCCCGTCCCCCCTCGCCCCGCGCGCCAGTGGCCGCGGCGGCGTCCGTACGCGCCCGGTCCGCCCGGCGCCACAGCTCGTTCAGCGAAGCGCCACGCGGCACGCTCACGGCCGTCCAGCCCGCCTCCCGCAGCAACCGCAGCCGCTCCTCGCTCCTGTCCAACGCGCCGGGCACATCGGTCGGTTCCCGTACCCAGGCCCCGCTGTCCAGCACGAAGGCCACCGCGCCCCCGCTGCGCTGCCGCATCTTGGCGGCCACCGTCGCCTGCTCCTCGTCGAGGTCGCCGAAGAAGGCGACCAGCAGCCCTTCGTTGCCGCCGCGCAGCACGTCGTACGCCCGCGACAGACCTGTACCGTCGGAGTGGTCGATCACCGCGAGGGTGTCCATCATCAGCCCGGCCGCGTCCGCCGACTCCTGGCTCGCGCCCGCGAACCCGTCGGCGCCCTCGCCGGGGACCGAGCTGCCGGTGTCGGTCAGCAGGCGTACCGAGAAGCCCCGTTCGAGCATGTGGACCAGCACGGACGCCGTGCCCGACACGGCCCACTCGAAGGCCGAGTCCGGGCCCGCGCCCTGGAAGGCCAGGCCCCGGGTGTCCAGCAGCACCGTGCAGCGGGAGCGCTGCGGCTGCTCCTCGCGGCGCACCATCAGCTCGCCGTAGCGCGCGGTGGACCGCCAGTGCACGCGGCGCAGGTCGTCGCCGTAGCGGTACCCGCGCGGGATCACGTCGTCCTCGCCGGCCAGCGCGAGCGAGCGCTGCCGCCCGTCGCCGTACCCCTTCGCCTCCCCGCTGAAGCGCACCGGCGGCAGCGGCTCCACGCGCGGGATCACGGTCAGGGTGTCGTACGTCGAGAAGGACCGGGTCAGCTCGCACATGCCGAACGGGTCGCTCAGGCGCAGCTGCAGCGGGCCCAGCGGGTAGCGGCCGCGCAGGTCGGAGCGCACCCGGTAGGAGACCTCGCGGCGGCCGCCCGCCTCCACCCGGTCCAGGACGAAGCGGGGCCGCGGGCCGAGCACGTACGGCACCTGGTCCTGGAGCATCAGCAGGCCGGTGGGCAGCCGGGAGACGTTGTCCATCCGTAGATGGACGCGGGCCTCGCTGCCCGCGGGCACCCGCGCGGGGGAGAGCCGGCGGCTGCCCGCGACCCGGTAGCGGGTGCGGTACAGCACGGTGGCGCAGACCAGCGGCAGCACGGCGAGCAGCAGCCCGACACGCAGCAGGTCGCTCTGGCCGAGGACATAGGCGCAGACGGCGGCCGCGACGCCGGCGGCCAGGAAGGAGCGGCCGCGCGTGGTCAGACCGGCCAGTGCCGTGCGCAGCCCGCTCTGCTCACCGCGGTCCGGCTCGGCCTGGCCCGTACTGCCGGAGGTCATCACAGCCTCCGCGGCGGCTGCTGGCCGTACGCCTGAGTGCCGCGGCCGAGGCCCCCGAAGCCGCTCTGCTGCTGGGGCGCGGCGGGCACCGGGGTGCGCTGCAGGATCTCCTGGACGACCTGCTCGGACGTGCGGCGGTTCAGCTGGGCCTGTGCGGTGGGCAGCAGGCGGTGGGCCAGGACGGCCACGGCGAGGGCCTGCACGTCGTCCGGCAGCGCGTACTCCCGGCCGCTCAGGGCCGCCGACGCCTTCGCCGCGCGCAGCAGATGCAGCGTCGCGCGCGGGGAGGCGCCGAGTCTGAGGTCCGGGTGGGTGCGCGTGGTGGCGACCAGGTCCACCACGTACCGCCGGACCGGTTCGGCGACGTGGACGCCGCGCACAGCCTCGACCAGCTTCACGATGTCGTGGGCATGCGCCACCGGCTGGAGGTCCTCCAGTGGGGAGACCCCGCCGTGCACGTCCAGCATCTGCAGCTCGGCCTCCACGCTGGGGTAGCCGACGGAGACGCGGGCCATGAAGCGGTCGCGCTGGGCCTCGGGCAGCGGGTAGGTGCCCTCCATCTCGACCGGGTTCTGCGTGGCCACCACCATGAAGGGGCTCGGCAGCTCGTAGGTCTGGCCGTCGATCGTGACCTGGCGCTCCTCCATGGACTCCAGGAGTGCGGACTGCGTCTTCGGCGACGCGCGGTTGATCTCGTCACCGATCACGATCTGGGCGAAGATCGCCCCCGGCTTGAACTCGAAGTCCTTGCGCTGCTGGTCCCAGATGGACACACCCGTGATGTCCGACGGCAGCAGGTCGGGCGTGAACTGGATACGCCGCACCGAACAGTCGATGGACCGCGCCAGCGCCTTCGCCAGCATGGTCTTGCCCACGCCGGGAACATCCTCGATCAGAAGATGCCCCTCGGCGAGCAGTACGGTCAGCGAAAGCCGTACGACCTCGGGCTTGCCCTCGATCACTCCTTCCACCGAACTGCGGACACGCTCCACAGTGGCGGTCAGATCAGTGAGGCTCGCTCGATCGTCATAGGTCGTCACCCGGCCCTCCTCGGCCCGCTCTTTCCGGGCCGACGCTCTACAACGCGGACCGGCCCTCCCCTGGAACACGGACACCACGCAGGAAACGTTCCGCGTGTTGTCACACCCGCATTCTTGCTGCCGTTACCGATTCGTGTCACTCGCCTGTGGACAACTGCCTGCGATATGTCGGGTCTTACGGCCTTTTGGGCACGCCGGAGCCGGAATTGACAGCGAAACGACAGGTGTGACGGATGGTTACGCGGGGTCGATCTCGCGCAGCAGACCCGTCTTCACGTCGAAGACGAAGCCCCGCACGTCGTCGGTGTGCACCAGGAACGGCGAGGTGCGCACGCGCTGCATCGACTGCCGTACGTCCTGGTCGACGTCCCGGAAGGCCTCCACCGCCCAGGCGGGCCGCTGGCCGACCTCGTCCTCCAGCTCGTGCCGGAAGTCCTCGGTGAGGTTCTCCAGGCCGCAGCCCGTGTGGTGGATCAGGACGATGCTGCGGGTGCCGAGCGCCCGCTGGCTGATGGTCAGTGAGCGGATCACGTCGTCGGTGACGACCCCGCCCGCGTTGCGGATGGTGTGACAGTCGCCGAGTTCCAGACCGAGTGCGGCATGCAGATCGAGTCGGGCGTCCATGCAGGCCACGATGGCGACGTGTAGCACGGGACGGGCGTCCATCCCGGGGTCGGTGAACGCGGCCGCGTACGCCTCGTTGGCGTCCACGAGGCGGTCGGTGACCGTGCCGCGGGGGGCTATGGAGCCCTCGGGACCTGCGGGAACCGATGCAGAAGTCGTCATACCCATGACGGTACTGGTCACGACGTTTCCGGTCCTGTCGTGAGAAGGGAAAAAGAGCGTTATCACGTACTCACTGTGAGGTAACCCACAAGGGTGAGGTGGGCGTATCCGTGTGGGTGATTTCTCCCGGCTTGTCGTCTCGAGATCGCGCGTTCGCGCGACGCGCAGGCCGGTTGATTGACCGCGCGACACGGTGGACTAAAGTGACGCGAAGCGGGAGGGGTGGCTCTCCCTGCTGGACTGATTTTCCCGGAGACCCCGGCGATTTTCCGGAGATCTCCCCACGTGCGCGGCGCGTACGTACGGCTCGGCCTCCTCCCGCTCCCGGCCGGCTGACGCTTCCGGCGCCGGCAGGCCTCCCCTTCACGAGCGGGCGGGGACCCGGCGGTGCGTACCGCCCGCCGGATCTGAGAGGGCCCCTTGAGCCAGAGTCGACATGTCCCGGTGATGCTCCAGCGGTGCCTGGACCTGTTGGCCCCCGCCCTGCAGCGGCCGGGAGCGGTGGTCGTCGACTGCACGCTCGGCCTCGGCGGCCACAGCGAAGCTCTCCTTCGGCAGTTCCCCGAGGCCCGGCTCGTCGCCCTCGACCGCGACAAGGAGGCTCTGCGCCTGTCCGGCGAGCGGCTCGCGGCGTACGGCGAGCGCGCGACCCTCGTGCACGCCGTCTACGACGAGCTCCCGGACGTCCTGGAAAGGCTCGGCATCGCGCGCGTGCAGGGCGTCCTGTTCGACCTCGGCGTCTCCTCCATGCAGCTCGACGAGGCCGACCGCGGCTTCGCCTACGCCCAGGACGCCCCCCTCGACATGCGCATGGACCAGACGACCGGCGTCAGCGCCGCCGAGGTCCTCAACACCTACCCGGCCGGTGAGCTGGTGCGGATCCTGCGCGCGTACGGCGAGGAGAAGCAGGCCAAGCGGATCGTGGGCGCCATCGTGCGCGAGCGCGAGAAGGAGCCGTTCAGCAACAGCGCGCGGCTCGTGGAGCTGATCCGGGACGCGCTGCCGCAGGCCGCCAAGCGCACCGGCGGCAATCCGGCCAAGCGCACCTTCCAGGCGCTGCGCATCGAGGTCAACGGCGAGCTCTCCGTCCTGGAGCGGGCGATCCCGGCCGCCGTGAAGGCCCTCGACGTCGGCGGACGGATCGCCGTGCTGTCGTACCACTCGCTGGAGGACCGGCTGGTCAAGCAGGTGTTCGCGGCCGGCGCCGCCAACACCGCCCCGCCCGGGTTGCCCGTCGTCCCCGAGCAGTACCAGCCCCGGCTCAAGCTGCTGACCCGCGGTGCCGAACTTCCCACCGAGGAAGAGGTCGCCGAGAACCGGCGCGCGGCACCGGCCCGCCTGCGGGGGGCCGAGCGCATCAGGGAGTCCATCGAATGAGGGGCGTGAAGCAGGGGTGGGCGTTCCGGGGCCAGGAATCGAACCCGTCAGTTGGAGAACCGGACCCGGGGGAGCGTGAGTGAGTAGGAAACCCGAACTGAGGGGGCGCGCCGCCCGGCTCGCGCGGCTCTTCCCCACCGGGGGCGGGCAGGCCGCCCGTGCCCCCTTCGTCCTCCTTGTCGTCGTCCTCCTCGGCGGCGGCCTCATCGGGCTCCTCGTGCTGAACTCCGCCCTCAGCGAAGGCGCGTTCAAACTCGACGACCTGAAGAGGGACACGAAGTCCCTCACCGACGAGGAGCAGTCCCTCCAGCGGGACATCGACGCCTACTCCGCGCCCGACGCCCTCCAGCGCCGCGCCCGGGAACTCGGCATGGTCCCCGGCGGCGACCCCGCCTTCCTCGGCCCCGACGGCACGGTCAAGGGCGTCCCCAGCCCCGCGCCCGCCGACCGGACCGCCGGATACGTCCCCCTCCTCCTCGCCCCCGAGGCCCTCGTCAGCGAGCCCACGGCGCCCCCGGCACCCAGCCCGGTACCCACCACGTCGGACCCCGAGGGCACCTCGGCCGCGCCTCAGTACGCACCCCCCGCTCAGCAGCCCATCCCGTCCGCCCAGTCCTCCACGTATCCGACCCCCGGCAGGTGACGGAAGTGTCAGACAGGGAACCGCCGCGTCGCCGCGTGCCCGGACCCGCCAAGCCCGCCCGCTCCGGCGGTGCCCAGCGGCGCCCGGCCCCCGCGGCCCGCTCGGCCGGCCGCCCGGCACGGTCGCGCCCCATGCCCCCCGCCAAGATCAGGCTCGGCAGCCCCCGCCCCCGGCTGCGGATGGTCAGCCTGGCCCTCACCCTCGTCCTGATCGCCTTCGTCGTACGGCTGCTCCAGGTGCAGGCCGTCGACGCGAGCACATACGCCGCCAAGGCCGAGAAGAACCGGTACGTCGGCTACACCCTGGCCGCCGTGCGCGGCGGCATCACCGACCGCAACGGCGTGGCGCTGGCGACCAGTGTGGACGCGTACGACATCACGGCCGACCCCACGCTCTTCAGCCGCGAACAGCTGAAGATCGACGACGGCCCCGAGCAGGCGGCCGCCCTCCTCGCACCGATCCTCGGCAAGCAGCCGGACACGATCGTCAAGAAGCTCCGGCCCGCGAACAAGAACCTGCGCTACGCCCTGCTGGCGAGCCGCCAGACCCCGCAGGTCTGGAAGCAGATCAAGGATCTGAAGTCCGCGCTGGCCACCAAGTCCCGGCGGGACAAGAGCACGGTCAACGTCCTCACCGGCGTCCTCTCGGTCGCCAGCAGCAAGCGCGTGTACCCGAACGGCGATCTCGCCGCCGGAATACTGGGCTGGGTCAACGCCGACGGCAAGGGCGGCGGCGGTGTCGAGCAGCAGCTGAACAAGCAACTCTCCGGCAAGGACGGCGAGATCCGCTACGCCCAGTCCGGCGGCCGCCAGGTCCCCACCGCGGGCTCCACCGAGACGCCCGCCGTGCCCGGCAGCGACGTCGAGCTCACCATCGACCGTGACATCCAGTGGGCCGCGCAGAACGCGATCGCCCAGCAGGTGGAGGAGTCCAGGGCGGACCGCGGCTATGTGATCGTCCAGGACACGCGCACCGGCGAGGTCCTCGCCATGGCCAACTCGCCCGGCTTCGACCCGAACGACCTCTCCGCGGCCGACGGCGAGAACATGGGCAACGCGGCCGTCCAGGACGCCTACGAGCCCGGCTCCACCGCGAAGGTCATGTCGATGGCAGCCGTGCTGGAGGAGGGCGTGGCCACGCCCGGCACATATGTCGTCGTACCCAACCGGCTGCACCGCGGCGACCGGCTCTTCAAGGACGACATCGACCACGCGACCTGGTACCTGACGCTCAACGGCGTCCTCGCCAAGTCCAGCAACATCGGCACCATCCTGGCCACCGGCCAGCTGGGCAGGACCCAGCAGCAGGTCAACAAGGTCCTCTACAGCTACCTGCGCAAGTTCGGCCTCGGCAGCTACACCGGGCTCGGCTTCCCCGGCGAGACCCGGGGCATCCTCGCCGCCCCGGACAAGTGGTCGACGTCGCAGCAGTACACCATTCCTTTCGGCCAGGGCCTGTCCCTCAACGCGATGCAGGCGGCCTCGATCTACTCGACGATCGCCAACGGCGGCGTACGCGTCGAACCCACGCTCGTCCGCGGCACCAAGGGCCCCGACGGGCAGTTCACCGACGCCCCGGCCCCCAAGAAGACCAGGGTCATCAGCGCCAAGACGGCGAAGACCCTCGCCCGGATGCTGGAGTCGGTCGTCGGCGACAGAGAGGGCACCGGCACCAAGGCGCGCATCCCCGGCTACCGGGTCGCGGGCAAGACGGGTACGGCGAACCGCGTGGATCCGGCCACCGGCAAGTACCGCGGCTACACGTCGTCGTTCGCCGGCTTCGCGCCCGCGGACAAGCCCCGCATCACGGTCTACTGCGCCATCCAGAACGCCACCGCGGGCAACTACTTCGGTGGCCAGATCTGCGGCCCCATCTACAAGAAGGTGATGGAGTTCGCCCTGAAGACCCTGCAGGTCCCGCCGACCGGAGCCAAGGCCGCGAAGCTCCCGGTCGCCTACAAACCCTGACCACCCTGATCAGCACCGAGCAGCCAGGAAACACCTCGTGACAACGATCACCCCGGACTCCGGGAACCAGGGCGCGCCCCGCCCCTCGCTTCGCTCCCAGGCGGGTGCGCCCGGTACGCTCACCGCCGTGCCACACGCTGATCAGTCCCAAACCACCCAGAAGGGGCATCCCGTGACGTACCCCGGGCCGCCCAGGCCGGCGCAGGTCTCCGCCACACCCCTCGCGGAACTCGCCGATCAGCTGGGTGCCACCGCGCCGGAAGGCGCGGACGCCACCGAGGTCACGGGCATCACCCATGACTCGCGCGCCGTCCGCCCCGGCGACCTGTACGCCGCCCTCCCGGGCGCCCGCCTGCACGGCGCCGACTTCGTCACGCAGGCCGCGGGCCTCGGCGCGGTCGCCGTGCTGACCGACCCGACCGGCGCCGAGCGCGCCGCCGCGACCGGCCTGCCGGTCCTGGTCGTCGACGACCCGCGCGGGCGGATGGGCGAGCTGGCGGCCACGATCTACGGTCACCCCGGCCGCGACCTGCTGCAGATCGGCATCACCGGCACCTCCGGCAAGACCACCACCGCGTATCTCGTCGAGGGCGCCCTCAAGTCCGTTGAGGGTGGTGGTGGGCGACGGGTGGGACTGATCGGCACGGTCGAGATGCGCATCGGTGACGAGCGCATCAAGTCCGAGCGGACCACCCCCGAAGCCACCGACCTGCAGGCCCTGTTCGCCGTCATGCGCGAACGCGGCGTCGAGGCGGTCGCCATGGAGGTCTCCAGCCACGCGCTGGTCCTCGGCCGCGTCGACGGCTGCGTCTTCGATATCGCGGTCTTCACCAACCTCAGCCCGGAACACATGGAGTTCCACTCCGACATGGAGGACTACTTCCGGGCCAAGGCGCAGCTCTTCACCCCGAAACGCAGCAAACTCGGCGTCATCAACCTCGACGACGAGTACGGCCGCAGGCTCGCCAAGGAAGCCACCGTCCCGGTCGTCACCTTCTCCGCCGAGGGCCACCCGGACGCCGACTGGCGCGCCGAGGACGTCGAAGTCGGCCCCATGGACTCGACGTTCACCGTGATCGGCCCCAAGGGTGAGCGGATCGCCGCCAGGTCGCCGATCGCCGGCCCCTTCAACGTGGCGAACACCCTCGCCGCCATCACCGCCCTGGCCGTCGCCGGCCTCGACGCCCAGGCCGCCGCCGACGGCATCGCCACCGTGCCGGGCGTGCCGGGCCGCCTCGAGCGGGTGGACGCCGGGCAGCCGTATCTCGCGGTCGTGGACTACGCGCACAAGACCGACGCCGTCGAATCGGTGCTCAAGGCGCTCCGCAAGGTCACCGAGGGCAGGCTGCACGTCGTACTCGGCTGCGGCGGCGACCGCGACACGACCAAGCGCGAGCCGATGGGCGCGGCCGCGGCCCGGCTCGCCGACACCGCCGTACTGACCTCCGACAACCCCCGCTCCGAGGACCCCCTCGCGATCCTCGCAACCATGCTCCAGGGCGCGGCGTCCGTGCCAGTACACGAACGTGGCGAGGTCCAGGTCTTCGAGGACCGGGCCGCCGCGATCGCCGCAGCCGTCGCCCGCGCCCAGCCCGGCGACACCGTGCTGGTCGCCGGCAAGGGCCATGAGCAGGGCCAGGACATCGCCGGAGTGGTCCGTCCCTTCGACGACCGCCAGGTGCTTCGCGAAGCTATCCAGAAGACCCAGGGATGAACTTGTGATCGCCCTCTCTCTCGCCGAGATCGCAGAAGTCGTCGGCGGGCAGACGTACGACATACCGGATCCGTCCGTCCAGGTCACCGGACCGGTCGTCCGGGACTCCCGTGAAGTGGAGCCCGGCACCCTCTTCGCCGCCTTCGTCGGCGAGCGCGTGGACGGCCACGACTACGCGTCGGCGGTCGTGGCCGCGGGTGCCGTCGCCGTACTCGGCTCCCGGCCCGTGGGCGTGCCCACGATCGTCGTGGCCGACGTCCAGAAGGCCCTCGGCGCCCTCGCCCGCCATGTCGTACGACGGCTCGGCGCGACCCTCGTGGCCCTGACCGGCTCGGCGGGCAAGACCAGCACCAAGGACCTGATCGCCCAGGTGCTCCAGCGCAAGGCGCCCACCGTGTGGACGCCGGGCTCGCTCAACAACGAGATCGGGCTGCCGCTGACCGCCCTCAGCGCCACCGAGGAGACCAGGTTCCTCGTCCTGGAGATGGGCGCCCGCGGCATCGGCCACATCCGCTACCTCGCCGATCTGACGCCCCCGAAGATCGGCCTCGTGCTCAACGTCGGCACCGCCCACATCGGCGAGTTCGGCGGCCGCGAGCAGATCGCGCAGGCCAAGGGCGAACTCGTGGAGGCCCTTCCGCCGGCGGAAGACGGCGGCGCCGCGATCCTCAACGCCGACGATCCCCTCGTACGGGCCATGGCGTCCCGTACGAAGGCGAAGATGATCCTTTTCGGAGAGTCAGGCGAAGCGGACGTACGCGCCGAGAACGTGAGACTCACGGACAGCGGACAGCCTGCTTTCACTCTTCACACACCCTCCGGTGCAAGCGATGTGACCATGCGCCTGTACGGTGAGCACCACGTGTCGAACGCGCTCGCCGCGGCCGCCGTCGCCCATGAGCTGGGCATGTCCGCGGAAGAGATCGCCACCGCGCTCTCCGAGGCGGGCTCCCTCTCCCGCTGGCGGATGGAGGTCACCGAGCGCCCGGACGGCGTGACGGTCGTCAACGACGCCTACAACGCGAACCCCGAGTCCATGAGGGCCGCTCTGCGTGCCCTTGCTGCCATGGGTAAGGGGCGCCGTACGTGGGCGGTGCTCGGCAAGATGGCCGAGCTCGGGGACGAGGCGCTCGCCGAGCACGACGCGGTCGGGCGGCTCGCCGTCCGGCTCAACGTCAGCAAGCTCGTCGCGGTCGGGGGCAGGGAAGCGTCCTGGCTGCAACTGGGCGCATATAACGAGGGTTCGTGGGGTGAGGAGTCGGTGCACGTGTCCGACGCACAGGCGGCGGTCGACCTGTTGCGCAGCGAGTTGCGCCCGGGGGACGTCGTGCTCGTGAAGGCGTCCCGTTCGGTGGGGTTGGAGAGCGTCGCCGAGGCGCTGCTCGGGACCGGTGCCGAGGGTGAGGTTGCCGCCCGATGATGAAGCAGATCCTGTTCGCAGGAGTCATTGGCCTCTTCCTGACCCTGATCGGCACCCCCCTGCTGATCAAGCTCCTCGCGCGCAAGGGCTACGGCCAGTACATTCGCGACGACGGCCCGCGTGAGCACGCCAGCAAGCGCGGTACGCCGACCATGGGCGGCATCGCGTTCATCTTCGCGACGGTCGCCGCGTACTTCCTTTCGAAGCTCATCACGGGCAAGCCGCCCACCTACTCGGGTGTGCTGGTGCTCGGCCTGATGGTCGGGATGGGCCTGGTCGGCTTTCTCGACGACTACATCAAGATCGTCAAGCGGCGTTCGCTGGGTCTGCGGGCCAAGGCGAAGATGGCAGGCCAGTTGCTCGGCGGCATCGCCTTCGCGGTGCTCTCGCTGCAGTTCGAGGACGCCCGCGGCAACACGCCGGCGTCGACGAAGCTGTCGTTCATCACCGACTTCGGCTGGACGATCGGTCCGGTGCTGTTCGTCGTCTGGGCGCTGTTCATGATCCTCGCGATGTCGAACGGCGTGAACCTCACCGACGGTCTGGACGGTCTGGCCACCGGTGCCTCCGTGCTCGTCTTCGGCGCCTACACCTTCATCGGCGTGTGGCAGTACCAGGAGTCCTGCGCCAACGCGCAGACCCTGACCAACCCCAACGCCTGTTACGAGGTCCGCGACCCACTCGACCTCGCCGTCGTCTCCGCCGCTCTGATGGGCGCCTGCCTCGGCTTCCTGTGGTGGAACACATCGCCGGCCAAGATCTTCATGGGTGACACCGGCTCGCTCGCGCTCGGCGGTGTGCTCGCCGGTCTCGCGATCTGCTCCCGCACCGAGCTGCTGCTCGCCATCCTCGGCGGCCTGTTCGTCCTGATCACCATGTCGGTGGTCATCCAGGTCGGCTCCTTCCGCCTCACCGGCAAGCGCGTCTTCCGGATGGCGCCACTCCAGCACCACTTCGAACTCAAGGGCTGGTCCGAGGTCCTTGTGGTGGTCCGCTTCTGGATCATCCAGGGCATCTGTGTGATTGTCGGACTGGGCCTCTTCTATGCGGGATGGGCAGCGGACAAGTGACCGACTGGCAGGGGAAGAACGTCACCGTTGCCGGGCTCGGTGTCTCCGGGATCCCGGCGGCCAAGGTCCTGCACGGCCTCGGCGCGACCGTCACCGTCGTCAACGACGGCGACGACGCACGCGCGCGTGCCCAGGCCGCCGAGCTGGAGGCGCTCGGTATCACCGTCCGCCTCGGCGACGGGGCGACCCTGCCCGAAGGAACCGAACTCATCGTCACCGCGCCCGGCTGGAAGCCGGACAAGCCGCTGTTCGCGGCCGCTGACGAAGCGGGCGTCCCGGTCTGGGGCGACGTGGAGCTGGCCTGGCGGCTGCGCGGCCCCGACGCCGCGCCCTGGCTCGCCGTCACCGGCACCAACGGCAAGACCACGACCGTCCAGATGCTGGCCTCGATCCTCAAGGCGGCGGGCCTGCGCACGGCCGCCGTCGGCAACATCGGCGTCTCGCTCCTCGACGCGGTGCTCGGCGAGGAGCAGTACGACGTCCTGGCCGTGGAGTTGTCCAGCTACCAGCTCCACTGGGCGCCCTCGCTGCGCGCCCACTCGGCCGTCGTGCTCAACCTCGCCCCCGACCACCTCGACTGGCACGGCTCCATGGAGGCGTACGCGCGCGACAAGGGCCGTATCTACGAGGGCAACCGCGTCGCCTGCGTCTACAACGTCGCCGACAAGGCCACCGAGGACCTGGTGCGCGAGGCCGACGTCGAGGAGGGCTGCCGGGCCATCGGCTTCACCCTCGGCACCCCGGCCCCGTCCCAACTCGGTGTCGTCGAGGGCATCCTCGTCGACCGCGCCTTCGTCGAAGACCGGCAGAAGAACGCCCAGGAGCTCGCCGAGGTCTCCGACGTCAACCCGCCGGCCCCGCACAACATCGCCAACGCCCTCGCGGCAGCGGCCCTCGCCCGGGCCTTCGGGGTGCCCCCCAAGGCCGTACGCGACGGCCTGCGGGCCTTCACTCCGGACGCCCACCGCATCGCGCACGTGGCGGACGTCGACGGGGTCGCCTACGTCGACGACTCCAAGGCCACCAACACCCACGCGGCGGAGGCGTCGTTGGCTGCCTACGAGTCCATCGTGTGGATCGCGGGCGGGCTCGCCAAGGGCGCGGCCTTCGAGGAGCTGGTCGCGAAGTCGGCAAAGCGACTTCGCGCGGCCGTGCTCATCGGCGCCGATCGTGGCCTGATCCGGGAAGCCCTCGCGCGACACGCGCCGGAAGTACCCGTCGTCGACCTCGACCGGACCGACACTGGGGCGATGCTCGCGGCAGTCCAGGAGGCGAAGGGCCTCGCCCAGCCCGGCGACACAGTGCTCCTTGCCCCGGCCTGTGCCTCGATGGACATGTTCGCCAACTACAACCAGCGCGGTGACGCGTTCGCGGAGGCGGTTCGCGAACTCGGCGCGGGCGCCTGACGCCGGGTCTCGGCCACTGCGGGTGCTTCGGGACCCTTGGAGGGACGCGTGACTCGGATGTGGCCGGACGGTACGTACTCCCACGGCGAGGCGGTGGGCGCCGATGCCCGGTAGCCGTACCGGACGGCCCCCCGTCCAGCGGGCCGTCCGGCGCCCCGTCGCTCCAGGGCCGCCGCGCGACAACGCCGTACGACGGCTCTACACGCGCCTGCACCGGGCGTGGGACCGGCCGCTGACCGCGTACTACCTGATCCTCGGCGGCAGCCTGCTGATCACCGTGCTCGGCCTGGTGATGGTCTACTCGGCCTCCCAGATCACCGCCCTGCAGATGTCGCTGCCGGGGTCGTACTTCTTCCGCAAGCAGCTGCTGGCCGCCGCGATCGGCACCGGGCTGCTGCTCGCCGCGTCCCGGATGCCCGTGAAGCTGCACCGGGCGCTCGCCTACCCGATCCTCGCCGGTGCCGTCTTCCTGATGGCCTTGGTGCAGGTGCCCGGGATAGGAGTCGCGGTCAACGGCAACCAGAACTGGATCGCCCTCGGCGGCTCCTTCCAGATCCAGCCCAGCGAGTTCGGCAAGCTGGCGCTGGTGCTGTGGGGCGCCGACCTGATCGCCCGCAAGCAGGACAAGAAGCTGCTGACGCAGTGGAAGCACATGCTGGTGCCGCTCGTGCCGGTCGCCTTCATGCTGCTCGGGCTGATCATGCTCGGCGGCGACATGGGTACGGCGATCATCCTGTCGGCGATCCTGTTCGGCCTGCTGTGGCTGGCGGGGGCGCCGACCCGGCTGTTCGTGGGAGTGCTGTCGGTGGCCGGCGCGATCGGCGTGCTCCTCATCAAGAGCAGCGAGAACCGCATGGCCCGCCTGCAGTGCCTCGGCGCCACCGAGCCGCGCAGTGGTCTCGTCGACTGCTGGCAGGCGGTGCACGGAATCTACGCGCTCGCCTCCGGCGGAATTTTCGGCTCCGGGCTGGGTGCGAGTGTGGAGAAATGGGGGCAACTCCCCGAAGCCCACACGGACTTCATCTTCGCCGTCACCGGTGAGGAACTGGGCTTGGCGGGGACGGTGTCGGTGCTCGCCCTCTTCGCGGCTCTAGGCTATGCGGGTATCCGCGTGGCCGGACGCACGGAGGACCCCTTCGTGAGGTATGCCGCGGGAGGTGTGACCACCTGGATCACCGCGCAAGCCGTGATCAACATCGGTGCGGTGCTCGGCCTGCTGCCGATCGCCGGCGTCCCCCTCCCGCTGTTCTCCTACGGGGGATCCGCCTTGCTGCCGACCATGTTCGCCATCGGGCTGCTGATCGCCTTCGCGCGCGACGAGCCCGCTGCGCGGGCGGCGCTTTCTGCCCGGCAACCCCGCTTTGGTAGAAAGCGTGCGGGAGGCGCCGGCCGCGGTCGGGAGCCTCGGAGATGGAACACGATGCGACGGCGCGCCTCAGCGGCGCGTTCGTCCGGAGAGCGGTGAATTTCGGTGCATGTCGTACTCGCCGGTGGGGGGACCGCCGGCCACATCGAGCCCGCGCTCGCCCTCGCGGACGCCCTGCGCAGGCAGGACCCGACCGTGGGGATCACGGCCCTGGGCACGGAGCGCGGCCTGGAGACCCGGCTCGTACCCGAGCGGGGCTACGAGCTCGCGCTGATCCCCGCCGTACCCCTGCCACGCAAGCCGACGCCCGAGCTGATCACCGTCCCGGGCCGGCTGCGCGGCACGATCAAGGCGACCGAGCAGATCCTGGAGCGCACCAAGGCGGACGCCGTCGTCGGCTTCGGCGGCTATGTCGCCCTGCCCGGCTACCTCGCCGCCAAGCGCCTCGGTGTGCCGATCATCATCCACGAGGCCAACGCCCGACCGGGCCTCGCCAACAAGATCGGTTCGCGGTACGCCGCCCAGGTCGCCGTCTCCACCCCGGACAGCAAGCTGCGCAACTCGCGCTACATCGGCATCCCGCTGCGCCGGACCATCGCCACCCTGGACCGGGCCGCGATGCGCCCCGAGGCCCGCGCCGCGTTCGGGCTCGACCCGAACCTGCCCACGCTGCTGGTCTCCGGCGGGTCGCAGGGCGCCCGCCGCCTCAACGAGGTCGTCCAGCAGGTGGCGCCCTGGCTCCAGCAGGCCGGCATCCAGATCCTGCACGCGGTCGGCCCGAAGAACGAACTGCCGCAGGTGCAGCAGATGCCGGGAATGCCGCCCTACATCCCGGTAAGTTACCTGGACCGGATGGACCTCGCGTACGCCGCGGCCGACATGATGCTCTGCCGCGCGGGCGCGATGACCGTCGCCGAACTCTCTGCCGTCGGACTCCCGGCCGCTTACGTCCCGCTGCCCATCGGCAACGGCGAACAGCGGCTGAACGCCCAGCCGGTGGTCAAGGCCGGCGGCGGACTGCTGGTCGACGACGCGGAACTCACCCCCGAGTGGGTGCAGCAGAACGTCCTGCCCGTGCTCGCCGACCCGCACCGGCTGTACGAGATGTCCCGCGCCGCGAGCGAGTTCGGCCGCCGGGACGCCGACGACCTGCTCGTCGGCATGGTGTACGAGGCGATCGCCTCGCACCGCCGCTAGGAACCGTATGACGGAGGGCAGGGAGCGTGGCCGGACCGACGACCGCCGAGCGCGGTGAACGCCAGCAGGAGTCGTCCGACCCGCCCCCCGTCCGGCGGTTGAGGCCGCGACGCCTTCGCCTTCGTGTGATCATCATCCTTGTCGTCGTGCTCGCGCTCCTCGGCGCGGGCTCCGTCTGGCTGCTGTACGGCTCCAAATGGCTGCGCGTCGAGCGTGTATCCGTCTCCGGGACCCGGGTCCTGACGCCCGCACAGGTCCGGGAGGCGGCTGACGTTCCCGTCGGGGCACCGCTGATTTCCGTCGACACCGATGCGATTGAGGCACGACTGCGCCGGAAATTGCCCCGAATTGATGTGGTTGACGTAGTCCGCTCCTGGCCGCATGGAATCGGCCTGAAAGTGGTGGAACGTACTCCGGTTCTGATTGTCCAAAGAGGCGGAAAGTTCGTCGAAGTGGACGATGAAGGTGTCCGATTCGCCACCGTTTCTGAGGCTCCGAAAGGCGTTCCCGCACTGGAATTGACGCTGTCTCGGTCGAGCTCCGCCGCCGCGAGCCTGCGCCGCTTCAGCGAGGACCGTCTGGTGCGGGAGGCGGTACGGGTCGCCGGCGCCATTCCGGCCGCCGTCGCGCGCATCACCCAGGTCGTCAAGGTCCGCTCCTACGACGACATCTCACTGGAGTTGGGCGACGGCCGGACCGTCGCCTGGGGGAGTGGCGAGAAGGGTGCGGCGAAGGCTCGCACACTCACCGCTCTCATGAAAGCCTCGCCGGATGCGCGGTACTTCGACGTCAGCGTTCCCACCGCCCCTGCGTCATCAGGGAGTTGACGCACATCTGCGCAGGCCAGCACCCTGGTTGGGCAGCGACATGGCTGATCACATAGGGTGAAAAGAAAAACGGGAGGTTCGGCGTGTTCGTTGAACGTGCGCCACTTGTCGACTTAGTGTCCTGTTCAGAAGACTTCAAGGAACAGACACACTGGTAACCCTAAACTTCAGGGTTAGGGTTCGGGTCGGCGCTACGGACCGTCCCATTCGGCATCAGTCGCCGGGTTTCGCGGAGCACAGCGCTTCCCCGTGATCCGACGACCCGTAACTCGAGGCGAGAGGCCTTCGACGTGGCAGCACCGCAGAACTACCTCGCAGTCATCAAAGTCATCGGTGTCGGCGGCGGTGGTGTCAATGCCATCAACCGGATGATCGAGGTCGGTCTCAAGGGCGTCGAGTTCATCGCCATCAACACCGACGCGCAAGCTCTGTTGATGAGCGACGCCGACGTCAAGCTCGACGTCGGCCGTGAACTCACCCGCGGACTCGGCGCCGGAGCCAACCCGGCCGTCGGCCGCAAGGCCGCCGAGGACCACCGCGAGGAGATCGAGGAGGTCCTCAAGGGGGCCGACATGGTCTTCGTGACGGCCGGTGAAGGCGGCGGCACCGGCACCGGCGGCGCGCCCGTCGTGGCCAACATCGCCCGCTCTCTGGGAGCCCTCACCATCGGCGTGGTCACGCGCCCGTTCACCTTCGAGGGACGGCGCCGCGCCAACCAGGCCGAGGACGGCATCGCCGAGCTCCGCGAAGAGGTCGACACCCTCATCGTCATCCCGAACGACCGGCTGCTGTCCATCTCGGACCGCCAGGTCTCGGTGCTCGATGCCTTCAAGTCGGCTGACCAGGTCCTCCTCTCCGGTGTCCAGGGCATCACCGACCTCATCACCACCCCCGGCCTCATCAACCTCGACTTCGCGGACGTCAAGTCGGTCATGTCCGAGGCCGGTTCGGCCCTCATGGGCATCGGCTCGGCCCGCGGCGACGACCGCGCGGTGGCCGCGGCCGAGATGGCGATCTCCTCGCCGCTGCTCGAGGCGTCCATCGACGGCGCCCGGGGCGTGCTCCTCTCCATCTCCGGCGGCTCGGACCTCGGCCTGTTCGAGATCAACGAGGCCGCCCAGCTGGTGAGCGAGGCCGCCCACCCCGAGGCCAACATCATCTTCGGCGCGGTCATCGACGACGCCCTCGGCGACGAGGTCCGGGTCACCGTGATCGCGGCCGGCTTCGACGGGGGTCAGCCGCCGGCCCGGCGGGACAACGTCCTCGGCTCGACCTCCTCCTCGACCTCGTCGTCGCCCCGCCGTGAGGAGCCCACTCCGGTACGGCAGTCCGAGAGCCGGCCGTCCTTCGGCTCGCTCGGCAGCGTCACGCCGAAAGAGGAGCCCGAGCCCGCCGCACCGGACCCGGTGGCCGACATCCCGGTCGCCCCGCCGGTCCCGCCGTCGCGGACCTACGCCGACAGTGCGGCGGAGGAGCTGGACGTCCCGGACTTCCTTAAGTGATCCTTCTGACGTGATAGGACAGCGCGACATCGTGAGCGGCGCGCACTTCGCTTTCACCGACCGGTGGGGCGGGGTGAGCGCCGCTCCGTATGAGGAGCTCAATCTCGGCGGCGCGGTCGGCGACGACGGCGACGCCGTACTGACCAATCGAGAACTCGCCGCCAAGTCGCTCGGGCTCGACCCGGGTGAGGTCGTCTGGATGAACCAGGTGCACGGGACGGACGTCGCGGTGGTCGACGGACCATGGCTCGATCGTCCGGTGCCCGACGTCGACGCGATCGTCACGGCGCGGCGGGGCCTCGCCCTCGCCGTTCTCACGGCGGACTGTGTGCCGGTCCTGTTGGCCGACCCGGTCGCCGGGATCGTCGCGGCGGCCCACGCGGGGCGGCCCGGCATGGTCGCCGGGGTCGTCCCGGCCGCGCTACGCGCGATGACGGAACTGGGCGCCGACCCCGCCCGGATCGTCGCCCGCACCGGCCCCGCCGTCTGCGGCCGGTGCTACGAGGTGCCGGAGGCGATGCGCGCCGAGGTGGCCGCCGTGGAACCGATGGCGCACGCCGAGACGAGTTGGGGCACGCCGGCGGTCGACGTGGTCGCCGGGGTGCACGCGCAGCTCGAACGGCGCGGCGTGCGCGACCGGAAGCACTCGCCGGTGTGCACGCGGGAGTCGGGCGACCACTTCTCGTACCGCCGCGACCGCACCACCGGTCGGCTCGCGGGCTATGTGTGGCTGGACTGAATGGACATGACGGACCGTAAGGGCGAACTCGCCGCAAATCTGGCGAAGGTGGAGGACCGTATCGCCGCCGCCTGCGCGGCCGCCGGGCGTGGCCGCGAGGAGGTGACCCTGATCGTGGTCACCAAGACCTACCCGGCGAGCGATGTGCGGATCCTGTCGGAGCTCGGTGTGCGCCATGTCGCCGAGAACCGCGATCAGGACGCGGCGCCGAAGGCCGCCGAATGCTCGGATCTGCCCCTTGCGTGGCATTTTGTCGGCCAGTTGCAGACCAACAAAGTGCGGTCCGTGGTCGGTTACGCGGATCTCGTGCAGTCCGTCGATCGTTCCAAGCTGGTGACGGCGCTGTCGAAGGAGGCCGTACGGCAGGAGCGCGAAGTGGGTTGCCTCATCCAGGTCGCGCTGGACGCGGGGGAGCGCGAGAGGGGTGAGCGCGGTGGTGTGGCGCCGGGCGGGATCGAAGAGTTGGCCGATCTTGTCGCGAAGGCTCCGGCGTTGCGGCTCGACGGGCTCATGACCGTCGCTCCGCTCACCGGGGAGTACGCGGGGCGCCAACAGGCGGCGTTCGAGCGGTTGATGGATTTGTCGACCGACCTGCGCCGAGCCCATCCGACTGCGAACATGGTGTCGGCAGGAATGAGTGCGGACCTTGAGGAGGCCGTGGCGGCGGGTGCGACACATGTGCGCGTCGGCACTGCGGTACTCGGAGTCCGCCCCAGGCTCGGGTAACGTCGCCAAGAAGTCGGACCACAGCAGAAAATATGGTCAATGTCGCCGCAAGGTGGCGTAACGACCGCGTGGATCGCGGGCACTTGGCAGTCGTCAGCCGATCCACCACAGAGCGGAGGACTCAGAGCATGGCCGGCGCGATGCGCAAGATGGCGGTCTACCTCGGCCTCGTGGAGGACGATGGGTACGACGGCCGGGGGTTCGACCCCGACGACGACTTCGAGCCCGAACTGGACCCGGAGCCCGAGCGGGACCACCGACGGCACGAGCCGTCGCACCAGTCGCACAGTGCACATCTGTCCCAAAGGGACGAAGAGGTGCGAATCGTACAGCCGCCCGCGCCGCGTGAACCCGTGGCCCGATCGACTTCGCTACCCGCGGAATCCGGCCGTCCGGCGCGCATCGCGCCCGTGGCGTCCATCACACAAGAACGCGCAAGCCTGGAGAAGAACGCACCGGTGATCATGCCCAAGGTTGTGTCGGAACGAGAGCCTTACCGGATCACCACGCTTCACCCGCGGACCTACAACGAGGCCCGTACCATCGGGGAACACTTCCGTGAAGGCACCCCGGTGATCATGAATCTGACTGAGATGGATGACACAGACGCGAAGCGACTTGTCGACTTTGCGGCTGGTTTGGTGTTTGGTCTTCACGGCAGCATCGAGCGGGTGACGCAGAAGGTGTTCCTGTTGTCGCCTGCTAACGTCGATGTCACGGCGGAGGACAAGGCCCGTATCGCAGAGGGCGGGTTCTTCAACCAGAGCTGAGACGCACCACCGGAAACACACGCACGGAACAAGAAACAGGGGAGAGGGAAGCACCAGTCATGAGCGTGGTCTTGCAGGTTCTCTACATCGCGCTGATGGTCTTCCTCATCGTGCTCATCTTCCGGTTGGTCATGGACTACGTCTTCCAGTTCGCCCGCTCGTGGCAACCCGGCAAGGCGATGGTGGTCGTTCTGGAGGCCACCTACACTGTCACTGATCCACCGCTCAAGCTTCTGCGGCGGGTCATCCCGCCGCTGCGTCTCGGGGGCGTGGCGCTCGACCTGTCCTTCTTCGTTCTGATGATCATCGTCTACATCCTGATCACGCTCGTGCGGAGCGCGATGTGAGCGATGTGACAGATACGGTCTTGCCGACTGCCGACGACTACGTTGAGGTGAAGAGATGCCGTTGACCCCCGAGGACGTGCGGAACAAGCAGTTCACGACCGTCCGCCTCCGAGAAGGCTATGACGAGGACGAGGTCGATGCCTTCCTCGATGAGGTCGAAGCCGAACTGACGCGCCTGCTCCGCGAGAACGAGGACCTGCGCGCCAAGCTGGCCGCGGCCACGCGCGCTGCTGCTCAGAACCAGCAGAACATGCGCAAGCCCCCGGAGGGTCCCGGCGGCCCCCAGGACCAGCAGCAGGGCGGCATGCCTCAGCAGGGCGGTATGCCTCAGCAGGGCATGCGCGGTCCCGGCGCTCCTGTGCCCGCCGGCATATCGGGCCCGCCGCAGCAGCAGATGGGTGGCCCCATGGGAGGCCCGCCCCAGCTGCCCAGCGGTGCTCCGCAGCTGCCCGCCGGTCCCGGCGGTCAGGGTGGCCCGCAGGGTCCCGGTCCGATGGGCCAGGGTCCGGGGCCGATGGGCCAGCCCCCGATGCAGCAGCAGATGGGTGGCCCGATGGGCGGTCCCATGGGTGGCCCCATGGGCGGCCCGGGTCAGGGTGGCCCCGGTGGCGACAGTGCTGCCCGTGTCCTGTCGCTGGCCCAGCAGACCGCCGACCAGGCGATCGCCGAGGCTCGTTCCGAGGCCAACAAGATCGTCGGCGAGGCGCGTTCGCGTGCCGAGGGTCTCGAGCGTGACGCCCGTGCCAAGGCTGACGCCCTGGAGCGGGACGCGCAGGAGAAGCACCGCGTCGCGATGGGCTCCCTGGAGTCCGCCCGCGCCACGCTGGAGCGCAAGGTCGAGGACCTGCGCGGCTTCGAGCGCGAGTACCGCACGCGGCTGAAGTCCTACCTGGAGTCGCAGCTGCGCCAGCTGGAGACCCAGTCGGACGACTCGCTCGCCCCGCCGCGCACCCCGGCCACGGCGTCCCTCCCGCCGTCCCCGGCGCCTTCCATGGCACCGGCCGGCGCGAGTGCCCCGTCGTACGGCGGCAACCAGACGATGGGCGGCGCCCCGTCTCCGGCTGCTCCGTCCTACGGCGGTCAGCAGCAGATGTCCCCGGCGATGACCCAGCCCATGGCACCGGTCCGGCCGCAGGGTCCCGGTCCGATGGGCCAGGCACCGTCGCCGATGCGCGGGTTCCTCATCGACGAGGACGACAACTGACGGTTGGTAGTACGCCGTAGGCGTCGGCAGCGTTCAGGGCGGGGCCCCGGATTTCGATCCGGGGCCCCGCCCTTTTGCTACGCGTGTTCACGGGGTTTGCGGCGTTTGTTCGGGAGTTGGGTGCGATGTCCGACGTACACAACGCCGAAGGCCCGGGACCACCAAGATTCTTTGGCGGTCCCGGGCCTTCGGATGTTCGGTCGAGCCTCGCTACGCCTTGCGGAGGCGGAACGTCAGGGTCAGGCCCTCGTCCGTGAACGGCTTGCCGTAGGTGTCGTCCGCCTCGCCCTGGGCGAAGTCCGTGGCGAGGACCTCGTCGGCGATGAGCTCGGCGTGCTCGCTCAGCGCCGCGACCGTCGCCGGGTCCGTCGCCGTCCAGCGCAGGGCGATGCGGTCGGCCACGTCCAGGCCGCTGTTCTTGCGGGCCTCCTGGATCAGGCGGATCGCGTCACGGGCCAGGCCCGAGCGGCGCAGCTCCTCCGTGATCTCCAGGTCCAGCGCGACCGTCGCACCCGAGTCGGACGCCACCGACCAGCCCTCGCGCGGGGTCTCCGTGATGATCACCTCGTCCGGAGCGAGGGTGACCGTCTCGCCGTCGACCTCGACCGACGCCGTGCCCTCGCGCAGGGCCAGCGACAGCGCCGCCGCGTCCGCGCCCGCGATGGCCTTCGCCACATCCTGGACGCGCTTGCCGAACCGCTTGCCCAGGGCGCGGAAGTTTGCCTTGGCGGTGGTGTCCACCAGGCTGCCGCCCACCTCGGACAGCGACGCCAGCGACTCGACGTTCAGCTCCTCGGTGATCTGCGTGTGCAGCTCGAGGTTGAGCGCCTCGAAGCCGGTCGCGGCCACCAGCGCGCGCCGCAGCGGCTGGCGGGTCTTCACGCCCGACTCCGCGCGCGTGGCGCGGCCCAGCTCGACCAGCCGGCGGACCAGGACCATCTGCTTCGACAGCTCCGGGTCGATCACCGACAGGTCCGCCTCCGGCCAGGACGCCAGGTGGACCGACTCCGGGGCGCCCGGCGTG
The DNA here is from genome assembly GCF_001509475.1 of Streptomyces regalis. Taxonomy (GTDB): domain Bacteria; phylum Actinomycetota; class Actinomycetes; order Streptomycetales; family Streptomycetaceae; genus Streptomyces; species Streptomyces regalis. The sequence continues at coordinate 146,800 of NZ_LLZG01000104.1, forward strand.
ACCGGGACGATCAGGTCCTGCCAGACCCGCTCGGTGATGAACGGGGTCAGCGGGGCCATCAGCTTCGTGACCGTCTCGACGACCTCGTGCAGGGTGCGCAGCGCCGCCTTGTCGCCCTGCCAGAAGCGGCGGCGGGAGCGGCGCACGTACCAGTTGGAGAGATCGTCGACGAAGGCCGACAGCAGCTTGCCGGCGCGCTGGGTGTCGTAGGCCTCCAGGGACTGGGTCACCTGGTCGGTCAGCGCGTGCAGCTCGGACAGCAGCCAGCGGTCCAGGACCGGGCGGTCGGCCGGGGCCGGGTCGGCCTCGGACGGTGCCCAGTTCGATGTACGGGCGTACAGGGCCTGGAAGGCGACCGTGTTCCAGTAGGTGAGGAGGGTCTTGCGGACGACCTCCTGGATCGTGCCGTGGCCCACGCGGCGTGCCGCCCATGGGGAGCCGCCGGCCGCCATGAACCAGCGCACCGCGTCCGCGCCGTGCCGGTCCATGAGCGGGATCGGCTCCAGGGTGTTGCCCAGGTGCTTGGACATCTTGCGGCCGTCCTCGGCGAGGATGTGGCCGAGGCACACGACGTTCTCGTACGACGACTTGTCGAAGACGAGCGTGCCGACCGCCATCAGCGTGTAGAACCAGCCGCGGGTCTGGTCGATGGCCTCGCTGATGAACTGCGCCGGGTAGCGGCTCTCGAAGAGCTCCTTGTTCTTGTGCGGGTAGCCCCACTGTGCGAACGGCATCGAGCCCGAGTCGTACCAGGCGTCGATGACCTCCGGCACGCGCGTGGCCGTCTTCTCGCACTGGGGGCACGCGAAGGTGACGTCGTCGATGTACGGGCGGTGCGGATCCAGGCTCGACTGGTCGGTGCCGGTCAGCTCGGTGAGCTCCGCGCGGGAGCCGACGCAGGTGAGGTGCTCGTCCTCGCAGCGCCAGATCGGCAGCGGGGTGCCCCAGTAGCGGTTGCGGGACAGCGCCCAGTCGATGTTGTTGTTCAGCCAGTCACCGAAGCGGCCGTGCTTGACCGTGTCGGGGAACCAGTTGGTCTTCTCGTTCTCCTGGAGGAGGCGGTCCTTCACGGCCGTGGTGCGGATGTACCAGGACGGCTGCGCGTAGTAGAGGAGCGCGGTGTGGCAGCGCCAGCAGTGCGGGTAGCTGTGCTCGTACGGGATGTGCCTGAAGAGCAGACCGCGCTGCTGGAGGTCCTCGGTGAGGTTTTCGTCCGCCTTCTTGAAGAAGACGCCGCCGACCAGCGGGACGTCCTCGTCGAAGGTGCCGTCCGGGCGGACGGGGTTCACGACGGGCAGGTCGTAGGCGCGGCAGACCTTGAGGTCGTCCTCACCGAAGGCGGGGGACTGGTGGACCAGGCCCGTACCGTCCTCGGTGGTGACGTACTCGGCGTTGACCACGTAGTGGGCCGGAGCTGGGAACTCCACCAGCTCGAACGGACGTTGATACGTCCAGCGCTCCATTTCGGCGCCCGTGAAGGACTGGCCGGTGGTCTCCCAGCCCTCGCCGAGGGCCTTGGCGAGAAGCGGCTCGGCGACGACGAGCTTCTCTGTGCCTTCCGGGCCCTTCGTCGCGACGACGTAGGTGACCTCGGGGTGCGCGGCCACGGCCGTGTTGGAGACGAGGGTCCAGGGCGTGGTCGTCCACACCAGGAGCGCGGCTTCGCCGGCGAGCGGACCGGAGGTGAGCGGGAAACGGACGTACACCGAGGGGTCGACGACCGTCTCGTAGCCCTGCGCCAGCTCGTGGTCGGACAGGCCGGTGCCGCAGCGGGGGCACCAGGGGGCGACGCGGTGGTCCTGGACCAGCAGGTCCTTGTTGAAGATCTCCTTGAGCGACCACCAGACGGACTCGATGTACTCGGGGTCCATCGTGACGTACGCGTCGTCGAGGTCGACCCAGTAGCCCATGCGGGTCGTCAGGTCGGAGAAGGCATCGGTGTGCCGCAGCACGGACTCGCGGCACTTGGTGTTGAACTCGGCGATGCCGTACGCCTCGATGTCCTTCTTGCCGCTGAAGCCGAGCTCCTTCTCGACCGCCAGCTCGACGGGGAGGCCGTGGCAGTCCCAGCCGGCCTTGCGGGCGACGTGGTAGCCGCGCATGGTGCGGAAGCGGGGGAAGACGTCCTTGAAGACGCGGGCCTCGATGTGGTGGGCGCCGGGCATGCCGTTGGCGGTGGGCGGGCCTTCGTAGAACACCCACTCGGGGTGGCCCTCGGACTGCTCCAGGCTCTTGGCGAAGATCTTCTGCTCGCGCCAGAAGTCGAGCACGGCGTGCTCGAGTGCGGGCAGGTCGACCTGGGCGGGTACCTGGCGGTACGTCGGCGTTGTCATCAGCGAGCTTCCTCCGGCGGACTTGCTGCCTTCCGTCCGGAGGGACGAGAGCTGTGTCTTTCCGTACGCCGGTTTCGGCGCGCTCCCGCGGTACCACCCTCCTTGGCCCGCCGACGCGGGGTGTGCGTCGGTGAGCCCCCTCATTGGGGTCGCGATGCCGGTTCTACTGGCCGCCGCCTACGGCTGCGGTGTTCTTCCGACGGCTCCGGGGTGATCTTCACGTCGCGCTCGCCCCCGGGCTTCCACCGTCCCCGGGTCGCTCTGGGCTGCGTACGTCGCTACTCGTCCCCATCCACGCTTTTCGCTGCGCCCAGTGTACGGCGCCCCGGGGACAGCGGCCGACCGGATTTCCGAGGGGTGGGGGACGGGGAGGCCGTACGGGCCGCGGTGACCCGAATGGTTCGGTACGTGCGTTCGGATTCTGGGGCGGTCGGCTCGGCGGCATACCCGGCGGGGAGCTGGGCACAACGCATGCAGGTCTGCCGCGCGGCATGCGCGGGGCGGGCGAATCGGGCGGTGTGCCCCGTTGCCGCGGGACTCAAGTCGATTTATCGTCCCAGCACGATTCGCGAGCAAGATCACAATATGTGAAGGGGCCGCGGCATGGTGGCGAAGAAGACCGCCGTACAGCAGTCGGCGTCGGGCAGGTCCACCCATGCGAGCGCCTCCGGTGGTACGGGTGTTTCCGGTGGTGCCAGTGCCTCCGGTGGTGGGGCCAAGGATGTGAGTGGGAAGAAGAGCGCGCGGGGGAGTTCCACGGGGGCGCAGGGAGGTTCTTCCGCGGGGGCGCGGGGCGGGAAGCC